>CAZDLZ010000087.1:0-1608 GCA_964506745.1 uncultured Methanotrichaceae archaeon | reverse complement strand
AGGGCTCTGAAGATCGACGAGAAGGCGCTCGGGACGGAGCATACCAGCGTGGCCATAGATGTCAACAACCTGGGATTGGTGCTGCAAGATCAGGGGGACCTCGAGGGCGCAAAAAGGTGCTTCGAGAGGGCTCTGAAGATCGACGAGAAGGCACTCGGGACGGAGCATACCAGCGTGGCCATCAGAGTCAACAACCTGGGATCGGTGCTCAAAGATCAGGGGGACCTCGAGGGCGCAAAAAGGTGCTTCGAGAGGGCGCTGAAGATTTTTGAAAAGCGCCTGGGAAAAGATCATCCTAACGCAGTTCTGGCAAGGAACAACCTATATTCGCTACAAGAAAATAGTTGATCTATTCCTACGCACCATCTTGACCTAGCGTCTCTTCGATTATTCTGTCTATCTCAGCCTTCCTTCGAGGATTCAAGGATACATGCCTGCCATAGCCGGTCGGCTTTTCCAGCAGCAAACCTTCCTTGATCAAATCATCAGCCAGATCTTTCACGTTGCCGCGAAGATTTTTCGGAAAACCTCTCGGAAGATCATCAAAAGCAGTATGGCTATTGCCCCAATTATCGCGTCTACGAAGCTTCTTTAGGATTTCTGCCTTTATTATTGCTGCGTCATCTTTTTTCATATATCCACCACCATTATATTTTTACCTAATATACAGGTCTCACATATTAATTATCATCATATTATTCACATCTACAATTTAAAACGTAGACGGCAAATTACTTAAACTTTGCCGTATTCTTAGATATGCATAGTGAAAGAACCGGATGGAGAAAAACGAGGTTGATAAATTAATGGATGAGTCATTATTCATAAGAGTGCTGGGAATAAAGAGCCCGATGCTGAAGGTATTGGACTTCTTAATGGACAACGAGGCCTTTGATTATTCCAAGACCGACATAGCCGAGGGTGCAGAGATGAGCCGAGCCACTCTATTCAAAGTGTGGCCCAGGCTGGAAGCCTTGGATCTCATCACAGCCACGAGAACGGTAGGCCAGGCCAAGATGTACAGGCTGAATAAGAAAAGTCCTCTGGTAAAGAAGATCATGGAACTGGATGATGTCATCTCCGAGTTCTTTGCCATGAAGCATTCCAGCTCAGAGGCCGGATCACAGGACGTAAGCATATCAGAAGCTATCAGGCCGGATCAAGATGAAGCAAAGGTTATCGCTTAGATGGAGCAATACTCTTGGATGCCATTGCCCATAAATTGAAAGTTATCTAAAGCCAGAAAACCATTGATCTATCCCATGACCCTAGTTCCCGCCCATCTTCGCCTTCCTGCACGCCCTTCGCCAGAACAACAACCATGAATGGTTTGCAGCCCACCGCCCCGAGTACGACCAGGCCAGAGCGCTCTTCGCGGACTTCATCCAGGACCTGATATTCTGCTTCGACTCCATCGAGCCTCTGGGCGATCTCGCCGCCAGGGACGCCATCTTTCGCAATCGAGAGCGACATAGCGCTTCGCCAAAAACCTGGCCGCCCTGCAAAGGCCACTTCTCTGCCGTGCTCGCTCCCGGCGGCAGGCACTTCTCTGCGCCTTTTCTGCTACATCCACATCACGCCCCATGGCTCTTTTCTGGCGGGCGGCGG
>CAZDLZ010000086.1:0-2385 GCA_964506745.1 uncultured Methanotrichaceae archaeon | reverse complement strand
AACTGGAAAAACATAGTAACCTGAGGTTAGCAACTGGATGTAGCGAAGAGCCATATAATTACTCGGTATTCTCTACTCTGTGGAAGTTAAGGTTATAAATAAGTACAATAGTGATTAAGTGCGCTCTAAAGAGGACTGGTTAAATGGAATGGAAACTAATAAGAATTTTGGGAATAATTATCGCTGGCTTAGCATTGCCTTTATTTTTTTTCCCTGAAGGGGGATTTTTGAGAGGCACTCCCTCGATGGGCACATTAGTTTTAATATTTTCAGGATATATAATTTATAGAGTGGCAGATGGAAAGGCACGCGAAGCAGATATAATCGAATTTTATATTCAAAAAAATTACTCAGTAGAAGAGGCTAAAGAAAGAACAAAACCTACCATAACGATACTTAAGGAGAGAATGTGTTGGCCAAACTACGGACTCGATGATCTAATATCTGCAAGCAAACAAGCCAATTTGTATTTTCAGAAAAGGAGATAGTCACCCAAGGCAGAGTCGAAAAATTCAAGCCCAAGCAGATCCGGCCCAAAGGATCTAGCCTCTGCGATGGAAGAGCTGGCAACGGCCCGGAGTGGAGGTCGATAAGCTTAAAGAGGCCCGTCTTGAAGCCCTTGGACTTGCCTAAACAAGACTTCCTGATGAGAGAATGGCCAGCTTTGCACGGTTTCCTCGCGACCGTATCCTCTGGATCCACTGAGGGCATAATTTCAGATTATCGTTTTGAGCCGGAAAAGCTCTTTAACCAACTGCTTTATTCCGGATACTATGAGAATGTACCATATTGGTAGAAGTCGTGGCTAAAAAGTCATAACAATAATCAACAGAGTTTATAACTAATCACTTGCAGACTACATGCAAATGAAGCTGCAAGCCAAGATACTGGGAAGCAAGGTCCACGAGGTCGGCTATCGAGTCTTCTTGCTCCACAAAGCAATTGAGCTTGGATGTCGTAGGTTTTCCGCATACAACCGATTTGACCAAGGATTTCAAATGGTTGTGGCTCTAATAGAGGGCGATGAAGGGCAGCTCAAAGGTTTCAGGAGTTTTGTCGAGGAGAGTCGGCCGGAAAGCTCCGAAGTTTCAAGCATTCTCTTCGAAGAATATCATGGCTATGTGATGTCCGTTGAAGATTTTATGCATGTCTCTATGGTGGAGCAACTAAACAAAGGCATCCCTGCTCTCCTGCGCATTGACCGCAAGCAGGATAAGATGCTTGAAAAGCAAGATAAAATGCTCGAAAAGCAGGATGCAACAATTGCGATACTAGAGACGACCAGGTCTGATATCGTCCATGAGATAAAGACCTCCCGGGAAGGGGTTATCTCCAAGCTGGACGAGAATCGCGAGGCCATCATTGGTGAGATTGGTGAGCAGAAAGAGATCAGGGATGATCGCTTGAAGAGAATCGAAAGCGATATTTCCAAGCTTAAGGCAAAGGTCGGCATCTGAGACATAATTATGTCCGGAAACACCTTTGGCACCATATTTCGCATCACCACCTGGGGCGAGTCGCACGGCCCTGCCGTGGGCGTGGTCGTGGACGGCTGCCCTGCGGGCCTGGCCCTGGCCGCAGCGGATATTCAAAAGGAGCTGGACCGCAGGCGTCCCGGCCAGAGCCGCGCCTCCACGGCCCGGCAGGAAGCGGACCGGGTTGAAATCCTCTCCGGCATCTTCGAGGGCCACACCACTGGCACGCCCATCTCTCTGCTCGTCTGGAATAAGGACGCAGATTCCTCTTCCTATGATCTCCTGCGCGACAAGCCCCGGCCGGGGCATGCTGATTATGCCTACCAGATGAAGTACGGCCTGCGCGATCACCGGGGCGGGGGCCGGGCCTCGGCCCGGGAGACGGTGGGCCGGGTCGCCGCCGGGGCCGTTTCCAAGAAGCTGCTGCATGCCGCAGGCATCGAGGTCGTGGCCTACGTGACGGAGCTTGGCGGAATTGCGGCGGAGATCGCCTCTTCAGATTTGATGCAGCTTCGGGCCCTGGCCGAGTCCAATGCGGTTCGCTGCCCCGATTCCGCAGCCGCGCAGAGGATGATGGCGCGGCTGGACGGCGTTCGCCAGGAGGGGGACAGCCTGGGCGGCGTGGTAGTAATAACCGCCACGGGCGTGCCTGCCGGTCTGGGTGAGCCGGTCTTCGACAAGCTGGACGCGGACCTCGCTCGGGCGCTCATGAGCATTGGTGCCGTGAAGGCGGTGGAGATAGGCGCAGGCTGTAAGTGCGCCGCTCTGCGAGGTAGCGAGATGAACGATCCCTTGCTCTGGCAAGAGGGCAAGATCGACTTTGCGAGCAACAATGCCGGCGGCATCCTGGGCGGCATCTCCACGGGCGCTCCCATCTTCTGCACCATTTCCGTCAAGCCGACGCCCTCCA
>CAZDLZ010000085.1:0-3131 GCA_964506745.1 uncultured Methanotrichaceae archaeon | reverse complement strand
TGATAGTAGGATACAGGGTCGCTACGAAATTACAGCAGATTCGGGACACTACCATCCAGGGAGAAGGTCTTCGACAGCACGATGCAAATCTGCATAGATTGAGCCGAATACCTGCGCTTGTCGGCAGGAAAGGGGGTTGGGTCTGGAGCTGGGGGGGGCAATAATGGCTCTAGCGTTTTTTTGCCGTGGCATTTCCGTCATCAGAGAATTCGCCTCCTGAGCTGAGAATATAAGTTCCCGAAAGGATATTATTTGCGGAATTATTTGAGGCAAACAGATCGAGATTGTACTCATCGTATCTCTGGCTTGCGTAATCTGGTTCGGCAGATTTGACGGTCAATACAAGTTCTCCCTCAGCAAAAGATCCGCTGGCGGTCACAGAATTCCCTGCGCTTCCCTTTGTTAGAGTGCCATAACCCATGATTTTGGTTCCGCTGGACGACCATAAGGTCAGATCAATTATTCTGTCTGGCCGGTCATCAAATCTTATCGACCATTTGCCGCTCACATCATTTGATTTGGCCTCGTTAGGATCAGCAGTATTGCTGCTGGTTTGGTTGAGGGTTTGATTGGGATTGCTTTCAGGAATAGCTTGCAGCTTTGGTTTTGTCTCAGGCGTATTCATGTTCGGACTGGTGATAATAGGCTTTGGCATATCCATGTTAGGAGCTTTAATGCTGGGCGCTGCAATATCTCCTGGTTCAAGAGCATGAACCGAGAACAGTAAGCATGAAAGTAATATTGCAAATAACACTATGATCGCTAATTTCATTCTACTAACCACCACCATTAATACTATTGCAGGTGAACGATTTTAAGGTTATCCTGCATTGAAGAATCAAGATTCATTTCCTGATTCACCAGTCATCAGTTAGCGTTTTCTTGGTTTGCGTTCCCTTCCACAATCCCGATCTCATCTTCCGTCAGAGCGTACAGCCTGTACACCATTGCATCGATCAGCTCATCCGTCTTCCTGACCCGCTCCAAGAGCGGCTCCAGCTTGCGAAGCGATCCCTCGAACTCGGCTTTGAGGGCCTCGCCCGGCACCCGGCGCGACAAATCGACTGCCAGCATCTTTTCGGTTCTTCTTGAGGACCGCCAAAAAGCCCTGGTAATCGTGCTCGTAGTAGCTTTGCAATTTGGTCTTGGGCGTGAGTTCCTCCACCTATGATCCCCAGATACTCTATCGAATAAATATCGTTCAATATCACGACCATCGATAACTGGCATTATTATTGTTCAGCTACAACCAGTGATCTTTGATACGAAACAATGTTAAGGATAATAGTGTTGGTCAGATCTGTAGTTTCTAACTTAACATAATCGTCTATATGATCCAAGATGATCACTTCTGTATATTAGATGTTAAAAATACAGGAAGTTTGGCCATGAAGAGAAGCAAACATGAGATATTTTCTAGAATTCTGGAAATATGCATAACAGGTGCCAGCAAGACAAGAATAGTATACCAGGCCAACCTCAACTTCAGGACAGTAAACCCCTATCTGGAAATTCTTATGAAAAATAATTTATTAGAGGCCAGCCAGGACACACACACATTATATAAAACCACTGAAGAAGGCGCAAATATCTATGAAACCATAAGCAAAGTAAACAATATGTTATTGCAAGAATGAGGGATTGCCCTATTGCACCCGCGCTACAGGTATTCTGCCATTGTGCAGTGCCGTGGCCAGCAATGCCCCCGAAAAGCCCATCTCTTCCAATGTCCTCAGGTCTTCTTCCCCCTTCACGCCGCCACCCAGTATCAAGGGATGCTTAGCGGCTGCTTCCGCCTCCTCCAGAAACGGTTTGTCCAGTCCCGCTGATGTGCCGACTCTATCCAGCTCCAGAAGGATTACACTCTGCAGTTTCAGGCCGCTCAACCTCTGCAAGAGCTGCAAGGGCGTCTGCCCGGCCAGATCAGGATCACGGGCCAGCACCTTCCTCTTCATCATATCTATGCTTACTACTATCTTACGTGCTCTTGCCGCCTCCTCGATGAGCTGCAGCGAGGCTGTTTCTGTGCCCATTACCATAGAGACGGATTCTGGCAGACGATCCAGATCGCCGACCTTCGAAATCCCCGTGTCGGCCATGGTACGGGTACAGGTCGAGATCTTTTTTATGGCCGCCAGATTGTCCCCCCTGCCCGTCAGCAGGTTAAGGTCGGCGACGTAAACCTCCCTGGGGCGAAGCTCTTGCACAATGCCCAGCGGCTCTGATGTAGACACGATTTGGGAAAAACCGGCTATAGGCGCATAACTGCTCCTCTTTCCGCGCACGGCATGGACAACAGCACCATTAAGTATATCGAGGACGAAGATGCAACGCACGAATGCACCTTTCGGGATTGGATGAATATGAGACTATTGGTTAGCCCTATGAATATCGTTGAAGCACAGGCGGCCCTGGCCGGCGGTGCAGACATAATAGATGTAAAAAATCCCAAAGAGGGATCACTTGGCGCAAACTTTCCCTGGGCCATTCGGGCCGTGGCAAACCTGGCCAAAGGCCGGGTGCCGGTTTCCGCCACCATCGGCGACCTGCAATTCAAGCCGGGCACAGCGAGCCTGGCGGCTTTGGGAGCTGCCGTCTCCGGTGCAGAATACGTAAAGGCAGGCCTTTTGGGCGTGAAGACTCCAGATCAGGCAGAAGAGATGCTGGCGGGTATTGTACGAGCAGTCAAGGATTTCGATCCTGGGAAGAAAGTAGTTGCATCTGGCTACGCCGACTACGCTCGGGTCGGATCCATCTCGCCCCTGCTCCTGCCCGCGGCTGCCGCCAAAGCCGGCGCAGACCTGGTCATGGTAGACACGGCAGTCAAAGACGGAAAGCCCACCTTCGATTTCATGAGCGAGCAGGAGCTGCTGGACTTTATTGCCCTGGGTCACGCCGCCGGTCTGGAGGTGGCAATTGCCGGAAGCATCAGTTTCGCCCACCTGGAGCTTCTCAGACGGTTGCAGCCGGACATCATCGGCGTGCGAGGCATCGTCTGCGGTGGGGATCGCAGGAGCGCCATAGTGGAGGAACTGGTGGAAAAGGTCAAGGAAGCTTTGAAGTAGCTTCTTTTGATTTTCTTTGGCTCTTCGCTACATCCAGTTGCTAACCTCAGGTTACTATGTTTTTCC
>CAZDLZ010000084.1:2149-3823 GCA_964506745.1 uncultured Methanotrichaceae archaeon | reverse complement strand
CGCGCTCTAATTCTTCAATTCGATCTTGAGTTTGCTTGATTGTTTCTCCTTCGTGTATACTCCTGATAAAAAAGTATTATCCTCATATTATTTAATTTTTCTGGTCTAAAAACAACTTGTGGTAAATTTAGGAATAATTGATCGGAAGCTAAACACGTACCAACTTCTAATAGATTTCATGAGACCATTATGAAACCAGAGAAGATCCTGGAGATCTGTCCGGTCTGCGGCAGCTCTGAACTCTATTTGGAGGCAGGCGGCTACACCGGCAAGATTTACCACTGCAAGAACTGCGATTACATAGGCGCTTTGATTGTTGAGGCGGACGAGGAGATGGCCAGGGCCATAAAAGAGGACTACGAGCACAAGAGGAGTGCATCCTTCGTAGACCACTGAAAGCCCGAGCTTACGCACCCGGCAACTCGAAGATTCTCATTGTCTGATATCCGGCCAAAAAAAGGAGTAATAAATTCGAGTCTATCGAAAGGTAATAACCATATGCCTCTCATTGATCGTTTTGATTGGGCCTTTGCGTGTCTTTCTGGGTGCACACTGGGCTAGCGATGTTGTTTGCTGTCTGTGCCGGAGAAGCTACAAAAAATAAGTCAGTAAACCTCATTTTTCTGCCTCCGAAATACTCTTTTGCACTTTGATCACTTCCGCACCAAAGAGAAAGATCTGGGCGGAGTAGTAGATCCAGAAGAGAAAGACCACCAGAGACCCTGCCGCACCGTAGGCCGAGCCCAGGTTGACTATGCTCACATAGGCTTCGATGCAGAAGTTTCCTGCTGCAAAGAGAAGAGCTGCCAGGATCGAGCCGGGGAGCACCTCTTGCCAGCGCAGCTTCACCTCGATCAGGGTCTTGTAGGTAGCGGCAAAGAGCAGAGTTACAAAGGTGAGTGAGACCAGGAATGTGAGAAGGCGAAGCAGCCCCATGTGGATAGGCAGCGATTCCTCGATCAGTTTTCCTGCTGGCAGAAGAAGGGCGGTGAATATGGATGTCGCCAGAAGCATAAAGGCGACCAGGGCGATGAGCAGGTATGAGTGCAGATAGGTAAGGATGGTGTCCATGAGGGGGACGACTTTTTCCGGGGTCTTCCAGATGAGATGAAAGGCTCTCCTGGTGTGAACAAAGAGACCGGCAGCGCCAAAAAGCAAGAGACCAACGCTGAGCAAGGTAAAGCGAAAGGATGCGGCCTGATCGGAAGCCCGGTCAATAAGCTCCCCGGCCACATCCGGCATCTGCCGGTCCACCAGATCCTGGGAGAGGGCCACCACCTGACCGTCGAGAAAGCCATGCTGGAACAACGAATTTATAAATATTAATGTTAATATGAGCAGAGGCACAAAAGAAAAAAGGCCGTAGTAGGCTAAAGCTGCTGCCAGGAGCGAGGCGTCGTCTCTGAGCCACTCAGCCAAAGCATTTCGCAGGAGCTTTGCAGCAATCTCCAGACGCATAAAAGATGACATGATCCTCCGTAGCCGTTACTTCCTTACGACGATCTTTTTATCCAAATGGAGGATGTTGGTTTTAAAATAGAATAGAAAGAGAGCCCCCTGCTTACGGTGCTCCCTTCAGATCCTCTCTTTGGGTGATGTTCTTGATCTCCTGCTTCAGATCATCAGGCAGACCCTTGATCTCCACATCCAAAAAGCCGCGCACAATAACGCTTG
>CAZDLZ010000084.1:0-2139 GCA_964506745.1 uncultured Methanotrichaceae archaeon | reverse complement strand
CTGAGGACAGACCGCGAGCCATGAGATACTCCAGCTCCTCCTCGGAGATGCGGCCCACTGCCGCCTCATGGGACATATCCAGATCCCGGCACTGGCCGTCCAGCTCCGGTATGGAATATATTCTGCCCTTGTCCGATAGCAGAAGGCCGACACACTCCAGATGGGCGCGGGCGCCCGGCACTCTGCCGGTCATTCTCCCCCGAGCGATGACCTCGCCGCCCACGGAAACCACACGAGAGATAGACTCGGCGCTGGTCTCGGCCGCATTGAGGTAAACATCGCTGCCTATGTCAATGTTGCCCATGCTGGAATAGACCACGGTGTTGAAGCTGGCCACGGCCCCGCGGCCATCCAGCGTGGCCTTGGGGAAGGTCTGAATGGTCTTGACCGGTTTTAGCATTATGTAATTGTTGGAGAGCGATCCCCCCTCAGCAATGGTGATGCCCGTTCTCGGTCGCACCTCGACCTCTTTGCCCCAGCTATGCACCATTGTGAAGCTTACCTTGGCATTCTTCTGAATATAAAACTCCGATACGCCAATATGCAAGCCTCGCTGCACATGAGCGGGAGTGGTACAGCCGGTGATGACGTGCAGCTCCGAGCCTTCTTCGGCAATGACGACATTGTGCACGCGCTGGTTAAGGTTGGATGACCCCAGATACAGGCAGCTCTTGACGGGAAATACCGTCTTCATGCCCTTTTTGGCGCGGATGAAGTAGCCTGCCGGTGGCGCTGCTGCTATGTCCGCCGTGTACTTGTCCGTATCTGCTGCCACCAGCTTGAACCAGTAATCCTGCAAAAAGTCGTACTTCTCCAGGGCACTGGCCATATCCATGATCTCCACGCCCTCGTAGAGAGACTTGGCGATCACTGGCGTCTGGTCCATCTGAACAAAAGAGCCTGAGGATTCTCCGTCCAGCATCACGCCGACATCCAGGGCCGCCTTCACGACAGAATTTGGTAGATCTTCAGCATTGTCTACAATGCCCTGGGGTTTAGCGTCTGACTCATAGCTCTCCAGGTCCACATCTGTGCCGTACAGGGCCTTCTTGTCCCTTGCCTTCCTGGCCTTATCCTCTATACCGGACACGTGCATCCTACACACCCCTCATATCCGCTTCTCTTGATCTGCTCGAGTATCTCGCCCGGATTGCCACTGCAGACAATCGATCCGCCCAGCATGACATGAGCCCGGTCCGCTTTCATGTAATCCAGAATATGGCCGAAGTGGGTGATGATCACGCCGGACTTGGTCCGAAGGCTTGGACGCAGGTCTTTTTGTGTGAGAGCATTGATGGCCTCGCCTATGAGCTTGATATTCTCCAGATCCACGCCGGAGTCCGGCTCATCCAGCATGACGAAATCCGGCTGCTGCGCCAGGAGCTGAACCATCTCGGAGCGCTTTACCTCGCCACCCGAAAAGCCGCGATTGACATCTCTTTCTGCAAAAGCCTCAAAGTCCATCTTCCGGAGTATGGCTGGTGCATCGGCCTTGGGATTGATGATCTTGATGAGGTCTTTGAGCCGCAGGCCGCGAATGGCAGGGGGGCGCTGAAAGGCCATGCCTATACCCAGGCGTGCTCTCTCGTCCATGGACATATGCGTGATATCTTCCCCTTTGAATACAATGCGCCCACCATCGACGGTGTACCTGGGAATTCCTGCGATGACATTCAAGAGAGTTGTTTTGCCCGTCCCATTGGGCCCAAATAAGGCATGGGTCTCGCCACGGCTTATTCTAAGGTTGAAGTTCTTCAGAACCTGCTTACTGCCGATGCTCACCGACAGATCTTCAATCTCCAGCAGCCACATCACCTCCAATCACCATATCAGTCGATCGTAGGAATATAATATCTTTTGCAGCCCGCAAAATCATTCAATGCTTTGGATTAGAAAGGCTCGGCTTGATTCAAATTTGATGTAAAATTGATATAGTGTTGTCATAGAAACAGGTTCTTTGATCTTTATGTCCATCCGACTCCTCTGGCTATGCGCTGTCCTAATGATTGGAACGGTTACTGCTGCGGAAGTTCCTTTTATCTTCGATGAGAATGTTGCTGATGTATCTGGCTACACCCCGGATCAGGGTAGTGTCCCGAATCTGCTGTAATTTCGTAGCGACCCTGTATCCTACTATCA
>CAZDLZ010000083.1:0-4625 GCA_964506745.1 uncultured Methanotrichaceae archaeon | reverse complement strand
CTTCATCAGCGGCCGCAGCTCCAGTCGGCTGAACCGCAACTTCACGCAGCTGGAAGTGCGCCGCGCCTTCACAGTCTTCCAGCTCATGACCATCCTTGAAGAGAACCACCACAGCCTCCTGATCGTGCAGCATGACCAATTGCTTTACGAGGATGCCGGAGAAATGGTGGAGTACCAGGGCCCCCGGCCCTCAGGCAGACTTCGAGGGAAGCTACCATCCTGCTCTACGCGCCAGCGCTGGACCCTCACCTGCAAAAGATAACCGAGCTGGCTAACCCTGATGTTCTGCATCTACAGCGAGCAGGCTCCGGCCAAAGGCAGGAAGGCCGAGGCGAAGATGCCGGGAGTGCAGAGGACGCTGGAGGCCCACTCATGAGGTGGCCCTGGAGGCGGCGGGGGGAGATCGAGCCCAAGCCGGTGGCAAGCAGGGCCATGGAGCTGGAGACGGCCAAGGAGATCCTGGCGGAGGTCTTCCACGCCCGGCCAGGAGAGGTGGAGGAGATGATACAGAGACGGCTGGAGGAGAGCGGGCAGGAGGAGCCCCAACGTGTTATGCATGAATGTGAGCGGCAAAAGTATTTCATGAGGCCTATCGTCCACACTAAAATTGATTGATATGAAGAACTGGAATATGCTAATGGTAGTAATCTTGCTGTTGACTGCGACGGTTTTCGTCATGCAATTGGCTTTGGCAAAAGAAGGACCTATGGGCTTGACAAATGAATGACTCATCACATAATCCAACAAAACAGAACTCGTCTCGTTTGTTGAGTCCGCGGTCGCCTATGCCCAAGAGAACGGCAAAGATAAAGCACTCGATGAGTTCAGCAATAAGACCGGCTCATTTGTCCGTAGAGATCTCTACATTTATGCCTATGACTTCAATGGAACTAACATTGCGCATCCATTCAAACCCAATTGGATAGGCAAGAACAAGTTGAACGAGACTGATTCCAATGGCGTTCCATACATCAGGAACCTGATAAACGTCGCTAAGGAAGGGAAAGGTTTTACTTACTTAATCTTCCCGAACCCTGCTCACGGTAACAGAGATGAGTTCAAGATAGGCTACGTGATGAAAGTGGATGGCAATTGGTGGCTGGGATCTGGAATCTACATATCATGTTCGTGATAGGTAGCTATTTTCTTTTTGATAGGCGAGGAAGGGCATAACACGAATCTGTCCCGGATTCGCCTCTACTTGCTTCCTCTCTGCAACCCGGCAGGCCGCGGGTGCACGGGCGGCCTTTTGCAGGGCTCGGGCGTCACGGACCAGCTCGCGGGCATCCTTTTGGAGGGCCTGGCAGCGATCGCCGGAGGGGGTGCGGTGCATGGAATATGGTTCTATGGCATTTTACTTAAGACTTTATAGAATGTCATAGAACTTATTTGAGCCGTCAGATTGCGGTCTCCACAGGAAATAGAATAATAAAAAGGTAGATAAAAAGCGCATTTGGATTGAAGAGAATAAGCGGCGTCTATGCCTATTGGCCTAGTTTTTGTGCATCAGAGTTGATACTCGTAGCCCAATCAATCTGATCTTCTTATTGCCCCTCAAGAAGGCATCGATCAGTCTCCGGGCATTATTTCTGAGAATATCCAGGTCATTCGTCGGAAAAGATAGAGACCTGGCGCGGGTATAAGTATCGAAATGCTCGTACCTGATTTTAATGGTGATGGTTTTGAAGCGGAATCCATTCTCGATCAGTTCTTTGTGTATTTCTTCAGCCAATTCATCCAGGATCCTAAGAATTTGGCCACCATCGTCTGCATCCTTCTCGAAGGTCACTTCCCTCCCGATCGATTTTGTCTCATATCCTTCTATGACTTCACTGTAGTCGATGCCATTGGCGTATTCATGAAGCCTGCTACCCCAAACGCCAAAGAGTCGAATTAATTGCTCAGGATTTATGGCGGCCAGATCGCCTATGGTCTCGATTTTGAGGTCTTTTAGCCTTCTCTCGGTCTTAGGTCCCACTCCCGGTATCTTCCGGACTTTCAAAGGCGAAAGGAACTCCTTTGCATCCTCTTCTCGAATTACAGTCAGACCATAAGGCTTCTTGTAATCGGAACCGATCTTGGCAAGCATTTTGTTGGGGGCGACACCTATCGAGCACGTCAATCTTTCTTTATCCAGGATCTCGTCCATCAATTTCCCGGCAAATTCCTTCGCCTCATCGAAGTCCTTTACCTGGCTCGATATGTCGAGGTAAGCCTCATCTATCCCGCCCTGCTCAAATTTATCGGCATGACTCTTGAGAATCTTCATTATGCTATTGGATGCCGGGATATAGAGGTCGAAATGGGGTCTCAGATAAACGCCATCCTGGCACAGCTTCCAGGCTCTGGATATGGGCATGGCCGATCTGATGCCGAACTTCCGGGCTTCATAGGAGGCACTGCTAACGACGCCTCTGCCTTTGCCTTCTTTTGGATCCGCTCCAACAATTACCGGCATGTCCTTCAATTCCGGGTGCTCTCGAACTTCTACGGAAGGAAAGAAGGCATCCAGATCAACGTGCATAATTACTCGCATAATGCGTCCAAGACTAAAACTCACCGAGCGTGTATTGATCCTGTAGCTGGATCTCCTTTGACCTGTGCTCTATCGAAAGCATATCCATCAGCAGAAAGGCGTTCCTCACCGACTTGGACCGGGCGTGATTATTGAAGTACACCCTCGCCTTGGCGGCCTTCAGCTCGGCCTCCTTGATGCAAGGCACCCAGGTCTCCAATTGCTCCTTCTTGTAGAGATAATCGTATCTATTCAGCCTGTGGTCGTCCTCCTTCTCGCCCTTATACCAGATATCGTAGTTTCGGCCATGCAAGCGCACGTAGGCATGATCCGCTGTCTGCTCCGTGCCTGCATGAATTCCTGGGCCATCGATCAGGACGTTGGCGACATTTCTCTCCCTCAGAGCCTCCAGCGTTGCAGGATCTATCTCCTTCCTGCCTTCGTCCAGCCAGCTCCTGTGCCGAAACTCGACGGCATAGTTGTACTCTTCGTGAGAAACTGCATCCAGAACACCTTTCAGCGTGGCGAGCGCTGAGCCATCGTTCTTGAAGTAGGGGGAGAGCTGTAGCAGCACGCCGCCCAAAAGGCCTGCTTCTGCCAGGGGCGCGACGCAGGTCTTCTCGAAGGAGGTAGCCCAGAAGATGGCCTTATCCGAATCACCCTCCACGAGTGCCTTGTGAGTTACGAGCTGGGGCACTTTGACGGAATACTCAAAGCCCTTCAAATCCCTGGCCTTCTTTATCCAGGACTGGACCTGTAGCTCGCCTGGCGGTCGGTAGAAGGTGCTGTTGATCTCTACTGTGTTGAAGAATTGGGCATAGTAAGCGAACCAATCGCCCTTCTTCTTGGCCAGCCCCATTGGATAGAATCTCCCCACCCAATCATCGTAAGACCAGCCGCTGCAGCCCACCAGGATTGTCATTGTGTATCTCTTAAATCCGGATCTTTGAAGCTGCATTCATATACACTTTCGCCCCGCTCCCGGCTCGCCCTCATATCCCCGTAGCTCCAGACTTTAAGCATGCACTTCGAGCTTCTTCCCACAGTCTCCCTCCGGTCCCGGTCCTTCAATGCCCTGACGGCTCCCAGGGAGATGTTCATCCAGGCCCTGAACCAAAACCTGAACATGCAACGGTTCAAAGTGATATATGTCACCGGCAACTCCTCTGCCATCCTTTCCGGGCTTGACCGCCGGTTTGAGGCCCTGGAAATCCGCAGGGGATTTACTGTCTTCCAGCTTATGACCATCCTGGAGGAGGCCCACCATTCGCTGATTCTCATCGAGCATGACCCTCTCCTCTACGAGGACGCTCGAGAGATGACTGAGTACGTCTCCCATGCTCTCTGCGATGCCGCAAAAGAGGCCGCCGTGCTGCTCTACGCTCAGGGGATTGACCCTTTCTTCGAGGACCTGGTGCATAATGCCGACCGCGTGTTCTACTTCGAGGAAGGCCCCCGTGAAACTCCACGGCTGGTGGCCAAAGACCACCCGCGGACGAGGGAGAACCAGAGAACGCTGGAGGCGTACTCATGAGGTGGCCCTGGAAGCAGAGGGCGAAGCCGCTCGAGCCCAGGCCGGTGGCAAGCATCAGGGCCATGGAGCTGCAGACGGCCAAGGAGATTCTGGCGGAGGTCTTCCACGCCCGGCCCGGCGAGGTGGAGGAGATGATACAAAGGAGGCTGGAGGAGAGGAGCTGGGACGAAGAGAAGAATATCTGTCCGGATGAGAACGAGAGAAAACTATGGCCTGCGACGTTCTGCGTGGGTGATTAGCTATGGGACGAAGTTTCGAGAGCGTGAGGATGGGCGTGAAGGACGTCTCTGCCAGATGGCTGAAGGCCAGCCGGGCTCTGAAGAAGGAAGACCAGATTTACGGGCAAAGGGTGGCACAGATGGCCAAGAAGCACTCCAGCGAGGCTTTTTATGCGCTTGATGATCCACTGGAGGCAGCTGTATTCTCGGTGCTGGTGGAGCTGTTGAGGGAGCTGGAGAGGGGGCGAGAAGAATAGACATATGTGGATCTTCGACTCTTACTACAAGGGCTGTGTAGAGCTATGGGGCCGGGAGCATGGCCTCACCAAAGCCAGCGCCGCCTATCCTCCCTCGTTCT
>CAZDLZ010000082.1:0-4909 GCA_964506745.1 uncultured Methanotrichaceae archaeon | reverse complement strand
TACTGAATATGCTTTGCTAGACAGTGGTTCTTAAGCATATTCTGGATGCTCAGATCTTCGAATATGATTCTGTCAGCCGAGTTTACCAGTTTCCTTGAAACCTGATGCAGAAACTCCTCGCGAAGATTGGTTACCCTCTTTGCGATCCGGGCCAACTTTGTCTGGGCTTTCTTCCGGTTATTGGAACCTAGCTTCTTGCGGTGCAACGATTTATTAGCAGCCTGATTCTTCTTCTCAGCTTGGACATGGTACTTTGGATAGTCAAAGTACTGACCGTCCGAAGTTACGGCTGCATGAGTGATGCCAAGGTCTACTCCGATCATGGTCTTGGTCTCACTCTTGGTTGGATTCTCAAGCCCGGTCGTAAATATGACATACCATGCATTTGTCTTATCTCGCTTGATGGAACAGGTTTTGATCCTGCCCACAATAGGCCTATGCACAAAGGTTCTAATGCCGCCAGAAATTTTTGAAAGTTTCAGCCGGGAGCCGTTCAGCTTGAAGCCAGACTGTGGATAGGTAATCGAGCTATAACGGTTAATGGACTTGAACCGGGATTGGACTGTTTCTCAAAGACCATCAAAGCAGCCTGATCTTCGTAAGATCGGGTTATGCCTTCGCATTCCCAGGCATTCTTGCGATCGGCAAGTGCTTTATTCCAAAGATTCCTGCAGGTTTCCAGCGTTAAGGCCAATTGTGCTTCTTGTTGCCTGTTTGGGTATAGCCGGAACTTGTAGGCAGTTTTCATGTTAGCTTAATATGATAGTTTTATCCTATATTAAGTAAATTAGTGCGCAGCGAAAGTAATCTGGGGTCTTCTCTACTCCTGTACCCCAAACGAGATAAAGCTGTAGCGCATAGCAGCCGCAAACGATGTACGATTATCTTCTTAAATCGGGCACATGGGCCCTGCTTGCCCTGACGGCCATCTGCATGATAACCTCAGGCACACAGTTTGACGGTACAACCTATCTTCTGGGGGAGAAAGAGGCGCTGGTCACGCTGCCGGTCAATGCCAGCCAATTAAATATCACACTATGGCAAAAGACGGAAAATATGACGCTCTTTGACGAATCGGGCAAAAACGTCACCTTCAACAGCAGCTATCAATTCCAGCGAGGGGACTATCTCTATAGCCTGACCTTTGATCGGTCGATCAAAGGACGGCTGATTTACAGCATGTCTTTGCAGGGTCAGCAGTTCATTCTTCCCATTAGAGATCATCTCCCTGTGCGCATAATTTTGCCGGAGGGTTTCACGACTGGAGAGCGCAGTCTGGGCATAGTCCGACCGGTGCCGGACGAATTCGTGGAGGAAAATTCCGGCAGCATTCTCACCTGGAATAATACCACGGAAATTTCCTACATCGAGGTCAACTATTACCGGAGAAGCGCTCCTCAGGCATTGATGATCATTCTGGGCATTCTGGCTCTGACGGGCCTGGTGCTGCTGGCTCAGTACTACATCAGCATCAGAAAACTGAGGGCGGCCAGGATGGAGATGGAGACGGAGATGGAGAAAGGGGCGAATGGGAAAGATCGCTGATGTTTCGTATCACATGCCGCGAAAGAGCGTCTGCAGGATGCATCCGGCCTTTTCTCCGATATGGTGCTCTATCCAGGCGGATGCCTGTCTTCTCCTGGCATAGGCAAAGAATATGAGATAAGCCAGGCCTGCTATTTCCGGTATAAGAATGCCTGGGTTTCTCAGACCGGAAAGAAGCAATTGCAGGTAGCTCACGGTATCCAGAATTGGGGCTCTTGGAAATGGTCCCAGGAGCGGCCAGAGCAGGATTTCCGGGGAGTTCCACATAGAATCCAGGGCGAGGTGAGTGAACACGCCCCAGGTGAGGGAGAAGAGCCTGATATCCCGAAGATAGAAGGAAAGGGCAGCTAAAAGCACGAGGAAGAGCAGCGTGTGGGCGAGAGTGCGGCCCATGCTGGGGCTGCCAAAGACGATCAAGCCCAGGGGCTTGTCGATGATGTCGGGAAGCATGGAGCCCAATGCCAGAAAGGCCAGGCTCACATGGTTAAAGAAGCGGGCAGAGGCCAGGGCGAGGCCCACATGGGCAAAGAGAAGCATTATGTAGAGAATTGTGTGGGTGGTATATAATTATGATCTGTGAGATTTTTAATCGCATTAATTTATTCATATTAGAATATTTATAGATGTGCTAACCGCAACTTATTTAATGTATCTTGGGATTCTAAATACTAATCTTAATTACTACGATAGTGTGAGCTGATGCGGGAAACGCGCCGGACTCTTACAAGCAGAAGGGTTATGGATGGCTTTGTCCGTCTCTCTCACCTCACAAAATAAGTCCAAGCAGGCTGCTGAATTGATGCAGCTTCGATCTATTCGGGGCTACTGGTGACGAAAGTCATTAGAAAATGATAAGAGGCACCTATGCTTAGAAGCGTATGCTGTAGATTTTGCTCCACAGGAGCACAAAGCGGATCACTTCTTATGTCAAAACGGCTTATCAGATGAATAATGCCTGAGGGGGCATGTTGTGCTTGAAGAAGCTACTGACCATAATTTATGTTCTTAATGCTCTGATATCGATGGGATTGGCGCTCAATGATGATGAGCTATATGATAAAACGGAAACGGTAGGCCTACGATTCGATTCGAATCAGACCGTGGAAGGGCTTGGGATTGCCAGCTCATATAGGCACCTGGGGTCTTTGGATCTGGTGCTGCATTCCCACAGTAGTGGTAGCGGCGTTTTCAGCAGTGAATCCAAATCTCTGGTCCGAAATGATGATATAGTTGAAGGGAGTCCGGTGTCGTTTACTGAAAATAAGAGTGTTGGACTTCAAGAAATCACCAGCAATGCATACTCTCCAACAAAAATTGATTATCCTGGTAGCTTTCGTTCTGGGCCTATCAGTTCTTTATGGAGCGATTCTACAGTTCTTTTTGCAGGGAGTGATAATGTCACTGTTCTGAAAGCAAGCTTCGATCATGTGCAAGCTTTCAACAAGGAGATGACGACAATGATTTCCAGTGCATCCGCCTATGAGGATTTAACTCGTAAGTCTTCCGGTTCCTTTGCGAGCAGCATGAAATTAAATGCTGTATTCAATGGCACAGGTAAGATCGGAGCATACATAGGAACGCTTAGTGGAGATCATCCGGATGTGTTGGTGGACGAGTACTATAGAGGCACTTTCACCATAAGCAAAAAGATGAAGATTGGATTTAAAGCAACTTCCAACGAGGATGAAGATGAGGAGTGGCTCCCGTGCTGCTCGGGCGGCTGGAGCCGTATTAATTACAACGACAAGAAAAGCTTTCCTGTCGATGTAAATAGTGTATTCAATTGCACGTGCTTGATGCCACTACAGTAATCCGGGTGGTGTAGGCAGATCTCATGATTATAGGTTTGCATTCCATACTCCTGGCCTTCTGAAAATCGGGCATGAAGACAGTCGAAATCCTTGATCATGTGGATTAAACCCTGCGCACTTACGACTTTCATCACACAAGCTCACAGAGAACGCACAAAGACGCTTTAGCCGATTTGCAAGCTGAAGTTTTAATTATTCAGCTATGATTATTAACAGCAGAGACGCAGAGTTCGAGAGAGACGTGCCATTTTCCTTATTATTAGCACTTGAAAAGAACAGCATATTTGCTTCTGAGCAATAGTCGTCTCCGTCGTTCGTCCTCCGTGCGCTTCTAGCGCCTCTGCGGTTTTATTCTCGTAAACACCTGGTTATAATAAGCACGCTCTAATTCCCATTGCCATAATCCCAGGCACCCGGCCCGAGGAGCTCAACCGGGCGGTGGCGGATCTCTTTTCCTTTGGTGCTCCTCGTGCACCCGCGCACCAGGAAGATGGCGGCAGAATTCGGGTTTGAGTTTGACGGCACCAGGGACATTGAGCCGCCGGGGTTCCTGGAGTTTCTGCAACTAGCGAAGGGCCTAGCGCGGACGGACTTTTGCGGTGGACCGGGATATTTGCGGTGCTGGAAAAGCTACGAGTTAGAATTGAGCAAGCATGGATCGAATCTGTGAATTTGGCAGGCATAGTCCCTCAACTTTATAAAGGATAGAATCATCTGCAAGCTTAAGGAGTGCGCATTAATTTGTCTGAATATCTTGTCTCCATTAAGATTGAAAAGCTGGAAGAAGGAGTTTATCTAGCTACAAGCGATACTCTACAGGGGCTGGTTGCTCAAGGTCGGACAATTGCAGAGACGATGGAAATTGCGCAGGATGTTGCAAAGAAGCTCATTGAATCATCGATTAAACGGGGCGATCCACTACCACATGAGATGACTCCTGCAACAAGGGTTGTCAGGAATATCAAGATACCCGTTGCAATTTCTGTATGACGAAAATCCCTGCGCTAACCTCACGAGAAATTTTCCGGGGCTTGAAAAAAGCCGGATTTGAATTTGATCGTCAGGCGAAGGGAAGCCATGAGATCTGGTATAATCCTGCCACCAAAAGAAATACGACAATTCCCAATCATCCCGGTGTAGAAATCCCAAAAGGCACCCTCAAGGCAATACTTAAGCAGGCCGGTCTTTCAATAGATGAATTCTTACAATTATTATAATTGTATAAATATGTTTTCAAGCGGGCTAAGAATCAAGTCTTGATCGCAAATCCCTGGTTATAATCATGTTGATTAAACCCTACGGCTAACGATTTTCACCACAAAGGCACAAAGACACAAAGAACGCTAAAAACATGAGTGTTTATACAAAGAGTGTGGAATTTCTCTATGATGAAGCTCACTGCATTTGTATCCGGCAAAGTCCAGGAGGTCGGCTATCGAGCCAGGATAGTCGATATAGCCAATGCGTTTGGCCTCAAGGGCATGGTCGAGAATCAAAAGGATGGCCGGGTGAAGATAATAGCTGAGGGCGAGGATGAAAAGCTCAAAACGGTT
>CAZDLZ010000081.1:0-5035 GCA_964506745.1 uncultured Methanotrichaceae archaeon | reverse complement strand
GCCAGGCGGGCTCGCATGCATGCAGGCGCTCGCGCTAGGGGGCAGGGGGCTGGTCGGGCTTGAGAGCCAGGTGTGCTGGCCTCCGGTGAGGGCAGTTTTCTGAGGCGCGGGATTGGGAAGCAACGCCTTCGGTTCGCTATTACTATTCACACAGAGCTGACAAAGGACGCGCAAAAGAGATTCGTGGCGGTCTCCTACTTTGCGATTCTTGCGCGCTGCCGCAAGCAGCGCCGGGCAGCCGCAGGGCCGCTCTTTTGCGCCGCTCGGGTCCCGGCTGTTGCTCGTGGCTGCTGCCTGTGGGCCGGGCCGTCCTGGCTTGCGGCGATGTCGTCAGGGCGGGCAGGAGGCTGGTCGGGCCTGAGAGCCAGGTGTGCTGATCTCCGGTAAGGGCAGTTTTCCGGAGCGCGGGATTGGGGAAGCAATGCCTTCGGTTCGCTATTACTATTAGCTGATAATTATATCCATCAACCACGGACCAAACCACAAAGGCACGAAGGCACAAAGAGCGCAAAAAGAGATTCGTGGCGGTCCTCCAGCTTTACGATCCTTGCGCGCTACCGGATGCAGCGCCCGGGCAGCCACGGGGCCGCGCTTTGCGCCGCTCGGGTTCCGGCTGCTGCTTGTGGCCGCCGCCATCGGGCCGGGCCGTCCGGGCGAGCGGGATTGGCTGGTAAGCGATCGTGAGAGAGGGCAGGAGCCCGGTCGGGCCTGAGGTCCAGGTAGTGCCTGTCTCTAGCGAAGGGAGTTTTCCGGGCGCTGGATTTGGGAAAGCAATGTCTTCGGTTCGCTATTACTATTAGCAAATAATTATATCCATCAACTACGGACCAAACCACAAAGGCATAAAGACACAATGAAATCACGATTCTAATTGTTTTTCGTCAAGAAGCTCTTGAATCTTAACTTTTAGCAAAGGCAAATCGTTGATAACCGTATCCCATATTTCGCCCAGATCCAATCCGAAATATTGATGCACTAATACATTTCGCATGCCAATAATTCCTTTCCAGGGAATATCTGAGTGGTTACTCTTAAAAGAATCCGACAACTGGTTTGCCGCCTCTCCTGCGACCTGAATATAATAGATCATCCATACCTGGATAAGCTCTTCATCGCAAAATGCCCTTTCGCCTCTTGCAGCATACTTCTCAATATTCAAGAGAGCTTCCAGGATATCTAAAAGCCATGCTCGATCATCCCTCAAAGGGCCACCGCCTCATTGAGCACACGGTCTCGGATACGCTCTCGTAAACCGCGATCGCTCACCACATCTACCTTGACGCCCAAGAACTCCTCAAGCTCTTGTATCAGGGCTGCATGTCCCAGCAGAGTTGTACCTCTCTTGAACTCGACTAGCAGATCTATGTCGCTTTGAGAGTCGGCCTCCCCTCTGGCTACAGAGCCGAAGACGCGCACATTATGGGCACCGTGCTTGGCAGCAATCTGAAGGATATCGTTACGTCTTGATTTCAAGAGGTCGTTAAGATGCATTGTGATATACACTGTCTCCTAGATAGATTAATGCTTCGAGCAGGAAGAGTTGACAGGTTCGAGGCATCCATGGTTGGTCTCCTCTTCATTGGGCGGGTCCGATGTCAGGAAGGGCTGGCCTCTGGTAAGGGCAGTTTTCCGGGCGCTGGATTTGGGAAGCAATGTCTTCAGCTTGTGATTACTATTAGCGGATAATTATATCCAGAAACTGCGGACCAAACCACAAAGGCACGAAGGCACAAAGGACACGCAAAGAGATGCATGGCAGTCCACCTCCGGCTTAGCGTTTCTTGCGCGCTACCGGAAGCAGCGCCGGGCAGCCGCAGGGCCGCGCTATTGCGCCGCTCGGGTCCCGGCTGCCACCTATGGGCCGGGGCCGTCCGGGCTTGCGGCGATGTCGTTCGGGCGGGCGGGAGGCCGGTCGGGCCTGAAAGCCATGTGGTGCTGGACTCAGGCGGAGGCGATTTTTAGGGTGCAAGGTTTTAGGAAGTTGTGGTGATTTGCGGTTACTATTAGATGATAATTATAGCCGGACAATTACGAATATAACCGCAGAGGCGCAGAGCACGCGGAGGACGAACGAACGGAGACGATTATTGCTCAAGAGCAGTGCGCTTCTTGAATGCGGTTGCTGTCGGCGCCCCTGGTCCGGCTGCTGCTCGTGACCGTCGCCTGTGGGCTGGGCCGTTCGGGCTTGCGGCGCTGTCGTCTGGGCGGGCTGGCTTGTCTGGCGAGAGATCGTGCTCAGGGGCCGGTCGTTCCGAGATCACGGGCTCACGCGAAGGCGCGAAGCCGCGAAGCTCTGATGAGAAAAGGACAATTTTTTCGCCAGAGCCATCGTGCCGCGTCGGTGGAGCCGCTCGCAGGCAAAGGCCATTTGGTGCCAAGGCCAATGTCCGCCAGGCAGGTCCTGTTGCCGGACAAGCGCTCGGGATCGGGAGGCCAGTCGGGCCTGGGAGTCAGGTGTGCATTCTTCTGGCAAGGGCAGTCTTCCTGGGCGCAGAATTTAGAAAGCAATGCCTTCGGCTCGCTATTACTATTAGCTGATAATTATAACCATACAACTAACGATCCCACCACAGAGGCACAGAGCGCACAGAGGACGCACAGAGATTATTTAGCAGAGAGATCCGATGCGGTCCTCCGGCTTGGCGATTCTTGCGGGCCACCGACAGCAGCGCCGGGCAGCCGCATGGCTGCGCTTTTGCGCCGCTCGGGTCCCGGATGCTGCTTGTGGCCGCCGCCTGTGAGCCGGGGGCTATCCAGGCTCATGTTGCCCTTTGTCAGACTGGCCCACATGCGCTCGCGAGAGTGAGAGGACTATTGCGCATATCTTTCTGATGGGGAGGATTCAGGCAATGCGTGTCTATACTCATATAATTAGGAACAAGAGGATTGAAATATCTTGATGACAATTTATTGGATGGTATACGATCATGGAAGTTATCGATAAAGTTGCAATTGCACTGAAGATGGATCGTAATGTTCTTGCTCGAGTTAGCATCAAGGCATTTTTAGAGAGAGAGCTTAGATGCATTGAAGCAGAGATATTTGAGATTGGTACAAAGCATGGTGTGAGATCCATCTTTGAGCTGGACGATAAGCTGAAAAAAGGGGAAGTACGGGAAGAAGATATTCTAGACGATTTTCAGGAACTCGACTATCTGGAATCCAGGAGAGATGAGATATTAGCCGCAATGAAGAGTCTTCCTCAGCAGTAGTGGACCTCGTCGTGCTGAAAAGAATCATCGATGCTGAATATGCGGATATTTTGACAGATTCCATTATTTCTCGCGGTAAGCTCAGAGCCTTTGTAGATGATAGCTCATTTATTGATGTGTGGTTCTCACTAAAAATTGCAGGTCGGTTTTCCTATCATTGGGAACGCAAGCACATCGATGGCTCCATGTACCGCCATGATAATTTTCCAGATATAAACTGGCAAAGGGTATCGACCTATCCCAAGCACTTCCATAATGGCTCTCAGGATGCGGTTGAGAAGAGCTACATAGATGAAAATCCCGCTGTTGGCTTGCGCCAATTCATGGAATTCGTCCGCTCTCAGCTTGCCAAAATTGGTAAATGAAATCTTTGTTGACCCAGAGTACAGAGAGTTTTTAAGGCAACGGCGATTTGCTCCAGGCGGGCCCGCATGCGCGCGTGCAGGCTCGCGCTTGGGGTAGGGGTCCGGAGGGCCAGGTGTATTGGCCTCCGGACGGGGCGTTTTTCCGGGGCGCTGGATATTGAAAACAATGTCCATGGTTCGCTATTACTATTAGCTGACAATTTATATCCAGCAACCACGGACCAAACCACAAAGGCACGAAGGCACAAAGGACGCTCAAAGAGATTCATGGATGCCCTCCAGCTTGGCGATCCTTGCGGGCTATCGGCAACAGCTCCGGGAAGCCGCGAGGCCGCGCTTTTGCGCCGCTCGGGTCCGGGCTGCTGCTCGTGGCCACCGCCCGTGGGCCGGGCCGTCCGGGGCTGCGGCGATGTTGTCATGGCGGGCTGGATTGACCGACAAGCGCTCGTGCTGAGGGGCCGGTCGTTCCGAGATCACGGGCTCACGCGAAGGCGCGAAGCCGCGAAGCTCTGATGAGAATAGGACAAGTTTTTATCTGAGCCCTCGGGCCGCGTCGGCGGAGCCGCTCGCAGGCAAAGCCATCCGGGGCCACGGCCAATGTCCGCCAGGCGGGCTCACATGCAAGAGCGCAGGCTCGGGCGCGGGAGGCCGGTCGGGCATGATGTCTTTCGAATGCAATTTGTCTGTTAGTTAACTTTTAATAGCATGCTGTATATAAATTAAAGGGAGTCGAATAATAGTTACTATGGGGTTAATAATGTCAGTAGAGGTTTCTGTAAACTCGGCCAAAAAGAATCTCGAAGATATTCTAGCGAAGCTATCTCCCGGTGAGACAGCTACTCTGATCGGCCCAGAGGGGAGACCCATGGCCGTATTGGTTCCACTAAGATCTTCTGAGGATGAGGCAGCGGAAATTGACTGGGATGCAGAGTGGCAAACCTTGGCCCATGAAATCGATTCAGCATGGAAGAGCGAGAAGAGCGCTTTGCAGATTCTTGCCGAGATGAGGAGATGAGACTGACAATTGATGCCAGCGTCTTTGTCTCTGCAGCCCGACCTTCTGAAAAACAATATCCTCTGAGCTACAGGTTTCTACATAGGGTGAAAGGATCAAAAATATTCTGCCCCACGCTTGTGCTTGCCGAGTGTGGAGCGGCTATTGCTAGGCCAATTGGAGACTCATTTTTATCCCGGAGGCTGGTCAATCTCATAAAACATTTTCCAGGGATGACACAGGTTCCTCTGGATCTGCCTCTTGCCCTTCGTGCATCAGAGATTGCTATTGAAAATCGCCTTCGTGGTGCAGATGCTGTATATGTTGCTGTTGCTGAGGATTTCGAGGCCGTTTTGGTTTCATGGGATGAAGAGATGTTAGAGCGCTGTCCGGAATCAGTGCTTGCAATGTACATGCTCAATAGAGCTATCAATTTGCCCGAACGATAATTATAAATAGATAAT
>CAZDLZ010000080.1:0-5331 GCA_964506745.1 uncultured Methanotrichaceae archaeon | reverse complement strand
TGCTCTATTTGCAGGAGATGTGGGCAGAATCGACCTGCTGGGCCGAGATCTTGCTGCAGAAAATGCCGGACTGCTTTACGAGAGCCTCTTTTCCAGAATACTGCCGCTTGGGGACGAGGTCATCCTCTGCCCGGCCCACGGGTCCGGCTCAGTGTGCGGCGAATTAATTGCCGAGCGCCTCTGGACCACCCTTGGCATCGAAAAAAAGCACAACGCAAGGCTGCAGGCCAAGAACAAAGAGCAGTTCGTGGCCTCAATACAGGAGAGCCAGCCGGATAGGCCTCCTTACTTTCGCCGCATGGAAAAGGTCAATCTGGAGGGCAGGCCGATACTGGGCGTTCTGCCCTCCCCTCAGCCCCTGGATGCCAGGAGCTTTTATTCCCTTTACGAGAAGCAGAATGCTCAGATCCTGGATACACGCCAGGAGCTGGCCTTTTCCGCCGCTCATGTTCCCGGCTCTCAATCCATCTGGCTGGATGGTCTGGCCAGCTTTGCCGGCTGGTTTCTCAGCTACGACCGGCCCATTCTTCTCGTGGGCGAGGGCAATTATGTCGAGAACATCGCCGTCATTCTCCTGCGTCTGGGCTACGATAACATCGTCGGGTTTTTGGCGGGAGGCATGTTGAGCTGGCATATGTCCGGGCTGGAGTCGGCTGCTATTAGAACCCTAACGGTGCAGGATCTCTGCCGCCTGCTAGATGAAGGTGAGAGTGAGGATAAAGGTGAGGATGAGACAATATGGATTCTGGATGTCAGATCAAAGAGCGAGCTACAAAGAGACGGCAGGATCGAAGGTGCAAAGCATATTCACATCACTACTATCCCAGAGAATCTGGATATGGTGCCCAAAGACAGGGAAGTCTATATCTTCTGCGGCAGCGGCATGCGGTCCATGGTAGCGGCAAGCTTTCTAAAGGCGCGGGGCTGGAAGAGACTGGCCGTCGTTTTAGGAGGAATGTCAGGCTGGAGATCGAGAAAATGCCCGATTCGTAGAAAAAAGGAGTGAACCAATCTCCCGGCTTCACATGGCGAGCCTTATGGGCACAAGCACCTGGTCTATGACGTAGACAATGCCATTGGCATATCTCTCTGACTTCAAGACATTGGCGCCGCCCACCAGTCCCATTTTTGGATCAACTGCCAGGGAGTCGCCCTGCATGGTCTTGGCCGAATTGCTGTCGGTCACGTTGAGCAGGCTCTTAGCTTCCACAATATGGTAGGACAGAAGGTTGATCATGCCTGCATCTTTCTTGCTGATGGCATCGAGGTTTGCTTTGGCTCTGTCAAATGCGCCGTCGCTTGGGGCGAATATCGTGAAAGGCCCGGATGCCAGACTCTCAAACCCCATGAGTCCCTGGCCGTTGAGCGTCTCTGCCAGTCCTGCGGAATTGAGGGCATCTGCGAACTTTTTGGCGCCCAGATCATTGGCAGCTTCTGCCACACCAAGGCAAGAAGCTGTCTTGGGCAGCAGCACTTTGTCGATCACATAGATGGTGCCGCTCTCGTAACTTTGGGACTGCGTGACATTAGCTCCATTTACTTTCATGCCATCCGTGTTATCGAGTGTCAAATTTTCTCCTTGCAGTGTTTTTGCAAAGGATAGTTCGGAGATGTTCTCAAAGTTGCCGTCATTCCAGACGATGTGATGGAAAAGTATCCTTTTCAGCTCGGTGACGTTCTCTTTGACAGCGTTCATGTCGACGTCTGTGACTGCTGCAAAGGCCTCGTCGCTGGGTGCGAAGATAACGAAGGACCCGGAGCCAATCATGAGCACACCCTGGTTATTCAGAGTATCCGCCAGTCCTGCGCCCTCCAACGCTGCCGAGAACTCGTTGAGGCCCAGCTCACTTGCCGCATCCATTATGCTTAATTTTGCCGCTCCGCTATCTTGAGCGAAGCTGGAGCCCATGCTCAGCACGGCTATAAAGAATAGGCTCAAAATTATCCTGGTTTTTTTGAACATCAATTTAACCTCCACTCTTTTCTATTAGAAAATGATAGCCGGGCTAAAAGATAAATTTATTGGCAGCATACAGGCGGTATGTAGCCCCGAAACCATTCTGGTCAAGGTCGCCGGAAGGATGCAAATGCGGAAAGATCTAAATAATAACAGCATACAAACCCGGAGGGGGATCTGCGATGGACTTCATGGATTGCCTAAAATTTGCCAATTAGCAGATAAAATGAAGTGCGATGTCGTTGTAATAGGAGGCGGCCCAGGAGGATCTATGGCTGCCAAGACCGCGGCGGAGTCGGGCTTGAAAGTTGTGCTTTTAGAAAAGCGACAGGAAATAGGAGAGCCCATCAGATGCGCCGAGGGAGTGAACACCAGATCGGAACTCAGAGATTTGATCATGCCATCAGCAGGGGAAAATCCCTCCATATCGAGGCGTCTCTGGTCATAGGCGCGGACGGCGTCGAGTGTGGGCATCGGCATACAGGGCTCCCAATCCGGCCCGGGCCTTCCCAAAACACTGCAGGAGAGGTTCTTGCAGAGAAAAATGCCCGGAGCAAAGATTTTGCAGATAGTTGCAGGAGGAATTCCCACCTCCGGCCCATTGAATAATACAAAATCAAACGGCATAATGCTGGTTGGAGATGCTGCCCATCAATCAGATCCTCTCACTGGTGGAGGGATCATAAATGCCATGAAGGCGGGAGTAATGGCAGGGGAGGTGGCAGGCAAGGCAGTATCTTCGCGGGACGTAAACAAAGCCGCCCTTGGGGAATATGAGGATAGGTGGAGATTATCCATCGGTAAGCAGATAGAGAAACGCTATCGTGCTAAAAATTTTTTCCTGAAGCTTACCGATGATGATCTGGACCGTCTGATGGGATCTTTGCACGGGAAGGATATTTCCAGGATGAATACGCGAGACCTGCTAAAGTCTCTGTTCAAGCAGGATCCAAAATTGCTCTGGAAACTGGGTATCTCAAACTTAATTAAACGGTTATAGGTGTCAAAATGGATTACACAGATGTGCTCGACAGCTATGGGACAATCATAGAAGAAGACCTCAAGAGCAGGTTGGATGAGATGGTAAAAGATGGTCAAAAGTACCATCCATTCCTGGGCAACGTTTATGATGCCACCCGCGAATTTGTGCAAAGAGGCGGTAGAAGGCTGTCCGCATGCAGCACACTCATAGTCTACCAAGGCTTCGCCGGGAAAATTGACGAGCGAATCGTCAGGGTCTGTTCCGGCATTGAGCTATACCGTCACAGCATCCTCATACACGACGATATAGTGGACGCGGAAGACAAAAGAAGAGGCGGGGACACGCTGCACAAGACCATCGCCAGGGGATTTGATGAGCGTTTCGGCCTGGGCTCGGCCATGTTTGCCGGAAATATTCTTTATGCCCTGGCCATAGAGTGCCTTTTAAATTCCGGCTTTGAGGGAAACAAGCTCGTTGATGCTGCCAGGCTGCTGGCCACAGAGTTTCGGGCTGTCAACGAGAGCCAGATTCTGGATATGCTCTTCGAGTACAAGAACCCGGATATCAAGGAGTGGGAGATCATGACTGGCAGAAGAGCTGCCTCTCTCTTCAAGGCATCGATGCTCGTCGGCGGATTGTTGGCATCAGCTCCCAAAAAGGATCTGGAGATGCTGGAGATTGCTGCCCGGCATATAGGATTTGCTTTCGATATTCAGGATGATATCATCGATACTTTTGCCAAAGAGGAGGATTACGGGAGAGTTCCCTGTGGGGATATCGGCAAGAGGAAAAAGCCGCTGCACGTAATCCTGGCTTTGCAAAAAGAAAAACGCCTGGCTGCCATCATGCAGGAAGAGATATATCTCGATGCAGCAGAAATCAAATATGTGCGAAGTCTGATAAGGGACTGCGGTGCTCTTGATGCAGCCAAGTCAATCTCGAGAGAGCATGCCGTTCAGGCAGAAAGAATCATCTCCAGGACAGGTATGAATAGGGATGCGAAGGATTTCTTTATATCGTTCATAAGATTCGTGGACGAAAGCCTGGAATGGTATAAATAGTGCAAAATTTGATTAAGGGAAAAAATATTGAAAAAAAGGTAGGGCGCCTGGAGGCAGAATACGAATATACTGGCAGTTCTGGGAAGCCCCAGAAAAGGCGGCAACACCGAGATTCTTGTGGATGAGATACTCAAAGGAGCCCGGGCAAAGGGCCACGATGCAGAAAAAGTGCATCTCTATGACTACGAGATCCTTCCCTGCCGGGACTGTCGCGGCTGCAAGAGAGAAAAATCCGGCTACACTTGCATTCTTTTGGACGCAATGAGTGAGATCTATGCCAAGCTGGAGAGCGCCGACCTCATTATCTTCGGGACCCCCATCTACTGGTACGGGCCCACTGCCAAAATGAAGCTTTTTATCGACAGGTTGCGCCCCTACATCGCCAGCCGTAAGCTCGCGGGAAGAAAAGGTTTGATCGTCTCCCCATCTGAGGAAGGAGCAGCATGCTGCGGGCCGCTCTTGCAGATGTTTGCCATGTCCTTCGAGTACCTGGGCATGGAAAATGCTGGAAATCTGCTCGCCCAGGCCTACGAGAAAGGAGAGATCAAAAACAGGGCAGGGTATCTGGAGAAGGCACGGGAGACAGGAATGATGCTGTAACTCATTTTTGAATCCCGTTTCCGATGAGACAACCATTATAAATGCATGTTATTGCTCATATAATCTAAACGAGAAATTGGTGATTACTATGTTTTCTCACAGGTACATCCTATTTGGGCTTATGGCCTTCTCTTTTGCCTGCATCATACTGCCCGGATCAATTGCATCTGACACAATGCTTGACTCGAATGCACTTGAAGGGAGATTTGGCTGCATGCAGATCTCCAATGCATCTCGCGCTTTGGAAAATCTATCCCCACAGTTGCCTTTAATCGAATGCCTTTTTCTAAGCGAAGAGGACAACTCTCAAGAGGGCATAGTTCGAGAGGGCTGCATGATGCCGCTGCTACGCAGATATATTGCCAAACAGGGCGAAGAGTTCAGATTGATCGCCAGCAAAGAGGAATTCCGGTCCGTATTTGCGCCGGTTGAGACAAAAGAGGAAGCACTGGCTTTTGCCGTGGCATTGACAAGCTCATTGCCAAGATATGATACATCCGTCCCGGAAGGTTACTTTCTGGTAGCGTCTTCAATAACGCCTTCATATGCAATAGAAACTGTGGAGGGATACCTTGTCCATCTATTCGATAGCGAGCTATGTGGCTGCGGATCGCATCCCTATTATGCCATAAAATATCTCGTCACAAGAGACGGCAATGTGACTGAGCTATCCAGGGGGTAGTGTCCCGATCTTGATGTAAAATAGTAGTAATAATCTTGGCGATGTACAG
>CAZDLZ010000079.1:0-6470 GCA_964506745.1 uncultured Methanotrichaceae archaeon | reverse complement strand
TTGGACAGTAAGCTTGGATTGGGCTTATTCCCTATCACATGAGGAGTTAAGGTTAGCAATATGTGAGCTTCACATGCTTTGGGCATGATCCCTGCCTGAGGATCATGGGTGTTTTGTGGTTCTAATCTCGTAGCCCCCAGGTTGAATTATCACGCTACGAATATAAACCACAACGGCACTGACCTACTTCACCCTGGCGAAGGCAGCCGGGGTCAAGAAGGTGAGCCTGGTCGAGCGGGCCGAGGACTTGGCTGAAGCTTTGCTCGGTCATGAAGTAGTAGTAATAGCAAAGGTCGAGGAGGGCAACGCCCCTGTTCCCATCATCGGCCTCTCGCCTGAGGAGATCATCGAGAGGTTCATCAGGACTTCGCGCCTTCGCGTGATAACCTTGTATCTCACGCGAAGCCTTGATCGGCGCGAAGAAGACGATGCGAAGGCAATTCTTGAAAGGCTCAGCCGATGCGCTCGACCGGCTCTGCCATGTGGAAAGAGCCGTTTATGATCCTGCTCTTCAGATCCTCCCCCAGCCTTTCTGCCCGCAGTCGGTCCGATTGGCGCAGCACCACCGGGATGCTCCGAACTGCTGCCCCGTTCCTCTTTAGCCGCACCGCTCCAAGGCGACATGAGAAGACAGCCGAGGGGCACACGCTGGCGCACAGGCCGCAGTGAAAGCACAAAGCCTCATCCCGGCAGATTTTGCCCCCTTCGCTCTTTACCGCCCTCATGGGGCATGCCTCTTCCACCAGGCAAGTGATGCAACCCGAGCAGTTCTCTGGTTCAAACTCTACTTCCAGATCCACATCCGTCCAGACATCGCCGTAGTCAGCTTCGCCAATAGCCGTCCTGCTGTTGACATCGTTCACAGGCAGAGCAATGCCCCGGTCGGGCAGGGCAATCTCCTCCAGAATCGTCTTGCTGATAACGGGTATGGGCACAGCCCAGGAGCAGATGCACTCCGGGCCGGCGGAGGTGACAAAGCCGCCCATGAACTCTGCATCCATCTGGTGCATATCGGCAAAGCCTGACAGGTTGGGCCGCTCTCTGCTGCTGCGGGTGCCGCTGCCCAGGACGAAGCCTTCGGCGCCGTTCATGAGAATGCGAGTCCCAATGCCTATGCTCTCTAAAAGCGGATCATTTTTTAAAGGGTTAATCTGCCCGCAGCCGGAGAACGTCGCCTCCCGGCAGTAGGGGGCAAAGTCTCGGGTGTGGAATATGGTGTTGACCGGCTCCGCTCCGGCATTGACAAACGCCGAGTAATTTTTGAAGGCATGGCGCGATCCAAAGAGCCTGGCATGGGGCATATCGTCCAGTCCAACATCGGCCTGCAGTGCCCGTCCGTCATCAGTCTCCACATCGACGTGAACCATTTTTCTCTCTACCAGATCGCGAAAGAGATGGCCACCCCCGTAATTGAGCCGACTCTGGCTGTGGGCCGTGCCCAGTACCATCAAATCCAGGATACCCAGGTTCTCGTTGGGACAGGGTCCCACCTGTGCGGCTATGCCGTTGATCCATACCCTCCTGGCCCGAAGAAACGATGCCGGCCCGGACACGGGGAAAGAGAGGACGGCATAGGTGCCACTCATCACCGCGCGGGTGGCCGATGTGACAATGTCAACCTCAGAGAGCCGGGACGATTCGCCTGATTCTACCAGCATAGACACCTCCTGGGCGGTTATGACCACTGCCTCTTTGCGCTCGACCTTTTCCAAAATTTCTGAATAGGATCCTACCATTGCGACACGCCGCCTCTATTAATTAACTGGAAACTCTTTTAGCTGTGCGCCTGCTTTCTATTAATACTATTGTAGGATTGTCTCAGATCATTATCCATTATGTGAAAATAATGATCTGTGGCTGGAAACTGCTTTATACCGATCGTTCTCTGGGGTTTGGCAAAGCTGCAACTCAGGTGATTGCATTTGAAGAAATTCATAATTATGGCCATCCTGGCGGCTGTGGTAGTGATGTCGCTAGGCTGCATCTCGGCACCCGAGAAGAAAGAGGCCGTCTCCACTGAGAAGGGGAATATCTCCCTCGAAGAGAAGATGCCCGGCAAGATTACTACACTGCGCATCGGGTACCAGCCCAGTACCCATCAGATCGCAGAGATGGTCGCAACCGAGAAGGGCTGGTGGGCCGAAGACTTGCGGCCTTTCGGCATAACCAAGATCGAGGAGTTTGAGTTCCCCACAGGAGTTCCGGAGATGCAAGCTATGGTCGCCGGAGAGCTGGATATAGCTTACGTGGGAACCGCGCCGCCAATTTCCGCCATATCCGCGGGACTGCCGGCCAAGATCGTGGCTGCCGTCAACATCAACGGCTCGGATCTGGTTCTCAAGCCGGATCAGGAATACAATGGACCCGCTTCGCTAGCAGGACTTTCCATTGGCACATTTCCGCCTGGATCAATTCAGGACACCGTCATGAAGAAATGGCTCATGGAAAATGGGGTGGAAGTCTCAAAGGTCGATATTAAAGCCATGGACCCGGGGCCGGCTATCAGTGCTCTGTCCGCTGGCAAGATCGATGGTGTCTTCCTGCCCCATCCCGCTCCATCCATAATTGAGCTGAAAGGCAAGGGCAAACATGCAGTAGCTTCAGGCGAGATGTGGCCGAACCACGCCTGCTGCAGCCTGGTGGTCACGGACAAGCTCATTAAAGAGCAGCCGGAACTGGTCGAGCAGATCATCAAGACTCATATCAAGGCGACCGACTACATCAATGCACATCCCGAGGAGGCCGCACAGATATATGCCAGGAAGACCAATGCGAACCTCACGGAAATTGAGCATTCCATAACGAACTGGGATGGCAAGTGGGTCAGCGATCCGCGCGTTCAGATACCTTCGACCGTCGAGTATGCGAAAGTTGACTACGAGATGAAGTATACGAAGAGGGAGCTGACAGAGAAGGATCTCTTTGATACCAGTCTTTACGAGAAGGTGTTAGGTGCGGAAAAAAGTCAGTAGGACCATAAATGTCCTGAGAAATCAGGGCATTTCCGCCCTTTCCATTTTTGGATTGATAGCGATCTGGCAAGCTGCTGCCTTTCTGGTCAATGACCAATTGACTTTGCCCAGTTTTTTTCAGGTAGTTGTGGCCTTTCTGGAAAACTGGTGGTCGATTTTCACAGAGGATCTGCCCGTAAGCTCTCTGCATTTCGCCATTGGCATGGCAGGGGGTCTGATAATTGCTCTGCCGGTCGGAATGCTCATGGGATGGTTCAAGTTCCTTGACAATATCTTGGATCCTATTGTGGAGATATTACGTCCCATTCCTCCCCTAGCCTGGATTCCATTTGCCATCATCTGGTTTGGCATAACCAACACCGCAGCAGGTTTTATTATCTTCATAGGAGCTGTCTTTCCCATATTGATCAACACTTATGTGGGCTTTAAGGGCCTGCCACGGGTGTATGTCGAATCGGCAAAAGTTTTGGGTGCAACCAAGGATATTGATCTGATAAGATATGTCGCTCTGCCTTATGCTCTGCCTTCCATTGCCGCCGGCATAAGAATTGCCATGGGAATTGCCTGGATGTGTCTTGTGGCCGCCGAGATGTTCGGGGTAAGCAAGAATGGTCTCGGATTCAAGATATGGGACTCTTACGGCCATTATCGCATGGATGAGGTATTCATGTACATGATTGTGCTGGGTCTGCTGGGCCTGGCTATAGACCGCACCTTCCGCTATGTTGTAGAAGATAGGATGCTAAAGTGGCGCGTGGGACTCACGCAGTAATGAATTGCAGTGAAATTGCAAAGCCTTAATAAGATATCGCATTTCACCTAGATTTCAGAGATTTGTTATACCATTATGTTCAGAGGATTGGTCATGAAGAGAAATATCAAGGTTGAACGCCTCAATCAAAGACCGTTGGAGCAGCAAGAAATAGAGCTGGTAGAGCGCAAGGGCATTGGACACCCGGACAGCGTCGCGGATGGCCTGGCGGAGTCCATTAGCCGGGCCCTTTGCCAGGAATACCTTGATAGATTTGGAGCGGTTTTGCATCACAATACCGACAAGACGCAGATTGTGGCGGGCCGGTCCAAGCCCGCTTTTGGAGGTGGCGAGGTCATCTGTCCGCTTTACATTCTTCTCACAGGCCGTGCCACCAGGGTCTTCAAGGATGTGGAGATTCCCGTGGACACCATCGCCATCAAGGCCGGGAGAAAGCTCTTGAGCGAGTCGCTCTCCAACCTGGACGTCAACAATCATGTCATCCTTGATGCCAAGATCGGCATGGGGTCATCTGATCTGCGGGATGTCTTCGGACGCAAGGTTCCCTCCGCCAACGACACATCTTTTGGCGTGGGATATGCGCCCCTCTCCGAGACAGAGAACATCGTCTTCAATACCGAGCGCGAGCTGATGAGGCTCAAGAAGAGCGTTCCAGCCATAGGCGAGGACATCAAGGTCATGGGCATGCGCCAGGGTGATGTCATTAACCTGACCATTGCCTGTGCCATGGTTGATAGGCATGTGGCCAGCCTCAAGGATTATGTGGACACGAAGAGCGCCATCGTGAATCATATCGTTGAGTACGCCAGGCAGTTCACGCCGCGAAAGGTAAATGCCCAGATGAATGTGGCCGACAACATCGATCAGGGCTCGGTCTACATCACCGTCACGGGCACATCAGCCGAGATGGGAGACGATGGAGCTGTGGGCCGGGGCAACCGGGCCAACGGCATGATCACACCCAACCGGCCCATGAGCCTGGAGGCCACCTGCGGCAAGAATCCCATCAACCACGTGGGCAAGATCTACAACCTGCTCTCTACGGAGGCGGCCCGGCAGATCGCAGCCGAGGTGCAGGGCATCGAAGAGGTCTACATCAAAATGCTCTCGCAGATCGGCAAGCCCATCGACGAGCCGCATATCGCCAGTGTGCAGATTGTGCCCAAGGAGGGCGTGGACATGAAGAGCCTGGAGACGGGGGCCACCGAGATTTTGGACGACTGGCTGGCCAATATCCCCAAGCTGCAGCAGATGCTGTTTAGGGGAGAGCTGAGCACTTACTGAAGAAATCTTCGATATTTTTCTGCGAAAAGTAGGGCGGGGATGGAGCGACGTTTCCGCCTTTTTCTCAAATCCTTGGCCAAACAGCATTATAATTTCAATAATTAGAACGTAACATGTATATTCATGAAGGTACGCAAGTAAAAATATGACTGAAACTACAACTACAAATTGGGAATCTATGAGGGAAAGGTGGACCGTAATTTCTGCTATTGTTTTTTTAGCGATAATATTTCTCATTATACTTGTGGTTACCATTGGTGGCACACCCACAATTACAGAAAGTCTAAGTAAGAGTTTTAATCCTATACTAATGGCTATACTAGGTTACCTTTTTGCATATGTACCAACGAAAGCATCAGAGAGTTCTGCAAAGAAAGATGTAAAAACTGCCGACAAGCAAATAGAGGAAATGGCAAAAGCCATTGAGGCTTACCGGGCTGAAACAGCTAAAAATAGAGATATAATCCAAAAATACGCTTTAGTTGTTAGCAAGTTAAAACCGTAATAAAAGGGTGAATGTTATGACAAAAGAAGTTGATGAGTTATTAGCCGAAATTGAAACAGAGAAAGATGAGGCAAAGACGTTAGCTGAAACAGCAAGGTCACAAACAACAAAGGCCATGTCAGTCCGGGGATCGAGGATAGACTAGAGGAGGATTTCGAAAAGCTGGAAGATGGATGCAGGGCCAATAATCGAGGATTCGGCCCATGCATTGCGCTATTTTAGTGCTAGCTCATATCTTACTTCGGTAACGATACTGCCCCATAGCTCGTGGGTCTGCTCATCAGTCTGCTTAAATCCTACCGATTGATAGAGCTGTGCAGCTATTGGAAGGGTATTCACCGTCCAGAGAAACACAGATGAATATCCGACATCTCTACAAAAATCCAAAGCATCTTCTACGAGCCGTCTCCCAAGTCCTCGGCCTCTGACCTCTGGATGCAGGAGCAGCCATCGGAGCTGGGCCTTTTTCTCCGAGAACTTCACTATAGCTGCGGACCCAATAATCCTTCCATCTTTTTCAACAATCCATATGCGCTCTCTGAATGATTTTGATTTGGCAAACTCAGATAGAGGTATGGCGACATAAGCATCAAAGGTATGATCCCAACCTTGCTCAGGGGCATAAAGGGTGCCGTGCAGGTACGTCATGTAGCCCACGTCACCTGGCCTGAGGTCATGGCGGATAGATACGATCCCATCGGAAGGTGGCTGGGTCATGATTGGTCCTCCTTTTTGCGTGATGGATAATTAACTTACTTATTGCAAATCCTCATGGTGAAGGACATTGACGCTGCCGAGAAGATGGATGCCGAGGCGGCCCGGCGGAAGGCCAGGGAGAGGAAGGCGGCGGCGATAGTATCGTAAGCTAAAGAATAGACCGTAGGAGAGATTCAAGAAGAAGGTTAAAGCAGCCCCATGTTTTCAAGCTGCATCCTGA
>CAZDLZ010000078.1:0-6798 GCA_964506745.1 uncultured Methanotrichaceae archaeon | reverse complement strand
CCTCCATGAGTTGATGTTGCTTAACTCATTGTCCACTCGGAGGGGTTCATTCCATCATCCCAGCGTTCGAAATCCTCCGGAAGATGTTTTAATTTTTCCTCGAAGGCATCAAGATTGCATCTGTGTTTGCTTTCAAATGACTTTATCCTCTCTTTCACCGGCGCTATCTGAGATATCAGCTTCAGCCTTTCAAAGGCCTTTATGTCATCCACCGATACGACGACGCAGGCATCTTCACTCATCCTGGATACATTGGGCCTTTTAGTATAAATTTTTCATCCTGAAGTCATTGACGAGATATTACAGCTCGCCCCGGAAGGCCCTCTCCAGCACAGCCGGGCGGCTCGCTGCGAGGGCGGCGGTCTGTGCCTGGTGGCGCTTGCGGGCGTCGAGCAAATGATGCTGCAGTCGCTTTATAATCCCAGAATAACCAAGTACGTCAGGAACTCCTCTAAATCGATGCTGGCATCTTTCATCAAAGAGCGGAGAAGGCCTTTTCTCAGTTCCGGATGAATTGGCACAGAGAGAGTAACCGCAGAGCCTTCTTTCCTCATAACGGCATGGCTTCCCGCGATCCTGTCCACATGCCAGCCTCCCCTGGTAAATGCCTTCACAGCTTCTTTGCCGGAAATCATCGGCAGCTTTTGGGGCATATGAAATCAAACAGTTACTTCAACGATCCTGCCAGCGGTGCCCAGAAGCCTTGTTCTTTCTTCAGCCAGAGATTCCAGGCAGCCTACTATCGCCTCTCTAATGTTCTCCAAGGCTTCTTCCATGTTGTCGCCCTGGGAGTGACATCCGGGAAGTGCCGGGCAGCTCACTATGTAGCCGCCCTCTTCGGCTTCCTGAAGAATAACCTTGAAATTCATAGCTATAAGTTGATCTAGGAAGCCAAAAAGCTTTCGAGGGATTAATGATAATTGGTTAATCTTGGTTCAAAGCTCGCCCCGAAAGGCCCGCTCAAGCACGGCCGGGCGGCTCGCAGCGAGGGCGGCGGTCTTGCCATGGTGGCGCTTGAGGGCGTCGATCTTGGATTGCAGCATACTGAGATACTTAATGATTTGATCGGCCATCCCCATCCAGAACAATTATTTAATCTAGGAGACACCAGGGTTAAGCCAGATGACCGAGATCCGAGACCCAGTGCACGGCTATGTGTTGCTGGAAGGCCTGGCTCTTGAGCTGGCAGACACGCCCCAGATGCAGAGGCTGCGCTGGATCAAGCAGCTCGGCCTGGCCAGCCTTGTCTATCCCGGAGCCAACCATACTCGCTTCGAGCACAGCCTGGGAGCCTACCATCTGGCCGATCTGCTGGGAAGCCACCTCGGCCTGGCGAAAGATGATATGATGCTGGTAGGCGCTGCGGCGCTTCTTCATGACGTGGGCCACGGTCCGCTCTCCCATGCCACAGAGGCAGCCCTTTCTCCCTACCTGCGAAAGGAGCACGAGAGCATCATTGATATCCTGAAAAAAGGCGAACTGAGGGCGGTTTTGGACAATTACGGCCTGAAGGCCTCAGATATTCAGGCCGCCGTCAATGGCGTCGGCCTGGGGCAGATCGTGAGCGGCGAGATAGATGTGGATAGGATGGACTACCTGATCCGGGATGCTCATTACACGGGCGTGGCCTATGGAGTGATAGATCGATTGCGTCTGCTGCAAAAGATGACCCTTCACGACGGTGAGCTTGTGGTGGAGGCTGGAGGCGTGCAGGCGGCGACATCGCTTCTCATCTCCCGGCTGCTCATGCATCCGTCCGTCTATTATCATCATGTCTGCCGCATCTCGGAGTGCATGATTTCGGCGGCCATCCGGCGCATGATTGAGGAAGGGGCTAATGCCGGCGCCGTAAAAGAAATGGACGACATAGAGCTCTTCAATTGCCTGGAAAGAGCCGGCGGATATGCGGCAGAGATGGCTTCCCGCATCAAATCTCGGAGAATTTTTAAGCGGGCGGTGTACGTCGGCCTGGAGTGCCTGGACCCTTCCGTTCTCAAGGTAAGCGAGAAGATGCTGGCCCAGGAGATCGCCCATGAAGCGGGAATTGATGCAAACTACATCCTGGTGGACAACCCATCGCTCCCTGATGCGCCGGAGGGCAACTTCCCGGCTCTTGTCGAAGGGAAGGTGAGGCCGCTGCGAGAGGTATCGCCTCTGGTCAGCATCCTGGAAAGAGCCCAAAAAGCTACCTGGCGCTTTGGAATCTACTGCCGGGATGAGGATCGGGAGAATGTGGCCCAGGCGGCCCGAAGGTGTCTGAATCTTAAGAAAAATAGACTGATTTACAGATATATAAATACGTTTTAGTTGGAACCCTCGTTTGTTTCTATTCCAGGCCAGTGAAACGAAAGCGGTGCATTCGCACAGCAAGCAGAATGGTAATATTGAGAATCGAAGCGAAACTAGCCCAAAGAAAATATAGTAGTATTGAGATCCTGTTGTTGAAGTGTAAGATAATGGTAAGACAAAGGAGCAGCAAGAAGTCCTGGTTCATTGACTATGATCCCATGCGCGCACGCGCCTGCCTTCGCGCTCCTCTTCTGCCACCTCGATAACGGTTACCTTTAAGTCGCAAGAGAGCATAACAGGAAGGAATGGCATTTTCCGATGATCGGCAGGCGATGAACAAGAATATTCTGGTCAAGGCCATTCAGACCATGAACCAGCACCTGCCCAGTAAGCGATTAAATCTGACCGAACTTTTGACCATGGAGAAGCCCGGCATCAAGGGAAAGGATAATACTTTTTTCATCATGGACAGGGCCGAACTGGATCTGATCTCCCAGAGCCTGCCCAGATTTCTCTGGAGCCGCCTGAGGCTGCCCATGCTTATTGAGATGTCTCCCGACTATGGCAGTGGCGCCGCCCGAATGCAGGGCGAGCCGGAGGTGGAGCTGGTCAGCAAAATACTGGGAAAAGATAGGCCCCCTGCTCAAACAAAGCAGATAATTATCTATCTTCCTGAGGTAAGGGAGCTTCGACGAAAGCTTCCCACCACCACGCAGTATGCCTTTGTAACCAATCTCCGGGAAAGGGGGGCAGACGGATAAGGTTCTTATTCCTGGGGCAATAATAGTAATAGTAATTGTAATAGTATAATAGAGTCTCTGTGAGTCCTCCGTGCGCTTCTCGGGTCTCTGTGGTGGTAGTATCGTCAGCCATTGGCTATAACCAGCGGCTAACGACGTTTTAACCACAGAGACACAGAGTTCACAGAGTACGCACAGAGCGACTAACTGACAACTGGAAAACCATTGTAACCCGAGCCAAAAGTGGTAATAACCGTTATGGAGGATTTCTATGGCTGATAGCAATCTGGCCGAAGGCGCGAGGCTTTTCGCCGTAAAGATGAACCAGGGAGCCTACCAGGAGGCGGCCAAGATCAAGTCCGACCTCGGTCTGCCCAGTGACATGCTGATAGAGGCTGTCCGCAAAGCATACGAAGCCAATATGAAAAAAGGCGACTACTCTCTGGCCGCAGATCTGGCCAAGAAGTACGACCTTCCCGATGATCTCCGCCTGAGAGCGGCAGAGCGATCATTCAACCGAAAAATTGATAGCGAGTTTTATAAGGCGGCTGCCGATTATGCCAAGGAATACGGCCTTCCACCGGAATTGGTCCGGCAGGCTGCGGTTCAGGCATTCAATAAGAGCATGAGCTTTGGTCTGGTCAAGAACGCAGCCGAGATTGCCGGGGAGTTCGAGCTGCCCGAAGAGATGATGCTGCAAGCGGCCACGAAGTCCTACGATCAGCATATGAAAGCCGGCCTTTACCGCAAGGCTCTGAAGATCGCGCAAAAGTACAAGCTTCCGCCGGAAATGTTGCAGGCGGCTGAGAAGAAGATCTCTTAATGCCAAAAGTCGTGCTGACCATAGGCGGCTCGGACTCGGGGGGCGGGGCCGGCATCCAGGCAGATCTCAAGACTTTCTGTGTGCTGGGACTGCATGGAACATGTGCCATCACCGCCGTTACCGCTCAAAATACTCTGGGTGTGCAGCATGTCTTCGGCCTGGAGCCCGAGGTCGTATCAGCGCAACTGCAGTCGATCACCGACGATTTCTCCCTATCCTTTGCCAAGACGGGCATGCTCCACTCTGCCGGGACTGTCAAAGCCGTGGCCCATCACCTGAGCGTGACTGATATTCCTTTTGTCCTGGACCCTGTGATCGAAGCGGAAGCTGGCGGCAGGCTGCTTCGACCTGATGCGGTAGATGCCTTGAAATCGCACCTCATCCCCCTGGCCGCGGTTGTAACCCCCAATATCTTCGAGGCCCAGGCTCTGACCGGAATAGAGGTTCGCGATAGGGACAGTGCAAAACTTGCCGCCCAAAAGATCCTGCAGCTCGGACCAAAGGCAGTAATCGTTAAGGGTGGACACCTGGACTGCACTGATCTGCTGATGACAGGTGGAGAGGTCGTCCTTTTGCATGGAGAAAGGATAAAAGGCGAAAACCATGGAGTGGGATGCACTTACTCAGCCGCATTAACCGCATTTCTCGCCTTTGGCTGTCCCCTGAAAGAGGCTGCCCGCCTGGCCAAAGGGTTCGCAGAGAGGGCGCTTTTAGGCAGCATGCGGGTGGGGAAGGGCGTGGGGCCGGTCAACCAGGCGGCGGCAGCCAGCCGCGGCTAATCGCGATTTTTCCAGGATGCTATGCCCGGCAAGCAGTGAGAACCCCGCCCGAAGGGACGGGAAGATATAAATTGATGAGGCAAGGATGCACAAAGAATTGCTCTAGCTGGAGTGTTGATTATGGGAAGCGTAAAACCTAGTTATATCAAGAATTTCGCAATGGATCTGTTGAGAACCTACGAAAGCTCATTTAGTCCCGACTTTGAACAAAATAAGCTAGTGGTGTCTGAGCACACCGACATTAAAAATAAGACCATACGCAATCGTGTGGCAGGATATATTTCCAATGTGATGCGGCAAAGACGCACTCGCCGGGGCGAGGTCGAGATTGATGCTTAAAGGCGTGTTTCCCGCTATAATCACGCCGTTTTTAGAAGATGAAAGCCTGGATGAGGAGGGACTGAGGAAGAACATTGAGTACCTGAATAAAACAGGCATAGCAGGAATTGTCCCCTGCGGTACAACTGGTGAGTCGGCCACATTAACCTTTGAAGAGCATAAAAGAGTAGTGGAGATTGCAGTAGAGACTTCTAGGGTACCGGTTATAGCAGGTACTGGCTCAAACAATACCAGTGAGGCATTGGAACTGACGCGCCATGCGGCCAAAGCAGGTGCATCGGCCGCTTTGTTGATCACGCCTTACTACAATAAGCCCAATGACCGGGGTATGTTCGAGCATTTCAAGACTATCGCCGAGAAGTGCGACATCCCAATTGTGCTCTATAATGTTCCCAAAAGAACCGGAATCGATCTCAAGCCGGAATTGGTCGCAAAACTATCCAAGGTAAAAAACATCGTGGCCATTAAGGAGGCCAGTGCAAACCTTTCTCAACAATCTCAGATCATAGAGTTGACCCGGGACAGCGATTTTGTCCTGCTCTCTGGTGATGATGATCTGACCCTGCCCACCATGGCGCTGGGCGCTCAAGGTGTGGTTTCTGTGGTGGCCAATGTGGCTCCCAGAAAGACGGTGGCTATGGTTGACGCTATTTTGAAGGGTGACTATGAGAAAGCCAGGTCACTTCACTATGAGCTTGCCCCGCTGGTGCGAGCCATGTTCCTGGAGACAAACCCTATTCCGGTGAAGACGGCTCATAAATATCTGGGGCACGCAGGCGGACCGATGCGTCTTCCTCTGGGACAAATGGCTCCGGATAAAGAACTCATCTTAAAGGAGATACTGGAAAAGGTAGGCGAGAGAGCATGACGCGCATCGCCATTACAGGTGCCCTGGGACGCATGGGCACACTGATCATACAGGAGGCAGCCAAGGTTAAGGACATGCAGCTCGTAGCCGGACTGGATGCAGTAGGGGCAGGAAAGGCTCTGCCTGGCGGCATTATCGTCGAAGATGCCTCCGAGCTGGAGGCTGTCTTAAAAAGGAGCAAGCCAGATGTGCTCATCGACTTTACCATTGCCAAGGCTGCAGTAGGTAACGTATGCACGGCTGCAAGTCTTGGAGTCGATCTCGTGGTGGGAACTACGGGCATCTCTCCCGAGCAGCATTCTCAGATAAAAAAAGCCATAGAAGGCCATGTGGCTGCAGTCATAACGCCCAACTTCTCCTTAGGCGTAAATGTATTCTGGAAGCTGGTAGCCGATGCGGCGGCGGCCCTCAAGGACTACGACATCGAGATCATTGAAGCCCACCATAATCAGAAGAAAGATGCCCCCAGCGGCACGGCTCTGGCCACAGTGCAGGCAATAAAGACGGCTCTGGGCGAAAAGGAGATCGTGTATGGCCGGGAAGGCGTCATGCCGCGAGGAAAAGAGATTGGAGTGCATGCCGTGCGCGGTGGAGACATTGTGGGAGATCACACCGTTCTCTTCGCAGGGCCCGGCGAGCGGCTGGAGATAAAGCATCAGGCGCACAGCAGAACCGGACTTGCCAGCGGCGCCGTGCGGGCGGTAGAATGGGTAGTCGGTAAAGAGCCCGGAATTTACAGCATGGCGGACGTCTTAAAGTCAAGATGAACCAACTTGATGAGAAGAGTCATAATCTCATTTTTGAAGGAAGAAGGCTGGAACCGGTCTCATTAGAGAGTAATATGGTCGGATTTTGCAGCAAGTGCGACGCAGATTTGGAGAGCCTGGCATATCATTGCACAGAATCGAACTGGCTGGTCTCGGCACACTGCAAGAATGAGCACCTAATTCTGATGCGCTA
>CAZDLZ010000077.1:0-7140 GCA_964506745.1 uncultured Methanotrichaceae archaeon | reverse complement strand
CTGTACATCGCCAAGATTATTACTACTATTTTACATCAAGATCGGGACACTACCGATAGAAGGACATCATTTATTTCTGCATCTCCCACAGAGGAATATGACTCCCAAAATGACTCCCAAAAGGGTGTCTGGCATGTAGGAGATCTTGCTGCTAATGTTGCTCCTAAGCTGCTTACGTTAACTGTAGGTACGGATAGTTTAAATCCCGGCGACACTGTGGTGATGAATTTGGATAATCCTGTCACACCCACAGAATTGCGGAGCAAGGAGGCAATTCCACCTGTTAGTACCAAGGTCAAGAGAATAGCTCATCTTTCTGTCAATATTGAGCCGTCTTCGAAAGACGTTCTTCCAGGACATGACATAACTTATAATATTAATGTGACAAATCATGGTCCCTCAGAAGCAAAGAAAATCGATGTAAATATCAAGATACCCGATGGAATGGATCAAATAGATCATGACTTTACTGAGCCAGATAGTGGATCCTACGATCCTACACAAGGCCTATGGAGATTCGGTGAATTATTGCTATCTGGCAAGAAAATATTAAAGATTAAAGCCAAAGTTAAACTGATTGAAGAAACGGATTTACCAGTGTCTGCATCTGTAACTTCAGATGCGAATGATCCCGATCCCAAAAAGCAGAATGAACCTGATGAGAAAAAGACGCGTATTTTACCTCTAGCGAAACTTATAATTGATCCAATAGGCCATCCAAAATCAATATTCCCCGGTGATCCTATCAAGTACGTGATCACCGTAAGGAACAAGGGTCCTTCACCGGCGAAAGATATTGAAATTAGTACGGATTTGCCTAAGGGAACTATTTCTAAAAATCTATCCACACCATTAAAGAATTATAATCCTTCTGAGCGGAAATGGCATGTAAGAAATCTAGAGAAAGACAAATATGAGACGCTTGAATTAGTAGTTGATACTCCTAAGGATCGAGCAGGCTATCCTGCAGAAATGAAAGCAATACTTCTAACAAAATCCTCTGAAAAATTGCGGATTGAATATGTTGCACCCGAACCGGCTATAACCATTGTCGAAGAAGCTGCAGATCTTATACTTAAAATAGGGGATGTTCCACATGATGTATATCCTGGAGATCTCATAACATATAATCTTGAGATCATGGACAGTGGTCCATCAGAATCCAGAGGAATTACTGTAAAAATCACAATACCTGAAGACACAGAGTATTACTCCCACTCACCAGAGACTTCTTTTCGTGTTAAGGATAATGTATCGTGGCACTTCGAGAAGCTTGCTGTGAATAACAAAATAAATATTTCGCTAATAGTAAAAGTTGCTTGTGTCGATGAGACATATATTAAATGTACTGCAGAAGTAAACTCATTGGTCCCCAATAGAAATAAAAATACCATTGAATATAAAGAATCACATGTCAATCCCTCAGCATATCTGATTGTGGGACTGCCAAAAAAATCAAATAATAATCAGAAGGAACCCGTTCTCATTGTTTCAGCTATAAATAAAGGCCCTTCAAATGCGAAAAACGTAAAGATCAAAATTCCTGTACCTAAAAAGGTAAAGTACGAACAAATTGTTCCGACTATTAACAGCAAGTATGATCCAAGCAACAGCATATGGCATCTAGAAGAACTCGCTAAGTACGGCAATGAAGAACTCACTTTGAGAGTGATTATTCATGAAATATTTGATGCTGAGAATATACAGGCGACAATTATCCATACAGTTACATATAATCTAAATAAAAATAACAAATCCGAGACAAGGCGGATTGGACCTGGTTTTGTGGCTGAGATTGAATAAATCCATCGATCCCGATTTTGGCGAATCCCGGATCACGGGTCGCGAGCCAGTTGCCAAAACCATCGTTACCGGCACTCCCCCCTTCTCGTCCATTATCCGCTGTTTACCTCTTTTCGCTCCCGTCCGCCTCTACGGACCACCTGATCCTCGTCTCAGGCATCTCGAAGCGGGCAATCACCGGGGCGTGGTCTGACTCAGGATAGTAAATTCTGGAGGCGAAGACTATGGACTCGTCGTGTAATAGCTCGTTATGCACTTCGGAGCCCCGGAAGTAGGCCAGCATGGTCCTGGATACCAAAATGTGGTCGAGCATCTTGCCCTTTCCGTTGTGCAAGAGGGAGTAGCGTGCCGGTTCGGGAATATTTCTCTCCGTAGGGACCATGACCCGCATGGCCAGGTCCATGTTGCCGGTGTTCTCCACGTCGCCTCTAATGGCTTCGATGGAGACCTCATCAAACTCTTCATTGAAATCTCCGCAGACGGCTATGAGGGCGCACGGGTCCACGTCGAATAGATTGTCGATGAGAATGCGCGTCTCCAGCGCCTGGCCGATGCGCTTCATGCTTGAGATGAAGACGCCCTCCGCCCAGCCTGATGCAGTCTTCCAGGTCCGCGGAGTGAGTTTATGTCCCTGGATATTGGTGGGTCGGCGGCTCTTGAGATGCAGGTTGATCACATCCAGCACCATGTTGTTGGGCAATTTCACTTTGGCGTGCAAGATTGGTCTCTCCCAGGAGATCTCTCTCGCCTCGATCTCCTCCGGAATCGCCGTGACCTTCTTGTAGCGCGGCGAGGGGGCATACTCGTGCAGATACTGGTCATGCTCCACAATTTCGTAGCGGCTGAGGATGACCAGGTTGTGATGCTCAAAGACCTCTCTTGTATCCGGATCGATGGTGTTGACTCTCTTGTAGCTCTCATAGGGCGTGCATTCCAGGAGGCGGTTCATGGCATCCAGGCGCATCTTTCTGCCCCTCTCATGCTGGCCGCAGACCTCCTGCAAACAGAGAATGTCCGCATCCAGGCGTACCAGTTGCGGTCGCAGGATGGGTATGCGTTCCTCAAGGCTGGGATATTGGCCCCGCCGATCGTCAAGGTTCATGAGATTAAAGGTGGCAATGCGTAGCTTTGTGGGCATCTAGTCTCTCCCGATCTTCTTCCTACTCTGTTTTTCCGCTCTAATTTTTTATCTTGTCGAGCCGGGCCATTATCTTTACGGTTACAAGAAGCCGGTGAACACAAAACGCAGCCATGACCTGCCGGTGCGAATAGGGCCGAGCGGCCATCTCCTCTCGCACGTAAACCATGCTGTCGAGAGTATCCCTTTTTCTGAGCCAGACTATTTTTCCTCATCCTCATAATGTAGGATTCAGGAGAGCGTCTTTCCTCTGCTCATTCCCTGTTCAGATTCCATGGAGATACTGCTGATCACGCACCTCTTCCTTCAAGCTGGCCTGAAAAGATGCGGCCACCAGGGGAGTGTCCCGGGGTGTGCAGCACCTCTAAACCAAGGCCGCCCTCCAGATGCAGAACATCTCCCTCCTGGAGTATTTGGTCTACAGGAACAGAGCCACCTACCAACAGGAAGAAGCCGGGAACGGGGCGCTCTCCAGCCTGAAGCTTTACATCCTCAATCCATTGCCTTTCCGCTGCATGAGCGGCCACGGTGCAACCGGAGATGCTCTTGATAGCAGCGGCGGCTCCAATGTGATCGGGATGAGCATGCATGAATGTGATCTGTAATCTGCATTATCTCTTCTCTCCCACAAACTCGCCATTCCAAATCTGGCTTTGGGAATACTTCCACATCCCACGGAATATAGTTCTGCCAACCACCGCTTCATCTCTATTGCGGCAGGTACTGCCGATGAATACTCTAAAGTCGCCTCTGCCCAACTGGTCTGCCCATTTTCCGATAAAGATAAGGTCTTCTTTCTCCTTAAAGAGAGTCCCTTGCATAGTGCCTTCCAATTCTGCGTTGCTATATGTCCCGTTAACGAGATGGCCCGACTGCACCAGTTGCAGAGCCGCCTCGATGGGCTCCCGGATAATCCAGGCGCCTCGCATGTCAGGCAAGCCGCTGGCGTCTCCAGTTTTTCCTTGCGGAATGCTTCTCACCACACAAGTCATCTGCTGCCTTATTTTTATACTTTGAGATTCAATTTCAATGAACGGAGTAGATGCGATATGCGCGAGCAAGAGTTGTTCTGGGAAAATAACAGCTTTGTAATTGTCACAGACAAGACCAAACCTGCTATGAAATTAACGGCAGACGAACTGTCCCGGAGAGGGAAGAGGGTTTATGTCGTTGATTTGTCGGGTCGCCCTGAGAATGATATGCTGCTTTGCATCTCCGATCTTCCCTCAGAGATCGATTGTGCCATTGTAGGGGTGAAAAGAGAAAACACGGAGAAGGCAATTGCTCAGCTCAATAAAAATGGCATCAAAAAATGCTGGATCCATTGGAGGACGGAAACAGATAGAGCTAAACAGAAATGCGCTGAGCATCATATTCAATGCATTGCAGGAAGATGCCCCATGATGTATCTCAGCCGCGGCCTGAACATCCACACAATGCACAGGAGCTTCGCAAAATTATTAGGGAAATATTAAATCACATTATTCTTGTGATCGTGGTGCTTGTGCTCAGGCCCATGAACATGCAGATGCTCATGAACCAGTTTGCCGTGCAGGTGGGTATGCTCGTGAACCAGATTAGAAGATAGCAGCAGCTCGTAGTCGGAAAGAACGCTCTCTGCATCCCTGTCCATCTTGATGCTATGGTTCTCGCCCATGACGATGGCCCTCTTGCTTATCTGATCGATGATCTCCAGGTCATGCGTTGCCGTTATCACCGTCTTGCCGGCATGGCCCAGCTCCTGAAGAAGCTCGACCAGCCAGAGCTGAGTTCTGGGGTCCAGACCTGCTGAGGGCTCATCCAGCAAAAGCACATCGGGGTTGTTGACCAGGACGGTGGCTATGCACACCTTCTTCTTTTCTCCTCCGGATAAGGTGTGGGGCGAGCGATCACGCAGCTTGCCTATCTCCATCATCTCCATGACATCTTCCACCCTGGTTTTGACCTCTTCGAGCGGCAGGTTGAGCTGCAGTGGTCCAAAAGCAATCTCTTCATAGACCGTAGAAGAGAAGAGCTGAACATCCGAGTTTTGAAAGACGAATCCTACCTTGGTCCGAAAATAAGACCTGAATTCATTATCCTTAATGGCATCAAAGACCTCTTCGCTTATCAGATTGTCAAAGGCGTAAAATTCGCCTGAGCTGGGATAAACAAGCCCATCCAAAATGGCCAATAATGTCGATTTGCCGCAGCCGTTGGAGCCGATAATGGTGACCTGTTCACCGCGTTTGATCTTCAGTGTTATATTCTTCAGCGCGTCTATCTTCCCCACGTATGAGTAAGAAACATCTCTCAAATCAAAAATGGTTTCCATCATATTTTCCACTTTCATACCCTGATGATATTTTGGGAGATCAACACCAGCACCAAGCTTGCAGATATTGCCACAGCCCCTGCTATATAATCTCGATTTTTCATTTCAAATTCCTGCATGATATGAACTTCGCCGTTAAAGCCCCTGGACATCATGGCCATATGTACCTTTTCGCTCATGGAGAGGGATCTGATAAGAGTATACCCTATGCGTCCTCCCACCCACTTCTGCTCCTCAACTAATCCTGCGGCTCTTATGGTCCTGGCTTTCTTGGCAACATACATCTCTCGTATCAGGTCCATGAGCAGGAAGATGTATCTATAGGTCATTTCCAGCGTGAGGACGTAGAGTTTGGGAACCCCTACAGTGCGCAGGGACTTGAAGAGGATCTGCTGCGGCGTGGTAAGAAATAGCAGCACTACGGCAGAGACGCAGGTTGCCACGCGCATGGTGAATATCACCGCGGCCATAGAGCCCTGTTTGGTGATGAAGATGCTTTCCGGCAGGGAAAAGGGCCCCAGGTGTGCTCCTGGTCCCAGGTAAGCCACCTGCATGAGAGGATCGCCGGGCAAAAAGACATTGAAGATCATGGGCACGGCGATGATGCCGGCAAAGATGGGAATAAAGAGCCAGACGCGCTTGATGAAAAAGACCACTTCTATCTTGCTGAGATGGGAAAAGAGCAGCGTCAGAGCATAGATAACTATCAGTACCCTCAGGTCGCTAATCAGGCTCGTTGCGAATATAATTGCCAGGATGGAGATCAGCTTGGCTCTTGGGTCCAGGCTTTGCAGAAGGCCGCGCCGCTTGGAAAAGCTCTCCGATATAAATGACTCCTCCAGAAAGCCGAAGATTCCATCAATGGTCTTACCTACGAAGCCCTTCTTGCCATGAGGTACGGCAGAACACCTGCACGAACCGGCGTTTACTTCTTTCATCCAATCCGGTATCATAATAACTAAACCTTAATTCTTGGCAATTTTGCTTCCCACTTAATAAAGAAGACCGCTGCAAATGGCAGCGTCCAATATACCGGGTGGTATATACTGCTATTGCACCTATCTATGAATCGTCAAAGAGAAGTGCATAATAGGCGACGTGCGCACACCATGGCGAGAAAGAGCCTCTTTACAGCCATGGGGCAGGAAGCCCGAGTTTTTGGCGGCAATCCTACCTGATTCATATGTAGCAGCGGCTGTATGCCAAACTCAAATCAGGTCAAAGCGGTCGCAAACGCGAGAGGTGTATACGCTCGCCCCAGTCGCAGCAATAATTGGCATTAATAAGTGAACTACCGCGTCCTGAAGGGCGCGGCTTCCCACGTCATCGCCAATACTTGCATCACGGTTATGTGATGTAGAGGTTTCGACTCGATGGGCGCTACGGGCTGTTCCATCCCTGCGAAGAGTATGTTCCTGGAAGCATTGTAGTCTCGATCACATGAGAATCCGCAATAAGGGCACTCATGCACTCGGACAGACAGATCTTTCTTTACGATGCTTCCACAAGCGGAACACCTTTGAGTGGTATTCCTGGGATCTACTTTTATCAGCTTCCGACCAGCACTTTGAGCCTTGTACGAAAGCATGAATATGAACTTTGACCAGGATGCATCATGAATGCTGCGATGCATACCATTATTATGGCCTTTCTCTTTCAGACCTTTGACATCAAGATCCTCAACGCAAATGATGTCGAAGCTATTGATATAGGTCCGAGAGAGCTTATGCAGAAAATCATCTCGTTGGCAGTTGATTCTCTTATGCAGCTTCGCAATCATATCCTTGATGGACTTATAATTATTCGATCCCCTCACCGCTCTGGCTAACATTCTTTGCAGCCCGGCAAGCTTATCTTCGGATTGTTCTGCACATCTTGGATTCTC
>CAZDLZ010000076.1:2741-7155 GCA_964506745.1 uncultured Methanotrichaceae archaeon | reverse complement strand
CTGGAAAAACATAGTAACCTGAGGTTAGCAACTGGATGTAGCGAAGAGCCAAAAAGATATTCGAGTCAACTGCTAATCTAATCATCGTTTTCGAAGAGACTTAAAACTCTAGCCTTCATGGCGTCGTGCTCTTCCTTAGTGATTCGCCAGACAATTTCGCCGCGAATATTCACTCCTCCGCCATAAGGCAACTGATCTTTTATAAATTCGCGAGGTTTTGCGATCTTTTCCATATAATTAGCCTCTCAGTATGATACCTCTTATCTCGGTCCAATATTTAAAGCCGTTTAGGATGCCCTTTGACCATTCGATCGGTCTATTTATCCTTATTCAATCCATATCGAAGACCCAGGTCTTCATTGATACAGATTATGCATTTTCGCATATAACTAATCTATGCTAATCTTGGCCTCGATTATCTTCACATCTTTCACCGGCCTGTCATTGGCTCCCTTCTTAACCTTGGCCATGGCATCCACCACATCCATGCCCTCGATCACCTTTCCGAAGACCGGATGCTTGCTATCCAGGAAGTTGTTGTTCACCAGGTTGATGAAGAACTGGCTGCCGCCCGTGTTGGGCCCGGCGTTGGCCATGCTGATGGTGCCGCGATCGTTCTTGTTCTTGCGGTTAAGCTCGTCCTTGATGGCGTAGCCAGGGCCCCCGCAGCCCGTGCCGGTTGGGTCTCCACCCTGAATCATGAAGCCGTCTATGATGCGGTGAAAGATGACTCCGTCATAAAACCCTTTCTCTACCAGCTTTTGGAAGTTTCCCGATGTGATGGGCGTGTCCTCGTAAAGCTGCAGCGTTATGTCGCCCATGCTGGTCTTGAGCAATACCTTAACTCCGCCTGCGTTTGATTTGCCTTCTGCCATTTTTAATCAATCCCATATAATTACTATTATTAATAAAAATAATTACGAGACGATCTTCGCCTCGATTATCTTTACCTCTTTGAGCGGCCGATCATTGGCATCTTTCTGAACCTTGCCTATGGCGTCTACCACATCCATGCCAGCAATCACCTTTCCAAAAGCGGGATGTTTGTCGTCCAGGAAGTTGTTGTTCACCAGATTGATGAAGAACTGGCTGCCGCCCGTGTTCGGTCCAGCGTTGGCCATGCTGATGGTGCCGCGATCGTTTCGGTTGTGATCGGGCAGCTCATCTTTGATGGTGTAGCCCGGTCCACCCATGCCCGTGCCCTCCGGATCACCACCCTGAATCATGAAGCCGTCGATGACCCTGTGGAAGATTACTCCGTCATAGAAACCCTTCTCGACGAGCTTTTGGAAGTTTTCCGTAGTTATGGGCATATCGTCATAGAGCTGCAAAGTAATGTCGCCCATGCTGGTCTTCAAGAGAACCTCTGTCGGTTTCTACTCTCCAGTCCGTGCCAACCAACCGGCTATCACCAACACCAGGATGATAATGGGTAAATAAATTGGAATTCTCATCAACCGGGCTCATTATATCTGGAATAAATTAAGCCTTTCCCAGGAGAAGACTGATGGCAACTTCAGGCATGAGCTTGGATCTCTACGGTACGCCCTATTACTGATTCGTCTGTTGGAACCTCTTCGCCATGAGAAATCAGGCTTCGCCCTAGGTCTTCATGGCCCGGCTCTCGTCGATCACGATATAGTCCTTGATGGCCACCACTGAAGCAAAGGGTATGAGCACAAACTTTCCGTCCTCCCTGTACTTCATGCGGTTCAGCTCCCTGTTCGGCTTGACCAAAAGGTCTACCAGCTTTCCGGTCTGCACCTCCAGGATAATATCCTCCAGCTTGCCCAACACCATGCCGTCAATGTTTACGATCTCTTTGCCGGCAATGCTTCCCGAGAACACCTTTCCCAATTCCCCTCACCAATCCCTTTCATTGATAAACAGCATTATCTGTAGCCGATGAGCGAAGCGGGCTCCACCTTAATTCCGCCCTTGAACCTCTCGCTGATCCTCTCATAGTAGCTGACCATGTTCTCCTCCACGCTCGGCCTGACCTTCTTTAAAGCCTCTCTGAAGTGATTCATCTCCACAGTCACCTCATCTTCACGCAGAGCCAGCATGGCCGCCTCACGGCAGAGCGAGTCCAGGTCCGAGCCCACGTAGCCTTCCGTCAGCTCCGCCAGTTCCTCCAAGTTTACATCCTCGCATTTGGGCATCTTTGCAGTCTGAATCTTGAGGATCTCATGCCGCCCCAATTTATCCGGCGGCCCAACCAGAAGCATGCGATCAAACCTTCCGGAGCGCAGCAATGCCGGGTCCAGGATATCAGGCCGGTTTGTGGCGGCCACGACCACCACATCTTTGAGCGCCTCCAGGCCGTCCATCTCCGCTAAGAGCTGATTTACAACCCTCTCCATGACGTGGCTGCCCTCATCCGAGCCTCGCATGGGTGCAATGGAATCCAGCTCATCGAAGAATATGATGGCCGGAGAGACCTGCCTCGCTTTCCTGAAGATCTCTCTGATGGCTTTCTCAGACTCGCCCACCCACTTGGAGAGCATCTGCGGCCCCCGCACGCTGATGAAGTTGGCATCGGTCTCATTGGCCACCGCCTGGGCAATCATGGTTTTTCCTGTGCCCGGTGGCCCGTAGAGCAGAATGCCTTTGGGCGGGCGTATACCCATCTGGCGAAACTTCTCAGGCTGCTTGATGGGCCACTCGATGGCCTCAATCAGCTCTTGCTTGAGCATTCCCAGGCCCCCCATATCGCTCCAGCTCACGTTCGGCACCTCCACCAAAACCTCTCGCATACTGGAGGGCTCTATCTCCTTTAAGGCCTCTTCGAAGTCCTCCCCATTCACCTGCATCTTTTCTATGATCTCGGGAGGTATCTCATCCTCGGTAGTCAGATCAGGCAGGTAGCGGCGCAGCGCCCTCATGGCCGCCTCCTTGCAGAGCGCATTTATGTCGGCGCCCACGAAGCCATGCATCCTGTCCGCCAGGCTCTCCGGACTCACGTCTTCCGAGATGGGCATGCTGTGCATGTGGATCTGCAGGATCTCGATTCTTCCGGCCCGATCGGGAACACCAATCTCTATCTCGCGATCGAAACGGCCCGGACGGCGCAGTGCCGGATCAATGGCCTCTTCCCGGTTAGTGGCGCCGATCACCACCACCTGGCCGCGCTCCTTCAAGCCGTCCATCATGGCCAGGAGCTGGGCCACCACGCGCCTCTCCACCTCACCTGTAACCTCGCCCCGTTTGGGGGCAATGGAGTCGATCTCGTCGATGAAAATTATGGATGGTGCTGCCTTCTGGGCATCATCAAAGATCTCTCGCAACCGCTGCTCACTCTCCCCGTAATACTTGGACATTATCTCCGGGCCGGCAATGGAGAAGAAGTTGGCACCGCTCTCATTGGCCACTGCCTTGGCGATGAGGGTCTTTCCCGTGCCCGGCGGCCCGTAGAGCAGAACGCCTTTGGGCGGCTCGATGCCCAGCTTTTGAAATACCTCGGGGTGCTTCATGGGCAGCTCAATCATCTCACGCACGCGCTGCACCTCGGAACGCAGGCCGCCCACGTTCTCGTAAGTGGTCCCGGTGGCTTTGACCGAGCTAACGCTCTTGGCCGGCTTTTCCAGCAGCAAGATCTCGGTTCGTTCGCATATGATCACCACATCCGCGGGAGAGGTCTCAGTAACCACCAGGGGCACAGCCTCCATGCGCCCCACAAAAGGATGAGCCGCAGAACTCATGATGGGAAGAATATCGCCAGCTACGACCGGTCTTTTCAGGGTCTGGCGGCGGATCATATCTGCAGCTTCGTCACCATAATGCATATGTGAGCCGGATGGCGGAGCCAGGACGATTCGCTGGGCGTCGGCGAACTTGGCCTTGCGAATCTTCACCTTATCTCCAATGCCAACTCCCGCATTCTGTCGAATGAAGCCGTCTATCCTGATGTAATCCTGAGACCAGTCCTGCCGGTCGGCGCGCCAGACCTTGGCTGCAGTCAGTCTTTTTCCTTCAATCTCAATGATGTCCCCGGGTGAGAGTCGCAACGTGAGCAATGCATTAGGGTCCAGGCGAGCGATGCCCCGGGCTGAGTCATTGGGATAGGCTTTGGCCACCTTGAGAAGAATATCTTTCACTTCCCGCACACCTTGTCTTTATTTTAACCCAAGCGATATAAGTTTATCCGACTTAGAAGCTTGCCATTTGGGTGCATTTGATTTACCTTTGATTTGGATGAAGTGGCTAAAAGATAGTGCTCAAAAGTGCAAAGAGGTAGCAGCATATCGATTCAATTCAACCAGTATGCTGCGTGGCCTGTCTTTAGGAAAAAGAGGTGGCATCAAACAAGGTATTATGCTTCGATCTCTTCTACAAGCATATGTGCGTTAGGCAAAAAATCCTGCACTTTGTCATTTCCCCTAATATTCTCCACATCGTATCCGATTTCTTTGGA
>CAZDLZ010000076.1:0-2731 GCA_964506745.1 uncultured Methanotrichaceae archaeon | reverse complement strand
TCGTAAATACCCGCAACCGCTATTTCGACGGCTTTTCTTTGGAAACCTTCGATTTCAAAGTCCATCTAATTTTCGCGGGTTCGTATGTTTCTCCTGTCGAATAACACCTAACCATCGGAGCTCCTATAAATTCTACCCGCAAATTGCATATAGGGCAGATAGCTACCTCAGGCTCACCCATTTCATTCTTTCGCTCAGTATTAAACATTTTTTATTCTCCGCAAAGTGCCATCATGTGTAGCCTCTTTTACGAGATACAATCAACCTGAAATCAGTTTTATTCTTAATATATATTCAGTACATTTTCTATTTAAATCTGTTTAAGAAAAGTTCATAATTCTTCATAACACCCGAATGCTACGTGTTTGAGTCCAGCAATTGCTCGCAAAATTGTAGAAGTGACGATCTGATCTCATATGCCACACAAAAACAGCAGGCGATTTCCGGCAAAGAAGCTGTGAAAGAATCAAGGATCACAGATATATCCTATTGCTGTCATAAAGTCATTTCAGTTATGTATTCAATCATTGCTTGCGGCATCTTTGAAAAAGAGATCGAAGCTCTGCGCTCGGAGCTTGGATTTCCCTTTGAGGCTCACTACCTGGGAGCTGGCCTTCATGTGGACTTTTGTGATCTCAAAGAGGCTCTTGTGGCCGAACTGGAGAAGTGCAAAACGAATGGCAACGAAGGCACGATAGTAGTGTACGGTCAGTGCCATCCTGATATTGAGGAAATTCTCAAACCCTACCAGGCTTCGCTTGCAGCCTGCCAGAATTGCGTGGACGCCTTCATCACCCGCAAGGGGCTGGAGAACAAGGCCAAGGACGGGCTTTTCTTCTACCTCTCCCCAGGCTGGCTGGATGCCTGGAAGGATATTTTCCATCGTTTGAACTGGAACCAGGAGGATACCAGGATGCAGATGGGCTCATTTCGGGGGTCCGTCTATCTGGACACCCTGAAAGATGCGCCGGCACGCGAAGAAGAGCTTTTGGAATTCTTCGACTTCACTAACCTGCCTTTTGAGATAATGCCCGTAGATCTGGGCTACTTCAAATCCCTCATAGTCAACGCCAAAGAAAGATTGGAGGATTGAGCTTGGACGAGTTGGAAGAGATAAAGAGGAAGAAAATGCAGCAGATGAAAAAAGAGATGAACGCACCCGCTAAACCGATCGTAGAGCTGCCGGATAAGCCCGTCGTGGTCACGGACGCGACTATTGATGCAGCAGCCAGCCAGTATCCAATCTTCATTCTGGACTGCTGGGCAGAGTGGTGCGGACCCTGTCGCACAATCGGGCCGATTATCGAGCAGCTCGCGAAGGAGATGAAGGGAAAAGTCGTCTTCGGCAAGCTGAATGTCGATGAGAATATGCAGACCGCCAACAAATACAGGATCTCGGCAATTCCTACTCTGATGGTCTTCAAGGACGGTAAGCTCATCGATAAGCTGGTGGGAGCCTACCCCAAGCCGGCATTGATCGCAAAGATTCAGAAGTTCCTCTGAAGGTAAACCTTCCGAGGATCTCCCTTTTCGATTGCTTTATCTTCTTTTTGCAAGGCATTGACAATTGACAGGCACCCGCTAAGGTATGCTATTGGCAGTCTTGATAGCAGGATAGCCGGAGATGCTGTAAACCGGTTTAGAAGTTAGAGTGTCAGGCACCACATAAAGTGGCTTGGTTCTTGAGTATTGACTGATATTGTAAAGGGGCTTGTAATTATCAGTGTTGGAGGTGAATTGGGATACATTTCCCAGGCGCTGGCTCACATTGAATGCAGTGCTGGGAGAAGTGATGGACGGTATGTTGTAGGTAGACTTGTTCCCATACACATCCAGGTTGTTCAGGGGCTTGTGTCTCTCAAAGCCGGCCCGAAGGACCTTGCTGTGCACTGAGGCATTCCCAGGACCAACTTGTGTAAGTACCGGAGCGCTTTCTTGGCGAACATTTTCAGAAAGATCTTCAGCAAAATTCAGGTTATCAACTGGCATGATATTCGCAGTAACGTTCTGGGTCTCGTTTAGCGAGATGTTCGCAGTAACATTCTGAGTCTCGTTTAGTGTGATATTCGCGGTAACGTTCAAGCTCTCGTTTAGCGGGATTATTGCGGCAACGTTCTGACTGTCTTCTGCAATTGCGGCCGGCATCAAAAATGCCAGCAACGGCCAGATATCAACGTAACTAACAACAGCTGGCTTCACAGCTGATCTTCCCCGGATGACACCTGCTGACGTATTTTACCAAGGGAAATACCCTGCGACCAGACAGAGTACAAACCTGCCAGGATAACGGGAAAGAATCCTGTGCCATGAATAACCAGGGCAACACTTACCGCCTCGGTATCCGGTAGTCCAAAGGCTGCCAATCCGGTATAACAGGCAAGATGATAGGTACCTATATATCCAGGTGCTGCCGGAACCATAACCGCAAACACAAGGAGTACCATGATAAAAAATGAAGCCGTCAATGGCAGATGAATTCCAAAGCCGATTAAAACAAGGTAAATCGGCAAAGTAGCGCTAATCCAGATCAGAAATGAACTGAGAATAATTGCAATGATATGGCTTGGGCGCCTGGAAATACGCAGACCTCCAAGAAAAGATCCAACCAGATGTAGTACCTTTTCAACAACAGAAGCAGGAAAAGGTTTTAAAAACCATGCAAGCAGAGCAAGGGTTGTAACCGGACGTTTTTTTAACAGCACGAGAAAAACGATTACCATGCCGTAAAAAA
>CAZDLZ010000075.1:0-7822 GCA_964506745.1 uncultured Methanotrichaceae archaeon | reverse complement strand
GAGGACTCACAGAGGACTCGATTATTCTATTACCCACGCGAAACAGCGAGGAACCTAAAAAAAATATGGCAAAGAAATGGCGTCTGAAGGGGCTGCGATCTCAGCTCATCTCCACCTCTTCCTTCACCAGCCTGTGCACCTCACCGGCATCAGCCTTGCCGCGCGTCTTCTTCATTACCTGTCCCACAATGAAGTTCAGGGCGCGCTCGCTTCCCGCTTTGTAGTCCGCGACGGCAGCCGTGCTTTCCGTCACGGCTTCACGCACGGCTTTTTGCACGACATTATCCTCCACTTTGCCCAGACCTAGGGCCAGGACGATTTTCCCGGGCGTTTCGCCCTTCTTGTCGAGCAGAGTGCGTATGATCTGCACCGCCCCATCATCGCTGATCTTGCCAGTCTCCAGCATCTGCACAATCTCGACCATGTGCTCCTCCTGGAAGTTCTCAATGGAGAGGTCGCGATAGTTCAGCTCGCCCTTGAGCACGTCGGCGATCCAGACCGCGGCCAGCCTGGGCGAAGCTCGCGCAGCGACGGCTTCGTAGAAGTTGGCCAGCTTGATCTCCGAGGTGAGGGATTTGGCATGATCATCCATGAGGCCGTACTGCTTGACAAACCTCTCTCGCTTGATGTCAGGCAGCTCAGGCAGCGCCGCCCGGATGGTCGGTACCCAGGAAGCAATGCGCAGGACCGCCAGGTCGCACTCCGGGAAGTAGCGGTAGTCGTGGGCGCCCACCTTGCTTCTGATGGAGACGGTGATGTTTCTCAACTCATCGAAGTGGCGCGTCTCCTGCACTACTTTGATGCTACGCCGTTGCAGGTTCTTCTGTCTGGTTATCTCATAGGAGAGGGCCTTTTCCACGCCCTTGAAGCCGGTGATGTTCTTGACCTCGGACCGGTCTCCTCCTTTGAGAGAGATGTTGGCATCGATGCGCATGGAACCTTCCTGTGTGCTGTCGAATACTTCCAGATAATCGAGAATGCTTTTGAGCTTGTCCAGGAAGGTGCGTGCCTCTTTGGGGGAGCAGAGATCTGGCTCGGTTACAACTTCCAGCAGGGGCATGCCGCAGCGGTTGTAGTCCACCATGGTGTACTTGGCTTTGTCTATGGTGCCGGCATGCACCAGCCGACCGGGGTCCTCTTCCATATGCGCCCGGTTGATGCGAATATTTCGTTCGGCTCCGTCGTCGCCCAGGATCATAATGTGTCCCTGAGTAGCCAGAGGATAATCATACTGGCTGATCTGAAAGCCCTTGGGAAGATCCGGATAGTAGTAGTTCTTCCTGTAGAAGAGCGTCTCCTCCTCAATCTTGCAGTTCAAGGCCAGGCCCACCTTTATGCCATACTCTACTGCTTTGCGGTTTATCACGGGCAGAGAGCCGGGCAGTCCCAGGCAGACAGGGCAGGTATGGCTGTTAGGCGGAGAGTCGTGGTAGGCCGTGGAGCATCCGCAAAACATCTTGGACTGCAAACGGTTAAGCTGCACATGAATCTCCAGACCGATGATGACGTCTTCCATTTCTAGATCACCTCCGGTTTGGCTTCATGAAAAGGCGTGGCCGTCTCGAAGGCCTGGGCTGTGCGAAGCACTGCGGCCTCACCGAAATGCGGACCTATAAGCTGCAGACCTATGGGCAGATGCCCAGCAAAGCCGCAGGGTACGGAGATGGCGGGCACGCCTGCCAGATTGATGGGCACGGTGAAGACATCAGCCATGTAGAGTGAGAGCGGATCGTTGATGCGCTCGCCGATCTTGAAGGCAGGAATAGGCATCGTTGGCGAAGCCAGAAGATCAACTTCCTTGAAGGCGCGCAAAAAGTCCTCTTTGATGAGCGTTCTTACCTGGAGGGCTTTGAGGTAGTAGCGGCCGTAATAGCCGGCGGAGAGTGCATAGGTTCCCAGCATTATGCGCCTCTTCACCTCCGGCCCAAAGCCTTTGGCCCGGATTTCTGAAAAAGTAGTATGCCAGTCTTTGTCTTCCCCCTGCCGGGAACCATAGCGCAGGCCGTCGAAGCGTGCTAAGTTGGATGAGGCCTCACTCATGGCAATGACGTAATAGGCGGCCAGAGCATAGCGTGTGTGAGGCAGGCTGACCTCCAGCCAGGATGCGCCCAGAGACTCAAGGGTGGCAATGGCCTCCCAAACGGCCTTCTCCACGTCTTTGTTTACACCCTCGCCAAAGTACTCCCTGGGAATGCCGATCTTCAGGCCGCGAATGCCGTCTTTCAGGCCGGCCAGATAATTGTGATGCTCTCCCTCTGCAGAAGTGGAATCCCGCCTGTCATGCCCGGATATTACCTCCATGAGAAGAGCAGTATCTTCTACAGTATGGGTGAGCGGACCTATCTGCTCCAGGGAGTTGGCATAGGCCACCAGGCCATAGCGCGATACCAGGCCGTAGGTGGGCTTGAGTCCTACAATGCCGCAAAAAGATGCCGGACAGCGCACTGAGCCACCAGTATCCGAGCCTAAAGAGCAGGGGGCTTCGCCGCCCGCCACAACAGCCGCGCTGCCGCCGCTTGAGCCGCCTGGAACGCGGGTATGATCCCAGGGATTTTTTGTCGGCCCAAAACAACTCGTCTCCGTGGAGGTGCCCATGGCAAACTCGTCCATGTTGGTCTTTCCAACGATGATGGCTCCTTCCTTCTTGAGGCGCTCGATAACGTGAGCATCATAAGGAGGAATATAGCCACGCAGTATTCTTGAGCCGCAGTTGGTCTCAATTCCCTTGGTGGAGATGCTTGCTTTGATGGCGATGGGCACCCCTGCCAGAAGGCCCCTGCCGGGATTCTTGTCGAAAAGCATGGCATCTTTTAATGCGCTCTCTTTGGCCAGAATGGTGAAGGCATTGAGCGAACTCTTCTCGATCCTCTCAAAGAGCCGGCAAAGATATTCCTCGCATGATTCGGCTTTTAAACGGGCTTTTAATTCCGAGAGCATGATCACACAATCCTGGGGCTCTTGAAGTAGCCATTTTCTATTCGCGGCGCATTCCTGAGCGCCTGATCCTGGGTGAGGGATTCATAGGCCGCATCCTCTCGAAAGATATTGGCCAGGTCTACCACACGGTAGGTGGGCTTTACCCCCTCCGTGTCCACCTCATCCAGTTGGTGAAAGTATTCCAGAATGGTGTTGAAATGCTCCACTAACTCATCTTTCTCCTCATCCTCGATCTTGATGCTGGCAAGCCAGCTGATGTGCTCCACATCTTCCCTGGTGATCATGTCATCCCACGCATTGAACCATCTGCATGCTCGATTCCTTTATGTAAATATGCAAGGCGCTAGGATCACCTAATCAGATATAAAGGCTCTTTTCTGCTAAACCGCGGGCCATCTGATCGAGCGCCGGGTTTTTTTAGCCGGTGGGTGTTTTTGGTATTGTGTTTCCCACGCATGCCGGTCAATTTGATGGATTGAAATGGCGGCCTGCAAAGCCAAAAGCCTTAATAATTCTAGCGAAAGAATACGCGAAAGGATTTAGGAAATGGGTTCGAGAAATAGGATAATCATGTCATCAGCTATATTATTCGCTGGTTGGGGTGCTTTTTAGATCATGAAAAAGAATGATGTCATTGTGATTGGTTCTGGAATCAGTGGCTTATTATCCGCCCTGGCGCTCTCCAGGGAGGGCAAAAAGGTAGTGATTCTAGAGAAAGATAGTTACATTGGCGGAGTGTGCCGGTCTTATGATGTGGATGGCTATCGGGTCGATACAGGCCCTCATATCATAACCAGGCTGGAAAACGGCCCGCTCAAGGAACTGATGGATAGATATTTCAAAAAAGTTCCTCTGTTTGTCCCATCTGGAAAATATTATGTAAGAATCGGCAACGATGTAAAACCGTTCCCCTGGAGCATAAATGCCTGGCTGACTTTTGGATTGCTTCCCATGACCGACAGATTGCTCTTGATGAGGGCGCTCTTCAATATCCTTTATCTGAAAAATGCCGGCAAGGATTTATCCAATATTACTCTCTCTCAGATTCTTCCGAATAAAGTCTCCATAACGACGCGAAGATTTCTGGATTGGCTATGCTACTTTATGGTTGGAACATCCATAGAAAATGCGCCCCTCTCTCGATTCGTGGACAATAAGACTCATCATTCCAGAACTGTCCCCTATGTAGGGAAATTATATGATCTGTTCATAAAGGAAGGCGCCACTGACCAGGGATACCCCCAGGGCGGTCTGCAATCCATTGTAAGCTCCATAGTGCAATCGTTTCCCAAGAATCGCGTGGAGATCAAGACCAATGTTGCTGTTAATAAGATAGAATGCAGCGAGCGAGTTGAAGGCGTGATTACCTCTGAAGACAGCTTTGATTGCGATACCATCGTTTATTCTGGATGTTCATCCGATCTGCCCCATCTGATCGATAACCTGCCCGCCGCTTACAGCAAAAATTTGACATCCATAAAAAGAGTCAATTCCCTCACGATATGGTTAGGCCTGACCAAGAAAATATTTAACAACTACGGTTCAGAGATGTGGGTTGACTCGGATCCATATGCCTGGGTGGTTCCCACCTCAAATTACGACCCTACGCTGGCACCTAATGGGAATCAGTTAGTAGGTTTTGCGTTTACCCTGCCTGGAGATTATGACCCCTCGACAATAAAGAAGAGGGCATATCAAACAATAGTAGATAACGTACCTGATATCGAGAAGCACATTGACATGATACATTATCAGGAATTGATACCTGAAAAAGCATCGTGGGGCATAAATTGCGGCTTTGGTGATGTGCGTACACCTATAAAAAATTTATACTGCGTCGGGACCGATACCACGAAGAGGAGCGCAGGAGTTAATCGATCGGCATATTCGGTTCTGGAGTTTTTGGATATTATGAAATCCGATGGAAATTTGTAAAAGTTATTGAAAAAAAAAAAAAAAAAAATGGTCTTTCAAGACTCCCATTTCCACCAATGCTAATTGGACAGTTCGACGAAGTCCTCCACAATCCTGGCTAGCCGGTCAGGATACTGATACATCAGGCCGTGGCCTGCCCCTTCGAACTGAACCAGCCAGGAGACGTTTATCCTTTGAGCCAGAATAAACGCATTCTCAGGAGGTACTATGACATCCTCCCTGCCGGTGACTAAAAGAGCGGGCGACTCTATCGAGCCGAGGCGATCATAGGCACCTGGCCACGTTGCGATGGCCTGGCGCTGCATATTCTCCGGAGGCGATCTCTCTATCGGCAAAGGAAACCACTTATAGAAGGCAGGCTGCTTGGACAGCCAATCCTTTGGGAAGAGCAGATTAAATAGCCTCATGCCGCTCTCTTCCGGGGACCCTGAAGTATTGGACAGATCAGTGCGATGGAAAAATCTCCTGGTGGCGCGGTTGTATTTCCCATGCCACGGTTGTCGAATATTACTACCTTGTACCTGGAGGAGAGGTTCGCCAGAAAACGAGGGTCCCACAAATCCATTGTTGAGCTGTAGCCCATGATCAGCACAATAGGGTCTCCCTGGCCCAGGATTTTGTAGGCAATGTTGATATCACCTACAGGAACACTTTTGGCCTCCACTATGCCCTGGTCCTTCTCTTCTTCGTAGTCTTTTCCCAGGCAATCATGCGTCGCCAATGACAGCACAAATAGCAAAATGAGGCAGGAAATTCTTGAGATAGATTTCATGGTGCAATCTCCGATTTAATTTATTTCTGTTCAAAACTTATTAACCTGCTGCCAGGCGGGTAGCTTTCCCGGAGGCTGGCTTGCGGGCCATGGTTACTGATTCTATCTTTTTCCCCTGTATCTCTCCCGATATCCTTCCGATATCCTCCTGGGCTTTGACCTCCAGCAACTTTTTTATTCTTGGAAAACGCTCAGAACTCAGGGAGGAGATGGGACCAATCTCGCTCGCCCCATCAAGCAGGACCTATGCCAATCGAAGGGTACGCAATCAGGAAGGCTGCAAGGCATGATGTTGATCTCATCATATCCTGGGCCGATGCAGAGGGATGGAATCCAGGGGTACACGATGCTGAAACATTTTACAGAGCGGATACAAACGGTTTCTATGTAGGAATGTTGGGAGGAAAGCCAGTAGCAAGTATTTCCGCAGTAGCCTACGGTGATTCTTTTGGGTTCCTGGGGTTTTACATAGTTTTGTCCCCATTCAGAGGCAGGGGATTGGGTACAGAGATCTGGAACGCGGGGATGGAGTATCTGGATGGCAGGAACATTGGGCTTGATAGTGTCCTGGAGCAGCAGGAACAGTATGAGCGCAAGGGGTTTTGGCCGTGTTACAGGAGCGTGCGCCACCAGGGTGTGGGAACCGGCCAGGAAAGCAAAGCAGAGGGCATAAAATGTATCTCAGAGGTGCCCAGGGAAGATCTTCTGGCCTATGATGATCAATACTTTCCTGTGCCCAGGCATTTATTCACCAATTTATGGATTGGGCAACCAGGAGGAGTGGCCTTTGCAGCTCTGGATGACGGCGAACTGAGGGGTTATGGTGTCCTTAGAGAATGTCATCAAGGTTATAAAATAGGGCCGCTTTTTGCCGATGATGAGGATGTGGCTGATTCTCTGTTTGGCGCTCTTTGCGGTATGGCTCCACGGGATGCGCCGGTCTTCCTGGATACGCCAAAGCCAAACACCGCTGCTCTGGACCTGGCCAAACGTCACCATATGCATCCCGTATTCGAGACGGTGCGCATGTACAACAAGGAAGATCCGGGTCTGCCCATAGAGGATATCTTCGGAGTAACCAGCTTTGAACTGGGATAAAATTGTCAATCACTCTGATTTTGAACAACAAATTCACACTAAAATTCAATTTAAAACCTTTAAACGTATTTAATCCAAATTATGAACGGTTAAGTCGATTTTCTTCAGGCCGACTCATCTGAGTGAGGGCGTTCGTTCGCCCTTGGTCTTAAATATCGTTTCGTGCAAGAGTAGGTTGAGATAAGGATCGACATGAAACGATCTTTAGTTCAAATGAAGATTCAAATAGGATGGTGTTCACAAAAATGAAACATACAAGATTGCTTGTTGCACTGGCTGTTGTCTGTCTTCTGGTAGGCTCGGCGTATGCGATCGCCAAATTGATGCCTGCCTCAGTGGACGAGAACAAATGCATAGGCTGTGGAGCTTGCGTTGATGAGTGCCCTGCGGGAGCCGTATCCTTAAACGACCAGGGTATCGCAGTAGTAGATAAGGAAAAATGCACAGGATGCGGGAAATGCGCCAAGTCCTGCCCTGTGCAAGCCATCAGCACGGAATAACATTCGAACTTGGCGTCCTTTTTTGCAGTCTCTCTGAAAACAACACTCGGTATCACCCAGCTCTTCAACTCTATAGCCTTGAGACGGCCCATTAAAAAAGTTCTCTGAGGGATTCTGGGCAATATCAGCGATTTGCTTCCCCGCCTCCACCCGCCCGCCGCTCATGGCCCCTGGCCGCGAACTCTTATGTGCGCTCTGAAATAGGCTCACTCTAGCGGACTGAATCTGAAGCGGTTTTACTGGATAGAGAAACGAGGGAAACGATATCGAAGGCATGCGCTCACGCCCCCGCCCTCATCGCCTCCTTTCCCGCTGCCAGGGCCTCGTCCAGCTTCTCGGCGTTGGGCCCGCCACCCTGAGCCAGCTCAGGCCGGCCTCCGCCGCCTCCGCCCAGGGTCCGCGCCGCAGCGCGGATGATGCTGCCCGCCTTGACCCCCTTCGCCAGGCCCGACTGGCCCACAGCGGCGACGAGCTTGCCAGTCTCGCTGCCCAAAAGGGCGACGCAGTCCTGCTCCGCTAAAAGCGCCGCCGCCTTGAGAAGCTCATCGATATCGGCGCTGCCCATCTTCTGCACCACGAT
>CAZDLZ010000074.1:0-9092 GCA_964506745.1 uncultured Methanotrichaceae archaeon | reverse complement strand
TTGGACAGTAAGCTTGGATTGGGCTTATTCCCTATCACATGAGGAGTTAAGGTTAATAATTTATTGGGCATGTTGCAGAAGTTAAAATTTATTTTATATAAATAGAGCAGATTGCTTCACGTAAGCATATTTGAAAACCCTACCAACTTATATAAACATAAATAATATTAATATAATATTTGCCAGCCCTATGAGAATCATGCCTATGATTGGGATTAGCGATTCATTAGCTGGATTCAAATTTTCTATTCTTGGCAGAGCCTTATTAAATATTAGCACAAACCCTATAATTATTTGGGCTAATGCCATATAATAAGTAAATGAGTCCAATTCTATCACGCTCAACTAAAATAGTTTATATCATTTCCAATTGAAAAAACTTGTGCATACATCGAAACCTTTACCTACCCCCCCGTCCTCCTTCAGTCATCAGGTGACCCCTATTGCAGTTACTCTTAATCCATTCTGATTTCATCGAGTTCGAGGCCAAGAAGCCTACGAAGATGGCGGAAGAAATCGTTGACTTGGCCAAGAAAGGCCGGCTGGAAGAAGTTCTCTGCGCCTTTATCGCCGTGGAGAAGTTCGACGAGGACGATCCCAATGCGGTGGTGGCCGAGGCCAGCAAGCAGATCGCCGATGTGGCCGGCCAGGTCAAAGCTGCCCGCATCATGCTCTACCCCTACGCCCACCTCAGCGCAGAGCTCTCCACACCCGCGACCGCGGTGAGGATACTCAAAGGCATGGAGGAGACCCTTTCTGCTGACCATGAGGTCATGCGCGCCCCCTTCGGCTGGTACAAAGCCTTTACCATCAGTTGCAAGGGCCATCCGCTCTCGGAATTATCACGTTCCATCCGGCTTGGGGAAGGCGAGGTGGTATCCGAGGCCCTCAAGTCCGAGGCCAGGGCCGTGTCCTACTGGAAGGTGCTCGACTTAGACGGCAGCCTGATTGATGCCGACAAGTTCGACTTCACTGGCCACGAGAAGCTGCAGAAGTTCGCCAACTACGAGATCTCCAAAGCCAGAGCTGTGGACAAAGTCCCCCCGCACGTAGAGCTGATGAGGCGCTTGGAGCTTGTGGACTACGAGCCCGGCTCCGATCCGGGCAACATGCGCTTCTATCCCAAGGGCAGGATGATCAAATCGCTGCTGGAAAACTATGTCCTTGACAGGGCCTCGGATATGGGCGCCATGGAGGTGGAGACGCCCATCATGTACGACATGGAGCACCCCACCCTCAAGAAGTACCTGGACAGATTCCCGGCCCGGCAGTACCAGATCGATTCCGATAAGAAGAAGCTCTTCCTGAGATTCGCGGCCTGCTTTGGCCAGTTTCTCATGGGCCATGACATGTCCATCTCCTACAAGGCCATGCCCCTTAAGATGGTCGAGATCACCCGATACTCCTTCCGGCGCGAGCAGCGCGGTGAGCTGGTCGGCATCCGCCGCCTGAGAGCCTTTACCATGCCCGATATGCACACCCTGGCCCGTGATATGAAGTCCGCCATGGAGGAATTCAGAAAGCAGTACCTGGTCAGCATCTCCCTGCTCAAAGAGGTGGGCATCGATCTTGCCGACTACGAGGTGGCTATCCGCTTCACCAAGGACTTCTACAGCGAGAACCGCGAGTTTATCGAGGGCCTGGTAGACATCGTCAAGAAGCCCGTTCTCATTGAGATGTGGGATGAGAGGTTCTTTTACTTCGTGCTTAAGTTCGAGTTCAACTTCGTGGACACCCTGGACAAGGCCAGCGCTCTGGCCACAGTGCAGATCGATGTGGAGAACGCAGAGCGCTACGATATCACCTACATCGATGAGGCCGGAGAGAAACAGCAGCCCATTCTGCTGCACTGCTCACCCTCCGGTGCCATAGAGCGGGTCATGTATGCTATTTTGGAGAAAGCAGCCCGCCTCTCCGAGGAAGGCAAGCTTCCCATGTTCCAGACCTGGCTCTCGCCCACACAAATCAGGATCATACCAGTGGCGGAGAGGCACCAGGCCCGCGCCCAGGAGATCGCAGCGGAGCTGGGATTTAGGACAGACATCGATGATCGCGACGAGACGGTGGGCAAGAAGATTCGCGATGCGGGCCGGGAGTGGGTACCATACGTAGTGGTGATAGGCGACGAGGAGCTGGAATCCGGCAAGCTCTCCGTTACCATTCGCGCCGAATCAACGCCCAAATCTCCTGCCAAGTCCAAGATGACTGCGGAGTACCTGCGCAGAAGAGTCGCAGCCGAGATCGCAGGCAAGCCTTGGCGCAGACTGCCTCTGCCCGTGAAGCTATCCGAGCGGCCCAAGTTCATTTAAATCTAGGGGCAAAAAGCCTCATCACCACACGGGCGCAGGGATGCGTCTGCGTCAGTGTCGTGTGGCTGAGGTTGCTTCTTTTTTATAAATAAAAATATAATATTATATTTGTGGCTCAGGCATGGGGTGTCGGTCTACCCCCTGCCCGCCTGGCACGTAAAATATCCGTCCCAAATCGCTGTAGTAGTTGCCAGAGCTGCCGTTGTCCCAGCGGTTGCTCTGACCCATGTCGTAAGCATTGTAAACGTTATCGATGAGGTGGTTGGAAAAGAGCAGATTCCAGCCTGAGGAGAAGGATAGATAGATGCCGTATCCGTTCTCCTTTGCCGTATTATTTTGCAGGGTGTTATTGCTGCTATGAGTGGCCAACTGCAATCCCTTCTCATTGAATGAGACGTTGTTGTCTTGCAGGGTGTTGTCATTGCTATCATATGAGAGATAAATGCCCCGAGAATTGTCCGATGCCGTGTTTTCCCTGATAAGATTTTTCCGGGAGCAGTCCAGGTAGATCCCTGCGTCCCTATTTCGCAAAGCATCATTCCTTTCTATCAGATTCTGGTTGCTGGAGTCGGATAGTGATATGCCGTACCAATCGTTGTGGCTGATGCTATTGCCTCGCAGTGTGTTGCCGCTTGCCGATCGCAGCGATAGGGACGTGTCGCCGTTGTTCATCAGATCGTTATCCAAAATGACGTTATCTCGGGAATAAGCAAGGAATATGCCGCAGTCACTCTCTTCATTGATGTTGTTATCGCGGACAATATTATCTGCGATTATATTTCCATCGGACGCATAGAGGATGATGCCGTTGGTGTTGTTGTTTATGTTATTGTTGGAAATGTTGTTGGAGCGGGAATGATCCAGGCGAATGCCATCCAGGCAACCACTAATTGTATTAGTTTTGATAATATTATTATCAGAAAAAACATGAATGCCTGTACGGCGCATGGTCTTGATCTCAAATCCCGTCAGGCTCACTCCATCGGCTCGAAGGATTATAGCACTGTTTATTGCGCCGCTGTCCAGGAGCGGATGGCCGATACCCTCCAGAATGATCGGTTTGCTGATGTTCAGGCTCTCTCTATAAATCCCGCTCTGAACCGAAATGGTGTCACTGGCATTTGCCCCATTTACGGCTGCCTGGATGCTTTCTCCCGGTCGAACGTCAATCGTTGCAGCTAGGGCCAAAGATGTCAGAAAGATCATGGCTGCCGCCAGCACGGCTAAATGCTTTCCTATGTGCTTCATTGCCTATCCCCGATACTATTATGATTTCCTGATTTAAAATCTTACCTTCTTACTTCTTTCCGGCTTTAGGAAGGGTTTATGTTGCAAAAAGGGCCAGTTAAATGCCAATGAATAAGCAGCCCCATTTCCTTCCATTGTCCCTGACACAAGCAAGAGCGCTAGGAATAGAGCAGTTTGATGTCATTCTCATAAGCGGGGACGCTTATGTTGATCATCCGTCTTTTGCGGCTGCGATCATAGGCCGGGTACTCTGGGATGCTGGCTACAGCGTGGGCATCATCGCCCAGCCCGACTGGAAAAAGGATGAGGACTTTATCAAACTGGGCAGACCGCGCCTCTTCTTCGGCATATCCTCGGGAAACGTGGACTCTATGGTGAACAACCTGACGCCCAACTTAAAGCGCCGAAGCTCGGATGTCTATTCGCCTGGCGCAGCTCTTCTCCGGCCGGACCGGGCGGCAATCGTCTACACCAACAAGGTTCATTCCCTCTTTCCCGGCGTGGCAATTATCCTGGGCGGGATCGAGGCCAGCTTGCGCCGCTTTGCCCATTATGATTACTGGTCTGACTCGGTTCGGCGTTCCATACTGGCCGACGCGCCCGCTGATCTGCTTATCTACGGCATGGGTGAGAGTGCTCTCAAAACGGTGGCACTGAGGCTGGAGAAAGGCGAGAGAATTGAGGAGATTTCCGATGTTGCCGGCACCACGGTCAAAGAGGAGATCGGACGCTGGAGAAACGCGCCTCGCGAAGACTGCCAGTTCATCCCCAGCTTCACAGAGGTTTCCACCGACCGGAGAAGATACGCGCAGGCTTTTGCCCTGCACTACAAAGAGCAGGACCCTTTTCACGGGCGGGCAGTTGTCCAGCCTCACCCCAAGACGGTCATCATCCAAAACCCTCCCGCCCGGCCCCTGCGTACGGAGGAATTGGACCGCATTTATGAGCTGCCTTTTGCCCGTGAGGCTCATCCTTCTTATCAAGAGCCAATCCCGGCATTAGAGCCTGTGCGCTTCTCCATCACCAGCCACAGAGGATGCTTCGGGTCCTGCTCCTTTTGCGCCCTGACTCACCACCAGGGCAGGATTGTGCAGAGCCGAAGCGAGGACTCCATTCTACGTGAGGCGGCCAATCTCGCAAAGATGAAAGGCTTTCACGGCATCATTTCCGATGTGGGGGGACCGACCGCCAACATGTACGGCCTCTCCTGTCCGCGCTGGAAAACGGGGGCATGCTCCGATAAATTCTGTTCGCCCGACTGTCCCACACTGGATAAAGACCATTCCCGCCAGGTCGATCTCCTGCGCCAGCTCCGCAAGATTCCCGGCGTGAAAAAGGTCTTCATCGGCTCGGGCATCAGGCATGACCTGATAATGGCCGACCAGTCTCCCTATCTGGAGGAGCTTTGCCGACATCACGTCTCCGGGCACCTCAAAATCGCTCCCGAGCATATCTCTCCGTCGGTGACACAGTGCATGCATAAACCCCCACGAGAGGTTTTGGATGCCTTCCGGGAGCGCTTTGCTGATGCTTCCCGGGCGGTGGGAAAAGAGCAGTACCTCCTGCCCTATCTCATGTCAGGCCATCCCGGCTGCACTGTAAAGGATATGGTCGATCTGGCCGAGTACCTGCGTGATAGCGGCATGTACACGTTGCAGGTGCAGGACTTCACCCCCACGCCTATGACCGTCTCCACTGCCATGTACCACACTGGACTTGACCCCTTCACCCTCGCGTCTGTACATGTGCCAAAAGGCCGGGAGAAGAGGATTCAGCGGGCCATGCTGCATTATAGGGACCCCAACAACTATGATCTGGTCGAAGAGGGCCTGCAGATGACTGGTCGTGCGGATCTCATCGGCGAAGGGCGGCAGTGCCTCATACCGGCGCGACCGGTTGGCGGGTGGGGGCGAGAGAGGAGAAGAACTGAGATGAAAAAGAAGAAATAGTAAACGTAAAGCAACATTAAGGTAGAATGGAAGATTTTGCGGACAGATACGGCAGCCGTTTTGTGAAGTTGATGGACCGCAGGGGCTCGGGCAAGGAGTTTGAGTTCGATCAGGTACTTCTCATGCCGACTGCTAGAGGCTATCGGGCTCTGGTGGAGCAGGCCCAGGTCGAGATCAAGCCGCGGGCAATGAAATATCTATCCCGAAGATGGTCGGAGGGGGCCATAGAAAACCTTTCATTTTTTGCCATGGCGGCAGCCGTTTATGCCCGGAGCGTCTGCGATCCGCCACGCACAATTGATGTGGGAAAAGTGCTGCTCAGAACCGTGGCCTTTTGCAATCGCAGATGCGCCAACCGAAAAGGCTCGGGCGGTGGATGCAGATTGGCAATGAACAGAGATGCCCATCATCTGCCCAAATGCATTAAAATTCCCAGGGATATTGCACAGATCCTGAGCTGCCTGAAGAGGTATCTTGCAACGGGCAATGCAACGAGCGGTCGCGAAGACATGGCGGTGCACCAGGCTATGAGCGTCAAGGTCGATCCGGGGCTGGACTTCACTCCGGCGACGTCATGCTGAAGCTTGTTTTGCTTTGCTTGCGTGCTGAAATGCCAATAAAGGGCGTGGGAACGATGATCAGATGGAAGCTGAAGGGCAGAGCAGGGAAAACGCACCTAACGGAGCTGCCCATCTACCTCTCATCACCTAAATCGTACATGATTTTCTTCATAGATTCATGCAATGGTGGCAGATCATCCTGCAATGTCTGCCATACTACTTCTATGTCAACCCCAAAGTAAGCATGGATCAACTTATCACGCATGCGGGCAAGTCCGCTCCAGGGAACGTCCGGATATCTGTCTCTTATTGAAGGAGGTATGTTCTTGGCTGCTTCTCCAATGACTTCTATCACTCGAATCGCGGCCAATACTTTCTCTTCATTGCTCTGAAATGCACCGTAATCGAGTTCTTCAACAATACGCATCCCCTTCTCAGCATACTGGGCCATGTCCTCTAAAAAATCCCGGTAGTCTCGCGATCCCGCTTTCATATGGGAATCACTTCTGCCAGGATTCGCCGGCCAATGTGAGTCTTAAGGGCCTTTTTCATGACCAGATCTACTTTGATGCCCAGCTTTTCGCTCAGTTCATCTTCCATGCGAATGAACTGCAAGAGAGATGGAGCCTGGTGAAACTCCACAAGTATATCCAGATCGCTCGACTTTTTCGCTTCTCTGCGAACGTACGAGCCGAAGATGCCCAAGGACTTCACTTTATAGCGCTCTGCGATCTCGGGCATGCTCTGCTTGAGAATTTGCTCAATCTCTTCCAGCGACCGAACCTGCCAGTTGGCTTTGGGCTGACTTGCCATAATAATCCCCGAATATTTTTGAGGATGGAACCTCTATCCCTCCATATTGAAGTGCATGATTATCTAGTTAATGGGAATGATCTCGAATCAAAACGAGAAGGGATTTTTCATTATTAGGACAAGCGCAACATGATGGAGAGTAACCTCATTGTGAACGCCGATATCGTGGCCTGAGCCGTGGCTATGCGGATCAAGAAATTTACCTAAAACCAAAGATTTATTATCTAGAGATAGCATGCGAATGTCTCAGATGACTCATCATGGTCAAACGTTGAATAATAAGGATATTCTTCTAGTTGAATATTGGACAAGAAACCTTCGTTTATTTATTTTTCTATCTGGATTATTCGCATTATTAATGTTATTAATGAATTGTTATAATGAGCATTCGGGTAAATATTTCGTGATATTAATCATATGCTATGCTTTTGGCATGGCTATTACTTGGTTAGATTCTCCTAAATATAAACTATTAAAATATTTTTTAGGACTCATTTTGGGATTTGTTGCATGGATTTTAGTTTTTCCAAATCTGTTAATGGAAAATCCAGGGGACGAAGAATATATTATTAAAATATGATTGGCATTATTAATAATATCTTTTCTGACGAGAAAGGTGGCAAAAGCACTTATTGTATGGTATAATTTATTTTTAAAGATACATATACAAAAAGTACCGGATACTTTACCAACCATTCTAAAAAAACTGGCTTCAACCATAGGCCTACAATGGGCACTCATATCATCAAATGCTTTATGGCTTTCTGAGCCACTTCTTAGGAGAGATGGTCTACTTAAACAATGGGTGGATGCGTATCATTTTCCCCAACCGATCACAGGATGGATTTATAATAATGTAGGTTTAGAAACATCTGAGTTCATAAGAAATAGTCTATCAAATTTTATTTCGGCGTCGAACTTTCAAAGTATATCTATTAAGATACTGATTGTGCTACTAATTGGATCTATTCTTACTATGTATATTCAATCTATTTTAAAGAGATATTTAAAATGGTCGATTATTTCTGATGTGTTTGACATTTTATTAATAATTTCGTTATCTATATACGTTGGCAGCCAAATAGTATTTGATAATCCCTTTCTCGCCAATAAGCTTATATTTATAATTTCTTGCGTTTTTCTCATTTTCAGTGTAACCGTAAAGGTTTGTGGAGTTATGTCAATCGGACGGTGGCCGATGGAAATTGCAGACCTCTGTATTTCTGTGACTGAATCAACTAAATCATCTCTGCCTGGTGACAGAATAGACTATGAAATCAAGGTGACAAACCTTGGCCCCTCAACAGCCAGAAGTGTTGAGGTAGAAGATACGGTTTTCGGAGGCAAGATTGTAGAGTTCCAATCAAATGATATGGAAGGACCTTCTTTTAAAGAATGCAAAGGCTTGTGGGTTAAAAAAGAGCTGGAAATTGGGAAAGATGCATGCATTAAACTAGGCGTAGAAGCAGGTATGCCTCCAGGACCTGGATTTGAAAGCATCAAATCTAAGATACTAAACATGCTTCGTCAGCCAAATAAATTTCCATATAATAATCAGATAATTAATAAAGCAAAAGTATCTTCGGCGATATACGACCCTAATTCGTCAAATGATAAATTCAAAACATCACCCATACAAATTAAAGAGGAATCCGATCTTTCCGTCAAGATAGTAACGTCTCAAGAAGAAGCTAAGCCGGGCGAGATCATAAATTATTCAATTAATGTGCATAACTTTGGACCCTCAAAAGCCAGAAATATCAAGGTTGTTGCCCCAAAAATAGCAGGAACAGAGTATGTTACCATTACCAATAAGCCAAAAATTGGATATGATCCGATTAATAAAGGGTTATGGCTCTTCAAGGAACTTGCCACAGATGATGAGCTGGACCTCGAATTAGCTGTAAAGGTGCTCCCAATCCCAGAAGACGATTTAGCAATTTCTGCAAAGGTAAGCTCGGATGTCCATGATCCAAACGAGCTAAATGATATTGCAAAAAAGATAATACATTTCATTGCATTAGCAGATCTTAAAGTCGTTCCCATAGGCCAACCTGGCATTGTCAAGAAAGGAGATAATATTAAGTATGATATTACCGTGGTGAATAATGGTCCATCAACAGCCAAAGATGTTAGAATCAATACGCATTTAGATAGAAGGGTAGTGTCCCGAATCTGCTGTAATTTCGTAGCGACCCTGTATCCTACTATCA
>CAZDLZ010000073.1:0-9335 GCA_964506745.1 uncultured Methanotrichaceae archaeon | reverse complement strand
GGAAAAACATAGTAACCTGAGGTTAGCAACTGGATGTAGCGAAGAGCCGAATTTTCTTAGTGGCCCTCTAATCCTGTTCCATGTCTGTCTTTTTATCCAGGGTGACACTATTACTATCTCGAATTTGGCATCCTCCAGCATACGGCGCAGTTCGTCCTCGAATGCATGCCGTCCTGGGGAAGGAAAGGTGCTCAGGAAAAGAATGCTCGAATTTTTTTGAGATTTTGCCAGGGAGCCCTCTAAGAACTGCAGCCTTTGGGCAGAGGCATAATCCCTCGTCTGCTTGACTTGTTTAAGTTCCTCTTCCAGTTCAAAAGCACGTTCCTTCCACTTGAGCAATTGGGCAAAGCCACGTTGGAGCTGGTCAATGCTGCTCTCCTTCTTGCGCAGTTTATCCTGGCAAAGCTGCAGGTTTTTTTGCAATTGGCGGCCGTCTTCTTGCAGCCGTTTGCTCCGGCCTTGCTGGAGCTGGATGAAGCATACTGAAAATATCGCCAACGCTAGAAATATGAGCCATATCCAGTATCCTTCCATTTCCATCCACCTTAAGAAACGTCTCTTAATTATTGATGAAAATAAATTAAAAAAGAAGCTTCAGGGATCTTCGGCCTAGAACATCCCTGGCGGCATGCCGCCCATTCCACCCATGCCGGGTGGCATTCCCATACCACCCATTCCTGGCGGCATTCCACCCGCGCCGCGCGGTGGTGGCGTCTTGGTTGAGGCCAGAACATCATCGATGCGCAGAATGAGGCAGGCTGCATCAGTCGCAGATAAAATGGCCTGAATCTTGACGCGTAGCGGTTCGACCACACCCATTTTCAGCATGTCCTGGATCTCGCCGGTGTAGGCGTTAAGGCCCATGTTCTTGTTTGTATCATGCCTGTTCTTCAGTTCGATAGTCTTGTCGATGGCATCAAAGCCTGCATTCTCGGCCAGGGTTTTGGGCACGATCTCCATGGCCTCGGCGAACTTGGTGACGGCCAGTTGCTCGCGACCCTTTAAAGTAGATGCATACTCTCGCAGGCGCATGGCAAGCTCTATCTCAGGGGCTCCGCCGCCCGCCACCATCTTGCCGTCTTCCACCACATCGGCTACGGCGTGAAGGGCATCGTCCAGAGCTCTCTCCAGGCCGTTTAGGACCTGCTGAGTGCCGCCCCTCAGCAGAAGAGTTGCAGACCGGTTCTTGGTGCCGGTGATAAAGGTCATGATGCCGCTTCCCAGGCGCTTCTCCTCTACCAGGGCGGCGGTACCCAGATCGCTGGGGCGAAGCTCATCCAGGCCCGTCACGATGTTAGCTCCCGTGGCTTTGGCCAGCTTGTCCATGTCTTTCTTGATGACGCGACGAAGGGCCAGAACACCGGCATTGGCCAGATGATGCTGGGCCAGATCGTCGATGCCTTTTTGGCAGAAGACCACTGTGGCACCGCTGGCGATCACTTTATCCGCAGCCTCTTTTATCCTCTGCTTCTCATGGTCCATGAATTGCTGGAACTGAGTGGAAGAGGTGATCTGCAGCTCGGTCTTGGTCTCGGTTTCCTTGGATTCGATGGCTGTGGAGAGAAGTGCGATTTTAGGATTGACAACCTTGCGGGGCATGTTCTGGTGGACGATCTCTTTATCGATCACAATGCCTTCAATGATCTGTGAATCAGTGGTGCTTTCGCCGACTTTCTTTTCCACATTGACCCGATCCATGTCGAAACTTTTCTTGCCATTATAGGTCTCGATGGCGTTTTGTACCAGGTCGACGGCATAACTGGCCATCTTGCTATCTGCAGACTCGGCCAGCTTTCCGGTCATGGCCGTCTCCGCGATCTTCTCCAGGAGGGCGCGATCGTTTTCTGAGGCTTGAATGGAGATGGATTTCACAATCTCTATGGCCTTTTCCGCAGCCATTCGGTAGCCCTGCACAATCATGGTGGGGTGAACCTTCTGGTCTATGAGCACCTCGGCTTTCTTAAGCAGCTCGCCGGCCAGCACGGCCACGGTGGTAGTGCCGTCGCCTACCTCCTTATCCTGGGTCTTGGCGGCCTCGATAAGCATCTTGGCTGCTGGATGCTGTACATCCATCTCTTTTAAGATAGTCACGCCGTCATTGGTGATGGTTACGTCTCCAATGGAATCCACCAGCAATTTGTCCATGCCTTTGGGGCCCAGGGTGCTCCTCACCGCATTGGCCACGGCGCGGGCTGCCATGATGTTATTCGAGATAGCATCTCTTCCCGACTCTCTGCGGGTGTCCTTTAAAATGATAATTGGCGATCCGCCCATTCCTGCCATTTTCGATAATCCTCCAGTTATTGCATACTTTGCGAATTCTCAGGATCACAGTATTTGATCTTCTATAAAAGAGTTTCTCCCAAATACGACAGCATACGATTGTTCTGGGGCAATCAATGGTGTGGCCTTAGGGATCTGCCAGAAACTATAAGTACAGGAAGATCATGGTACCCATGCTAACCCAATCAGAGGAATCAAAAATGGTAAATGGAACAGTTAAGTTTTTCAACAGAGTCAAGAGCTTTGGATTCATAGCAGGCGACGATGGTAAGGACTATTTTGTACACGTAACCGGCCTGAAGCCCGGAGTCACTATCGATGAGGGTGACAAGGTAAGCTTCGAGGTCATTGAGGGCGAGAAAGGCCCCAAGGCTGACAAAGTAGAGAAGCAGTAAACACTCGCAGTGATCGCATAATAGCAAAATGGATAGAGAGCCAAGCGGCTATTCTACCCGTTTTCCTATTTTATCCGTTTTTTAATCAGCAAAAACCGATCAACTTCGCGCCAGCAAAACCAATTTTCGTATCCTCTTTCTATGAAGTGTTGCAAGAGGAGATCAGCTAAGTTGTCTGCACCACGTGAGATTATCGAGCTTGTTGAGGGCTTTGGCCGCAGGATAAATGAGTATCGCTCTAGCCAGTACAACGAGACGGAATTGAGGGATGAGTTCGTAAATCCGTTCTTTGCAGCATTAGGCTGGGACGTGCACAACCAACAGGGTCTGTCAAGCGAATGCAAAGAGGTCAAGCTGGAAGAGTCCATCCGGGTGGAAGAGGGCATCAAGAATCCTGATTACAGCTTTCGAATAGGAAAAAGCCGCAAGTTCTTTGTGGAGACAAAAAAGCCCTCCATCAATATTGAGGGGGGCGTTTATCCAGCTTTCCAGCTTCGCAGATATGCCTGGTCGGCGAGCCTTCCCGTTTCAATCCTTACGGACTTCGAGGAGTTTGCCGTCTACGATTGCCGGGCACAGCCCAGCAAGACGGACAAGCCCGGCAAAGGGCGTCTCCTCTACCTGCAGTACGACCAGTACGTGGAGCGCTGGGACGAAATTGCCGCCCTATTTTCCAGGGAGGCGGTGGATGGCGGATCACTGGAAAGGTTTATCGAATCAATACCGGAAAAGCGCGGCATCAAGCGGGTGGACGCCGCCCTCCTGGATGAGATCTCGCTCTGGCGCGAGGTTCTGGCCAGGAACATTGCCTCGCGAAATCCGGACCTCAGCCAGCGGGATTTGAACTTTTCCGTGCAGAGGACCATTGACCGTCTCCTGTTTTTGCGCATTTGCGAGGATCGGGCCATTGAGGAGTACGGACGGCTCAAGGCGCGGCTCAAGGAGGTTGGGGTCTACGCCCGGCTGCTCAATCTCTTTGCCGAGGCAAACGAGCGTTACAACTCCGGCATCTTCCACTTCCAGGCGGAGAGGGAGAGAGCGGAGCCGCCCGACAGCCTGACGACGGCATTGATCATTGATGATGCCACCTTAAAGGAGATTATCCAGGACCTCTACTTCCCGGACAGCCCCTATGTCTTCTCAGAGATACCTGCGGAGATCTTAGGTCAGGTTTATGAGCAATTTTTAGGCAAGGTCATCCGGCTGGAGGAAGGCCGCAAAGCGATAGTGGAGGACAAGCCCGAGGTGCGAAAAGCGGGCGGAGTCTACTACACGCCTTCTTACATCGTGGATTACATCGTCAAGAACACCGTGGGAAAGCTTTTGGAGGGCAGCACGCCGGCAAAAGCGGCAAAGCTACGCATCCTCGATCCCGCCTGCGGCTCCGGCTCGTTTCTCATTGGAGCCTACCAGTTTTTGCTGGACTGGCACCTGGAATGGTACAGGGCCAACCTGGTTCCCTTGCTGGAGAAAAACCAGTCCAATGCCTCGCCTGATGTGCTGCGGCTCCTGCCGGGTGCGCCCGAGCAGCGCTCTGATCGGCGGGCCAGGAAGATCCACGCCCGCGCCGCCCAGGCATCTCTTCCCATCTTCAAAGCCAGCGGCAGCGAATGGCGTCTGACCACCACAGAGAGAAAGCGCATCCTGCAGAGCAACATTTACGGGGTGGACATCGATTCTCAGGCGGTGGAGGTGACCAAGCTCTCGCTCCTGCTCAAGGTTCTGGAGGGAGAGACCGAGGAGATCATCAGCAGCTTGCTGCGCTTCTTTAAAGAGCGGGCCCTGCCGGACCTGGGCAGCAATATCAAGTGCGGAAACTCGCTCATAGGTTACGATTATTATGATAATCACAGGAATCTGAGCGCAGAAGAGGTGCAGAGGATCAACGCTTTTGAGTGGAAGACGGAATTTCCCGAGGTCTTCAAGCGGGGCGGGTTTGATGCGGTAATAGGCAATCCGCCCTATTTGAGAATGCAAGGGCTTCAAGAAAATTACCATGCACAAATTGGTTACTTTCTTAATCGTTATCAGAGCGCCACTAAACGCTTTGATTTTTATTTATTATTCATCGAGAAAGGGTTCAATTTATTATCTCTCAATGGATATCTTGGATTCATATGTCCAAACAAATTCGTCAATTCGGATTTTGGCTCAGGGATAAGACAGTTTCTTATCGACAATCAGGCAATTCAAACTTATATTAATTTCGGACACAATCTTATTTTTAATCAAGCATCTACATATACTAGTATAATAATATTAATAAAAAATAGAAAACCTTCGTTCAATTACTTTGAATTTTCCACTCAATCTCAGAAAATAACCGATATTGAACAAAAATTAAGAAACATTTCGCAAGATAGTTTTGCTGAATATTATTATAACGATCTCACTAATTCACCGTGGACACTTACGCATAAAAATACATATGCGTTGTTAAAAAAATTGATGAATAAGAAAAACAACTTGGGCGATGTGATGGAAGAAATTATGATCGGGGTCCAGGCTGGAATAAATAATATTCATCTTCTAAAATTTATCGAAGAATTGCCTGGTGGTAAATTAAAATTATTATCAGAAATGGCTAATAAAATTGTGGAAATCGAATCAGTTCTAGCAAAACCTTGCCTAATGGGAGAGGATATTCACAGATATAAGGAGCCTATTAATAATCATTATATCATTTACCCATATGAGCTTACGAATGGGAAAACTGTAATAATGGACGAAGAAAAGCTAAAAAATGTCTATCCTTTGGGTTACGCCTACCTAGAACGGTTTAAGCAAGAGTTGACCGAAATACGAACTCGACAAAAGACAAACCCAATATATTGGTATTCGTGCCATCGAAGCAAGGATATGGATGTTTTTGAGAAAAAAAGAATTGTAACACCTGATATCAGCTTAGGCAGTAATATGACCGTAGCTCTCGGAGGAATGTATCAAATAAACGCATCATATAGCATTGTTCCATCCTGTAAGAGACATGAAAGTGTATATTATTGGCTAGGTATTTTGAACTCTCGGTTGATGTGGTGGTTTTTATCAAATACCGGAACCGTCCTCAGAGGGGGCTATTTCAGATTCACCCATGATTATCTTGAGCCATTTCCTGTTCCTGACATTGATGTGTCCAAAAGCCAAGACTTGGCCCGCCACGATCGCATGGTGGAGCTGGTGCAGTCCATGCTCGATCTTCACAAGCAGGCATCCGCAGGCACCGATCACGACCTGGGGGCAGCCCGCCGAATCGAGGCCACGGACCGGCAGATCGACAGGCTGGTCTACGAGCTTTACGATCTGACGGAAGAGGAGATCGGGATTGTGGAGGCGGCGAGCAAATAAAAGGTTCCTCGCTGTATCAAGTGGGTAAAAGAATAATTAAGGCCTCTGTGAGTCCTCCGTGCGCTTCTCGTGTCTCTGTGGTGGTAGTATCGTCAGCCATTGGCTATAACCAGTAGCTAACGACGTTTCAACCACAGAGAAACAGAGTTCACAGAGTACGCACAGAGCGACTAACTAATAACTTAAAAATCATAGTAATTGGAAATAGCGAAGAGACAAAAGGCAACTAAGATTGAGGTCAAGATGGAAGTACAGCTATGTTTGTGATGGGAAAGCAGACTGGGACCCATCGAAGTACAGAAAAATGTACAAAAACCTGACGGTGGATGTCAAAAAAGAGAGCGCAGCTTTAAGGAACGAATGGACAAGGGAATGAAAAATGATGGTGAAATGGTCGAGAGCCCCACGGTCCGTTTCTGGGAGGTGGACCTGCTGCGAGGTTGTGCCATCCTCCTCATGGTTCTCTACCATTTGGTCTTCGACCTCAACTATTTTGCAGTCTACGATATTGATGTCTCCTCCGGCTTCTGGCTGGCTGTGGCCCGCGCCTCAGCCTCGCTTTTTCTCCTCCTGGTGGGCCTCTCCCTCACCCTGAGCCACTCACGGGCCCGGCTGCTGGGGCAGGAAGATGGATATTTCTCCCGCCTCCTGAAGCGGAGCGCCTGGATACTGGTCCTGGCCTTGGGCGTAAGCGTCGTAACCTATCTCTTCATCGGCAGAGGATTCATCGTCTTCGGGGTGCTGCACCTCATCGGCCTCTCGCTGCTGCTGGCCTATCCCTTCATCCGGCTGCAAAGAGCTGACTTCATTTTCGGATTATTATTTATATTATTGGGAATATGTCTGCAAAACATCAGCGTCAGCTTTCCCTGGCTGCTCTGGCTGGGGCTGGCGCCGTCCTACTTTTATTCGGTCGACTACTTTCCAGTCTTTCCCTGGCTGGGGGTGATTCTGCTGGGAATGGGCCTGGGGGGGCTGCTTTTTCCCGGATACAGGCGCAGGATTGTGTTGCCTGACTTTTCCGGGTCGCCCGTTGTGCGCTCGCTGGCATTTCTGGGACGAAACTCGCTGGCCATTTACCTGGTCCACCAGCCGGTGATGATTGCGATCATGTGTCTTGGCGGCGTTTCGCTAACCAATGTATTATAATTAGGATCTTGTGAAATAGCTGCGCAAGATAAAAATAGTAGGGACTATTGCCAGATGGATAACCATGAACGGACAACATAGAAAAGACATCCGCCCCGGCCTGACCGTGGACGTCGTCCTCAAGAATGACCAGCGCACCGGCAAGCGAACGCGCGGCATCGTCAAAGAGCTGCTGACCAGTTCTCCAACTCACCCGCACGGCATCAAAGTGCGGCTGGCGGACGGCCAGGTGGGCCGGGTGGCTGAGATCATCGAATAGCTTTTTATCTCTCCGATTTCCACACACCCAGCCTATGGTAAAAGAAGTACATGCCGCTCACATTCTGTGCAAGACGGAAAAGAAAGCAAAAGAGGTAGCAGAGAAGCTGGCCACGGGGCAGGAGAACTTTGCCGAGATGGCTCGCAAGTACTCGATATGCCCTTCTTCCAAGAGCAGTGGCGATTTGGGCTGGTTTGGCAAGGGCAAAATGGTCCCTGAGTTTGAGAAGGCCGCCTTCGAGGGAGAGAAAGGCAAGATCTTGGGGCCGGTGAAGACCCAGTTTGGCTATCACCTTATCAAGGTCCTGGATAGGAAATAGAAAATCTAATTTTTAATATTTTTCCTTATCTGTCCTGCATCTTCTCAATGATCGGTCCGACCTTCTTCAGCTCCTCATGAGCGGAGGTGAGATTGCCCTGAAGTATGTCTTCTTTTGATCCGGCAATTGCCGTCGAGATATTATTCATCTGAGCAGTAAAATTAGCGTCGTATTTAACTGTCAGCGGCCTGTAACTGGAATACTTGTACTGGAAGGCAGCAAAAGCCCTCTCCAGCTTCTCCTGCTGCATCGTCGAATTCCCTGTCTCATCCTGGCTGGTGGCTTGAAGAGCAAGAGTATAGGCTTCATCTACGCTCTCCAGATCCTCCATAAATATATTCTTGGTCAGAACGGCGCTGGCAAAGCTTCCCACCACGGCTAAAAGCAGAGCCGCCACCACAAAGGCCGTCTTGATTTTCTTCTCCTTGCGCTTTACAATCTCGCAGCTATTCCAGCCCAGCATCTCGTACAGGCCGCAATTTCCCTTGACCACCGGGATCATCATTACCGCTGCTGCCAGAACAAGCAGAAGCTGTAAATTTTCTGCCGCCCAGAAGAATGCCGCGATAATGCATGCCTCTGCAATTATCACCCTGACAAGCCGGTCAGTGGTGCCCAGGTTCTTCATGAGGTAAGAGTCTGGCCCAGAGGCTATAAGTCTTTGGCGGATAGCCAGAAATTGGCTATGGCAGATATTGTGAAAATCATTTAAATAGTTTTAAAAAAGGTCTTGCTGCATGCCCCATGCCTCTGAATTCGTCCCAGACAATCCACTTGATTTTAAAGAAGTATACGATATAAGTGCGCCGCTGGAGATGGTGCCCATCTATCCCGGAGACCGGCCATACTCTCGGCAGTGGATGGCAAGGCGAGATGAGGGAAACGGCTATAATTTATCCGCCTTAGCCCTGGGATCTCATGCCGGCACTCATCTGGATTTTCCCTCCCATCTGCTGGTGGGCGGGAAAGCCATGGATAAATATTCCCTCAAGCGCTTCATCATACCGGCAGAGGTCGTCTGCGCCTTCGGAGAGGGACCGGTACTGCCATGCAGTTTGCAGGGCAGCAGGATTGGCAAGGGCCAGGCTCTGCTCTTCAAGACTGAGAATTCCAGGAGGGGGCTCATGCATCAAGCCACCTTCTCGGAAGATTTCGTCAGCCTTTCGTTGGAATTGGCCCAGCTTTGTGTTGCCTCAGAGGTCAGCCTGGTGGGGATTGACTACCTCTCCGTAGATAAATATGGGGACGATTCTTTGCCAATTCATCGCACTCTTCTGGAGAATGATGTTCTCATCCTGGAGGGCATCGATCTTGCGGCTGCTGCATGTGGCAGATATTTCCTCATCTGCCTTCCCCTGAGCATAACAGACGCAGAAGCCAGTCCGGTGAGAGCCGTCTTAGTAAGGTGATTTTTTAGGCAATTTCAGGCGGAGCTCAGAGGCGCTTTTTAATCAAAAAATGACTATGAGCAACTAGCCGGGTGAATAGAGCTTTTTTTCAAGCTGCAAAGTAAAAACTTGGAATGTAGGTTGAGGATTCCTATTTTCCGGCATTTTAAGAGAAAGCTCCGAGAACAGTGCGTTTT
>CAZDLZ010000072.1:0-9540 GCA_964506745.1 uncultured Methanotrichaceae archaeon | reverse complement strand
AGGACTCACAGAGGACTCGATTATTCTATTACCCACGCGAAACAGCGAGGAACCATATTTTTACTATCACATCACCTCAATCAAGACGCTTCCCTGGGCGGAAGTGCCAGCCGCATCAGTGGCCTTAAGAATGATCACATGACCGCCTTTGCTCAGCCGGGAGGGATTTTGCATAAATTTGCGACTGGTCGAGAGCTCTCCGTCGATGCTCGAACTCCAGCGATAGCTAATGGGGGCCAGGCCCGCACTTGCCACGGCATCGAAACTGACGTCTTTGTTTCCCTGCAAGATCTCTCCTGCTTTGGGTGAGGTAATAGTCACAGTCGGCACTTTGGCGCTCTTATCTGCAGCATTGCCGCCATCATCAGTGGTGCTATCTTCTTGCTCCAGGCACCCTGCGCAAAAGAGTACAAGACATAATGCAATTAATACGATCCATTTCATAGCTGAGCTAGAGATTCTGCATGAATATAATACTTTTTGAAAACGCAACGCTATATTTTGCAAAAATCTCTAACCGCGCCCTTCAAGCTTCGCGGCAAGAGGGGCGCTGGAGATCACCATTAAATTTGGCGTGTGAGACTTAAGATTGGGCAGCAGGAGCTTCCGGTACTGAAGATGTCACTGCGGTTGCCAGGACTGGCTCAGACTTGATCTCAGTCTTGCGCACTTCCACGCGCCTGAGGGGATAGATCGCCTTAGCCTCTTTGTAGATATCCAAAGAGATCTTGCCACCGACAGCCTCCTGGACCAACTGGTTTAGGTCCAGACTCTTCGACCTCTCTAAGACGACCCTCTTGGAGAGCTCTCTGATGCTCTTGACCTGGTTGGCCCGTGCCCTCTTCACAGTGAAGCAACTGGGCTTGACCCGGACATGGTAGCCATCCGTGGTGATTACATCCACGATGGAATCGATTCTTGACGTCCTTCTCTTGACCAGGGAGCGCACGTAATCCGTGGTCATCTCATGGCCCAGGAACTTGGTGTATGCCGAATCTCCGGCCACACGATCTATTCTGAACTTGAGCTTGGTGTTCTGCTTAGAGAAGTTGTTGGTGAGGTCTCCCAGAGTGGTCTCAACGATCCTTCCCACGACCCTCTCCGGATCGTTGGCGACCGTCTCTCCAAAGGGAACTCTGCCGAACATCTCCGGACTTACAACCTTATACCATTGCTTGGCCTTTCTGCTCTCAGCCTTTCTTTGTGATCTTCTTGCCAATAAACATCCTCCGAGGTAATATCAATCCGAAGATCGTTCAAGCTCACGCTATTTAAACCGATCGCCCAAAAATGATGATAACTAGTCTGACGGCCAGACATAGATGTAAATGTAGTTGGACCAATCATTGCAGTGGTAGCTGAGTATGTGCCAACCGAGATTATTTCCCTTAAACCAGGTCTGGTACCATCCGGTGCTCTTGTAGCCGAAGTTCTTGACCTCAGGGGGACAGAAATAACTTGGCCCGCTGCTGCAGGCCGTCCACTCAAAGGACCAATATATGCCCGGCCGGCTTACTTTGGACCAGAGGGGCAGCCATCTCCCACAGAATACACCTGCCACAGTTGCCGAACTTTCCGGACAGCTCTGGACGTAGTATTCATTGCATTTGCAAATGGATGGCACGGGATAGACGGCCTGGTAGCTTTGCATAGTGTAGCCGCAAGGCGCGCTTTGGCTCGCCGGTGTGACGCAGGTGGGGCAGTTCTTCTCATCGGGATAGCTGCTGGAAACACCGCCGGCAATTACAGTAGAGCTGGTGCAGGTTGTGCAGGTCTTGCTTGAAGAGCTTGCCTGGCCAAGATAACCTGCTACACCGGGATAGGCGATCTGTTCCGGAGAGTTTATAAAAGCCGGATTTGCTATCGCGGGATTTTCGACCAGTCCCGTACTGCTCGATGAAAAGGGAACATTGGAGAACTGGTCTGCGATTGGACGATACTGGTTGAAATCAGGTAGAACAATCCTTTCAGTACCCGGATCAGGAGGGATGGGTGCACCCAGGGGCAGAGCTGCTGCGGTCATGCTCGCCGCAGCATTCGAGTAACCTGATGGCGCAGATAGAGCAGCACCAGCAGGATACACATAAATGTAGATGTAGTTGGACCATACGCCGCTGTTGTAGCAAAGTGTATGCCATCCCAGGACATCTCCAGAAAACCAGCCCCTTTTCCAGCCCGGCCCCGTCCAGCCCCACCCTCGCACCGAGGGGGTGGACCGTCCAGGATACCATTCATAGACGAAGAAGTTGCCGCTTGATTTGATATCCGCCCAAATGGGCAGATAGCCTTTGAAGCTACATCCTCCCACAGTCCTGAAGCCGGAGGCGGTCTGGACAAAAAATCGGTTGGCAGAAACCAATGAACTGGGATAATACCAGATACTGTAACCGGGCGATGCCGCCTGAACCGTAGACTGCACAGAAGAAGGTACAAAAGAAGGCACTGAATACTGCATAGGCACAGATGCCACAAGGGCAGTATTATCTGGCAATGAAGCAGACACAAAGCCCAAACTCGCATCAGGAGCAAAGCTCTCCATTTGCGGTTGCGATAGTCCCAGCTCCTCTGCCGTCAATTGCTCTTGCATCGGCCCGCTGATCTGGGGAGCCAAGTAAGCGGATTGTTGGCCCAGAGAATAATCTTGATAATTGCCATAAGACGATAACGATGGTTGGTTTAATGATTGCTGGTTCAACGATGGCTGGTTTGATAGATCAGGCATATAAGAATTTGTGTCAATGCCGGCCAAAGAGCTTTGCTGCTGCTGAATAGCAGCGACTGTGTCCGATATACCTGCATCGCCTACTGCACCCAAGGCGACGTTAATCATGACCAAAAACATGACAGATAACATAAGACAAAACTTCATACACCCCACCTCACCATATTTTCGCGTTCTCCATTGTTTTTAACGCGCTCTATCTATTTAACTTGTAGGATCGCGAAGGACAAATTTCGCTGACTGCGGGTCAACGAAAGTTTCGACGAGAAGTCGAAACATATTAACTAAAAAATGTAATTATCTGGGCAAGCTATTGACTGCAGCCACAGCTCCAGTTGCTTCTCACCATCTCCGCCAGACGGGGATTGTCAAACTGATTGTAGATATCCAGATCGGTAGTATAACCTACAAATGGATCTATGCTGCCCTTCTCCAGGTTCATTATCCAGATATTGAGACCTTTATCCTCCGCTGCCGTCCCATTCTCCTGGAAGAACTGCACGAATGGCCCCAGAGTCTCGCTGCTTGGTACCATGACGATATAGTCAACTCCAGGCTCAGGATTGTAGTTATTGAGATCAAGCGATTTTACGCTTGTGACTACAAACACCTTTGCCGTGCGTTTTGCGGCTGAAAATGTCAACTCTTGCCCGCTTTGTGCTGAGAGAGTGTACCCGGCTTCATTCATGAAATCCGTCAGTCGGTCCACCATGCACTGCTGCAAGATGGTTTTCAGCTCAAGAAGAGATCGAAGAAGCATGTCGGTAGCTTTGTCGATCTCCTTTTTGCCGAATTTCTTCGTGTGCGAAAAGTGGTAGATGCGGCCATCAATTTGGGTGTAGGAATCAAACGCGGGCAGGTCGAATAATATGGGCTCTTTGCCCAGGATGCTAGCGAAGATGCTGGGGGCAATTCTCTCGCCTACCGTTTTACGCAGCACCATTCGTTCCTGGTCGCTCAATTTTGCAGATCGAACTATATCATAAGTACGAAGGAGAAGCTCACACCTGGCAATAAACTCCCTCTCGCGGAGCAACTCTCTGAGAGGACCGGCTATTTTTTCAATTTCGGTCATTGTCATTCATCAATCCCCTTAACACAGGCTAATTCCGCTCGCAGTTCGCCCATCTTAGCAGTTCTCTCCGCAAAGGCATTGTGCTGGTGAATGCTCTCCTCATTGATCTGCTTCAGGGTAACAGCAGCATCATCAGGAAGATCGGAAAATGCCTCGACCAGCTTCTGGGCCATGGTTCGAACGCAATCTTCCACGAACTTCGGGTTGCTGTGCGCTCTCTTTACCACCACGGCCTCGTCCGGACGCTTGAGCAGCCCAAATACTTTAGAACTCATGGACTCTTCAATGATCTTGACGATCCGGTCGATGGAAACGCAGCGCCGGTCATGAACCTCTACGGATATGCTGCCCCGGCCGCGCTGATTGTGCGTGGCCACAGGCAATCGCTCCGTGAGTTCGGCTGCCGCTTGCGGAGATAGACCCGCTTTGACCAGCTCCAGGCGAACCTGGTCCTTCATGATCTCCTGGGCGCAGGGGCAGGCGGTCATGCCTAAAACCTCAGCCCCTACCGTTTTTCGCACGTATCCGGTGGGCCCGGCCCTGGCCACTGCCTCGGCAAAGATGTCCACTACCTCCTGGCAATTGACTTTTGTCACAGGCGTCTGTCTGCGCACAATGTACTCGCTTTTCATCTTCACTTCCGCCCGGGAAGCATACTCATGCCGGGAAAGAAGTCTTTTGGCAATCTCTCCACAAAGCTCCTCGATTTCGTAAACTTTGCAGTTTATGGCCTCTTCCAAAACCTCATCTATCACCTCAAAGTTGCGGGAGAGATTGGCTCCTTTGCGGTCAGATGGAAGATCGACAAAGACCTCAAAATTGGAGATGAGAACCACGGGCCTCTCATCATTCCCGCGCTCAACTTTCACCAGCTTCTTAACGCCGGTCACTCCCACTCGGGTTAAATTGAAGGGATAATCAGGCTCACAAGCTTGAATATCAGGTAGGCTATCCACTAATTTCACCTTGGGCTCGATCTCTTATTCTAGTCTTCGAGCGACTCGTCCTCTATCTCGTCAATGCGAGAGATGAGCCAGTCTACTTCCAGCATCAACTCATCCAGGGTATCGCCGATCCGCTGGTAGCGCTCATCCGAGAGCAGGAAAGACCTCTTCATTTCCGCCAATAACTCTTCATCATCCATATCGAGCATCTGGCATATCTTTTTCTCGACATCCCTAGAATCGGGCATGAGGAGACCGTTTTGGAGCGAACATATTTGAGACTTTGCTTTTTCCGAGAGCGGCCTCATCCTGGTTCTCGTGATCATAGTAGAAAAAGGGCTTGGACTAAAGGCTTGAGCAGTCAGATATATCTATGCCTAGAACCCAACATAAGAAAAAGGAGTTCTACTGATGATCAAGCGTTGCCCTCAACACGGTTTTTTCAGGGGAGAGCATTGTGAGTGCGGCTCTGCCGGTCAGCTTCTTTTGGACGAGACCAAGACTGAGCAGCTAGGTCGGCTGGTCGCCGGGGGCCTGCGGCATTTCCCAGATGACCTGGGCCTGGTTATGGACTCCCGCGGTTGGGTTGATCTCGACAAGCTCGGCCAGGTGGTGACTAGCAGGCATCGCTGGGCCAGTAGAGAATTGGTGGTTGCCCTCGTTCAGTCCGATTCCAAGCAGAGATACGAGATCGCAAGGGATAAAGTCAGAGCCAGATACGGCCATTCTGTAAATGTGGAGCTTGATCACCCGGAAAACAAGCTCCCCAAACTCTACTACGGAGCGAGCGAAGAGGAGGCGGACAGAATACTGGAGATTGGCATAAAATCCGCATCACAAAGGTACGTTCATCTCTCCACCACGCCGGAGAAGGCCTGGCATGTGGCGACCTTTCGCACCGGGAACCCCAGAGTGATCCAGGCAGATGCCGCCGCTGCGCAAGAGGCCGGTGTGAAGATGATGGCTGTGAACGACGATATCGTCATCTCGGAGACGATTCCGTCCCGGTTCCTTTCCATCCTTGCCGCCAGGGACATTGCCAGGAATATCTAGCGACCGAAGCGTCTCTCTCTTCGCTGGCAGTCCCGTATGGCACGCAGAAAATCGATCTTTCTCAGCTCCTGCCAGTTGACGTCGGTAAAATAAAGCTCTGAATAGGCTGCCTGCCAGATCATGAAGTCGCTCAGTCTCTTTCCGCCGGCCCTTATCACCATATCGGGCTTCTGGGAAAATCGCAGATGCGATTCAATAGCTTTTTCGTCTATCTCTTCGGGATTTAGACGCCCCGTTTCCACGTCCCTGAGAAGACCTCGGAATGCCTCGGTCACCTCGCGTTTGCCTCCATAACCCAGAGATATCACGACCTTAAGCGGTCCGCCAGCTCCAGTTTGCTCTATGCCCTCTGCGGTGTGCAAGCTGATTTGGGCGGGCGCCGCTTTGAGCAGGGAGGCAATCTTGCGCCGGAACACGGGCGCATCATCGTTTACATAGAGCACCAGGGAGGTAAGACCAATGGACCGGCTCCATTCCAGAAGCTGGCAAAGGCGCACCAGACCATCACCCAATAGATCGCCACAACTGAGAACAACGGCCACACATCCGGGCAGACTGCTTTTTTCAATCCTTGATTGCAGGAGATGTTCGTAGAGACGGTAAATCATAGTTGGATCCTAATGATTCTTCCATAGGCAAAGTATTTTTGCGATGAAAATTCTCACATAGTCTCATGGAACGGGAAGACATCGCTCGTATGGTCATAGGACTGATGGTCCTGCTGCTGCCCTTTGCAGGAGCCTTCACAGTTATTCCCCTAGCAGCGGTATTCTTCCTGGACCGCGGCTCTCGTTTGCTCACCGCGTCTCTGGCCATGCTGCTCATCATGAGGCCGACGCTTGTCCTCACAGATACCAATCTACCACAATATGTCATAGCCATCTCCTTTGTGGCATCTACATTTGCCCCTCTCGCCTTCCGCAAATTCGATTCCCTGGCGGGCAGCATCGTGTATCTGCTCATCAACGTAGGCCTCGGCTATCCCGTCGCGAGCCTGATATCCGGGGGCAGCATCTCCTCTGAGAGGATATTGTTCCTGGTCATCTTGGGAGGGCTGTCCGGTGCATTTTTGCACCACGTCTCCAAAGAGCGTGACTTCACAGTACCCTTTGGCACCGCCATGGTGATGTGGCTTTTTTCCTTCGATTATCCGCTGCCGGAGCTGCAACGTATTCTGCTTATCTGCATCTTCGCACTGGTCTTAGGCATGGGCGCCTACTGGGCTAAAGCCGCGGACTCGGATGCGGTGCTCAGCGAGACCATTGTCTGCCTGCTGGTGATCCTCTTTGCCGGCATCTCCTGGTTTATCCTGCTCTTAGCTTTCTATTTGCTGGGGGGAGCCTTTACTCGCTATGGATACTCCCAGAAACACAAGCTTGGAATAGCCCAGTCCCATGGTGGCAGACGCGGATACAAGAACGTCTACAGCAACAGCCTGGTGCCTCTTGTTCTGGCCATTTGCTATGGAGTTTACGGCAATGATGTCTTCATCTTCGCCTTCATCGCCTCGGTGGCAACCGCCAATGGGGACACTCTGGCCAGCGAGATTGGTGAGACCAGCCGCTCTAAACCCCGCATGATAACAACTCTCAAAGAGACCGAGCCGGGTGTGGATGGAGGCGTAACGCCCCTGGGCGAAGCCGCCTCGCTGGCCGGAGCCGTCATCATCGGCCTATTGGCCACAGGCATGGGAATGGCGGGCGTCTCTGGCATCGTCGTCGCTGCCATCGGCGGATTTTTGGGCACCAACTTCGATAGCCTTCTCGGGGCCACGCTGCAAAGCAGGGGCATTTTGAGCAACAATGGTGTGAACCTGGCGGCAACAGCCTTTGGCGCTCTCGTGGGTGGCCTCCTCTGGTATATTCTGCAAATGATTTAGGGATGCTTATGAAGATATTCGGCATATTTGGGGACCCAATAGAGCACAGCCTGTCTCCCGCCATGCAAAATGCAGCCTTGCGAGCGCTGGGAATAGATGCCTGCTATCATGCCTTTCGTGTTGCCCAGCCGGACCTGAAGGATGCCCTTCTTGGGGCCGCTGCCATGGGCTTTTCCGGATTGAATCTGACCATTCCTCTCAAGGAAAAGGCACTGGAATTTGATTTCTTGCAGCCCGATCCCCTGGCCCAGGCCATAGGCGCGGTGAACACAGTGAGCTTCGGCGGGCCGCGCGCAATCGCGGGCTACAACACCGACGGATGGGGCGCGCTTTTGGCACTACAGGATGCTGGCGTTAAAATCAGGGGCAAGAATGTGCTGATAGTCGGCGCAGGGGGCGCAGCGCGATCTATTGCCTACACCCTGCAGCAGGAAGGCGCCGATATCTCCATCGCCAACCGCAGCCTGAAGAGGGCAGAAGAGCTGGCGGCCCAGGTGGGGGCCAAAGGCTTTTGCCTGGGCGACCTGGCAGGGATCGTCCCTCATGCGGATATCATAATAAACTGCACATCGGTTGGCATGCGCGAGGGAGACGCCAGGCTGCTGGAGGTAAGGCTTTTGCAGAGTCACCAGGCAGTCTTTGATATCGTCTACAACCGGGAGACAGAGCTGCTCCAGGATGCCCGCGCTGCCGGGGCGGTGGCGGTGGACGGGGTGATGATGCTGGTCTATCAGGGGGCGAAAGCCCTGCAGATCTGGACGGGCAAAGAGGCTCCCGTGGATGTGATGGAGAGGGCGGTTCGAGAGGCTCTGGCGGCCAGGCGGGCTGGAAAGGGCTGAAAAGGAAAAATAATCGAGTCCTCTGTGAGTCCTCCGTGCGCTCTGTGTCTTCGGTGGCGGTAGTAGGATCGTCAGCCGTTTGTTATAACCAGTGGCTAACGACGTTTCAACCACAGAGCTCACAGAGTTCACAGAGAACGCACAGAGAAACGACCATAACTTAAGACCACATTTGATACTGATTTTGGGAGGCACGGGCGAGACTGGTTCCTGGTTTGCCTGCTACTTCAAGGAAAAGGGCTTTGATGTGGTGGTCAAGGCCGGGCGATGCAATGGAAAACGCCCTGCGGTTCTTGCGGCCTCTTGTCCCTGCGCCCCCTCAGGATTACGGGCGGCATCGATCTACTGCGGCCTTGTGTCATTCTCTTGCGGGACAACTAACCCCAGTTTTCACGCATAGGCGATCCTAGCAATTTCGAGACGCAGCCGGGCTACTTTATGGGGTCTATATGATTGGAATGCGCATCATGCCGATAAGCCAAATTTTGATTTAATAAAATGCCCAAAGCATGACTTATTGATTGCGATGTTCATAGAAGATGTACTAATACGATCTGGAAACGGAGCTACTATGCGACTACAAGATTTCATCACATGCCTTACCTCGAACACTCGCGGTAAAAGCTCTCGCCGGGATGGATGTGATACGGTAAGCTTAATAATTTTGATTCTCTATCGGATAAAGGGGAATAAGGTATTCAATGGATAGACTCGAATGTTAGCCTTTGCCCAAAGGTTTTTCTTTAGTTCTTACAATCTTAAAACAAGATATTGAGGGATTTGATGAAAAGTTCGCAAACTTTGGTCATAGGAGTGGCTGTATTAGTTATTATAGCTTGCTCCGGTTGCGTAGGCGGAGGAAACAATGCACAGATATTTGAAACCAAATGGGGAAAAGCGCAATTAATTACACCTCAGAAATTGCCACTTACAAGTGTTGTAACTGGCAATAATATAGTCTTATCTATAGAAGGAAGGTAGTGTCCCGAATCTGCTGTAATTTCGTAGCGACCCTGTATCCTACTATC
>CAZDLZ010000071.1:0-9544 GCA_964506745.1 uncultured Methanotrichaceae archaeon | reverse complement strand
CCGCTGGCCCGCCTGGAGGATCTCAGCGTTTACAGGGTCGAGAAGAAGGGCAAAAGGGAAAGACCAATGAATATGGGTATCAAAGCCTTATCGGTGTCTTCAACTGAGTGCATTTCATTGCTACGTCTAAGCGAATCCGAGGTATTTTTATGAAATTATCATGGCCGATTCAGGTTGGGCTCATACTTTTTGTGCTTTTATTCGTATGGACACTTTATGGGGTGATTATTTCCATGTCGGTATCTGAAGCTAGTTACCAGGTCCTGGAGACCTTAGAGAATGGAGTAGAAATCAGGGCCTATCCTGAAGAGATCTGGGCCACCACAGTCGCAGAGAATCAGAACGATGCCTTTAGCCCATTGTTCGGATACATCTCCGGAGACAATGAAAGAGGCGAAAAGATTGAGATGACGGCACCGGTGGTCACGCCAGCGCCGCAACCGGCCAAAACGGCCTCCACTGAGGGTGAAAAGATCGAGATGACTGCGCCTGTGGTGACAATGAATACAAAAAAAGGTCAATTCATGGCGTTTATTATGCCGGAGCGCTTCGACATCAAGAGCATTCCCAAGCCTTCATCAAGCAGTGTCAAGATCCAGTTGATTCAGCCAAGAAAGCTGGCCACGATAAGATTCTCCGGTTACATGACCGAAGGGAATTATGAAAAGAATCTGGAGCAATTGAGCAAGACGCTGGATTTTCGGGGGATCTCGACAGAGGGAGAGCCGCTATTGATGCAGTATAACGATCCCTGGACTCCACCATTCTCTCGCAGAAACGAGATTGCATTGCAGGTAATCAATGACATGGATTCAGATACATAACCTGGAAACATCTTGAAGCGGCCTGAGACCAGCACCTATTTTTTTTGAATAGATCTTTTCTCGATTGTGACTATGCCCTGGTAGCCGTCCACGGTCAAGATATCTCCGGTCTCGATCAGCTCGACCGCCTCTGGAACGCCGGTCACGCAGGGAATTGCATACTCTCGGGCAATGATGGCTCCGTGAATCAGCATTCCGCCCCGCCTCTCCACGATGGCCGAGCAGAGCGGCACCACGAAGGTCATATTAGGGTCCACGGCGTCGCATACCAGCACCTCACCCGCCTTGAAAGAGAACAGATCGGCCGGGTCTTTCACCACTCTGGCCGCGCCGCTGCCTATGCCCATGCTTGCAGGCTGGCCCACCAACTGCCTGGGGGCAACTTTGGCCGGTCTGCTATCTCCATCTTTCTCTTTTTTCGGAATATATCCCGGATCTTTCAGGGCCTTTACGATCTCTTTTTGGGATGTCTTGTATTTCAGCCCCAGCCGTCTCAATCCCTCCTGTTCCGCCTCGGATACATTGGCTTCTATTTTCCCCAAATAGATATTATCATCATCCCTCAGCCGGTAGCTGGCTCTGGCCAGATCGAGCAGTTCAACTGCTTTGGCTCTTTGCTCTTCCTGAAAACTGGCCAGGAAGGCTTCTTCTCGATTAGCAGAAGAACTTCTGTCCATCGCCTTCTTCCGAGGAGAGGGAATTTTTGCCATTTCCTGAATAAGATCGATCAAGCCTTCCCGAGCGGAAGGAACACTTTTGTAGGTCCCGGCGTACTTATCCATGAATTCATCCAATAAGCCCTGCAGAGAATCATCTCTTCCTGACCGCAGTCGCTTTGCCATCTCTTCTAATAGTCTGTTCCTCTGCAGGCTCAGCATGTTGCCTATTGCCAGTAGATCCATGAACTCAAAAGGATCCCTGGGTTTCATAACATCGTTATAGACCTGAGCAAAGAGCCTCACTCCATGGGCAAAGGGGATGAACACCTCCCAGTAAATATTGTGCCATTTCTGATATACGCCGGCACGAAATTCTATCTCCCCAGCTAGATTTGCATTGCTCAGTCCTGATAGCTCCTTTTCCATTCCGGCTGCCTTGATCATGCCAGGAATATGTTCCTGCTCAATTTTCCTTCTCAGCGCCTGCAGTTTCTCGAAAGGTCTGCGCAGGCTGAGATACCAGAGGCGACTCGAATCATCATCCTTGGGTGGAGTGGTTATGGGCCTGGACTGGAGCACATACAATTCTGGCCCCTGAAAAGTCCATTCTACATCTTGTGGTGAGCCAAATATATCTTCAGCCCGGCGGGTGAGGCCGAATACCTGGGCCAGCTCTTGACTGCTCAAAGGAGGATTCTGGCCAAGCTCTGACGCCAAAGGTTCCAGGCTTACCCCCTCTGGAGAGAGGACTGCCGCTTTGTCCCGGATCGGCTCATGATGGCTGAGCACAGATCCAGTGATACGATCCAAAATCCATCTGTCAGGCTCTACAGATCCATCCACCAGGCCCTGGTTCAGGCCGTGTACAGCTTCTATTACCGCCTGGGTGGATTCATTGGGATTGATCCCGAAGGCCACCCCGGATCGCTGGCCTGGAATCATCTCCTGAACTACCACCGCCATAGCGCTCTCTTCCACCGTCAGTCCCAGCTCCTTTCTGTAAAGCATGGCCGCGTCCGACCACAATGATGCCCAGACAAGCTTTATGTGGTCTATTATGGACTCTGTCCCTCTAACGTTGACATAGGACTCATGAATTCCCGCAAAGGAGCTGTTGGATGCGTCCTCTCCCACGGCTGAGGATCTAACCACCACGGGTCTTTCCTGGAAGACCGGTTTTATGGCATTGGTTATGGCGGTCTCCAGATGGGATGGAATCACAGTGCCATTGAATAATGCCCTTATCCTGAGCGATGCATCCCATATCTCCTCCCAACGCATATCCTCGAATCTCTTTCTGCCCAGTTCGAGCATTACCCTGCCTCGCAGGCCTGTAGAATCGACAAACAGATCATATGCCTTGGTGCTGAGGCAGATGGCCGGAGGAACCTTTAGACCGCCATTGATCATTCTTCCTAATGCCAGGGCCTTGCCGCCAAAATGAACAGAGCCCTCATCTCTAACCAGATCGGCAGGCATGGCTAATTCATTCATCGATGTTCAGCTCCAGGACGCGCTGGAAATGGCTGACCAGGATATACTTAGAGACTTCAACCTTCAGCAAGGCCTGATTGGGAGTGCTTATGAAATCGGTCAGATGGGGGTGCTTGACCAGATATATCGAGGACAGATGTTCCTTTTCATCACCTTCAACCACTGTGGCTTTTCCCAGGGCTGTAATTGCTACCGCATCCCTAAAATCTCTAATGCTATTGGTTCGGTTATCTATCAATAGGGCAACCTGTGGGCTGTCCAGGATATGGGAGAACTTGCGAGTTGAGCGAGCGGTGGCAAACAGCAAAATCCTTAGATCTTCTGTAGCTGCAAAGGACACCAGGTTCGCATATGGCCGACCATCCTTTTGCGTAGCAAGCACTGCCAAGCTCTGGGATGTGAATACGCTGGAGATCTTCTCTCTCAGATCCGTTGTGTATATCATAAATATGCCTCCACATTGAGCGGACTATCCCTCTGCTTTTGGATGACAGTTTGACCTTTGCTGCTACTTTATTCCTGCCGACATTTTCTACCCCAATTCTATTTTTCCCCCAAAAAAGGCCATTATCGCAATGCCTATCAACGACAAAGCTATACCTAAACCAGGCATGGGCAGAGGGTCTTTTCCCACCGTCTGCCCATTTGTCTGATCGGCCTGAGCATTGCCTTGACCATATCCTATGGATTGATTGACCGTGGTCCAATAATTCCTCATCTTCAAGGGAAAAGCCAGGTCACCGCCGGGGATTTCTCGATCTCCAATCACGAAGACATACCGGCCCACTTGTCCATTATCATCCCAAATAGCTACGGAATAGCTGCCATTGGCAGGCAGTCTTACGTATTGTTCTTGGCGTGTCCAGTACGATGTGCGGCTGAAGGGCTCGAAGAATGCAGTGGCGTTTGCGGGCGATGGCATAATCAGGACGCCGGTGTCTTGTGGTCTTATAACCTGTTTTGGCAGATCTGCAGTGGGCAACCCAGGTCCCATCAATCCCATGGTGGGAGTGAAGTTCTCTTGTCCTGTGATTTGAGGTATGGTAATGCTCAGCAAGATGGATTGTCCTTTGCTTCCATTAAATATATAGTAATCCACATTATTCGGCGTTTCAAGCGTGGCATACATAGCTGTCGAAATGGTGGCATCTTTAATCTGTGCTGGTTTATCGGAAGTAAATTCCTTATCTTCAAAGAAAGGCTGGTGGGCTAATGCTGGAACAGGCAAGACAAGAAGCGCTATAACGAATATTGTGGGAATGGGACCTCGTTTCATGTCAGACATCCTCCTCATGCTTCAGGACCTTTTGGATCTAAATGACAGTATCAAACAATAAAAAGCGAAAGGAGCAGAAATCCGGCCATTAGGATGAAATAGCTCTTTTCAGATTTCCTTTAGCCTGATACTAAACTCCTTTCTATGTCGCTTTTCTTCATCAAGGATATGTTTCAATACACCTACGACCTCAGGATCTTTTGTTGTTTCAATCTGTTTTTTGTATTTTTCTATGCCCTCAGTCTCTAAAGATATCTGTTTTTCGAGCATTAGCTTAAGATCATCTCCACCAAAGTCGAGCTCTTTGTGCTCCATTGCTGGCTTTCCTCCTCTCTTGGTTATCAGATCTGCCAGCCACCACATATGCCTCATCTCATCCACAGCGATAGCCTCTGTAACTCTACTGGAGGCGCAATCCGTCATGATGAATGAGTTTCGGGCGTAAATAAGTGTGGCCTCTAACTCGCGCATAAAATCCTCATTTAGGATGCAAATGATATCTTTCATATCCATTGAAGGGTCTCCCTTAATTAATAACGAATATAGCTAAATCTATATAGCTCTGACGTTGCAGCAATTGGCTGACCACCAAACCTCCACTAGAAGTCCTCATTATTGATGACGCCTTTCACTCCTTAAGGATTCAACATCAAAAGGCTGTAATTCAAATAGTTAGCAAAGCTTACCCAGAATATGTAAGGCAACAGCAGCACAGCGGCATTTCTGGAGATGACCTCAAACTGATCTTTCACTGGTGAAAAAGAAATTCAAGAGATGAGCACCTCTTGCGCGGGCCTTCTGGGAGTGTGTTTGGCCGGCTCGGCGTATCCCATGCGAATGAGCAACTGAGGATACTTCACATTCAACATCTGCGCCATCTCCGTTCTCAGCTCAGGGAGAGCTGTGGGCTGGCTGAAGAGGTCAAACCTGACATCCATCTGGGTAGCCAACAGGAAAAGAGTCTCGAAGATAATCCCTATCTTGATCCAGGTCAATTTGTCATCGCTCTGTGTGGATAGCACCGCCACGGCCGGCGAGGCTTTCATATTGGCGGTCTCCACCCTCGCCCGAGAGGAAGACATATCAAAAGCGCCGAAGATGAATGAGCCGAAGAAAGACTCGAAGTCTGAATAGCCAAAGGAGTAGCCCGGCAGCCCGTCCTTCTCATCAGCGTTGTTCGGCCTTATCCAGGACGCCAGCTCTTTTCTGAAGGCCTTATTTCCCAGCTGCATCTTCTGGGCCCTGGCCAGGAGCTCTGCCATCCCGGCCTTGTCTTCATCACCGGTCAGTATATCCAGCCTGAAACCATCTCTGTTGACGCAATCCTTCAATTTTTGAAGCTTCTCGCCCTCTATGGCCCTCTTCTCAAAGCTCTTTCGGTTTGTATGACGTCTGATAATCTCTCCGAACAGGTCCGGAAACCTCGGGCTTGATGCCTTCTTGGAAAATTGCACGGTTGCGGTTCTGTCCCCAGAGATGCCATCGGGCAGGCATAACACATCATATCCAAATCCAAAGTGCTCGGCTGCCAGGAGAAGATTTGTGAGGACGCAGCCATGACTTATGTAAAGAGTCCTATCAGAAGGATCTAAGGAAGGCAAAGCCCGGCTGAAGTCAGCTATCAAGGATACCTCATTATCTTTGATCAAGAACTTCCACGGCTGGGTATTGGGCCCGGAGGGAGCCAGAACAGCATAATTGAGCAAGAACTTCAATTGATCTGATACGCTGCCAGCTATCGGCAAGTCAGCTTCCCGGACATTCCATGCTGCTAATTTATCGCTCACTTTAGACCATCCCCTCAACGCCAATCTTAAGCGACTATCCACTCTTGCCTAATTAACTTATCTTCAGAGAAATGCCGCTTGTGAATAAGCGATAATTATTATTAGATAGCAGCTCCACAGTATATCCTGATGAGATCATTCGCCAGGCCGAAGGTTGTGTTGAGCAAGTGCATCGAATTTGCTAATTGCCGATATGACGGCAGCATGATTCCCAGCGATTTTGTCAAGGCGTTGAAGCCTCATGTGGACTTCATCCCAGTCTGCGCGGAGATGGAGATTGGCCTTGGAGTGCCCAGAGACTCCATCAGGATCGTATCGATTAAGGGAGAACAGAGGCTTGTCCAGCCGACCACTGGCCAGGATGTAACGGAAAAGATGAGGGATTTCTCGACTCATTTCTTGAGTTCCTTACCCGATGTTGATGGATTCATCCTCAAGTATCGCTCTCCTTCCTGCGGATTTAAGGATATAAAGGTCTATTCAGGTCCTGCAAAGGCAACAGCCGTATCCAAGACCGCAGGCTTCTTCGGAGGAGCCGTTGTCAAGTCCTTTCCCGATCTGGCCGTCGAGGATGAAGGCAGGCTCAGAAACTTCAACATCAGAGAGCACTTCCTGACCAAGCTTTATGCTCTGGCCAGCTTCAGAGAAATGCAAAGTGACGGTTCGGTCTCGGATCTCATCCAATTCCATACCGAAAATAAGCTTCTGCTTGCGGCTCATAGCCAGAAGGAGTCCAAGATCCTGGGAAATATAGTGGCCAACCGCGAGAGCCTGGATTTTGGCGAACAAGCCCGACTTTATCGAAAGCATCTGGCAGAAGCCCTCAAGAGGCCTTCCCGATATACCTCCAAGGCAAATGTGCTCAATCATTCTCTGGGATACTTCTCCGAGGAGCTGTCTATTGACGAGAAGGCCAATTTTCTTAGAAACATAGAGCGATTTAAAGAGAGAAGGCTTCCTTTCAGTGCCCTTCTGGCAGTGCTGCAGAGCTGGATAGCTCGTTTCAAGGTTGAGTACTTGAGGAACCAGACCATTTTCGAGCCTTTTCCTGAGGATCTCATTGAGCTGTGCCGGGACACTCAATGCGAATGGTCGGGCACGGATCTTTTTGAAGGAAGAGAGGCCGCCAGAGGACCTTAACAATCATGAAGATCGGCTATCCTACCATCGCCCTGGGTTTGGGCTGTACGAGCAGCCATACATTTCGTCTCGCATCCTACTCTGAGGAAAGGCTGATCAAGACCACTGCCAAAAACCTGGATTGCCTGGAAAAGATCCTGGTGTATAATCTGGATAATGATTTCCTTTTCTTTCGCATAAGCTCGGACATTGTTCCATTCGCATCGCATCCCATCTGCAAATTTGACTGGGCATCTCAATTTGCAGCCCGCCTGGAGGATATGGGGCAATTCATAAAAGATCATGATTTTAGAATATCCATGCACCCGGACCAGTTCATTGTGCTCAATTCTCCAGACCAGAAGATTGTAGAGCGTTGCATCGCAGAGCTTGAGTATCATGCCAAGCTGATGGATGCCATGGGCCTCGACCCCAGCGCAAAAATTCAGCTTCATGTGGGCGGCGTCTATGGAGATAAATCGCAAGCATCTTCGCGATTCATCTCCAATTACGAAAGGCTTCCAACAGCCATCAAAAGAAGACTGGTGATCGAGAATGATGATAGGCTTTATAGTGTTAGAGATTGTCAGGAGATTAATCTTATCACCAGAATTCCAATAGTCTTCGATATTCTCCATCATGAATGTCTCCAAAATGGCGAAACACTCAGAGGCGCACTGGAAGAGACAAGGAAGACATGGAGCAATATTGACGGAGTTGCTATGGTAGACTACAGCAATCAGGCCCAGGGGCAGAAACCGGGAAAGCATGCCCCGTCCATTGATGCGAACGAGTTCAAGAAGTTCATTGAAGACACAGAGGGATTAGATTTCGACATAATGCTTGAAATAAAAGACAAAGAGATGAGCACGTCCATTGCTCACCATATTATAAGAGAATCCAGGCAAAAGTTATCAGAGACTCTGCGATGAGTCAAAGATGAGGTAGTCTTAATCATATCTGCAGATGGAAATTCCTGGGTTTTTTTGCCCAGGAGTCCAATTAATAATTTAGATTTTCTAATTAAATTAACAAATTCTTAGTTCGTATATTACCTGGATGCCGGATGCAATGACATCCTCTTATTCTGCGATACCTGAGAATAGGGCAGAGTCTCCATGATTGCCTTACTGAAGATTTATATACAGATAGGCTGAAAGGATGGCAATACTTAAATCCTAAAATGGCTATATTAGTCTCATAACACCATCTGAGAGGTTAATTTATGAATGTCTTGATAGCACATTACTCAATGCTAGGACATACTTATCGCCTGGCGAAAGCTATTATGCAGGGAGCAAAAGACGAAGGTGCAACAGTATTTCTTATGCGCATTCCTGAGATACTGACGGAGGAGGATATTAAGCAAAGGGGCGCCTCCGAATTTCAGAAATCATTCAAAGAGATCCCAATCTGCACCCCGGATAGCCTGATCGAAGCTGACGCAATTATTCTCGGCGCGCCCACATATTTGGGCAATATGTGTGCCCAGATGCAGCATTTCCTTAATTCTCAGGGAAAGTTGTGGCGAAATGGTGCCCTGGTGGGAAAGATAGGCAGTGCCTTCACCAGCTCCGGATCGCAGCACGGCGGACAAGAGGCCGCCCTTCTCAGCGTGCATACGACTATGCTCCATCTGGGAATGATTGTAGTCGGTCTTCCATATACCTTCCAAGGCCAGCTGCGTATCGATGAGATAACTGGAGGAACACCATATGGAGCCACAACGATAGCTGGCCAAAAGGGAGAGCGCATGCCAAGTGAAAACGAGCTGGCCGCAGCTAGATTCCAGGGGAAGCACGTGGCATCTATTGCTGCCAAGTTAGGGAAGAAATGAATAAGTAACAGATATAATAAGGTAAGTACCTCTATAGGGCTTATTCAAGTTGTGATAAAAACTTTATGGTCCTCGTGAATGCTTTAAACCCAATATATCACCAATATTGACACCTGCCAACTTCCAGACATTGTTGCGCTCCTCGGTAAGTAAGGCATCAATTGGCTCATCTGGTGAATGCCCCAAAGCGGATAGCACATTTGATGATAAATTTTTCTCTTTAATCATTTCCACGAAATTCTGTCTTACAATTTTCTTGAGTTCTGGATCTTGCACCTCTTCAAGGCGACCCGATAAGGCAACAAAGGCAAAATTGGAGAGGTCTGGTGTATACTTTTCAACCTCAACAGTTACAGAAGGATTTTGTTTGAAGTGCTGTAATTTTTTCCCATACTTTGTGGATAGAAAGTACATGAATTTGCCATCGAAGATGTATAAGAATGGGGCGATATAGGGATGACTTTCTCCTTTAAAGGCTATACGACAAATGTACTCCGGTAGTGTCCCGAATCTGCTGTAATTTCGTAGCGACCCTGTATCCTACTATC
>CAZDLZ010000070.1:0-9631 GCA_964506745.1 uncultured Methanotrichaceae archaeon | reverse complement strand
TTGCTTTAAGTACCATTGCTTAACCAACTGTCTACTATCAGGGGTTCACTCCACTAGTAACCCGTAAGTATTCTGGGTTAAGATAGGCTATGAATGTGTATTCGCTGCCATTTAGAGGCTTCATCGTGATCGGAATACCCTTTTCAGATTCCATATGCCCGAGTAGTTTAATGCCGTCTATCGCCTCTTGTGTTTTCTTATCTATTGGAGATTGTCCTGTTAACGCCTCTGCGAGGTCGGCCAGTCCTTTCGCATTTTCAGCAAATTCTGCCAGAATGCCGATACGTGTAAGAGAAATGCTTATATCCAACTCCAATAAATCGCCTCTCTCGAAATTTCCCCATATATTGGAGTCGATGACATCATAATACTGAAATCCGTCTTCTTTCTCCAAATGCCCATACACTCGCTGAAACTTCGCAGCATCGGTTAATTGCGCTTGTTTTGTGATTTCAGTCTTTGCGCTAGAACTACGCCCTGCCCCTAGGCCTGCTCCACCGATAGCAGGCATTTCTACATGCAAATCTCCTGAGAGATTCTGGTCCTTTTCCTGAGTCTGCACAATGGTTTCATCATAGAGAGCTCCTTCAATGGCCGCAAGGGAATCATCGACCATTTGCTTATCCAAATACAAATAATTTCTCAATACATATCCTTGCATGCACTATCACAACTCAACACTCATAACTACTGCTTTTATTAAATACTCTATGCTCTATTTTGCGCACATCTTCAAGCTCCGAATCTCCCCCTTCCCACATCTACTCCCCCAGGCATAACGTCGCCGGCCACAGCCCCACCTCGCGTTTCTCTGGCCCGCTCCTCTCCTCCAGCCTGCTTTTTATCATCTCCTCCACCTCTCCTGGCCGGGCTTGAAAGACCTCCGCTAGTATCTCCTTGGCCGTCTGCAGCTCCATGACCCTGGTGCTTACCGCTCGTCTGGGCTCGATCGCTCCCCGCAGTCTCCAGGACCACCTCATGAGTACGCCTCCAGCGTCCTCTGCGCTCCCGGCATCCTCGCCTCGGCCTTCCAGGCTGTGGCCTGCTCGTCGTAGATGCAGAACACCAGGGTTAGCCAGCTCGGTCAGCTTCTTCAGGTGGGGATCCAGCGCCGGCGCGTAGAGCAGGATGGTCGCTTCCCTGGAGGTCTGCCTGAGGGCCTGGGGCCCTGGTACTCTACCATTCTCCTCTCGGCATCCTCGTAAAGCAATGGGTCGTGCTCCACGATCAGGAAGCTGTGGTGGTTCTCTTCCAGGATGGTCATGAGCTGGAAGACTGTGAAGGCGCGGCGCACATCCAGCTGCGCGATGTTGCGGTTCAGCCGACTGGAGCTGCGGCCGCTGATGAAGAGGATCTTGTAGCGCTGCAATTCCAGGTGGCTATTGAGGGAGCCAGCCAGCAGCTCCACGGGGGCGATGAGGAGGCTGTTGGTCTCGGGGAGCAGGGAGGCGGTGGGGAGGAGTTCGATTTCCATGATGGATATGGGTGGCTCTGGGGATATCAGGGCGAGGCAAGGGGGCTCCGACCTGGAAGCCGGACAACATCTGAGGTTTGAAGCAGTCTGATGAGGTCCACACCTTAAACCATCTGAACATCTCTTTTTGCTTTCACTTTCTCGTACATTTTTTTGTCCAGCGTATATAATGGCACTCTCTCATTCTCGGCCGCTGCAAGAAATAGCGAATCGTAGAAAGTTGTTTTATTCTCCACAGAGATCTCGTATGCCAGCTTCGCCAGCTCAAAAGAGCTTATTTGAGAGCAGGATTTGATGAATTCCAGGCATTTGTACAGGGACTTCCATGTGGCATCTTTGCTCTCTCCAAAAAAAGCGACCCTTTTCCAGGCCGCATTCCCGACCTCAGCCACGGCGAGATCCAATGTAATCGGACTGTGTTTAGATGCTACTTCCACTGCTCTTTCAGAAGCGTCTTCGTCAAAGTAAATGGCCACGATGACACCAGTATCGAGTACCGCTCTATCTCGCATCTCGATCCTCCCGGATCAGTTCTGATGCACTGATGCCGATATTTTTCGTTCCCTTTCGCAGCTCACGAGCCTCAGCTAAAAGCATCTGTCTTTTCTTCTCTTTGACCATCTCCTCAATTGCTTGCCGAATATCTGACTGCCAATTAACGTCCTTCATCTCATCCATTATTTGTCGCACATTTGTTGGGATGCGAATAGTATACACGCAACTTGTAGACATGATTATATGTATTTTGTATAAGTATATACATTTTTCCTTGACTGAAATTCCATACCCCGAAATGACCTTTGATGTTCATCGAGATCACCATGAATAGTTTGTCAAGAAGAATACCATGGGAGCTAGGCTGCGACACACATAGAGAGCAGCCTTCCAGGCCCCTCCCTCCTCCTTTTATCTACCTTTTTAATATTCTATTTCTCGTGGAGACCGGAATCTGACGGCTCAAATAAGTTCTATGACATCATGCAAAGTTTTAAGAAAAATGCCATAGAACTATTATTGCATGCATCGTACCGCTGCTGGGGACCGCCGCCAGTCACTCCAGAAGGAAGCCCGCGATGCCCGAGCCCTGCAGAAGGCCGCACATGCACCCGCAGCCCGCCATGGGGCGAGGGCTGCAAGGCGAGGCGGATCTGGCCCTGGCAGAGGCCCAGGCCCTCAAGCTCCAGGCCAGGCTGGAGGATCTCACCATGTGGGAGATGGAAAAAGTCAAGCAGAGCCGCAAGGGCTCGAAGACCTACACCTACTGGATGGCCTCCTGGCGCGAGGGCGGCAAGACGCGGGCGTAGCGGGAAGCTGCAGGAGGATGGATGCCGCAGAAGCTCGCCGGAAGGCCCGAAAGATGAAGGCAGAGGCGCTGGGCTATCGTGAGAACGGAGATTGATGATCTTGCCGGTCTGGTCAAGGCCGAACTGTGCGATGGAAACACCCTGCGGTTATTGCGGCTTCCTGGCCTGCGCCCCGGCTCAATTCCAGTTCCCGCGGCGTGAAGTTGCGGTTCAGCCGGCTGAAGCTGCGGCCGCTGATGAAGAGGACCTTGTAGCGCTGCAATTGTAAAAGGAGCCTGTGGACACTCAGTGCATAGCAACTTCCCACTTCCAGCCGAGTGATGCAGCCTTGGCAAAAGCATCATCTGACTTATCTTTAAGTCCTAGTTTATTGAGGACCTCTCCCTTGAAATGCCATGCTGCTGGATCAGAGGTATTAATCTCCAATGCCTCTTCAAAGGAGGCCAAAGCATCTTCATATCGGTTAAGTCGATGCAGAGCAATTCCGCGGTAAATCCAAGCTGGAATAGACGATAGATCAATCTCCAAAACTTCATCAAAACATCTTATGGCATCTTCATATTGGCCCAGATTAATGTAGGTTATTCCTTCGTTGAACCACGTCTTTGTGTCGCATGGGTCTATCTCAATTGCCTTTTCGTAGGAATAGATGGCATCTTCGTAGCTTTGCAACTGGGCGAGTGCATTGCCTTTGTTGTTCCAGGCATCGAAGTAGTTAATATCGATATCAGTAGCTCGTTCGAAACAGTCCACGGCATCATTGTATCTGTGTAAAGCAGATAGAACATTACCCTTGTTGTTCCAGGCCATGGCATAACTGGGATTGCTTCCTATGGCACACTCAAAAGATTTGATGGCTTCGTCGTAGAGATCCAGGTTCTTTAAGGTAACTCCCCGGTTATTCCATGTATCGGCATTCTCCGGGTCCAGTTGCAGGGCCTTATCAAAGGATCTGATAGCCTCTTCATACTGGCCCATCTCATCCAGAGTAAGACCTCTATTGTACCATGGTGAGGCATTCCTTTCATCGAGCACCTTCGCTTTATCGAAGCACTTTATAGCCTCACTGTAGCGGATCAATCTTTTTAGAACAATTCCCTTATTATTCCAGAATTTCGAGCTTTCTGGGTTAATTTCTATAGCCTTATCGTAGCTGAAGAGGGCCTCATTGTACCGGCCCAGTTCGTAGAGGCAAACGCCTTTATCAAACCATATGGAGCTGTTGGAGGGATCTATTTTCAAGGCCTCATCGTAGCATTCTAAGGCTTCGTCATAGCGGCCCAGGTACTTATAGAGAATCTCAGCCTTTGCACACCAGCCGGAATAGTCCTTGGGATCTATCTTGATGACGTTATCGAAGCAGATAAATGCCTCTTTGTATTGACCAAGCTTTCTTCTAAGGATACCTTTATTTCGCCAAGCTCTGGTATCCCACGGTTTGATTTCTAAAAACGCATCGTAGCAACGTATGGCCTCTTCATATCTTCCCAGCTTATCAAGGGTTACTCCTTTGTTATTCCAGGCATCTAAATAGCGATTATCTATATTCAAGGCACCTTCAAAGGACGAAATAGCTTTTTCGTAAAGGCCCAATTTATATAACGCTAAACCTTTTTCATACCATGCATCTGGAATTTGAGGAGTGATTGCGGTAGCTTTTTCGTAGCAGTTAGCTGCATCTTCGAAACGCTCATTTTTGTAGAACTCTGATCCGGCCTTCAAGAAATAGGAAGTGAAGTCCTCGCTTACCGGAACTAAGAAGTTTCCTGATGTACTGCTGGCGACGGGAATGGGCAGTGGCAGCATGGATTTCTTCATGGCGATTACCTTCTCAGTTATCCTTATGAGCTCTTCGCCACGCTCGGTTTTTTGCAGGGCCAGGGATTTGCCGTACAATGCTTCTTTCAGCAATGGATTGATCTCAAGTGCTCTATCAAATGATTCTACAGCTTCATGGTAGCGACTCATGTTACCTAAAGCTACGCCTCTGCTCACCCAAGCGTCGATAAAAGAGTGGTTTATCTTGAGCGCATTTTCATAAGCTGATACAGCCGCTTTGTACCTGCCCAGTTTGCTCATGGCATTGCCCATGCCACACCAGGCATCTATGAGCTGCGGATTTATCTCCAGAGCCTTACTAAAGTCGTCTATAGCCTCATCGTATCTGCCGACTCGGTAAAGTACATTTGCTCTATTCTTGAGGGCTTTAAAAGAGCGTGGATTTATCTCCAGGGCTCTTTTGTAGGAATCCAGGGCATTTTCGAATTGGCCCAAGTCTGAGAGGCCCAGACCTCTTTCGCACCAGTAAACATCTATTGAAGAACTGGTCTCTCCTGCTTTGTCATAGATATTGTTTATCGAGCAGATGGCGGGATAAGTTTCGATTTGTATCTGCTTATGAATTACGGCGGTCTTAGGATCGACAGCGGATTTTTGGGGGTGTTTATTTGCTTCTTTTGATCGGTTCGATATTTTGGAAATTCTATTTTTTAATGATTTTTTTAAGTTCGTATAGTTTAATTTCAAATTAGAGAGAATATTATTGATTGCTAACGCTATGTACGAAAAAAAGATGTGAGTAGAGGCCGATCGTCCTGTAGAGGTCATGACATTACCTAATTAATAACTTAATTAAGATCTTTTAAGTATTAAAATCTTTTGCTTTTAGTATTACAATAAAATTTTCTTATGGAACGTTTAAATCACGAACAATCGAATTGATACTCGATAAGATAAGGGTATGACGAAGGATCTTGATAAGTGAGCAATATTTTTAACTTTAAAAAATAATAACTATTGTATTAATAGATCAAAGTAACCTTTCTGCAAGCATAACTCGCCAGACAAAATTAGCTGCCCAGGCTTTTTCCTGCCGAGTTAAGGGTGACGTCAAGATCTTCTTACCATCTGCATCTATCGTAATTCTCTTCATAAGGCCATTCAGATTAGTTCTGTCTTCCTGAGACCATAATCCACCGAATTCGTCCCATCTATGCAGACTTTCCGAATGCATAACGTTGCTTTCGGAGAACGAAATTATCTTATCTAAGCTTGATTGAAATCCGTTAAAGCAAAAAATGTCTTCTATCATAATTAGTCCTTATTTTATTGCTTAATCGCAGTCCTGTCAAAAAATTATTCGCGCCAAGATCATTGAGATACAGACATTGGCGCCATTTCTCCTCTTGAGGACATCGTGCTATTTGCAGCCCTCTTTCTCGTAGAGGTCATTTGATCATCTGTGACATTCAAATACTTCGAAAGCCTTTCTTTATATACGTCTTCACTCTCGATACTGCTAATTATTGGGTCTAGAACACCTTCTGCAGACCATTTCTTTAGCCTTGTACGCACTGCCAAATAAGAGCCATATTTACGGGGAATCTCCGTCCAGGTACAACCGGTCTTCAATACATATCGGACTGCGTCCAGGATTTTCCGATCTTCTGTTTTAAACACCCTATTATATGGCTGCAGCGGGATGTATTGCTTCACATAGTCCCATTGGGCATCGCTCAGTTCCTCGAAATTATCAATGCCTTTTCTCAGGTATTTGCCGACAAGATCAAGAATTATCTGACTATCCTCTTTGGGAAAACGCACTGAAACAGAAAGCTCAACTCTGCTTTCAAATATCTTATCCGGGTATATGCTCCTTTGATTGGGCACCATTGGGCTTAAATTAGGATAAGCATCGAAACGCCATGGTGGAAGTTTTTCGCCCTCATGACCCAATATTCGATAGGAGAACCAATCATTAACTTCCGGATGACTGTGAATCCGATCTCCCAGAGATTTTATCAATATCGTCAGGAGCCTCTCGACTTCTTTCATGGAATAGAACTCGATCCAGATTATTCCCGGCTCGTTCTCTTCGCAAGAATTGCAGGTCCTTATCTTTGCATCCCATAGCGTTAATAGAAGAGGCGCGACCCCTTCATCCACCTCTATGAAATCCTGCTCCCCTGGATAGTAAACGGTAGTCTGCTTATGGTCAAAAGTAATTTCCCTTCCCCCCTTCAATGAATCTGGCCCTTCTATGTGCAGTTAAGCGAGTGGTTTCCTGTCCTTCTCTTCTTGAATTGGGCAAACTCGCCGATATGCTTAAAGAAATGCTACTTAGTCCTCCCAGGAATGTATGTTAGGTGCATTTTGTCTTCAGAATGGCTGGTTGCTTCTTCAGACAAGTGCATTATTTTATCATTCAATTTTCAATGTATAAAAAGTTTGCTAAAATAATTAACATCACGATGTATTATTTTCCAGAATTATAGCAATAAAAATGTGTTGTGCAATATATAGGTACTAAATATATTTTTATAAATTAGCTAAACAGATCTATCTTCGCAAGCTCTCAGAGTAAAATAGATGGTTTTATAGGCGAACTATTTGGATTTATGAACCCAATGTCAGGGACATTATTTTTAATAACGGTCCCAGAGTTCTCTATACCTCCAGTCAAAGCCATATTTGACAATCATGCGCATCTCCCATTTCCAGATGGATATTTGCATGAAATTCGCTTTCAAGATATCCAAAACGATGGTTACAATAGAACTCATATTATTCATAGTAATCGTAATGGTTTAAATGACTTTCTAGCGATCGATCTAGTAGTGATAAAAATTGCCGCTATTAGTTAAAGTATTAGCAAGTATATACTCATTATCCTCTGTGATTGAGACTGGATCGACAGTGATTGATTATTATTACCGGTATTACTATGAATGTTATTATTGGCATAAAATGCGATTTGACTAATTTAAAAAAATTTAAATATTAAAAGATCCATCTATTTTTTGGAGCCCAAACATTACATACGCCCAATAAATTCCCTGCGGGCTCCATCCCTTTCTTCAAAGATTTAAGATATTTAGTAGTGATCTATCGCGAATACTATTATTGGCATCAGATCTATAATTTAGAGTTCATTTCTAGTTGCTGTTGTTTTAACTCTAAATTATGATCTGTGGCCCTCAACGTATTTAAGCCATTTAAATTAAGTTTCTTATACAGATATAAAATTAGTCCGGTGAATATGACAGTTTAAGATAGATCTGCTTAGCATAAATTAAGGAGATAGGATATGGCGGCATTAATAGATAATAGAATAAAAATTCTAATAGCAGATGATAATCTGGTTATACAAAAGGTTACTCTGCTAATGCTTAAAAATCTGGGCATCATAGCAGATCTAGCAGCTAACGGCCAAGAGGTTCTTCTGGCTTTGGAGAAATGGCCTTATGAGGTTGTGATAATGGATATTCAAATGCCGGTGATGGATGGAATCGAGACTACAAAGCTTATTCGTGAATACTGGCCCCATGGACCAAAAATCAGAGTTCTTTCTGATTCCGACCCGAATATCTATCAAAAACTCAGCTATGAAGCTGGTGCAAACGATTTTCTGGCCAAGCCGGTTACGATGTTGGAACTAAAGGCCGCGATCGAGCGCAATTTATCTGATACGTGGAATAAATCCCTGATTGTACAGCCTTCTGCTTACGAAATTCTTGCATAGTCATATCTCCTCTGTTATCGATGTTGCGGAGATGTGGACAGAATGCCGCCGCAGAGCAACGGATCGTAATCCACGATCGTAAAGCTGTGGTGTTTCTCCTCCAGGTGGCCATGAGCTAACGTGTGACATAACTCAATTCTCGACTAAAGCGCTGGCCCGCGATGCCCGAGCCCTGCAGAAGGCCGCCGCCCGTGCACCCGCGGCTCGCCCCAGGGGCACGGGCTGCAAGGCGAGGCAGATGCGGCACTGGCACAGGCCGGGGCCCTCAAGCTCCAGGCCAGGCTGGAGGACCTGACCGTCTGGCAGAGGGAGTTGGTCAAGCAGAGCCGCAAGGGCTCCAAGACCTACGGCTACTGGATGGCCTCCTGGCGCGAGGGCGGCAAGACGCTCAATGTGCACCTGGGGAGCGCCAGGAAGATGGATGGCGAGGCGGCCAGGCAAAAGGCCAGGGAGATGAAGGCGGGGGCGCGGGGGATGCGGGCGCAGCCGCAAAAATCGGATATGTCCTCTAATCAAGACGCGATTCCATTTTGGCTTCACTTTAGGCCAATTACGTGCGGGGGGGGGCGGATCTTCTTGCACCATCCAAAGGTTTTTCGCTAGATCCTGCAATCGTGAAAGAAGAAATGGATGGATTCAATGAAAAATCTAATAATCTCTTTGGTAATGCTGACTATGGTGGTCACAGGTCAGACCGAATCGCAGGTGATGGGAAAAGATGTCGCATCCGATGCACCAGAATTCTTTACAAAAGTTTTATCTGAGGTTGGGATTCCCTACAGCGATTTTGCTTATAATGCCCTTGTCGAATGGGCCAAATGTGAAGTCACTGCTGCAAAGTGGAACCCATTGGCTACTACATGGAATAAGAAACCAATAGGAAAATCTTGGGATTTTAATCCTTAACTCTCATTGAGTAGGGAATACAGAGTAATTATATCATTCTTCTTGCATTGTCTTTAAACAATAAAATTATATAGATATAGTTTCCCTACTTAGGGGTATGGAACAATGGGCAAGGGATTGGCTAGAAGGGGAGCGAGCCAAAGGCGTGAAGCGCCTTGAGATAAAAGTCAAAGGAAGGAACCATTACGTCTATGAATCGACTACCCACTGGGACAATGTAATCAAGAAGCGGGTTAAGACATCTCGGTACATCGGAAAACTTGATCAAGATAAGGGTCTAATAAAGTCACGAGGCATGAACAAATTCGATGATGTGCAGGCTCCAAGTGTCACCGAATACGGCAATTCTATGCTGCTTCGCTTGGCAATGGAGGTAGTGTCCCGATCTTGATGTAAAATAGTAGTAATAATCTTGGCGATGTACAG
>CAZDLZ010000069.1:0-9869 GCA_964506745.1 uncultured Methanotrichaceae archaeon | reverse complement strand
AACGAATTGGCGTTTCCTTAAATAGAGGGGTCAAAATTGAGTCGGCGAAAACAACGTAATAGAGCACAGCGACGAATGCTTTCAGATCGCTGCCAAATTGTGTGCTTTGAACATCCTTCGGAAGCTCTGCATAATAGTTCTTATTCAGTGACGAGGAATAATAATGTTCTCGCCGATATTCAACATTATCAGTTTGCAGCCTTATATTTTGGATAACAATGGAGCTAAATCCTTTGAAAACAGCATCTTGCGGCAATGTCTCAAGATTTATCTTTAATGAGACCACTCGATCAATCTTTATCTTGGGCTTCTTTGAGTCTTTCGACCATTTTTTAGACTTCTCGACGGGTGGGAGTTGTGGCTCGCGTGGAGGGACATTTGGTGCGATTTTTGGCTTGCCCTTCTCTCCTTTCAATCGGGCGTTCTCATCTCTCAATTGCTGAACCTCTACTCGAAGTTGCCGATTCTCTTGGAGCAATTGTTCAACTACGTTCAGAAGCGTGATGATGAGGGACTTAACTGATTCTTTATCATCGAAGTTGATCTTATCCACGTCAAGGCTGATAAGATCTTTTTGTATAATTTCTCCCACAATGAATACTATATAAACATTATCTATTTATAATTATCGTTTGGGCAAATTGATAGCTCTATTGAGCATGTACGAGACAACGATGATACGTCATTATGGAGAACCTTGGATCACAAAACTTGAAAATTCACATCAAAACTTAAAGGCGATTTTCGACAACTGCCGCGAAGCGCAGAAAAAAGAAGAAAAATCATTTGGAAGCAGATGTTCACTCTGTCTGATCGATTATACTTACCCACAGGATCTATTCGCAATCATCTTTGCTGAATGGAGCATTTTTAGGCCCCTTTTTGGGAAGGATAAAAATTACTGGGACCAACACAAACAGTTGCTTGCAAAAATCAGAAATCCATTAGCGCATAATCGAAGTGATTCTTTGCTTGATTATGAACAGCAAATTGCCGAGGGATACTGCAAAGAGATTCTAGGCCTTCTGGCAAAATGAAAATGAGTTGCCAAGGACTTTGCGCAGACTCATGCGAACGGGTGTATTTCGCGATTACGGGTCATGGATAGGATATTTGGCTCCCCGCTGTTTTGTGAGGTATGAATAAGATCGAGATACAAATCTTCTGTGAGGCCCGCATCCTGCTTTCCTGACAGAGCGGATGGTTATCAAGCGTGCTGATTTCATGACGGCTGGTTCCTGATCCCATTTCACACCTAAACTCCGCCATCATTAATAACCAACGGCGCGCAATAACAGTCCGTTCTTAAAATGCGCCTCTATTAGGATTTGGATAAATTGATATGTCATAGTTAAGAGTGATAACTGTGCCAGTTTATATACTTTATTTTTTTATCGTAATCCTGCGCTGTTATAGTTTTGCATGGTTACAATTACCCCGGAGTTTAGATTCACAATGCGGAGGTAAGCCTAGAGTGGGAATGCGTTGTAGTTTAACTCCGATATTACTAGAACCAATTGAAAAGAGCGGGCTGAAAGGCTAGTACCGGTAATAACTTCCAAGTGCAAGCTGCGGGATATTACGTTCAAAAATCGACCAGTGAACACATCTGTGAAGCTTGGGCATTAGTTAAAAATAAGTAGATAATAAACGTCTTCTATCATAAATAAGCGCATACCGCCCTCATCTTCGTCTTCTGCTCGCTTCCCTTGAAGGCGATCGCCGTCATGGACGCCTGACCTGTCTTGCAGTTCAGATAGTATGTCGCTTTGGCTGCCAGATCCAACAGGAAGCCGCAATGACTCACCGATCCCCTCATAGAAATCCCGGAGCTGATGCCTATCTTTGTCGTGGTCTCCTTATTCGCCTCTGAGCTGGCCGCCGTGGACAGGGTCGCGAAGACGTCCAGCGCCCCCGCCGCGGCCCTCGTGACCTCCAGCTCCGCCGCGTACTCCAACCTCCACCGCCCAATAGGAACCGCCAGAGAGCCGCCCTTATTATACCAGCTCCCAGCCACAGGCGACGCTTGAGAGCTGTCCGTTGTCACCAGGCTCTCCACCCTCCATTTGGCCTCATCCAGAGGAAAGCCATAGGGCGCTTTTGCCATCGAGAAATAGGGTTCGATTATGGGCGAATTGGCCAGGTCGTAGTCAGTGCCGCCGTAGAGCGTAAGCGTCGTATTGGGCGAGGAATAGCCAACGCCAGTTATGATGAAGTACTTAACAGAGCCCTGCTGCAATCTCACTCTCTGCCCTCTGCAATACTTCCAGGAAAAGTCTCCGGGGATATTCAGGGTGTAGGTGGGGTCATCCGCCAAAGAAAAAGTCCATTTCTCCTCCACTGCCGAGATCCAGCCGCCATTGTCGGCATCCTCCAGCCTCCTGATCCTCTCCAGGAGGCTTTGGACCTGCTCAGATATCGCTTGCGAATCCATCGTATAACGTCAACTCCATCACATCGGAATTCAGGGCGCTCTCGAAGGCTTTGTTCAGGACCCTCATGTCGTACTGGCCATTGTAAGGAGGCGAGGAGATCGTCACCCTCACAAAATCACCGCATTGCAAAGCGTAGTCGGGCCGCGTCCAGATCTTCAGATAACGCTCATCGCAGGTCTGGCCAATCATGGCCGAGGTGCAGCGGAAGACCTGATCATAGCTCATGGAAATGTCGCTGGTAACGTGCTCTTTCCAGACACCCGCGGTGGGAGTGAAATCCCGGCCAAAGCGTGCAGGCGGCCAGAAGCTGTAGCCGAAGGTGCTATCCCGGCCTTTCATAACCACGGAATCAAAGCCATAGTTGGCGGCATCAAGAGTCCCGACCTCGAAATCAATCAGATCCGCCTCGACATAGCTCTTGACCGGGTCGCTGTACCAGCCGTTATAGAGCTGCAGATCACATCTCAGTTCCTGATCTCCATCAGAACGGTTGACAAAATTCCACTCCAGGCCCTCATGAGACATGACGCGATTGAGAGTGGTGATCAGCCTCTCGTGCACGGCGGGAACCCCCGGACTGGAGAGATTCCAGGCGGGCATGGGAGAGCCTTTGCGAATATGGGCATTCTTGAAATTCAGCACGTAGCAGGGATAATTCTTGGGATTGCCCTCCGGGTCAGCTACACCCGTCCTGACATACAGATAATCGGCATCTCTAAACCACTGGTTAACTGCCATGCCGGCCAGAGATGCGGCCTGTGTCAGCAAAGTGGTGCCCAGATAGACCGCAGGAGTAGGCACCGGGATTCTCTGGGGAAAGTCGGTACCGGTGTAGTAAGGGGCGCTGTAAGTTCCGGCTGGCGCCCCCATCCAGGAGGCATCCTGCCAGTTGGGCGGCATCAGCGAGCTGGCCTGGAAGAGTATCCCCTGGCTGGCCACGGCATCCCCGAAGATGTTGCTTATGACGTCATTGCTCGTGTAGGCCCGCACATGAGGAAAACGATGATACAAAATGGCCGAATGGCCCAGGCAGTGGTACTCTTGCGGCTTCTTTGATTTGAAAGAAGGCCTCTTGATGCCATCAAACCAGCCGCAGAAGACGGGCATGGTTTCTCCCGCCCTGGTTACTTTGATGGTGGCCCGTTCATCAATCCCCTGGCCGCCAAAGCACTGGAAAGAAAGCCTCTGGTGGCCCATATGCGGCCAATCGGTGCGGTACTCCGTGGGCTTGAGGGTCACCATGGAGCCATCCGGATTAGTGGCCACAAAGGTTAGAGCAGTAGGCATAATTCAGAGCGCTTATCTGTTAGGTTTTCAACCCGTTCCCCTTCTCCACTTCGACCTTCTCTTCGTCACCCCCGGACTCACAATAGATATCTCCTTCGGCCCATTCTCTCCCCACCATGCAGCCAGCGCCACTGAAAGAACCAGATCATCGTGATCCTCCTCCCTCCAGGCAGAATAGCTGTCATGAGCCGTCATGGGATCGATCTTAACCCTGAAGTTTAGCATCTCCTGCGAAAGAACCGGCCCCAGCTTGAGCTTTCCAGCCACCTTGAGCCGCCCGGTCTGCAGGAGCACCTGCAAAGCCCCAACCAGATCCCTTTTCGGAACTCTCCAGCTTTCGCCTTCGTGCGATGCCTTATCGCCACCATGTATCAGCACTCCCACCGGTTCAAGTCCCGCCTGCTGAAAGAGGTCAATCACAGGCGCTCCCACCCCTGTCTGGTCCACCACCAAAGATGCGCAGCCTTTCAGCCCCGGAGACTGCATTATCCTGGCCGTCTTTTCAACGATAGTTGGATAGGGCGCACCTCTAATGCGCTCCAGGTGACGGACATGATAGACGTACTCTTTATCGTTCTTCAAGCGCTCCAGGATGCACAGGGCTGTGTAATCCTGGGATTGACCCAAATCCAGTCCCACGAAGAATTTGATCATTCCTCTCCTCCCAAATCCAGAGGCTCAACGTCTTCTGCAACTGCAGCCATGACCTGCTCATAGCTGAACACGCTGTCTACCGCCTCTGTAAACTCACACATGTACTCGGCAGCGAACCACGCCGCAGGCATGGACCGCCGCTCCTCCTCCAGAAAATCCCTGGATATCCGCGGACATTGCAGCGCCTTGACTGCATGCTTCTGCCAGAGTGCGCCATCCGACCACTCATGAAAGAACCAGCCTCGCTTGCCGAAAGGAGTCGAGAGAGCCAGCATCCGCCCCCTGGAGACGGCCAGCATGGTCCGGACAGAGTAGTAAAGATCGTCTCCTACCCTGGCCGCCTCGTCGATTATTATCAGAGAGACGCTGGAAAAGCCTCTGATGGTGCCCTCTGATCCCGGCAGAGAGATAACACGCGATCCGTTATCCAGCTTCAGGCTCAGCTTGGTGTCCTCAATCCTGATGGGCACGGGCTCCAGCATTGCCAAATAACCCAGCAGCTTCCGGAACAGCTCGCTGGACTGCCGAAGCGACGGCGAGACCATCAAGACCGGACTGCCGTTGTTAAAGGATTGCCATGAGCAGGGCCGGATGATTGGCTTTGATGCAAAAATTACCAGTAAAATAAACGCTGAGGGTGAGACTTCAGCCTATTTTTACCGGTAAAATAGCTTACAAATCCCTCGGCTGAGAAGGCAAGGATAATCAAAAATCCTGGTATAAATTCAGCATAAAATTTATTATGTTAAATACCTCAAGCCAGGCAGAAGCCTTTATCACCTTTCTGTGAGATACTACTCCATATCAGCCGGAATTAGGTGAGAGCAAAAAGCATGATACCAGAACTCTTGCGCGAAATCGTAGCCAAAGGAGAAAGCCTGAATGTGGAGTTCAAGGGCGAGGAGAAGACAGCCCTGTCAGATTCGGCGCTGGTCGAAGCAGTCATCTGCCTTGCCAACCGATCCGGAGTGGAGCCAGGATGGCTTTTTATCGGCGTGGAAGACGATGGCCGCATCACCGGCTCCAGGCCGCGCCACTCTGGAGAAAAGACCGATAAATACCGTGTTTCAGCTCTTATTGCCAATCGCACCCGCCCGTCTCTGGCATGCCGTGTAGAGATCGTCGAGATGGATGGTCGGTCAGTTCTGGTTGTCGAGGTGCCCACGTCCCGAACGCCGGTGAGCACTCCGGAAGGCAAGTATCAGCGCCGGGCGATTGGAGGTAAAGGAAAGCCCGAGTGCATGCCCTATCTCTTCCCTGAGATGCTCGCCCGCCAGGCTGACCGGGGGATACAGGATTACTCCGCTCTGGTGGTGCCCGATGCTCGCTGGGAGGATCTGGATCCTCTGGAGTTCGAGCGGTTTCGGAGAATGATACGCGAGAGCCGGGGAAGAAGCGATGCCGCCTTGGCTGAGCTTCCCGATCAGGAGATAGCTAAGGCCCTTGGCGCAGTGGAGGCGAACCACGAGGTCTCTGCAGTTAGGGTCCTCGGCCTCTTGCTCTTCGGAAGAGAGGACGCAATCCATCGCTACCTTCCCACTCATGAGGTGGCCTTCCAGGTTCTTTCCGATACCAGGGTTGTAGTCAATGAGTTCTTCAGATGGCCGCTCCTGCGCATAATGGAGGAGCTGTTGTCCAGGCTGCAGGCCAGGAATCAAGAAGAAGAGCTGATGGTGAACATCTTTCGCATCGGAATTCCTGATTACTCAGAGCAGGCTTTTCGTGAAGGGCTGGCCAATGCCCTGATTCACCGCGATTACTCCAGACTCGGGGCTGTGCATGTGCAGTGGCATGAGGACAGGATTGAGATCTCCAATCCGGGCGGCTTTCCGGAAGGCGTCAGGTTGGATAACTTGCTGGTCACACCACCCAGGCCACGTAATCCCTCTCTTGCAGATGCCTTCAAGAGAGCCGGAATCGTGGAGCGCACTGCCAGAGGCATAGATACAATCTTCTTTGAGCAGCTTCGGAATGGCCGTCCCGCTCCATCTTATGAACGGAGCTCTGAAACAGACGTTATTCTGGTCCTGCCGGGAGGGAAAGCAAACCGGGATTTCGTGCGGCTGGTGGTGGAGGAGAACCAGGCAGGCCGGCCCTTCCGGCTGGATGATTTGCTCTTGCTTAACCAGTTGTGGCTGGAGCGCCACTTGGCGGTTTCGGAAGCTGCTTTAGTCATTCAAAAGCCTATTGCAGAGGCGAGATCAATCCTTGAGCGACTGACAGAGAGCGGAATTGTAGATGCTCGCGGAGAAGGCAAGAATCGCTCGTACCAGTTCTCTGCTCACACATACAAGAGATTGGGTCAGGAAGCTGCATATGTGCGACAGCGAGGCTTTGAACCAGTTCAAGCAGAGCAGATGGCTCTCCAGTATGTGAAGGCTTATGGGAAGATAACACGCAAGCAGGCAGCAGAGCTATGCAAGATCTCCTCAACACAGGCACGCGATCTTCTCGGACGGCTAGTGAAAAAAGGCGTTCTGGAAATGCATGGCAGCAAGAAAGGTGCCTATTATGCGGAGGCGTCCAAAAATATGGATGAATCCAAATAGGATTTGGAGAAATCCAAATAAGATTCTATTTCGCCAAATTGTGCCCCACTTTCAATCACCCTTGGATTATTTCTATGTCATTTTTAAAATTTTCTAACAAAATGTGATAGATCATTTTGGGTACTTGTACGGATACCTTAGATATTTATCATATATAATTATTATTACTACAATATTATTAGTACACCGTCAGCTTATTCATCCTGTTTTGAGATTCTGATTTAGGCAGATGGACACTTGGCCTAGCAGGTATAATTTATATGGCTTCCTCCTTCACATGGCTGGACTACTCGGAAGATGATAGAAAAATAGTGCTTGATATTTTAGAAGCCTTCAAAGAGCATGAGGCAAGGGACGAGCTGGGGATCGGCGTCGTAAGGGATGCCTTCTCAGACATGCTCTTTCCCGGAACAAGCACCATCCAGACAAGAGCCAAATACTTTCTCTTTGTCCCCTGGATGTACAGAAGCCTGGAAGAAAAGAAAGTCCCTTCATCAAAGATAGAAGGGAGGGCAAGAAAAGAGGAAATTCAGCTGATATATGCCCTTTTAGCCTCGGATGATACCGACGGCGTAATTGGCAAGGAAGCCAAAGAGAATCTGCAGCGACTTCCCAGCAATATCTACTGGCAGGGCCTTGATGCCTGGGGCATTCGCCTTTTTCCGTATGCTATCTCCGAATATCACCGCTCTTTAGATACATTTTATAAGCTCGGCAAGGATAGCTCGCATAGTTTTGAAGAGGAAAGCGACAGATTGGAAAAGAGGCGCAATTGGCACCCAGAACTTCCTCTTGCACCTGAAGATTTCCCAGACAATGCCTCTTTCCTTTTGACATATGATGAGGCATCTTATCTCAAAGAAAGGGTTTTGTCCAGATGGCCGAACACGATGCTAGCATGCCTTCTAGCCACCGACATGCCATCAGAATCAGTGCAATTTCCATGGAAGCATCCTATTTGCCATGACCTTTCCGAGCCGGTTCGCGAGAAAATACTTCATGCGAGGAACTTCTCAGAAACCATCTATGGCGCTGCCATTCTTTATAATCTGATGCTTGCCGAGAAAGCAGGGGCAGAAGAATTGTCACTCAATTATCAAGATGATTTAATTAAATGGGCCGACCGTCTCCAATCACGCAGAAATGAACTTATTCAGTGGGATAAAAATAAACGATTCTGGAATATCATATTCGAACAAGGAGCTAGGCCGACTGGAAATACACAGCGATTTATCTTGGAATGGCTGCAGATAGCTTTGTCGCCTGGAAGAGCGGAGATGATCGCAAAGGATGACTATGCAAGGGATCTTATCCGCAAGAGGGAGATACACCTGAAAGGAGAACTTGCAAAACTGAAAAATCCCGAAGCCTTGGACAGATGGAGAAGAGACGCAAGCACAAGAATGGCAGGGCAGCTCAGATACAGGTGGCGTCCGGCAGAGAAAATTATCTCTGACATACTCACAGGCTTGAGGAGATCCTAAAATGCTTGATCCATATGATGATAGAAGGCATCTTATGGAGATCCTCAGGCCACCGGAGGGTTATATGCTCGACTTTGCCATTGGGACTACATTCTCCCTCGATCTGCTGGCTCTTATGACTGCACCAGTTGCCTTTACCAGATTTGAGGCTGACAGCAATTTCCAGAAAGCCGATTTGCTTGTGTTGATGGAGGCTCTCAGGAGATATGCTGAGAAGATAAGCATCTTCTGTCATGCCAGCAGAATAAAGATTCCCAATAATTACGACCAGCATCTGTACTCGCTTCTGGAAGGATCAGTCTTTCAGGCTCTTCCCAAAAACGGGTCAGGGTCGTTTCACCCTAAAGTCTGGGCTCTGAGGTACAAATCCCAAAATGGACCTACGGCCTATCGAGTTCTCTGTTTAAGCAGAAATCTCACGTTTGAACGATCATGGGATACATCCTTGGTCTTAGATGGATTTTTATCTGAGAGGAAGAGTGCCATTGCTGCAAATAATCCATTAGGCGATTTCATTGAATCCCTTCCGGGATTTGTGTCGGAAAAACTTCCCGAAGTCACTCAAAAAAGAATAGAACAGATGCAATATGAAATTCGCAGGGTAAAATTTGATCCACCTCAGGATTTTAATGAGGTAGTGTTTCACCCTCTTGGAATCGATAATAAAAAAAACAATCCCATTTCCGGCAGAATAGATCGGTTGCTTGTCATCTCGCCTTTCCTAACCGAAGGCCGTCTTGACAAACTTTCCTCCCTTAGTGGCAAAAGCATCCTAATCTCTCGGCTTGATAGCTTGCAGAAGGTCTCAGCCGGTTGCCTGCAGAAATTCTCAGAATTATTCTGCCTCAAGGAAGGAGCTATCTTGGAGAGAGACGAATCTGAGGATTCAGGCGAATCGGTTCCGCACAGCTCTGGGACTGATCTGAAGCATAATGAATTGGAGCAAACCACGATTGAGAGCAGGCTTGATGGGCTGCATGCAAAGCTCTACGTAGCGGATGCAGGAAGCGAGGGCAGGATATGGGCTGGCTCTGCCAATGCTACGGACGCGGCTTTTGGCAAGAACGTTGAGTTTCTGGTAGAGCTGCGAGGTAGAAAGAAATTATGCGGGATTGACGCAGTGCTAAATGGCGGCCATGAAGCGGATGACAATAAAAGGATAAGTTTGAGAACTCTTCTTGAACGGGTCAATATTTTGGAGCCACCTCTAGTAGACGAAAATGAACCTCTAAAGCACTTGGCAAACAAAACCCGAGCAATGATTGGAGCAGCAGGCTTATCAGCTCGCGTTTGCCCGGCAGGAAAGAGCTATTGCATCTCTGTTGAAGGAAGAATTATATCCTTTCCCGAAGAGGTAAAAGTAGCATTCCGGCCTATCACCCTGCACAGGGCCCAAGCTTTGCCTTTGGAATGAACCCCTCCGAGTGGACAATGAGTTAAGCAACATCAACTCATGGAGG
>CAZDLZ010000068.1:4038-10106 GCA_964506745.1 uncultured Methanotrichaceae archaeon | reverse complement strand
AGATTATTCCTTTCTCTCTCAGAGCGGCTTTTACCTCGGCCATATCGTTCTTCAACTCGACGATATCATTTTCCAGCACCCTGTCGAACTTCCTGTTTATATCCCTGACCTCATCCAGAAGTTCGTCCTGCTTGCCGAGCATTTGGTCCATCTTGCCGCCCAGGTTATCATTCAGATTCTTGATCCCAGAAACGATCTCTTTTAAATAGACTGCAGCCGTGTCCAGCCTGGAGTCTGTCTCGCCTTTGAGTACCAGCTTGCCGAAATTGTCGAACTCACTACATGCAGGAGAATATACCTTTTCAATGGACGAGACATAGATCAAAGTATTCTTTATATCTATTGCACTCTCAAACCGTTTTGAGCTTTTCATCCTCGCCCTCAGCTATTATCTTCACCCGGCCATCCGTTTGGTTCTCGATCATGCCCTTGAGGCCAAACGCATTGGCTATATCGACTATCCTGGCTCGATAGCCGACCTCCTGGACTTTGCCGGATACAAATGCAGTGAGCTTCATCATATAGAATTCCAACACTCTTTGTATAAGGTCTTATCTAAAGCCTCGGCTATCCAGTCATCCCCTCTTATCATAACCTCAATTCAGACGATGACCGACATAGCCGTCAACAGACAACTGTTTCTTGCCTACTTCCTCGATTTCATTAGTGATTTAAAAACCTTTCGTCTCGCATCTAGCTCCTCTCGCTCGTTTAGGAGAACTCGCAGAATGCCCTAGATGCACTTTTCTGTTAGGCTGGGCTTGTTAGCCGTAGGCGAGATACTGGTGGTTTATCCGTTAGTCGTGCAGGAAGTCTGCAAGCAATACGCTTTCCTTTTTCTCATGGCTTGCACTATTTTCCCAGGATCTGAATAATTCTCTGCCCAGCAGTCCCATCGCCGAACGGATTCTTCCAAGCCTTCTCCCGGCCATGCATCTTTCTGGCTCCGTCCATTATGCGCTGAGATCCGGTTCCAACAAGAGTATTCGCTCCCACTTATGGCACCCCCAGAATGCACGTCTCCTCCTGCACCCCGCCTGAGTCGGTCAGTGCCAACCGGGCGTTGGCCTCCAGTTGCAGAAACTCCATGAACCCCAGCGGCTCGATGGCCCTGATGCCGTCAAACTCAAACCCGAATTCTGCAGCCATCTTCCTGGTGCGTGGATGCACGGGGAAGACCATAGATAATCGGAAATGTGATCCGCCACCACCTGGTTGATCTCCTCGGGCATGGTGCGATCGCTACGAAGGCCTCCACCTGGGCCCACCTTGATGTGCAGCTTGGAGGCGGCCAGAGCGCCAGCCAGCACGGTGTTGGTGTCCCCCTGCACCAGGACCCGCGTTCGGGCGCTCGTCCATGAGAACCTTCTCCACGCCGGCCATGATCCTGATCATGTCTGAATTAGCCTCGAATGGAAATTGAGATAATTTCTCCTTGCGGCAGGGAATTAGAGCGCGCTTATTATAACCAGGGGTTTACGGGAATAGAACCACAGAGGCACAGAGCGCACGGAGGACGAACGACGGAGACGACTATTTGCTTGGAAAAAGAAGCTATCCTTTTCAAGAGTTATTAATAATCGAAAGTTGCACGTCTCTGTGCCTCTGTGGTTCGTAATCGTAGCTGCATAATTAAAATTAAGGCTTGCGAATCGTCTAAATCGTCGTTGTACGTTCTTTGTGAGCTTTGTGTGCTTTGTGGTTTGTGTCGGAGGTCGAATCATAATCAGCAAGAGAACGGGCTTAAATTTCATAAGATTTGCGTTAGTTTCCAACAATCTTCACAATTCTTTCGCCGGTGCGCCCATCTCCAAACGGATTCTTCCATCTTGTATCCGTTTCGAGCATCCTCATGGCACAGTTCATTATCTTATCAGATCCGGTTCCCGCCAGCACATTCGCTCCCACATCCACAGTCTCCGGCCTCTCCGTGTTCTCTCGCAGTGTCACGCAAGGCACTCCAAGAATACAAGTCTCCTCCTGCACTCCGCCAGAGTCCGTCAGAGCCAGCCGGGCGTTGGCCTCCAGTTGCAAAAACTCCAGGAACCCCAAGGGCTCAATAGCCATGACGGCGTCAAACTCAAACCCGAATTCTGCAGCCATCTTCCTGGTGCGTGGGTGCACAGGGAACACCACGGGAAGCGAGAACTCCCGGCTGACCAGCTCCAGGCCTTTGAGGATCTCAGCCAGGCGAAGCCTGCTGTCCACGTTCTCCTGGCGGTGCGCCGTGACCAGAAAATACTCCTTTGGCTTGAGGCCCAGATCAGCCAGCACGTTCACCTTCCGTTTGGCAATCTCCAGGTTCTGATAGACTGAATCCACAATGGTATTGCCGGTGACGAAGATCTTCTTCTCGGCTATTCCTTCCTTGCGAAGGTTCTCCCGGGAATTTTCCGTGGGAGCAAAGAGATAATCTGAAATATGATCCGCCACCACACGGTTGATCTCCTCTGGCATGCTGCGATCGTAGCTTCTCAGCCCCGCTTCCACATGGCCAACCTTTATGTGCAGCTTGCTGGCAGCGAGAGCACCGGCCAATACGGTGTTTGTGTCCCCCTGCACCAGAGCCACCTCCGGGCGCTCATCCATGAGGACCTTCTCAACGCCTGCCATGATCCTGCCAGTCTGCTCAGCGTGAGAGGCCGAGCCCACGTCAAGGTTGTAGCGGGCTTCTGGCAGTTCGAGCTGCTCGAAGAAGATGCTGTCCATCTGGTGAGAGTAATGCTGGCCTGTGTGCAGGACGAAGTAGTCCAGATTACTCTGCTGGCACTCGCGGATAATGGGAGCCATCTTGATGATCTCGGGCCGGGTGCCTAGAATTATTGCAATGGTCATGTCTGAACTAGCCTCGAATGGAAATTGATAATTATAACCAGGGGTTTACGAACGCCCACCACAGAGACACAGAGCGCACGGAGGACGCACAGAGAAAAAAAAACGAAAAATCAAACTGCGCGCGGCCACCCCACCCTAAAGGGATGGGGTATGCTTCGGGCCGCGCGCCCAGGTTGACCAGATTTCAGGAACATCCGAACCTTCGGTTTCCTGGATATGCTTATCAGAATAATTGCATATTTGGGTCCGCTGCATGATAGCCTTGTTAATCAATCTCAAGAAAACACGAAATCCGGGCGAGGGTTCACTTCATCCCCACCCTAAAGGATGGGGAATTCGTGACCCTCCGCACTCCCGTTGTATTAAAGGTTGGGCTCACACGCATGCTATTTTTAGGTTGGAATTGCAGATATGATGATTATATCTAGTAGTTTACGGACGGCTACCACCACAGACACGAGAAGCGCATAAAAGAAATCTAGGATAAATTTCAAGTGTTAAAATATTAGTATTTTTTTTAGTCTCTGTGCGTACTCTGTGAACTCTGTGTCTCTGTGGTGAAAGTCGTAAGCCGTAGGGTTTAATCCACATGATCGATGATTTAACCAAAGGTTTTACGAGAATAAAACCGCAGAGTCGCTAGAAGCGCACAGAGGACGAACGGACGGAGAACTACTACTTGCTTAAGTGTTGATAATAAGGAAAATTGCGCGTCTCTGCGAACTCTGCGTCTCTGCGGTTAATAATCGTAGCTGAATAATTAGGATTTAGTTTATTAGCTAATCGTCTTTGTGGCTTTGTGCCTTTGTGGTGAAACCGTCGTTTTCTCAAGCATTAATCTTCCATTGCATAATTATCCCTCGCCGCCTTGCCAGCAGTGTAGCTCTTCTCATGGCTCGACCTTCCCAGCGTCACCAGCTCGCTCTTGCACTCGTTCATGATCCTGGAAATAGAATGCAGTATCACGCCCGTCAGCGCCATGAAGCTCCCCACCAGCGTCAGCATCATCATGAACAGCACCGGCCCATAGTAGAGACTCCCTCCACGGTAGAACGTCTGCAGGAAATCAAGCCCCATAAGTATCCCGGCCCCTGCCATCAGAATCCCCGGAGCCGTGAAATAATAAAGCGGCCTTCGTAGCTCCATATCGTGCAGAACCTTCACCAGCACCCGCACCCCGTGTGCCACTGGATGCTCAGAGGAGCCGTCCACATCGTAGCGCACCCCGATCTCGACCTCCTGGACCCGCAGGCCCGCGGCGGCCGCATCAGCCAGCATCTCACTCTCGATTGCCAGGCCGTTCTGGCGGAAGCGGAAGATGCCCTTGGCAGCGCCTGAGAAGGCTCGAAAGCCGCTCTGGCTGTCCGTGACCGAGAGCCCGCTGTCCATGTTGGAGAATATATCGAGCACCTTTTGCCCCAGGCGGCGGTAGAGAGGCGTGTCCTTCTTATTGCCGTTCAGATAGCGGCTGCCATTGACCATGTCCGCCTGGCCTGCCAGGATCGGAGCGACCAGGTGGGGAATATCAGCCGGGTCATGCTGCCCGTCCGTATCGATGGTGACAATCACCCCATCGCCGTTCAGAGAAGCGAAGCCCGTCTTCAGCGCTGCGCCTTTCCCCCGGTTCTCCGGGTGGCGGAGCACCTGCGCACCTGCTAAGGCTGCCACCTCGGCGGTGCGGTCACTGCTGCCGTCGTCGATGACGATTACCCGGTCAGCGTACTGCTTCGTGCGAAGCACCACGCTGCCGATGGATATCTCCTCGTTGTAGGCGGGGAGCAGGGCGGTGATTGAGGGCATAAGTGTAGGGGACTCCTGGTCGTTCAGGTTAGTGGGGTTTGAAAGGGGTTTGGGGTTAAGGACTACTACTACGTTCACCACAAAGACACAAAGGCGCAAAGACGACTAAACGATTGTACTCTCGCTTTGTGGTTAGGTTTTTTCCAGTAAGGTAGAATTCGTCTCTGTGTCTCTGCGCCTCTGTGGTTCGTAAACCGTAGGGTTTAATCCAATGGCGCATCTGTTGCCCATCAGTGTCAATGGTGAAAGATCACCGCATTGCTGTTGCGAGACTCGAAGCCTGATAATTATAACCAGGGGCTACGGAATTAAACCGCATCATGGGAGATCGTCCAGGGCATCCATTTAGGCCAGTCCAATTCCTGAGCCACATGATGCTTCATCCTTCACACCATACTTCTTCGCACCAATCACGGTAATCCCAACCAGATCTTTTCCCTGATAGTGATAGACAATATTATCCTCCATCTCACTCTCATCAGCATGCTGCGGCTTCTGAAAACTTATGTAGAGGACATCGGCATCTTCATCGTAATCGATCCAGATTTGATTTGATGGCATCTTGAGCAAATATGGTACAACTTCAAATAGTTCATCTTTTACCGCTGCCATATTGTACCTCTCCTCATAATTTTATCCGGCTTTGATGTCATAAATGCTGTTATTATAAAACCATCATCTCCCTCTTTATAAACGACTACCATATATTTATTAGATATAGATGTTCTCTCATAGTATTTCAATGCAACCAGTTCATCTGTCCAGCCTCGAACGATATAATCTGGATCTTCAACAGATTCCATGACCATATCCATATTTCCGGCCATATAATCGTGCGAATCAACAATGTGCGCCCATTGTTTATGAGTTAGCCTTATCGGAAGGCCATTTTTCGATATGGCAACTCGCATAGTATTCATAGCACTCCATTATAAATATTAACTGGAACTCATGCAGACTGCAAAATATTTATCGAAAGCCGCTCTGGGTGTCGGTGAGGGAGAGGCCGCCCAGGAAATTGGTGGTGATGTCAAGAACCTTCATGCCAACCTTTCGATAGGCCGGAATGTCTTTGCCGTTGCCGTTGCAAAACCGTGAGCCGATCACCAGATCTACTCCTCTGTCCAGAGGCAGGAGGAGCTTGGGTATTTCTGCGGGGTCGTGCTGGCCATCCGAGTCGATGATCACCATTCTGTCAGCGCCCATCTCCCTCGCCGTCTCAAAGCAGGTGCGAAGAGCCGCGCCGTAGCCTGCGTTGCACTCGTGCCGGACGACATGGGCTCCGGCTGAGGCGGCCAGGTCGGCTGTGGCGTCGAAGCTGCCGTCATCGACGACGACCACGCGGCTGCCGGGATGATCGCCGACCTCGACCTCGAGCGCGCGAATCACCGATTCGGCGAGGTCCCAGCGGTTGTGTACGGGAACGATGAAAC
>CAZDLZ010000068.1:0-4028 GCA_964506745.1 uncultured Methanotrichaceae archaeon | reverse complement strand
ACGACCACGCGATCGACGTGCTTCTTACAGCCCAGGACCATTTCTGTGATGGAGCGCTCCTCATTGTAGGCGGGCATGGCTGCAATGGTTAGAGACAAGATATAGCCTCGCTGTGAGTTGGTAATTTAAAGGGATTAGTAGTATGCATGGGAAGATAACCTTTTTTGGGACTTTGAGATGGGAATTATAACCAGCGGCTACGGACGATCACCACAAAGACACAAAGGCACAAAGACGACTAAAACCATTTTACTCTCTTTGTGCGTTCTTGGTGGCTTTGTGCCTTTGTGGTTAGGTTTTTTCGGCAAGAAAGTGCTTCCAGAATCACGACAAATTTATCCACAAACGATTCGCTTAATACCATTTTTAAGCAAGGGCACATTAAAGTTGATAAGCATACCCAGCCACGCACCTTTAAATCGCAGATAAGTCAAAAGCTGTGCCTCATAAACAGGTTCTATCTTTGTTACGGACTTGAGTTCAATTATTATTAGATCAAATTGATTGGCATAGATTGTATCTGCGTGCGTTCTTTGTGTCTTTGTGCCTTTGTGGTGAAAGTCGTAAACCGTAGGTTTTAATCTTCATGGCGCATATTAATACTATTACTTTGAGAATTGGGAATTATAACCAGCGGCTGCTGAAGCCAACCACAGAGTCGCTAGAAGCGCACAGAGGACGAAAGAACGGAGGACTCCTCTCCAAGAAGCAAATCGCGGTAATCGATCAAGATCTTAAAAAGCTAGCATTCAATCCATATTCTACAGCTTTCTCATACATCTTTCGATCATCAGTCAGCAGTTTTGATCCGCTCACCTCGGAGCATGCCATGAAAAGGACATCGAACCCGCTGGCCTTTGTCTCTTGACCAATTTCTATCGCTTTCTCAAGCAAATAGACATCAGGATATAATCTAGAGTTCTCGCTGACAAAAGAAAGTGCCAGTGTAACGCTCTTGGCATCATTTGTGAGCCTGGACACGACAGATGCAACCTCTATCATGGTTACGAGCGGAACATGATTTGAGTATTCCTTGCTCGCAATTTTTCCCATGATCTCATTCGCTCGCATATAGAGATCATGCTGATCAGAAAAAAGCTGATCCTTGATCCGTCTTCTTGGAGGAACCAGGCCGCTTATGAGGACTGAGGTATCTGTCGTTACTTTAATAGTCATACTGCTTATCTCTCATCTCTCGGATTATTGCAGTTGCATCAGCATCTTCCACAACATGCTCCCCGATCCAAGCGGTTACCTCATCTAAAGTTACACGCTGCTTCATCTTTCGAAGCTTAGAAGATAAGAATAGATCCACAGCATTCATGCAGATCCTTTCGACCTTGGCATCGTCTGTCATTATCATATAATCAGTATTCTTAAGCTATAAATTTATCTAAATATCGTGAAGCATCATCTTCAAGTGTTCCGCGATTGCCAGGGACGCCACCTCTGCGGTGGAGTCACTGCGGCCGTCATCCCGGGGACGCCGGTCGTCGTACTGCTTCGTGCGAAGCATCACGCTGCCCTGGAGCCGCTCGTTGTAGGCGGGGAGCAGGGCGATGATGGGGGGCATAAGTGTAGAGGACTCCTGTCGTTAGGTTAGTGGGGTTTGAAAAGGGTTTGGGGTTAAGGACTACTACTACTACTACGTTCACCACAAAGACACTAAGGCACAAAGACGGACTAAAACGAACTAAACGATTGTACCTTCGCTTTGTGCGTCCTTTGTGCCTTTGTGGTGAAAGTCGTAAACCCACGTGTGCTTGAACTCGTTGTCTTGTGGTTGATAATAATAGTTATATCAAAAAGGAACGTCTAAAGCCCCGGCTATCCAGTCATCCCCTCTTATCATAGCCTCAATTCAGATGATGACCGACCTAGCCGTCAACAGGCAACTGCTATCCTACCTACTTTCTTAATTTCAGTAGTGATTTAAAAGCCTTTCGTCTCGCACCTGGCCTCGGATAGCTCGCTTAGATACTGTAGATGCACGTTCTGTTAGGCTGGGCTTCCAGTCTGGCGGAAATGGAGATCAAAGAAAGTTTGCGCGTTTTTGTATCTCATTGAGAGAAGAACTGATCCAGGGTTTCAACCTTGGATAGCTGGCCGCGATCTATCGCCTTTACAAGAATTCCAACGCTTCCTGAGACGGAAAATGCACCCTTGCTGGGCGAATCTATTTGAAATTATTGTGGTATCCGCTATCAGCAGCATGATCTCAGCATCTCAACTTCAGCGATTACGTCGTCTTCTGAAAGCGTTCTGATTGGAATTCCCTGGCACTTGAACTCCGTTTGAAGCTCCATCCGAGTTAGACCCAGGAGTTCGGAAGCTTTAGAGAGACTTATCTTTCCATCTGTATGGGCAATGATCACGATCGAACGAAACATTTCCGGCCTCTGATCCTTTATGACCCCTAACACTTTTTGCAGAGCATCGGGCTTTATTTCGCCCAGGCGTTGAAGGCCTTGAATTATCTATCCACACAAACTTCAGGCCTAAAGCTCATCGTCTTCCTCGGCTCTGGCAGCCAAAACCGCATCATGGATGCTCATGGGATGTCTAACATCCATTTTTCGTGAGAACTTATCCATCTTCTCGTCCAGCTCTCGAAGCTCCTGCACTCTTACCATCTTTTCGATAGCCCCTTTAAAGTGATCTTGAATATGGTTTCTGACAGACCTACTCCGAATCGTTATCCAAGGAGAAAGTCAATTTATTTTCTCAATCTTGTTGCAAAGAAGCATCTCTTGGTATACATCATTTTCATCCTCAGTAGGATAAAGAACATCAATACTATTAAAAATAGCTAAGGGGAATGTGTATCCAAAATCCAGAGGCACTGAGAGTTCTTCGAAAATTCTTGGTGTTATGAAGAATAGATGATGAGAAAAGATGGCTAAAAGAAGATCAAGGCGCTCAATTTTTGAAAAAGCGCTTGCAATGTCTGTGTCTATAATGATAGTCTTATCCAAGAAGAAAGTCAACTCCCTTTAGCAATCTATCTTCAGGTGGTGCAGAGACCAATCTTCTTATCCCTTTTGACTCTAAAAAGTTCTTAAATCCTTCAATAGATATCCCTGCAATCTCTGCCGCTCTGCTCATTGACACTTTTTCGGATTTATATAACTCCGCTGCCATCTCCAATCGGACAGAGGGTTTAACCTCGATCATTGTTCTGAATGCCTCTTCCAGCAAAGCTTCTCTATTCCTGTAATAGCCGGCTCGAATCAGGCCATCAATTCCTTCTTTCAGAACGTCTATATCGGCAGCCATATGAAATAGTTACCTTGATTACTATAATAAATTTTCCTTAGAATCCATTCATCCCAGAAACGAGGACAGAAAATCTCGTTTTGATCTCAGATGCAATCTACTATCATCTTTCCCGCCTGGCCATCTCCGAACGGATTCTTCCAAGCCTTCTCCCTGCCATGCATCTTTCTGGCGCCGTTCAATATTCGCTGAGATCCGGTTCCCGCCAGCATATTCGCTCCCACATCCACCTATCTTTGGCCTCTCCATGTTCTCCCGCAGCGTCTTGCCAGATCTCCGGGGAATGCACGCCTCCTCCCGGCCCACCGCCAGAGTCGGTCAGAGCCAGGCCCTGGCGTTGGCCTCCAGTTGCAGAAACTCCAGGAACCCCAGCGGCTCAATGGCCCTTATGCCGTCAAAATTAAATCCAAATTCTGCAGCCATCTTCCTGGTGCGTGGGTGCACGGGGAGCACCAAAGGAAAAGAGATCCGCCATCGCCCGGTTGAGCTCCTCAGGCCGGGTGCCTGGGATTATGGCAATGGGAATTAGAGCGCGCTTATTATAACCAGGGGTTTACGGGAATAGAACCACGGAGGCGCTAGAAGCGCACGGAGGACGAACGACGGAGACGACTATTACTCAGAAGCAAAAAAATGCTGTTCCTTTCAAGTGCTCATAATAAGGAAGATTGCGCGTCTCTGTGAGCTTTGTGTGCTCTGTGGTGAAAGTCGTAAACCGTAGTATTCTCCAAAGGCGGATGGAAACTAAGCCA
>CAZDLZ010000067.1:0-10214 GCA_964506745.1 uncultured Methanotrichaceae archaeon | reverse complement strand
TTTTCGGCAGCCATTGTGATCGAAGCTCGTATTTAAGGATTGCGCCATCGTGGCTTCTACCTGCAAGCCCAAAACCTATTTACGCTCCGGAAAAGTTGTTTTTATCATGGAGATACTTGCCGATGTCGGTGGAAGACCTGGCCTGGATTGCAAAGGCTTTTGCAGCTACTGTTATTTCAAAGGAGTAAAAAGCGTCCCACCCTTCGGCTGCAAGTATTGCATGCCCTTCCAGAAGGGCTGCGACTACTGCTCCCGCGCCATTATGGAGGGCTATCCCGGCTTCAAGCCCATGGACACCGTGGTTTTCGAGGTCGCAGGAAAATGCATGGGCACCATCCCCGACAAAGTCACCATCAGCGGCGGCGGTGATCTGAGCTGCTACCCCGACCTCCTTCCCCTGACGAAGATGCTCTCCCAGGGCATGGTGCCGATAGCTTTAGGCTACACCTCCGGAAAAGGGTTCAGGCACGCTGATGATGCCGCCGCTCTGGTGGATGCAGGCGTAACTGAGGTATCATTTACTGTCTTTTCCACGAATCCAGATCTTCGCCGCAAGTACATGAACGATAAGAATGCCGAGATTGCGCTTTCTAACCTCGAGATATTCTGTAAGAGCTGCGAGGTTTACGCAGCGGCTGTTCTCATCCCCGGCGTCAACGACGGAGAAGAGCTGGAGAAGACCTGCAGCGACCTGGAAAAAATGGGTGCGAAAGGATTAATCCTGATGAGATTTGCCAACACCCGAGAGCAGGGTCTGATCCTGGGCAATGCCCCAATCATACCGGGCATAACGCCGCACTCCGTAGAAGAGTTTCAAAACATCGTCACGAAAACAGCAGCGAGGCATCGCCTGCGGATAACAGGAACTCCCCTCTGGGACCCGCTTACGGGTGCGCCCTTCGCCCTGGCCCGCCATCCGGAAAAGATCGCCACCCTGCCGCCTTTGCGCAGAAGCGCCACACTAATCACCAGCAGTATAGCCCTGCCCTTGCTGACTGCCATCTTCCAGCAAATGGGAGAAAAAGTCAACGTGATGGGAGTCAACAAAGATATCGGCTGCCTGATAACCATAGAGGATTTCATGGACCTGGATCTCAAAGAGGTCAAGGACACAGTTATCATTCCAGGCCGCACCATGGCTCATGAGAAAGAGATCAAAAAGGCGCTTTCTCGCGACGGCCGGAACAGGATTGTGGCTCGGGGTCCGGACAGACTCACCGTGGATGGAGAGATGAGCATCTCCATGACTGCAGAGGATGTCCTGGACCAGGAGATGGAAGCCTTTGGAGAGCTGATTGAAGCCATCAACGCGCTGGGGATTTAAGCTTTGGAGAAAAAAGGCAAAGAATCATATCACCATAGGTCGGGCCACAATGTCTCCCCAGCCAAAAATAAGTTTACGGCGTCATATTCCCAATAAATTCTTGATTATTCTTTTTGGCGACAATGATGATAGAGTAAGAGCCGTCCACATCCTCGACTGTAGGATAGGCCGCAACGTAAGAGAGCCATCGCATCATCTCCAGCGAATGCATAGTCGGCTCGTCGCAAAGCTTTCGTGAGATTCGCCTGGCATTGGATAGTTGCTGCTCTCTTCGAAAGAGCGCTTTGGACCAGGACTGGCCCAGCCGGTAGATCACCTGCATCTCATGCCGCTGCACCAGCCGGGAGAGCGAGGCAAAATTGAACCACTGCTTATGAGCCTTGTTCCTTGGAAGACCGCTGCTGTCACCGGACTCGGAAAGGACGTTGGGAACAGAGCAGATAAAAAAACCGCCCGGCTGCAGGATTTTTGAGAACTGGGCTACAGCCCGAGAGGGATCGAGCAGATGCTCCAGGGTCTCGAAGCTGACCACAGCCGCGGCGCTGCCATCTTTTATTTCGGGATACAGGTCATCTTCATTCAGGTCTTTTTGGAGAAAATACAGGTTTGGCTCCTGAAACCTCTGGCGGGCCGATTCCATCAGAACCCTATTTTCATCAACACCAACAACCTTTCCGGCCACCCCGCATAGCTGTGCAGCTCCGTATCCCAGGCCGCAGGAGATATCCGCTACAAGATCCGGCTTGTGGGGCCTTAAGAAATCAACTGCAAAGAGGTAGCGACCCAGGTACTCGGCTTTGCGCCAGAGGTTAGAGTCGCCTGCATCAAAGGGATCTATCTGGTCGATGCCTGATCCGTTGTACGCTGAATAGGAAGACATTTACGAGGCCATCCATTTATCACCCGTATTACTTTGCATCATGAGAAGAGCAAGAAATCTGCTTTGCCTCTGGCGAACCCGACAACGGATTAGGTCTAACAAAATTGGGCAGAGAATCTTGTCCTTCGATCGCCCATTTATCGTCTCTTCTCAGAGCTTCAAAGGAATATATGGTTGTCTTCGTAAACCATTCAACCCGCCTTATAAATGCCCAAAAGCTTAATACTGAGAAACAAAAAAATATGGTAAAGAATAATTTTTGATTAGGTGCCGAGCTGTAACTAACTGGTAATATAATAATTATAATATTGGTTAAAAGAGCACAAAATATTGCTGCTATTTTCGTCTTAGCGTTCCATTCAATGGGCGAAACAAAGGCCAAAATGCTAATAACTGCGAAACTCAAAAATGCTAAAGTAGATAATTCTTGAGCGTGAGTCCAATTGCTATCTCTAATTAATATCAAAAACATTGCCGTAGAAAATATGATTGCTTCCAAACAAATGCATCTTGATATGCGCAACAATGAATTATGATACTCCATTCGACCAATCGCTGATTCCGATGCATATTCATAAATCATATATCTCATTCTATCTATAATAAATTTTTCATTGAATTTTTCTTTATATTCTGCCAATTTTCTCTCTTCTACTGATCTTCGAATGCCATTAAACCATTTTTCCGCGAGGGCATTTATGACAAAACCAATACAATAGGCCAGAGAACCTATGAGAATTGCGTTGATGATGCTTAGATCTTTGCTATCATAATTATTAAAATTAATTACATCTCCATAAATTATAATATTAATGCCGTAGATGGCTAGAATCCCAACGATAACAAATTCCGCCAATATTATACTGGTCTTCATTCCAACGGCCCAGATATTTGTTTAGTAGATATTAGTATATTAAAGTTTCTCATCCTCATCCTGCAATCATTTATATTCATAGTATGAGAAATGGATTGACCATGAAAGTCCTAGCCATAAACGGCAGCCCTCACATGGGAGAAGGAAATACGGCAATGATTCTCAATCCTTTCATCGAGGGCATGAGGGAAAAAGGCTGCGACGTGGAGGTATTTTACACCAGAATGCTGAAGATAGCGGCCTGCAATGGAGACATGAGCTGCTGGTTTAAAAACCCGGGAATATGCAGCCAGACGGATGACATGCAAATGCTCACACCCAAGCTGAAAGAGGCAGATACCATCGTCTGGGCCAGCCCGGTTTACTATGCTGGCATAACAGGGCCTCTGAAGAACCTTATGGACAGACAACTGCCCATCCACTTGCAGGGAGGATTGGGTGCAAAGAAGCAGAAGATAGTGCTGGTTTCCACCTGCGGCGCCTGGGAACTTTCCATGTTCGATCCGCTGCTTATGCAGATGAAGGCCATCTACACCAGGCCCGACGGCAGCAATGACTTTGCTGGAGCCCTGCTCCGCCCCATGGCAGAAGGAGTCAAGGAGATGATAAAGGCAGGGGAGACGGGATTAGTAGATGGAATTTTCCGGGCCGCCAGAGAGGCTGGTCGCCAGCTCGCGAAAGAAGGCACGATCTCCGAGGAGCTGCAAAAACAGGTGAGCCAGGAGTTGATGCCTCGCGATGCTTATTACAAGGCCGCCCAGATGATGATGGAACAGGCCCAAAAGCGATGATAAAATAGAAAGGACGGAGCTGAAAAGAATAACTATATTCAGCTCTTCTTAGGACGGATCACCATCACAGGGCTTAATGCCAGGCGGGCCACATCAAAGGTCGTGCTACCCACGCGAATCTGTCGGCTCCAGCTCTTTCCCTGAGAGCCCATCATAATCAAAGAGACGTCCTGTCTTTTGGCCAACGAGATGATCTCCTGGGCGGCATGTCCCTCCAGAACATGCACCGTGATCTTTCTGCCCTGACCGGCCAGCTCCTCGCGCAGCAAGTTAAGCCCCTTTGCCGCCTCATCGAAATCCGACTCTTTGGCGATCACATGCACCAGCAAGATCTCACCAACGCCGGTCAGATTCCTGGCCGCAGATATTGCCTCATGCCCAGCATCCGAGAGGTCGGAGGTGAGCAACACTCTTGAAAACATGTCCCTGCAGACACTCTCATATTCTCCGCCTTTGCCGCCTTCCAGGATCTTATGGCGAATTATGAGCAGATCAGTTTGGCCCTTTCTCAGCACCTCGGAGGATACAGACCCCAGGAGCATGCCCTCGATCAGCCCTTTGCCCTGCGCACCCATACAGATGAGGGAAGCTTTCTCATCCGCGGCGGTCTTGGCAATAGCCTCGCCTACACTGCCCCCTTCTATCGTTTCCTGACCTGGTCTGGGCTGGAGTCTCTTCATATCGACACCGTCCGCACCGCTCATCGGCTCCACGATGACCTTTAGAAGCGACCGGACCGGGAGGCCTTTCTCGCCCAGATGGGCCAGATGATCGGCCTGCTCGGCAAGCCTGGTCTGCGCCTCATCGATGAGAGAGTCGTAGCTCCATCCTTTCCTCTCCAGGTTCATGGGATTGCCGCCGTCCACGACATTAAGAAGCACGACCTCTTCTATGCCCGGCATCTGTGCCAGGCACTCTTGCATCTTATGGGCATAGCTGGAGAAGTCGGTGGGAACCAGAACTTTTTTAAACATATTATTTCCTCGCTCCTGACTATAGCTACTAAATATATCAATTTAGTGATGTTTTCAGATCTTCACCTCCTCTTTTGCATAGAGGTCTTCTGCTACCTGCATGAGACCGTCTCCCAATACTTCTCCCCCGTAGTCGGGAAGGATTGTAATGCGCTTATCCCTGTATTGGTCCTTTAGCTGCTCGATGTAAGCGGTCTGAGAGGCCTTCTTCTCCCGGCAAAAACGGCAGTCGCAGTCCCGGATCACATGGTTGATAATAATAGAAGAGACAGAAACTCCGTGCGACTCGACCGTCTCAATCAGCCGCCTGCTCTCTTCCACAGCCGCTTTCTCCGGGATAGTAACGATAGTGATGCTGGAAGCCTCCTGATCGAGCAGGGCAGAGCGCATGGTCTCGGCTTTCAGGCGCATGGTCCGGACCTCAGAGAGTATGCGATCGGCAAAACCGGGCTGCAGAAGATCAAGCACACCCATCCATCTATTTCTCATGCCCAGCACTTTTGTGACAAATCCCGTGGTGATAGAAGGCAGTTGTAGCAAAGGCAGGACCATGGCGGTTGGTGCCGAGTCTATGACTACAAAGTCGTATCGCGTCTCCGCATAAATGTCGTTTAATTTGTCCATGAAGATCAGCTCGGATACACCGGGCATGTTACCGAAGTCTTCGGGCTTCACCTCCACCTCAAAGAGTCCGAAAAGAGCCGTGAAGATGTTCTTGTACCTGCGAAAGAAACTTTGCGCTTCCTCGGCCAGATCTGGCTCATAGGCATAGAGATGCTCGCGGATCTTCATGGGCCGGCTTCCCAGATCGATGTCAAAGATATCCGAGAGCGAATGGGCCGGGTCCATGGAGAAGACCAGGGTTTCCTTGCCCTGACGCGCTGTCCAGATTCCGGAAGCCGCCGAGCAGACGCTCTTGCCAACACCACCTTTGCCGGCCACATAAATCAGTTTCATAGGTCCCCAATCTTTCCCAAGGGAATTTAATGTTTTGCGCTGCAACAAAAGGTTTTTCTACTCCCAAGACATTTTATTAGACTTAATTATAAAAGGGGGCGAAAGGTTTGAGAGAGCAAATTATTCTGATCAGCATACTTGTCCTGTGGGCATCTGTGGCACAAGGCTCCGCAAGCGCAGAGGCAAATGGCCTGGACATCCTGGGAAGCCGGGCGAACAACACCACGATCATAACACCGATCGGCATGCCGGTCGAGGTGAATATCGTGGGCAGCACAGCCAGCAATATCCAGATTAGCTGTCCGACTGATGTGATAGACAAGACAAACGGAAAGGAATGCGGTCCATGCGGCGAGGAAAAAACCTATAAAACCCCATGGGACGACTTCAAGAGGCCGCTATGCTACCCATGGAGTGCGTATATTCCAACCAGATATAACCGACCGCTAATCAAGAATGATCCGGTATACATAAGCACTGCACCAAAGATCCTTACTCTGGGGAGTGTGACAACAAAAAATTAGCCAATGCCTAGACAAAAAAAAGGCAAATTTTTTTAAACAAGCGAAAAAGGCAACATGAGTTTAAAAGTATTATTTTCATCCACTTTTTATACTTTTTCCGGTTACCATTCCGAATTTATTCCAGGCAATTACCATTTTTGATCAAATTTGTTTAAATTAAGCGTTAAGGAATCAGAACTTATCGGCCCGAAAGATTTTTCTACTTCCTGTATATATAAAACACAGGTTAAATATGTCTGGCTTAAATGTGAAATTTACTGGAGGGGAATGGTGTTGAGGAAATCAATTCTATTGGCTTTAGCGCTGATGCTATCGGCCTGCAGCGCCTATGCATTTGGCGGCCCTGGATCTATAACAGTGGATATCGTGGGAAGCTCAACCGATAATACGAAGATCACTTCATCAGGAATGGAAAAAGTGGAACTGGAGTTCGTCGGAAGCAAGGCAAATAATACAATAATCTCTCCACCAGAGAAGGTTGTAATATGCCCGAAACCTATCTGCTATGACTCAATAAATCTGGAGGTAAAAACCGAACAGAAGCAGAAACGTTATCCATGGGAGAATATGCATCTGGGAGTCGATGCCTGGTACGGCACCTTCTGGTACACCGATATAAATATGCCTAAGTGGCCCCAATTCTAGAGGGAATAAAACGGCCCAGGGAGAGGGGATGGCGAAGGGTAGAAGAAAACCCTGGTGCCGTTTCTTTTTTTTGGTTGGGTTCTTACATAATATTAATAATAACAATGTAATCATCCTAGTATTTAACTCTTTTGATATTCAAATTAAGTAATCTTTTGAAGGCAGAGCACCTTCTTTGTGGCCAAATGAAAACCAGATGAAAGCGGTTAAATATACCCTGGATTTACCTCAAATAAATCCATGCATAATTCCAGCAAGTCATTCTATCCCGGCAAGAGCGAGCTATTCTGGTGCGAAAAATGCTGCATCCCCCTTCTGGCGGAAAAATGCTCAACCTGCGATAGCTTTGGCCACAAAATAGAGCTCGCGCCGCCAGGCGACATTCGTCTCTGCTCCAGGGCGGCAAATGAGCTTCTCACTTTGCTTTTCACTCAAAATTACGGCTATGCAGAGTTTTTGGAAGGCAAGATAATCTTGCTCAATAAGATTGCCGGATTGGACCGTCGCGATCAGGTTATCCTGGAAGGACGACACATCGCGACGCTCTGGTTTGATGTCACGTCGGGATGCCACAAGCTAGACTTAGAGCCTTTTGGCGCAGCCCTGCTTCGCGACACGGCAACAAAGGGCCTGGTTGTATGTGACAGCTCGATATTAAAAGGCCACATAAAAGGCAAGTGGCTGGCTCGAGAAAAGATCATAAGCGGGCCTTGTGCCCTGGATGAAGGCCAAAATGTCGTCCTGAAAATAGGAAAATTTTCTGGCGTGGGTGTGACCAGGAAAAAGTCTGACGGCTCTTTGTCCATTCGCATCAGGGACGTGGCGAAGAATGATTTTGCCCTCCACGAAAAGAGGCCTTCCCTGCAAGATATAATCTCTGCCAATGAGCAATATCTAAAAGACCTGGAGAGGACAGCAATAAGTGAGATCAAGAGCTACCTCTCTCGAAACCGGCTTCCTGTAAACATATCCTTTAGCGGGGGAAAAGACAGCCTGGCCTGCCTTTGCCTTGCCCAAAAAGTGCTCTCCCGGCCAGAGGTTCTCTTCATAAATACCGGCCTGGAATTTCCCGAGACAGTGGAATATGTTCAAGATCTATGCGCCAGCCAAAAGCTACGGCTGCAAGTGATCAAGGGAGAGAGCGATTTTTTTGAGCAGGTGAAGATCTTCGGGCCTCCAGCCAAAGATTTTCGCTGGTGCTGCAAGACCAACAAGCTGGGGCCAATGACAGCTTTTCTTAAAGAGCACTACCCCAGAGGCTGCGTGACCATTGATGGGCGGCGCATCTACGAATCCTTCAACCGTTCTACCATCAAGGCTGTGGAGAGGAACCCTTACGTTCCCAGCCAAACCACCCTGGCGCCCATTAGAGACTGGCGGGCGCTGGAGGTCATGCTCTACATCTACTGGAATAAGGCACAGCCCAATCCGCTCTATGAGGAGGATTTCGAACGCATTGGCTGCTGGCTGTGCCCGGCCGCGCTGCAATCTGAGTATGCCGGCCTGAAAACGACGCATCCCCAGCTTTATGACCGCTGGACGGCCTCTTTGCAAGAATGGGGAGACGAGAACAAGCTGGATAGAAGATACATCGATTGGGGTTTTTGGCGCTGGAAGAGGCATCCGCCCAAGATGCTCGAGATGGCAAAGGAGCACAATATAAACCTTCAAGTCAGTGCTGCGGGAAAAGATGAAATCACTTTGAGGGCAGCGAGAGGCAGGTCGCCATGCGGTCTCGAGTACTCCATCGAAGCGAACCTATGCGCCCCCCAGAATCATCCTTTCTCCTCCGTAGCTCTTGCCCTTAACATCCTGGGCGAGGTGAAATATGCAGAAGATCTGGGGGCAGCGGTGATCAAGACGGAAAAAGGAAGGGCCACTGTCTTTGCCAACGGACACATCATGATCATTGCCGGCAAAGAGCAGGCGGAAGAGCTGCTGCGAGATGTCTGCATAACGATCCTGCGCGTGCAGATGTGCACGGGATGCAAGATCTGCGAGAAGAACTGTCCTCGCGGAGCAATTACCGTGGCAGAGACCATTACAATTGATGAGAAAAAGTGCAACCACTGTAAAAAGTGCACCAAAGGCTGCATTGCCGTCGACCGGGCTGGAAAGATCTACGTCCGGCTGGCCGCTACATAGACGATTCAACCATAAATCTATGAAGGAGAAAACCCCATCGGAGCTATGCCGAGCCCAGCTCCTTCAAACTCTGAACGGCCTCAGAGAACCTGGCAGATTCCCTCATTTTCTCAGCTTCGCAATAATTTATGATTTCATCAATGGTGGCTCGCAAAGCATAGATTTTCAAGGGTCTGCCTTTCCCCTCGCTCTTGATATGATGCTCAGTTAGCCAGTTCCTTTCTCTCAGGGTTTGCATGGCAATGCTGACTTCCGGCTGCCTCAGGCCCGTAGCTGTTTCGATATCCATGGCAAATCTCTCCTTCTGATCCGTAGAAATCAACAGAGACAACCTGGTTGGCAGGGCAGGCCGACAAGCTATAGAGCAAGAAGATCTACAGCGTGAGTCGCAGAAATGGATGCGCAGGAAAGCGACATTGGCCAGATTTGCGAAATGAATCCACCCTTTGATGCCAGCGGTATTTTTCAGGGCTCACCATCGGCCCAATGCCGGACTATATAAAGAGGGGTTTGGAGATATACGTGCATATGAAGCCCACAATAGATATCGTGAACGTGGTGGCATCCACCAAGCTGGCGGATGCATTCGATCTGCTCAAGATCGAGGCCGAGCTGGAGGGCGCCGATTATAACAAGCAGAAGTTCCCCGGTCTCGTCTACAGAGTCACGGCCCCTAAAGCTGCTTTTCTCATATTCACTTCCGGCAAGGTAGTTTGCACCGGATCCAAGAACGTTGAGGATGTTCGCACGGTCGTAACCAACCTGGCCAAGAAGCTCAAGTCTATCGGCTTAGAGAATATCAATATGGAGCCAGAGATCCGCGTTCAGAATATTGTGGCCTCCGCAGATCTGAAGTCCGATTTGAACTTAAACGCCGTCGCCCTGGGCCTGGGCCTGGAGAACATCGAGTACGAGCCTGAGCAGTTTCCCGGACTGGTCTACAGGATCAAGCAGCCAAAAGTGGTAGTGCTCATCTTCAGCTCCGGCAAACTGGTGATCACGGGCGGCAAATCGCCTGAGGACTGCGTTGAAGGCGCACGAATCGTCAGGATGCAGCTTGAAAACATGGGGCTGCTTTAACCTTCTTCTTGAATCTCTCC
>CAZDLZ010000066.1:7703-10242 GCA_964506745.1 uncultured Methanotrichaceae archaeon | reverse complement strand
CGCGCTCTAATTCTTCAATTCGATCTTGAGTTTGCTTGATTGTTTCTCCTTCGTGCATACTCCTGATAAAAAAGTATTATCCTCATATTATTTTTAATGAATACCCCGCAGCTTGCTGCGGGGATGGTCCGGAAACCGTCTTAAGGAAAACAGCATATTCTGCATGTAATGATTGAGGTAAAAAAGGCAAATCATTGTGCTTATAAAATCCGATATCATATTGTATTTTGTATAAAATATCGTAAGAAGCTACTTAATGATTCAGATCGCATAAATTATATAAAATTCATATGTTCAGAAATAGGCAAACGATATTGTTTCGATTTTGATGCTATTGGTACTGATGGCGATCATGTTCATATTTTCATTGGAGCTGCCCCAAAATATTCGCCATCAAAAGTGATGCAAATATTAAAGAGCATAACTGCAAGGGAGTTTTTCAAAAGATTCCCAGAAATCAAGAAACTGTTATGGGGCGGAGAATTTTGGAGTGATGGTGGATATATTGGAACCGTGGGTGATGGCGTTACAGCTGACATAATCAGAAATTATGTTGAAAAGCAAGGGACAAAGGAAGAAAGAGATGCATACAGGCAATTGAATTTGCTGGAATTCGAATGACGTTAAACGTAAACGATGTAAACATGCCCCGCTTTTGGAACTGATTAACATGATTCGTTTTCATGCGGCGGCGCCTCGCATGCCCCGCCTGCTTGCAGCGGGGTGCGCCGCCGCCGTTTGACTGTAAATATTGGCCCTATAATTTGGTTCTATATATTATATACATATGTGGCTTTTGAACAATCGGGGGCAATTCCGATAATGTTATCTGCATTTTCATCACTTTCTCTGTTTGGCTTTAATCGCATACTTCATGCAATAATTGCTACAGATAATCTCTATTCAAGATATTATTCCGAAACAGAATGGAAAGCCGTTCTTAGCCAGTGGAGGCGAGGCGATCCTAATACATTTGGAGCTCATGCGGTACCCGGAATTGCTTATCTTGTGCTAATTCCTTTTATGGCGAAAGCAATCGGCTGGATTTTGTATTGAGTATGTATAACTTGTATTTTCATACTGCTTTCTACATCTCTTGAAGCCCAACTTGACTTTCTCACATTGGGGGCAAAATCGATAGCATTTGACCCCCTCGTCTTCATAGGAACAACTATATGGACAGTAGGCAATGGTCATCGATTTTTGCTGACGATGCGGGGTGCCTATTACCACAAGAAATGGCTATGTACTAAGTTATATGCCTATGTTATGAGGGTGTTCATGTTAGATTCTCCACCACAGCCCTCGTCACATCCCCCGTCCCGGCGCTTCCGCCCAAGTCCGGCGTCTTCGCTCCACCTGCGAGCGCCTTTTGCACCGCGGCCTCGATCCGGCGCGCCTTCTCGGGCTCGCCCAGCCACTCCATCATCATGGCGGCGCTACGGATGGCGCCCACCGGATTTGCAATGCCCTTTCCCGCGATGTCCGGCGCGCTGCCGTGGATGGGCTCGAAGAGAGCATGGCCTCTGCCCAGGTTGGCGCTGGCGCATAGACCCAGGCTGCCTATCACTCCCGCCGCCTCATCGCTCAAGATGTCGCCGAAGAGATTGGTGGTGACCAGCACGTCGAACCGCCGGGGATTTACTACCAGGTTGTAGGCAGCAGCGTCCACCAGCATATCCTCGCAGAGCACGCCGCGGCGCGCGGCTACGGCGCGGCAGGTCTCCAGAAAGAGGCAGTCGCTTTTGAGCACATTTGACTTGTGGATGATTGTCAGCTTTTGGCGGCGCGCCGCCAGGTCGCAGGCAGCCTCTGCAATCCTCTTTGAGCCACGCCTCGTTACCACCCGCATGGTATGCGACTCTTCCGCTCCCACTTCTTCCCTGCCCGAGTAGAGTCCTTCCGTGTTCTCCCGCACGATGATAAAATCGAGATCCTGGGACTGAAAGGGCCGGATATTGGCATAAAGGTCCAGCTCTTTTCGTATTCTGAGGAGCACGCTCCTGTAATTGGGGTCAGGCGGGGTGCTGATCGCCCCAAAAAGAATGCAGTCACACTCTTTAAGCACTGCCAGGTCCTCCTCGGCCATGGCCTGGCCCGTTCTCTTCCAGCGAGCCAGACCAACCTCCACGAAAACTCGCTCAAACTCTGCACCTGCGGCTTGCAGCACCTCCAGGGCGCTCTCCAATACCTCCGGCCCAATGCCGTCACCGGCAACCACGGCTACTTTCTTAGATCCTGCACCAGACATCGCACCGCCTCCGCGATTTTATGCGCCCCGTCTCCCCAATGTACCACCATGCCCGTCTGCCCGTTCTTGGTAGTTTTGCCCCGGCACTCGGAACGGCAGCAACGGGTGATAAAAGGCCCCCTCGGCTCAAAGATTGGATCCGAGCTTTGCAGGGGACAGATATTGATAAACTCGAAATCCTTGCCGGGATTATTGGCCAGAAAGATCTCTCGTGAGACGGTGCAGCCCACAATCCTGGGGTGCTCGTGCACCACCCTGTCCGTGTCCAGGGAGCGCCCCAGCCCCGAG
>CAZDLZ010000066.1:0-7502 GCA_964506745.1 uncultured Methanotrichaceae archaeon | reverse complement strand
CGGGGTCCTTGACAAAAGTTATGTGCTCATCCTGCCCCCCAAATACGACCGTATTCGCCTTCAGCCTCTTGCATATTTCATCCGCCAGCTCTATAAGACGTGTCCTGTTCCGGGTGTCCACAATATCCGGATAAAACACTATATCCTGGCCGGAGGCGATCTGCTCCAGCTCCACCACCTCTCTCATGAAACCCGAGCCGCGACTCGTGACATGATAGAGGACGGGTCCTTCCCGGCTGATGAGATACTGCGTGGCAAAGTAGACGGATTCACCCCGCCTCTCCCTGTCCTTAATCCCTACGAACTTATAATCATCCGGAAAGATCATGCCAATCCTTTCTGCCGCCTTCGGTGCGCTACCAGGCCCCCATCTTCCAGTATCTCCATGAGGAAATCAGGCAGCCGGGTGCCCGGATAGAGTTTGTCCCCCACCAGCACTGTTCCCTTAGCCAGGTCCACCTCGACGGTGTCGCCCTGCTGACAAGATACATCCGCTTCGATCAGAGCCAGCCCCACATTAATGGCATTTCTGTAGAAAATTCGAGCAAATGACCGGGCTACCACCACTGCCACACCTGCCCCTTTCAATGCCCAGGGCGCCTGCTCGCGAGATGATCCGCTGCCGAAGTTTCTGCCCGCCACAATCACATCGCCCTTCTCCACATGGGACGCAAATTGCGGGTCGATGCCCTCCATGGCATGCTCAGCCCAAAGCCTCGCATCTTTTGTGCGCAGGTATTTGCCGGGGATGATCACATCAGTGTCCACATCGTCTCCAAAGACCCAAGCCTTTCCCACGATCATGATTATTATGTTGGCCGTCCCCTCATAATACTCTTTGCATCACTTTCGTGCTGCACGGTTATCATTCTTCTTCTCAAAGATTATCCTCTTAGTTATGAGTAGCAATTTATGAGGTGATTATTAGCATATCATTAGAATCTTATACATACTTTAATTAATCTATAAAATGATTTGCTGATATCATTTAATTGGGAAAAGTATTTATTCTTACATGTACTGAATAGATGGTAATGGCAGGAGTTTTCGCACAGATGGGATGGCCCTTGCAGAGGCGGCCCGGAATAGAACGACAGGTCTTTACAAGCCATCGGCTGGACAGAAAGGCCCAGGAGCTACAAACCGCCATTGAGATCCTGGAAGAGGTCTTTGGCACCACCTCCGCCGATGTGGAGGAGATGATTCGGTTGCGCCTGGCCGAGCAAGAGGCACTCCCAGCAAATCTGAAATATCTTTAGCGCCCATAGACAATCATGATACTCGGCATATCCGGCAGTCCCAGGAATATGGCCACAGAGCATATTCTGGGCGAGGCTCTCAAGATGCTGGAAGAAAAGGGCCTGGAGACGATTCAATTCACAGTGCGAGGCAAGCAGATCAGCCCCTGTCGGCACTGCGACTATTGCCTCAAAAACAAGGAATGCATAGTCAAAGACGATATGTACCTGCTTTATCCCCTCATCCGGGAGGCGCAGGGGTTTGTTATCGCAACGCCGGTCTATAACGGCAGTATGAGTGCTCAGACAAAAATTGTAATAGACCGAACGCGTGCCACACTGGCCGCTGACCCAAAAGCTCTGCGGCATAAGCCAGGCATGGCTATCGCCGTGGGAGGCGATCGCATGGGCGGCCAGGAGCTGGCCATTCAGCAGATCCATACCTTTTACATCCTCAACGGCATGATCCCGGTGAGCGGTGGATTTTTTGGCGCCAACCTGGGGGCAACATTCTGGTCTCGCGATACACTGGAAGGGGCCATGAAGGATGAAGAAGGCCTCCGCACGCTCCGAAAGACGATAAAGAGGTTCGCGGAAACGGTAATGCGTCTGGAGAATATGAATGCACGGGAAAGATAATTATCCTGAAAAAGACTAGAGAGATAATTATGGCAGAATATAGTGGGAGGAGGAAGATCGCCTGGGGGATCACGGGCAGCGGCGACCGCATTGTGGAGACTGTCGAGGCCATGATAAAATTGCAAAAGCAGTACGATGATGATGTGGATGTGCGCGTATTCGTATCCAAGGCAGGCGAACAGGTCATCAAGTATTACAAGCTCTTCAACATATTAGAGAAGCACTTCGACAAGGTATGGGTGGAGATCAACGCCAACTCCCCCTTCCTGGCAGGCCAGTTGCAGGTGAAACGCTATGAATTCTTGCTGCTCGCACCCGCGACATCAAATACCGTGGCCAAGATAGCATTGGGCCTGGCAGACTCGCTGCTCTCCAATGCAGCCATAATGTCCCAGAAGGCGTTCGTTCCCACATACATAATGCCATGCGACTATAAGCCCGGAATTATAACCACCATTCTCCCAGACGGCAGCGAGATGCGGCTTCGCATCCGAAAAGAGGATGCTGAGCATGTCGATCGTCTGCGCCAGATGGAAGATGTCTTCGTCATCGAGAGGCCCTTCGAGATAGCCGACATCTTCGAGAAGCATTTCTCAGCCTGAAATGCTTTTGCGATTAATTTTTAGGCAGACAATATCATCGCTCTCGCCTGCATAAAATCTCTTTACCATCAGCGTCTGATTGCCGCAGCTTATTGTCTCATTTATTCCCAGGACCATTGATAAAGACTGCTCTTTTTCAGCCAGAATTAATACCCAGACCTTTGCCGCCTGCGAATCTATATCCACTATCTGCAATGTGCAATTACCCAGGGAATAATTCTCATACATAGTGAGAACGACCTCCTGGGAAAATGCAGGATAAATCAGGATTGTAAGAAACAGGATACAAGCAGAGAATATGGATAATCCGATTGCCCCATTCATGCTGATATATATCATCTCCCCGGCGGCACCTTTGCAAGTAGCCCAGCCTCGAAAGGATTTAGTACTTATGAATCTATCGTCACATAACACAAGACGTGTGAAAAGTAATACTGGTGTTTCCATGAAGGACGTAGGCATACTTATACTCGGGCATGGTTCCAGCCTGCCTTACAATAAAGAACTGGTGGAATCGCTCGCCCAGATGATCAGCAAAAACCACTCCGGACCGGTCAGGACCGCTTACCTCAATATGAACCAGCCCAATATCCCGGAAGGTCTGAATAGCTTTGCAGGAACCAATGTGTCGACGATCGTGGCATTACCCCTCTTCTTAGCCCACGGAGTTCATACCCGCCAGGACATCCCCCAGGAGATGGGCATAGATCCGCAAAAGCGCAGAGGCACTCTGACGATAGGGGGCAAAGAGGTGGCGGTCATCTGTGCTGAGCCCCTGGGTGTGGACGAATGCATTGCGACACTTGCATGCAAGCGGGCAGAAGAGGCACTAAGGTAGCCGTACTCGACACCATCCACGGTGGAGCCATAATCGCCCGCAGGATGGTCGAATTGGGCCTGCAGGCAGAAGCGATCGAAGTATATCACCACACCCCAAGCCTAACTGACTTTGACCTGGTGGTAGCCCCCGTGCATCTCGCACCCGGCAACCCGGCCCTGGCTTTGGCCAAAAAAGCCGGGAAGAAGATCATCACCCACCATCAGGCAGTGGGCGAGCTATTGGGGAAGAAGGAAGATCCTGCCATGGAGGTCTTCGAGATAACGGGCACGCATAGCAAGACCTCCACGGCCCTCTTGCTGGCCCTTATCCTCTCCTGGCAAAAGAAGGTCTTATCTCACACCACTCGTGGCCTGGAGATCTGGCAGGATGGCCAAGCCCGCCTTCTGGAAGATGGGCTTTCCATCACACCCGGAAATGTGATCCATGCTACGAAAGTCGCCAAGGCCCGCGAGGCTTCGGCCCTGATCTGTGAGGTATCTTTGGGCGGCACGGGCCTGGCCGATTATGGCATCATAACCGGCCTTTCCGGTGACTATCTCATCGCCAATGCCACAAAGTGGGCCAGTACTGCCAAATTGCAGATGGTTGCTCTTGCCAAGAGCGGCGCGAAGCTTCTGGCCAACATCGACGCCCGGCTATCTCCGGATGTTTCTTTTGCCAGGGGCGGAAGGGTTTATGCCAGGCAGGATAGTCTGATCTTTGCAAAGGAAGAGGTTCATCTGGATTTGGGCCAGGATCTGGACTTTTTGGGCTATGAGACGGCAATAGCTGGAGCTGCGGCTGCCGCAGATGAAGCCGGCATCCCGAGGAGCATGATCGCCCAGGCCCTCTCTGGTTTTGACGGCTTTTCAGGGCGCATGAAGATCAAGCGTCAGGAGGGTCAAATCATATTCGACAACTCCAACTCCGGGCTGAAAGTCAGGGACGTGGCACGAGCACTTGACCGGGCCCGTGGCAATGACCTTTTCGTAGTGGTGGGAGAAGACAGTGAAACAGTATGTGAGGGCATGAACATCGCAGACCTCTCCGAACTGCTCCGGCAAAGGAAAAACGAGATAGCAAAGATGATTATGGTCGGTGAAAGACTTGTCCCCCTGGCGGAAGAGCTGGGGGCGGCTACCGCCAAAAATCTGCAGCAAGGGCTGGAAATAGCCCAGAAGGACAGCCCGAAAAGGCTGCTTTCCTGCGTAAAATGCTTTAGGTGATATGAATGACAGGCGAAGCGCAAAACTTAATGATACTTCATCCCAGACCAAGCTCAATTGTGGCAGCTCTTTACACTCTGCGCGACCTTGGTGCCGATGTGGTCATATTGCACGGCCCAAGCGGATGCTGTTTCAAACATGCCCGTCTTTTGGAGGAGGATGGGGTGCGGGTACTTACTACCGCACTGGACGAAGCGGGATTCGTCTTCGGAGGTCAGCAGCCGCTCACCTCTCTTCTAAAGAAGGCCAAGGAATTATTCCATCCCAAACTTATGGCCATCTCAGGGACATGCAGTAGCATGATCATCGGCGACGATCTGCACCAGGCCGTCCTCAATGCCGACCTGGACATACCCGTCTTGGAGGTAGAGGTTCATGCCGGCTACAGAGACAATACCAAGGGGGTAATCCTCACATTGGAGGCAGCCAGAGATAAGGGGATTATAGATGAAGCAGAGCTTATCCGGCAGAAGAGCCTGCTTGAGAAAGCCACCCTTGTTGAGAAGCTCTATGGAGCCGCGAGCAGCGAATACCTGGCTCCGGAGCGAGGAGACCTCAAATATGAGGCAGCCGCCAGGCTTCTGGAGCTCATCCGACAAGGCAAGAAGGGCCTGAACATCCTCAATGCCAAGAAGGAGACCGCCTACATGTTTGCTGACATTACCGCAGCCGTAGCCGAAGTTGCCGGTGATCAGGTGGACACCCTCGCCAACTTAGACGACCAGGTGGGACTGCCCAAGGTGAGAAGGGACGCCGCCAATATTGCACGCGATCTAAGGGAGAGGAAGGTGGATTTCCAGGTCATCGGCGGACTGGATGAGTACCCGGTGACCGGTGATGCTGTGAAAGAACTGGCCGCAAAAAAGCACTACGACTTTGCCGTGATCTCGGGGGTGCCCCATGCCCTGCCGGTATCCGCTCTGGAAGGCATGGAGATATTCTCGATCACCAACGGACCGCGCCAGGTCAAGCCTCTGCGCGACCTTGGCCATCAGCATGTCACAGTAGAACTGGATTTGCACCCCAAGACGATGGGCGTGAAAACTCTGGTAGAATCGGAGTTTGGTGCCACATTGCGGGCGCTAAATAAGGCAAAAGCTATAGAGTGCTAAAAAAGATATTTTTTTGCGTTTTTTTTTTAGAAGGCTTTGGGCAGTTCAGTGAGCAGTGCATATATGACAAAGCCCATGGTGCCGATGATGCCTATGCCGGCCATGGAGATCTTGGCAATCATATTGAACTCCTCACGACTGGGTTTTCGAGCCAGCCTTAATACCCGCATATACTCATCAACATTCGTGGAAGGCATGGTAACGCCCAGATCCACGTTATCCAGATTCAGCTTGCTCTTAAGATCCAGCTTATTATTCTTGAGTTCGAGCTTCTGCGCAGCAAAGCCCTTCTTCTCAGTATCGTTAGTTCCCTCGCTCATTCCCTAAGTGGAATGAATTAGTGAATAAAAAACCTTTCGATCGATTTCCTTTGCCGATCGCTTTCCGGGAGATCCTCATTTCATCGCCGAGCTGAACGGGCCGCAGGTTGAGCTGTGGTTCAAAGCCCGCGAGCGGCTAAAATCCCTGGCTAATCGAGCGTTGGATGTGGTGGAGTTGCATCTTGGCAGTGGTGATCCCAAGGCCTCCCTGGCCGCAGCCAAATACATCCTGCAGGGCACCCGGCCCTTGGGCGAGATCGATCTGCCCATGGGAGGCCCAACGACTCCCGAGGGTGTGGAGCCGCGCAGCTCTGACCAGACAAGCTGGAATTATTAAGAATATGGGTACTTTATTAATAGGCAGTTAAGTACTATTGATCATGGGGATATCAAGAATCCAGCCAACAATTCGGGACCTTGAAAAAGCACACATGAAATTCGAGAAAATTGAACCACGCGCCCTTTTCTATCGTACGAGTATCGAGTTGGTGGATCTTGCTATTAAAGGCAATATGAAATTAGAGGTGGCTGAAGCTATAGCTGTTCTACTGCAAACATGGAACGTGTCGTATTATAGATTTAGACCATTTAACGAAGAACATTTTTCCAAAATCCAAGGACTCTTGGAAAACAATCAGCATATAATCAACGAGCTTAGGCAACGAAATATCGAGAGCTTCTGTGATGAAGATGCCAAATTAGTAAAAGATACATTTAATAATTTTGAAAAGGTTTTGAAGAAAACCGGAGCTGCAAAATGCCTACACCTATTGGCTCCAGAATTCTTTCCGCTGTGGGATACTGAAATTGCAAAAGCATATGAGTTAGGTAAAGGAAGCGAAGCAGAACGTTATTGCTTCTTCATGGAGATTACTAGAGATCAGGTTAAGAGTTTAGGCGGAGATAACGCATCTGGAAGAAACTTACTAAAAGCTTTAGATGAGTATAATTATTGCGAGTACACGCTTCCAATGCTAGAGAAAAAGAGAGAAAAAAGGAAACTTGAGAGAGAAGCAGAGGCCCTGACAAAAGCCATGAAGAAACGAAACTAAGGAATAAACCTGCATAAGATGATCAGGATGCCAGATATGATCGGGTTTCGACCAAGTTTGATCAACTTAGATTAGATCTTGATCAAGCACGCCGCGAGGCCGAAGCCTACGGGCATGATCTGGACCACTAAAAAGGAACCCTGACGATGAAGGATAAGCAGATCGGCTTCTTGGAAGGACATGTAGCACAGCTCAACCAATCGATCAGCCAGCTATCATTGAAGCCAGGGGATGAGGAGATTAAGAAAAAAGGCTGGTGGCGATTCTGGAAATGAGGCGAACAGCATGAATGAGACAAGCTACTTTGCATTACCGGCAATGTTTTGGGACAAGACGTTTCCTATAATTCTTGGCGGTCTAATTACATTGATAGTAAGTTATTTTCTCCAAAATAGTTTCTTTAATAAACAGAATAAAGCAAGAGAGATGAATCAGTGGCTTGGAATGAACCCCTCCGAGTGGACAATGAGTTAAGCAACATCAACTCATGGAG
>CAZDLZ010000065.1:0-10433 GCA_964506745.1 uncultured Methanotrichaceae archaeon | reverse complement strand
GGAAAAACATAGTAACCTGAGGTTAGCAACTGGATGTAGCGAAGAGCCAAAAATTGTCCTTCCCAATCGGAGCTTCGCGGCTTCGCGCCTTCACGTGAAATCCGTGATCTCGGCTCGATCGGCCTTTCGGCCCCCAGTGCAGCAGGCCCGCACGCGCCCCGCGTGGCGGCTCTACCGGGATTTCTTATTGTCGATCAAATACCTCAAAGATCCTCGATTGCAACACATGCCGCAGGCTGACAGGCTTCCAGCGCCTTCAGATCAACCTCGCCCGCAGCGAGCGGCTTGGCAAGCAATCTTCCTTCATGAAAAGCCTTCATGATGCGATCTATTTTTCTTTGAGTATCTATAGAGTAATAAGCCTCATCGCAGTTCGGACAAACGAATGCCGGAATGTTCTTGATTACTACTACCTGCTCACCAACTCTAGCGACAAATTCGGTTGTTCCTTCTCGCATTTTGCTCTTGCATAGAAGGCATTCACCAGGGTCCATTCTATTTCCTCCGCCTACTATTGATCCAATCATCTTCATTTGGCAGATACACGGTTACAATTATCAGTCGATCTTTGCATATTGCCACAACTACATGATGCGGCATTCCTCTTGTCTGCCCCAGCATCAGCACGGCGGGGCAGCGATAATCATCAATCGCGGATGCCGATATCGGACGGTTTTCATAAACTGCCATATTTAGTTTAAACATTAATTAGGGTATCGGCTGTAAAGATCAGAATTGCCACTGAATGCAGTTACATTCTCTCGCCCTCCAAGGTCGCAAGCCCACGCGAGCACGCGCGCCCATGCATGAGCCCGCCCGGGCGCCCGTACGGAGACGAGCGGCGCGAGCCCGGACGGCCTGGTCCACGGTCGAGGGGCTACCGGGTGCGGTTAGCCCAAAGCCCGCAAAGATCGATAAGCAGGAGGACCGCCACGAATCTCTTTGGGCGTCCTTTGTGCCTTCGTGCCTTTGTGGTCGGCCGTGGCTGCTATGTTAAAATTATCAGCTAATTGTATTAGCAAACCGTCACAGTTTTCCAAAAGTTAGCGCCCTGAAATGCTGCCAATTCCGGAGGCAAACCACTAGACGGCAGGCCCACGTGGGCCCGAGCGCCCGCACGCGCTTGCCTGTCGGGCTTGTCATTTGCTCCAGAACCCGCATCAATTGGGCCCGCAGGCATTTGTAGACCTGCATCCTTGCCTGGCCTGGGCCCAGAGCGAAATCGCTTTATTCTCAAAGCAGAGTACTGGTTAATGTAAATTTAAGATTTAGCAGAGAGGAGCAGGAAATGGCAAGGCCGACTAAGCTTGGATTGGTATTTGAGGGGGCTGAAGCAGAAGAATTCCTCCAGAACGAAAATGGCACAGTTTTTACCTCCGAGCAGTTAGCTTTTTTCAGGAAAGCGAAGAGAATTTACAGGGCTAATCGTAATAAATTCTGATGACAGGAATTCCGGAAAGGGAACTTTCCATATTATTGCTAAGTTCCAGATATGACCTTTCACCTTTCGATTCCGGCGATGCTTAGCTAAACGATTTTCTGAAGAATGATTCATTGCGAGAGCAAAAGGAATTCCTGAGCAAAACGCATCTTTGTTTTTATAGGGACCGTGTCGCGGGCTTCATTTCCATGGCAGCGGATTCCGTCCAGGCAAAAAAAGATAAGCTTGATCCCAGTCAAATCATCGACGACTGTGAATATCCTGTATATCCCTGTATCCTAATCGCAAGACTTGCTGTAGACAAAAAGCTCCATGGCTACGGCGTTGGGAGCTATCTTCTTTCCCTTGCTGTTGGTTATGCCATGGAGAGTCCCCTTGGGTGCAGATACTTGGCTGTAGATCCCAAAGATGGTGCATTGGAATTCTATGAAAAAATCGGATTTAGATTTTGGACAAGAAGCCAACGCAGGATGTTCTTGAATCTGCGGGATATATCTGAACAAATGCTAATGAATGAATCGCTCGATTTATGGATCAGAAACGATAACTCAGAGTCTAAATCGAGTACAGTCTGAAGAATCTAACTTATCTTCGCTACCCTTCTTTTCAGATCACCTTTCAACTTGTTCCAGATTCTAGCCTCAGCTACCTTCCCGCCATTCATTCTCCCGGTCCACAGGCCGCAAGCCCACGTGGGCACGGACGCCCGTCCGGAGACGAGTGACGCGAGCCCGGACGGCCTGGTCCACGGTCGAGGGACTGCCGGGCGCGACTGGCCCACAATTCGCAAAGATCGATACGTGAGAGGACCGCCACGAATCTCTTCGTGCGTCCTTTGTGCCTTCGTGCCTTTGTGGTTGGCCGTAGCTGCTTGGTTATAATAATCATGCTACACAACAGATTATAGAGAGATTACGGACGATTTTTTTAAGAATGTGATGTGGTTATGCGTTTTTCATAACTAGTATGAAAAAATTTTAACAAAGTTTTTATAGCATCATCTGCCCGATGAGATCACATCAAGGATCGTGATTGAGCATGAAAATTACAAAGTATGCAACTATTGCAGCAAGTGCTTTTGCACTATTGCTGCTATTAACAACCATGGCAATGGCCGGCGATCCGAACGGCTCCGGCACCTATACGGATGACGTAGCTGGGCTGAAGATCGCCACAAACTTCGCATGGACCCTCGTGGCGGCCTTCCTGGTCTTCTTCATGCAGATGGGCTTTGCCCTGCTCGGTGCCGGAGCTCTGAGGGTGAAAAACACAGTCAACTACTTCACCAAGAGCTACATGGATTTCTCCATAGGTGCCCTGGCTTACTGGGCGGTTGGCTTCGCCCTCATGTTCGGAGGCTCCAATCTATTTGCGGGTCTGGCAGACGGCAACAGCATTATTGGATGGAGCGGGTGGTTTCTCACCGGAGATGCTTATGACGTCTCAACCATGATGTTCTGGATGTTCCAGGTCGTCTTCGCAGCAACTGCCGCCACCATAGTTGCTGGTGCCTGCGCAGAAAGACTCAAGCTCCAGACTTATCTCATCTACAGCGGCATTGTCACCGCTATCATATACAGCATCTACGGCCACTGGGTTTGGGGCGGCGGCTGGCTGTCTACTCTGCCCTTTGGGGTGGGTGCAAGGGACTTCGCCGGATCCGGTGTGGTGCATGCTATCGGCGGACTTGTCGCTCTGGCGGCAGTAATGCTCCTCGGGCCGAGGATTGGCAAGTTCAACAAAGATGGTACACCTAACGCCATACCGGGTCACGACGTGGGATACATTGTCCTGGGCACATTTGTGCTCTTCTTCGGGTGGTTCGGGTTCAACGCAGGATCGACATTAGCAGCCACGGATCTTCGCATATCCGTGATAGCGGTCAATACCTTCCTGGCGGGATCTGCCGGCGCAGTGCTGGTCTGCTACTGGACATTCCTGAGGACGAAAAAGGTGGACATCGCCCTCACCTGCAATGGTGCTCTGGCAGGACTTGTAGGAGTTACTGCACCCTGTGCCTACATCCCCACCTGGTCTGCGGTGGTAATCGGATTGGTGGCGGGATTAATAGTAATGTACGGTATAAAGTTCAATGAATGGGTGCTCAAGGTAGACGATCCTGTGGGCGCTGTTGCAGTGCATGGATATAACGGCCTCTGGGGCCTGCTGGCCGTGGGAATCTTCGCAGACGGCACCTACGGAGGAGTAAGCGGCCTTATCGTCGGCAATACCGGCCAGATGATCGCTCAGATAATTGACGCGGCTACGGTAGCATTGTGGGCATTTGGAACGGGCTATATACTGTTTGCCGTGCTAAAGCGCACCGTTGGCCTCAGGGCGTCAAGAGATGAAGAGCTAGCAGGGATGGATATAAGCGAGCATGGATATTCCGCCTATCCGGAGTTTGTGACTCAAGAAACCGGTGAAGGCCTTCCGGTAGATTACTCTGAAATGGTGAGAACATGAAAATGATACAGGCGATAATCAGACCATCTAAGGTAGAAGACGTAAAAAGTGCCCTCGATAAGGCAGGATATGCTAGCCTGACCACTCTCGAGGTGAAGGGACGGGGCCGGCAGAAAGGCATAACCCAAACGTGGCGTGGTGAAGAATACAAAGTGGACATGCTCCCCAAGGTAAAGGTGGAGATTGTTGTCCCGGATGAAAAAGAAGACGAGGCTGTTGAGCTGATAAGAAAAGCAGCACATACCGGGAGCATCGGCGACGGCAAGATCTTCGTTTTGCCTGTGGAAAAGACCATAAGGATCAGGACGGGCGAGACGGACGGCAAGGCTCTTTAGCCCTGACGTCTGCTTTTTTTTGCCAAAGCCTTCGGCGCCTCCTCCACCAGAGCCGACTTTTTTCCATTGGTTTGAGGGTGCGGCGCTAAACCGCCCCGCACCCCCGCTCCTTCGTCCTTACCCGCACCACGTCCTCCACCGGATAGACGAATATCTTGCCGTCTCCGGCTTCGCCCGTTTGCGCAAACTCGCATATGAGGTCTATGACTGCTTCAGCATCCTTGTCATCGACCACCATCTCTAGCTTCATCTTTTGCAGGAACTCCACCCGGTAGTCACCGGCCCGCCACTGCAAGGCAATGCCCTTCTGCCGGCCCCGGCCTCTGACCTCGGTCACAGTCATTCCCGAAAAGCCCTTACTGTCCAGCTTGCCGCGCAGCAGGTGCAGCTTCTCGGGCCGAATTATGGCTTCAATTTTCTTCATCATTCCCCACGTTTACATGTAAGCGCCTTCGCCATGCTGGCTGATGTCCAGGCCCACCGACTCTTCATCATCCCGAACGCGCAGCCCCATAACGGCGTCGATAACCCTGGCCAGGCCGAAGGTGACAACAAAGGAGTAGCCCCAGGTGACGGCGATGGCCATGAGCTGCACCAGCACTTGATGAGAATTTCCCGCCAGCAGGCCTGTGGCTCCGATGGTGGCGAAGATGCCGGTCGCCAGGACGCCCCAGGTGCTGCCGATGCCGTGACAGGCTAAAACGTCCAGCGAGTCGTCCACCCTGCCGCTGCCCCTAACGAGGATGATGGCATAGTAACCGGCAATGGCTGCCACAACACCAATAGGGATCGCCGCCAGAGGCGTCACATATCCTGCAGCAGGCGTTATCGCCGCCAGTCCGGCCACAGCGCCCGTCACGATGCCCAAGGCCGAGGGCGCTCTCTGCCGCCAGGAGAGGAGCATCCAGGTCGTGGCTGCAGCCGCGGCTGAGGTGTTGGTGGTGACGAAGGCATTGGCGGCGATGCCGTTTGCCGCCAGGGCAGAGCCCGCGTTAAAGCCGAACCAGCCAAACCAGAGCAGAGCTGCGCCCATGACCGTAGTCGGAATGTTGTGCGGCTCCATGGGGTCTGTGCCAAAACCCTTGCGAACGCCAATGACCATAGCTATAGCCATGGCGGAAACGCCCGCTGTGATGTGCACCACTATGCCGCCGGCAAAGTCCAGTGCGCCCATCTGTTGCAGCCAGCCCCCACCCCAGACCCAGTGGGCCACGGGATCATAGACCAGTGTAGCCCAGGCGATGGAGAAGACGAGAAAAGAGCTGAACTTGATTCGTTCCACGTAGGAGCCCGTGATCAGAGAGACGGTAATGATGGCGAACATGGCCTGAAAGATCATGAAGGTGAGGGAGGGAATAGTCAGGCCCTCTTTGACGCCCATGCCCACTCCCTCCAGTCCCAGGAAGTTCAGGCCGCCGATGAGGCCACCAATGTCTTTTCCGAAGACCAGGGTGTAGCCGTACAAGATCCACTGCAAACTTATGATGCCCATCACGGCAAAGCTGAAGATGATCGTGGAGATGGCATTCTTCTTTCGGACCATACCGCCGTAGAAAAGACCCACGCCGGGAATCATGATCAGGACCAGAGCGGCGCTGATTAGTACCCAGGCGTTGTCGGCGGCATTGATGACTGCATCTTCTGCAGAGGCTGTGCCTGCCAGTAGTGTTGATATTAATAAGTATAATAGTAGCGACCGGTGTGAAAGCAAAGTTACCACCTGCGATTAAGACAGAAACCTAATTGATAAGCATATTTAGGAAAAAGTATGCACCGTTCATAAGATGTATGAAAAGATCATAATCCATTTATCAATTTGCAGAGCCATGAGTCTCCCCTGCAAGCTTTTTCTTTCTCTTCTCCTCTTTCTTTCTCTCCACCCGGTACTCCTGGAAAAGGCTCTCCAGCCGCTCTGCCTGCTGCCTGGCCTGCCGATCTTTCATCTCTTCCTCCCAGGCGGCTTTGGCCGCCATCAAGTCCTCAGTAGAGACGAAGGGCATCTTATTGATAATCTGCACCGGCAGATTTTTGCTGGAGAAGACGGGGATCCCCATCTGCAGGAAATTCTCACGCACGGCGGGGCGATTCTCGCCCTCTGCCACCACTCCGGCGATTTCCTTTTCCCGCAAAAGCTCAACCGTGCTCTTCCCCCCGCCGCTGGCATCTTCTAGAAAAACCCAATCACCCCTTTCCAGGCGATATTGCTCCGCAGCCAGCAGAATAGACTCGCGTGTAAAAGCCTTCAATGGCTTGAGCTTTTGCAGGCCGCGAGTCTGCTCAATTATCTCCGCCTTCTTCTGGCGCTCCAGTGTCTTCTTGAGTTTTTTGATGTACTTTCTCTCAGAGCGCAGCACAGAGCGCAGTCGCTCGATCTCTTTGTCTCTTATCTTGATCTCATGCTGCCGCTTGATCTCGCGAGCCGTTTTATCCCGCAGGCGATCAAGTTTGTCGTTAGCTTTGCAGAGTGCGGCCTCTTTTTCCTCTAAGCGGCCACGCAGCTCATCCAGGTAAGAGCGCAGCGTTCTGACCTGCTCGGCAAGTTGCTGGTTATGCTGGCGCAGGGCAGTGACATCAGGAGATACTTCGAGTGATGCATCGAGATCGGCATTTTCCCCTTGCGGTTGTGTCTTCTGTTTGGCTTGAGGCAGCGAAGAAGGCATAAATTCGGCGATGGCGTTTTCGATGGAATAGCCTCGCACTACCAGTGCCTTGACTTCATCGGGATCTATCTCGGGAGGAGCCTTCTTTTCCACCAGCAAGAACTTGTTTCGGTATTTTTTAAAAGCGCTGATGGCCGCCGCCAGAGCATCGCGTTCATGATCGTTCCTGTAGCCAAACTCCTTTCCCAGAGCGATCTTCTCTTCCGCAGGAATGTCTCCTCCTGGTGAGTAGAGGACGGCATTAAAAGCACGTTTGACCTTCTCCACGCCGCCTGGCGTTGGGAACACATCAGTGGCCACTACAAGCGACCTGCCCCGTGCGGCGATCCATTCAATCACGTCTGAGGAGGACAATCCCCTGGAGCTGGTCAGGTCCACCAGCTTGCCGGATAGGTCCAACGCGGCGATGCCCGTCGTCGTTCCCGGGTCCAGACCCACGATGATATAGCTGCGCCTTTGCAGAAGTGGTTTGTATTGCAGCTCGGGCCGCTCCATGCTCTGCACCAGGATCTGGGCATCGCTGTAGTAACCGGGATTGATGCGCACCTTCTCGCGGGGCGCTTCCACCACAAACTCAGCCCGGGTATATCCACCCAGGCCCTCCACGGCCCTTGTGGTGTAGGCCAGTCCAGCTTCTCGAAGTTGTCGCTCCACCTCACGCGCCAGACCCATCACGGCACCGTGAATCTTGCGAGTGTAGCGGTTCTGGCTCCAGCCGCCCCTGCCTAAAGAGCGCCTCCTGCTAACTTTAATCCAGGTTCGGTCCTGGAAAGCGGATAAAACAGCTCCGATGCCTTTGGCCGCCAGCCGGGCGCAGGCCTCTGCCTCTTGCAGGGGATTGGTGCGGTCGAAGGCGATGCCGTGGTAGCGGGCCAGCTTGATGAGGGACTGTGGCATTTCTGCGCCAGTTACCTGCACCATTTTTGTGGTGGGAGGTATCCTGCGCAGGATATTGATCAGCTCCCTTCGATCACAGGCCAGCTCGTGGAGGTTGTCCATGGCCACAATCTCCGGCTGGCGCTCCCTGATGAGCCGGATCAGTTTATGCCGGCTGATCATGTGAAAGCTTGCCACGCCTCCCTCCTCCAAAATCACCATAGAGTAGCTTGGCGCCCTTCTGCTGGATGGCGAGCCGCTGGCGATATCCACACCAAATATACTCAACTGCTCTTTGCCTCCTCCGTAAGATCGAGTGCTTTATCCAGTGGCATTTCTATCCTGTATTTTCGTTCGAAGAAGCGCAAGACGTTAGCCAGGTCTCTCTCCAATAGCTCCTGAGCATGGGGGTGGGTGACCTCTACAGCCTGAGGCCAGTCGATGATCTTGGGTCCGGACTCATCCACCATTATATTGAACTCGGAAAGGTCGGCATGAATGATGCCCTGCCTGCGGGCAGCAGCCACCTCGCCCAAGATCATGTTCAGTCCGTTCTCGGGATCGGAGAGCGTGATGTGATTTAGGGCCGGGCCGCTCACAAATTCCATGGCCAGGGCATGACGACTGCATGCGACGGGCCTGGGAATGGAGACCTTTGGATAGAGCTTCTCCATGATGGCAAACTCGTGGCGAGCTGCGAGAGCGGCGGCATAAAGCCAGGGGACTTTGGGTTTATCGGTGAGGTGATCGCGCAGACGGCGAATATGTTTGAATGAGGTTCTCCCCTGGCGGTGGAATTTGATTGCCAGGTGCGTCTCTCCCAGGGCTTCGTATACCACCGACTCTTTGCCTACTCCTATTCTCTCGCCAAAGGCTGTGACTTTTTTTCGTTTCACAAAATCGGAGAGTGCCAGGAGATCATAGGCATCAAAGTCTATGCGGTAGCCAAGATAGTGCATGCTCTCCCGCTCTACCAGCTTCTTTTCGAAAAGTTGGCCCAGCCGAAACTCCACCTTGCGGACCGGCAGGCCGGATTGCTCGGAGATAACAAAGGACGGGACCCATTCGTGAGTCTTCATCCCCGTCTCAATGGCACTGAGCAGGGAGCGGTCGTCCTTGCTCAGGCCCAGTAATGCTTCAGCCAGATTTTCCACAAATACTACTATGCAATTATTTTAGCTAAAGCTTGCCCTCCCGGGTCCGGCTCTCCAGGCTCGGGTCTTGCAGGGTCTGCATGACATAGTCAGCATACTGTGCGCCTGTTGCCCCATCAGAGCGACCGGTGAGGACAACCTTCCTCTCCAACTGGCCGCAGATATCGAGAGCTGTTTCCATCTTAGCCGCCTGATCCACAAAGCCGATGTGCCGCAGCAGCATGACGCAGGCTCGCATCATACTGGCCGGGTCGGCATATGCGGCTCTGCCTTCTTCTACCATGCGCGGAGCCGAGCCGTGGATGGCCTCGAACATGGCATAGCGCTTGCCGATGTTGGCGCTTCCTGCGGTGCCCACGCCGCCCTGAAACTCGGCAGCTTCGTCGGTAAGGATGTCTCCGTAGAGGTTGGGCAGCACTATGACCTTGAAGTCCTTCCTGCGTTTCTCATCCACCAGCTTGGCAGCCATGATGTCCACAAACCAGTCATCAAAGGCGATGTCCGGATATTCCTTAGCCACACTTCGGGCCGTCTCCAGGAATTTGCCGTCCGTGGCCTTGATGACATTGGCCTTTGTGACCGCCGAGACCTTTTTAATGCCGTTCTTCCTGGCATACTCAAAGGCCAGGCGCACAATCCTCTCCGCGCCGGGCGTGGTTATGACCTTGAAGTCCACGGCCAGATCATCGGTTACATTGATGCCCTGGCTGCCCAGGACGTACTCGCCCTCGGTGTTCTCCCTGTAAAAGATCCAGTCGATGCCCTTCTCAGGAACTTTAACAGGCCGGACATTGGCGAAGAGGTCCAGCTCGCGACGCATGGAGACATTGGCGCTCTCCAGGTTGGGCCATCGATCGCCCTTCTTGGGGGTGGTGAGTGGGCCCTTGAGGATAACATGGCACTCCTTTAGCGCCGCCAGAACGTCCTCGGGCAGAGCCAACATGGCCTTTACCCGCGACTCGATGTCGAGACCTGGAATGTCGCGAAGCTCCACCTTTCCCGTGGCAATCTCATCTGCCAGCACGTAAGTGAGGACGCGCACGGCCTCTTTGGTGATGTAGGGGCCGATGCCGTCGCCGCCCACCACGCCGATGATGAGTGGGTGGAGCCTGCTGTAGTCAACCCAATCCTCTCCTGCCTTTATCTGATCAACGCGCAAAAGCTGCTCCACCAGCAGCCTGGCGAAGTGCTCCTTCGCCTTTTCTATGGCCTCAGTATGAATCATGAATCGCACCTGTTCTTCAGGAGTAGGGGCGGTTATGGAAGATCAATCTTTTGCAGAATGGAAGGTTTTCGACTCGCTCACGGCGAATGTTCGGCATTTCGCTATTTTCTGAGGCTAACCTCTGTTACTATGGTTTTCCAGTTGACTGCGCAATACGATCACCACAAAGGCACAAAGACACAAAGACGACGTAATAATATTTGACTTGGCACGAAGATAAATTGGTAGTGTCCCGATCTTGATGTAAAATAGTAGTAATAATCTTGGCGATGTACA
>CAZDLZ010000064.1:0-11967 GCA_964506745.1 uncultured Methanotrichaceae archaeon | reverse complement strand
GGGGGCCGGTGGCGGTGGGGTATGCGAGCCACTTTGGGATGGGGGGATTTGAGGCCGGTGAATCCAAGTAAATTAACCCTTGAGAAAATCTTATCACCAAGAAGGATAAACGAGCTAATGGGGCCATGGGATGGATAGGAATAAAGCCAAAGAGTCTATTCGTTTTATCCTGAACGGGTTCGAGGAGATCGACCTGGCATACGTCTTTGGATCTTTTCTAAAGCGAGATGACTTTCATGACATTGATATTGCCATCCATCTTTGCAAAGAGCAATTACCGTATCAAAGGTTCAAGCTGGCTTCAAAGGTGGCCGGGAGTCTTGAAAAGGGAATCCAGCCCAGGGTTGATTTCGATGTCAGAATCCTCAATTATGCTCCTGCCTATTTTCAATATGAGGTTATCAGCAAAGGGATAGTGGTATTGGAGAGAGATCGAGAGAGAAGAGTTGACTATGAAGCCGATCTCATATCTGAATACCTGGATTTGAAGTATATGTATGATCTCTTCGATCAAGCCTTCCTGGCAAGAGCCTGAAATGATCGGCTCTCCGCTCAGGTAAATCCCGCTTAGCAGATAGGTTGAGGACGTGGGCCTCCCGCGCGCCATCCCGTCCGGGCGCCTGCGCAAGCACACGCGGGCGGGCGTGCCGAAGGTAGATGTTACCGGCTTGCAGATCGGCAGCCCGGAGCACGATCTCCTGCGGCTGTTGGAGCTGGCGGGACTTCCGGCTCCGGAGGCGGTGGAGCCGGTAGCCGGCACGAGCCTGGGCAGGCGGGAGACACCCTGGGCGAGCTTCGCCTGCCGGAGGAGCAATGGCGAGGGGAGAAGGTCGGCTTATGGGATGCGCTATGGGTTTCGCATCGTGTTTCCCGAGGCGGCGTGGGGGCCGGTGGCAGTGGGGTATGCGGGGCATTTCGGGATGGGGGATTTGAGGCTGACGATAAAAATGTCATGGAATAAGATGGCGGGTGGCTGAAAAGAATGAACGAACCTCACATACTTTTAACGACATTGGGAACTTCACCGAGCGACGCTAAATATGGAATGGCTGACAGAGTCTACTCTGCAAGACTTTCCCCAATAGCTCTTTTCAATCTGCTTCCTGAAATAGATCGGTTCCATAGAGTCGTTGCCCTCTGCACCAACGACGCGCTTATAGAGACATTTCCAATCCTGAAAGACAGCCTGCCCGTACCATGTGAACCTAAAAAAATTCCAGCTGGCATGAATGACGAAGAACTCTCAGAGATAGTACATACGATCCTGCATAGTATACCGGCTGATTCAGAGCTGACACTCGATCTTACGCATGGGCTTAGGCCCATCCCATTCCTCTTCTTCACATCTTGCCTGTACCTGCAGGCGCTCAAAGGAGTCAAGATCCGAAACGCATGGTACGGCAAGCTAGAACGTGGAAAGATAGGTCCCTTTGTAGATCTAGCCGTTTTGTTCAATATGGTTGAGTGGTTCCAGGCAGTTCAATCCTTCAAGGATATGAGAAACCCAGAGGCACTAGTGGGCAAGATGAAGAGAATCTCGATGAACCGACCTGAAGAGAAAGGCTTTAACAAATTATTTTCAGATACGGTCGATACCATCAATCATTTTACCATTAACTTTGGAGCAGGCCTGCCCCTTGAAATGGGGCATGCTTCAGCCAATCTTCAAGGGAAGTATTCGAGGATGAAGGAGAAATTCGATCCCTCAGCGATTCCTATGCCTCTGGCCGAGGACCTGATGGAAGAAATTGCCTCTGCAGCCAAGCCGTTCGGCCTATCCAGCCAGAGATCCTCTGGTGATTGGAAACAGAAGCTATCTTTGACTTCGCCGGAGATCCACAGAGAGGCAAGGCTTATCGACATGTATTTCGAAGGAGGGTTTTATAATAATGCCTTTGGATTGCTGCGGGAATTCGTAATAACCAGGTCCATGTTGAGTGAACAACAGATTAACAATTGGCTTAACAAAGATTCTCGCTGGTTAATGGAGAAGAAGCTGGGAGCACTTATGAGCTATTGGAAGAAGAACCAGAAAGCACTCCCTGAGGGGCAAATGGAACTAGCTTCATTCTGGGATGAACTAACTCAGGGTCGCAACGATCTTCACCATCATGGCATGAAGCGCAGTAACGTAAATGTGACAGATCGAGCTGATAAACTCAAATGCAAGTGGATCCTCCTTAAATCTCATTTGGATGACAATGATTTCTGGAAGGCAGATTTTGGGGGCGGCTCGGGGAGCCTGCTCATATCTCCTCTGGGGTTATCTCCTGGCCTCCTCTACTCCGCGATCTGCCAGGCCAAACCAAAGGCGATTCTTGCGGTTGTGTCCGCTCAATCCTCAAGTCTCCTGGACGAAGTGGTTAAGCGTTCAGGCAGCGGGGCAGACATCATCCCTCTAGTTCTAAACGACCCTTTCCAGGGATTTGATGAGATTCCTGACCTTGTAACCGCCTCCGAGAAGATGCTGCTGGGAGCGGACGAAGTAATTTGTAATGCAACCGGCGGCACTACTGCCATGCAGTATGCAATTATGAGGCTCTCAGAAGGAGCCTCTCGCCTAGGTAGGCAGATAAAGTGGGTGGCAATGGTGGATAATCGACCGGCAGAAGATCAGCGTAAAGATCCCTATGTTATCGGCGAGATTATCGATCTGGAGAGATGAAGATGGGTATGACGAGATTAGAGGCCAAGTTCAGGGTGGTGACTCCGCTTTTCATGGGAGGGGCTAATCCTCAATCAGCAGAGCTTCGGGTCCCCAGCATCAAGGGGGTGCTCCGCTTTTGGTGGCGAGCACTGGCTCTAGAAAGGCTAGGTTTGGTTCAGAAGGTTCGGGAAGAAGAAGCCCGGATTTTTGGAAGCACAAAAAGTCAATCATGTGTCAAGATCCGATTATCACCACCTAATAAAATAGATCGGCTAAGAAGGAAAAGCATTCTAGAATATAACGGAGGCGGAGCTGTCGGGGAAAAAGGCGGGGTTGTAGGGGAAGGCGCTAGATATCTGGGATATGGTGTTATCGAGGCGAGTGATGGAAAACTCACACGACAATGTATTGGATATCCTCTTGAGGGTGGTGTACTAGACCTCCTCTTCCGACCGAACACTCCTGAAGACGATATCAAGAGTGTAGAGGCTGCCCTTGTGGCAATGGGCTTTTTTGGAGGTCTTGGCTCTCGCTCACGCAAAGGCTATGGTTCGTTCAACCTGGTGAATCTCAAGAAGGACAACGAAGCTGAACCGGTATTCACTAAGCCAATTGACCTGAAAGGCCTAAAAGAAGCGATATTGAGTCTTTTTGATCAGAATGGAAGGTACAAGATAACGCCTTATGCTGGCTGTCCTCCCTATACTGCATTTAGTAAAAAGATGCGTGTAGATCTCATTGATAAAGTTAATACTAATGACACAGGAGATGAGCCCCTCAAGCTGTTGAATTCTATCGGCGAGAAAATGATGGAGTATCGAAGTTATCTTAAATCGAGGACCTTCCCGGATGATCATCATCTTCTCAGAGATGCGATAAATGGAAAACCAATAACCAGTCACCCCAGAAGAGCAATTTTCGGACTTCCGAATAATTACCATTTCAGGAACGGTGGAGGAAATTCGATAGTGAAACCTGAGAATCATGAGAGAAGGGCAAGCCCGCTCTTCATACATATTCAACAATTGGATGAGAACCAATATGCAGCAGTAGCTGCAATCTTTCCAGCAGATTTTTTGCCAAGTGGGGAGAAGATATTGGTTGAGAAGTCCCCTGTGAATGTAAACGTCGATTACGGAGTTCTTAACGATTTCATCGATGGAAAGGGCACGCCAAGGTTTGCATCAAAGGTGAGAGTAATATGAGTGAAGATACAAAGATCCATTTCACAATTGGCCCGGTGCAGGGATTCGTAGCTCAGGCCAGGAGAACTCGCGATCTGTGGAGCGGATCTTTCCTTCTTTCGTATCTGGCTGGTTGTGCAATAGATTGCATTCTTGATGAGAAGAGGGGCAACGGACATGTTCTGGTCCCAGACACCTCGAAAGATCCGATTCTTGAAAGGATAAAACTAGCCAGGACAAAAGGTCAAGATATCACTGAAGAGGGTCCAATGATCGGCTCTCTTCCTAACAGGTTCGAGGCCTATGCACCCGATCCATCTGGTGCGGCTGAGGCTGCGGCAGCTGCTGTGGTGGATGCCTGGAAGAAAATTGGAAATGCCGTCTATAGCAAATATGTTAAAGACGTTGCGGAAGATGAAATCAGTACCAAAGACAGATGGGACCGCCAGGTCAATTCATTCTGGGAGATCTCATGGACAGTGAGTCCAAACATAGACTTTATGAACTACCGGAAGAACTGGAGGAGCCATTTGCCTCCGGTGGAAGGGGGCGATCATTGCACAATCATGGGAGACTGGCAGGAGATTTCCGGATTTATCAGATCAAAGGAAAAGGGACGTTTGAAGCAAGACGAATTCTGGAAGCAATTGCGATTAAAGACTGGCGGTATGGATATCCGTGAAGGCGAGAGGCTCTGCTCCATAGCCCTCATCAAGCGTATGTTCCCCAGGGTGTCCAAAGAAGCAATTGGATGGAAGGTCAAGGCGGAAAACTGGCCCTCCACCGCTTACGTGGCTGCTATTCCGTGGCTTAAGCTGGCTTCAGAGAAAGCGCCAGAATTATGCAAGGAATATGCAAGAGACGTAAAGAATGCAGCCGATGATGTCACTCGCACAGGAATATCCGAGAAGGTTGGCATCTCCAGCAATGACTTGACTGCTGGCTTCCTGAACCTCGATGGCAACTTTTACTTTACGAGTGCTATCGACAACTGCGACCGAACACCTCTGAGAGGAACTCCGACCTATGGTGATTGCGAAGGTGAGACTCCAGAGGTTCGGCAGGCGCGTGATAAGCTTAAGTCTAAGCTTAGGTTGCTTGTCAGCGAAGCTGGCTCACCACCATCATCATTCTACGGAATGCTGATAATGGATGGAGATAACATGGGTACGCTCATTAGGGAAAAGGGCGCACCGATCAGCGGGAGTCTTGGCAAATTCACTGAGTCCGTCCACAAAATAGTCGAAAAACACAACGGCATCGAAATCTACGCGGGTGGTGACGACGTTCTGGCCATGCTTCCCGTGGAAAAAGCAATCGGATGCAGCCTGGGGCTTTCGGATTGCTACAGAACATCCTTCAAAGATATTTCAGACCCGAGGGCGACCATATCCGCAGGTCTGGTCTTAGCCCAATATCGCGTTCCCTTGAGTGCAGTGCTCCATGAAGCCCATGATCTCCTCGACGATGTGGCCAAAGACCAGAACGGAAGGGGAAGCCTTGCGGTCAGTGTTCTCAAACCCAGTGGGAAACATTGTCAATGGACCGCGACATGGGATTGTCTCAAGATCTCGGAAGGGAGGAACTTGCCGGATGACCTAGTTCCTGCGCTAAAGGGTGACCGACAGTTCTCCACGAGATTTTTTTACAACATCAGAGAGATCTTCACAGCTCTCTCCAGAGATTTGAACGAGAAGCCGGGAAGTTACGTCGATCTGGCGGAAGGCATGGAACCTATTGGATTTCTGGCTGCAGAGTATATGAAGTCGAGAGAGTGGACCGTAACCAGAACGGAAGCAAAGGAACGTATGAAGTCTCTTCTGAGATTATGCTATAGATCCCGGCGAGACAGGAATGGTCAGGCGATGAAGCCTGAGAAAAATTGTCTCTCAACGGACGGAGTAATGCTTCTGAAGTTCCTATCCCAAAGTGGCGAGGAGGTGGACTAGATGACTCTGAAGGCTTACTCCTTAAGCCCTGTCGATAGCTGGTTCTTCAGAGATGGCCGACCTTTCAACCAAGGAGAGAAGACTCAGATGGATGTCCAAAGCATATTTCCTCCATTTGCTACTACAGTTGTCGGGGCAATCAGGGCGGCTCTAGCCAGAAGTCTAGCCAATAGCTTGGGCTGGAATGGCCGGGGTGACTGGCCTGCGGGGATAAAGGCCAAACTTGGGGATGGTCAGAATCTGAAGCCATTGAAGTTTCAAGGACCATACCTCATCCGGAGAATGAAAGGAAGCATAGAACCGCTCTATCCGGCTCCGTTGAACATCCTTGGAAAGGCGCCATCTGATGAAGAGAAGTGTTGGACCTTTTCTAATCTGAGCCCGATAAAGAAAGGAATAAACTGTGATCTTGGCGAAAATGTCCGGCTTCCTGCTGCAAAGAACGCCGCTGGCATGAAGAGCCTTTACGGATTCTTCCTCAGTCAAGAAGACATGGCACGAGCACTTCATGGAGATGATCAGCAAAAAATTAAGCCCATTCCAGCAAAATCGCTTTGGGAACTTGAGTATTCTGTAGGAATAGAAAGAGACTACCTAAAAAGGACTGCTAAGGAGGGCGCGATATATTCGGCCCGAAAGGTCAGGTTATGTAGTGAGGTAGCTCTGGCAATGCATGTTAGCGGTCTTGATAAGGAGATGGAGCTTCCGGCTACGCTATTATTGGGAGGAGAGAGCAGGATGGCCTACTCCGAGCCCCTTGCACGGCCAATTGATCTGATTCAAGCTCCGGCCCTCCAGCCATCAGGAGGAATTATCCGGTTCACCGTGACGCATATCACTCCTGCTTACTTTGAGGGCGGATTGCCTGGGCCTGGAGAAAAATTCTTAGGAATACCCGGTGCAAAAGTAATCTCCGCCTGCCTGGAGCGACCTTTGAGGATAGGCGGATGGGATTCCGCGACGTCTCAGAAGGGACCGATACCACTCAAGCCGTTTATACCACCAGGATCAACATGGTTCTGTGAGGCAGAGGCCGGATTTGCAGAAAGAATTAGAAGGTTAAATGGATGTCATATCGCCGCATGTACTGATTTTGGATTTGGGCAGATCTTGATAGGATCGTGGAAGGAGGATGCATAAAAATGAAGAGCTTGATGGTAGGAATGTTAGCAGAGACCGCTATTCATCCTGGATCTGGAAGATCATCAGGATTCGTCGATCTTCCTGTGGCCAGGGAGTCGATAACACAGTATCCTGTTGTAGTTGGATCGAGTCTAAAGGGGGCTCTAAAGGACTATGCTAGAGAGATATGGCCTGATATCGTTACTGAGAGTGGGGGCAAGAAGGAGAGGAAGCTGAAACCAGAGGTAGCGAGGCTATTTGGACGCCAGGAGGGGGCTGGAGACCTTGTGGTTTCAGATGCAAAACTATTGCTCCTGCCAGTAAGAAGCCTGACAGGGCAATACAAGTGGGCAACGTGTCCTTATCTACTGGAGAGGATTATAAGGGATGCCCAGAGAACTAGGTATGACACGATGACAGATGGTCTAAAGATCTCAGGAAAGCCAGAAAAGGGAAAGGTTCTGGCAAATGAAAATGATAATCTCTTTCTCGAAGAACGCGAATTCCAGGTGTCAGGCAATATCGAAGTCTCCTTAATCAATGAGATCAAAAAACTAATAGTCCATGACGAAGCTGCAAATAGACTCAGCAAGCAGTTGATAATCCTTAACGACGATGATTTCCATTGGTTCGCAAGTTATGGGCTACAGATAAGCGCAAGGAATGCGCTCGACGTGGTTACGAAGGAAAGCAAAGGTCTTTGGTACGAGGAGACTCTGCCTACAGATAGTCTTTTCTATACTTTTCTCTTCCTTCGCAAGGATGAAGCTGCGAATGATGTCAAATCCCTTCTGGAGAATTTGAAGTATCTCCAAGTTGGCGGAAATGAAACCGTCGGCCAAGGATGGTTTGCTATGAAGACCGTATCTCACAAGGAAGCCTGTGAGGGATGAATTTGACTGATATTTCTATTGGCCAGAAGCGAGCTGCCCATTCACTTGTAGCTGTTGAAGGATTGAAGGGCCTAGATTGCGGGCAAATTGAGGCATATGTTCAGCAGTTCCCATCCCTAGAGTGGCTTTTCAAGCTACAAAATATAGACAAAGGAAAATTCGACAGCTATGTCGAGCGCCTTCCTGCTACTATCGTTACGAATGGTCTTGGTCAGGCCATGGCCTTTGAGTTGGCGGCATCAAGACTCGGGAAAGCTGATCGTAAGCCAGACGAAAGAGCACACGAATTTCTCTATTTCATTGTTGAAAGTTGGCTTCAAGAATGTGGTATCTGTACAAAGGGAAAGGACTTGATGAAGACGATAGTTGATAGCAGCCAGGAGGTTTATGTAAGGGCGCAGTACGAGACTCTGGCATATCTTGATTGGCTGAAGATGTTCACCCAGGCCTATCTCAAGGAGGATTGAATTTGGCAGGAGTCCTTCCCCTATATAAAATAAGCTCTACTCTTGTCTTTGATTTTCAAGATAGCAACGCAGGTTTGTGGTATGACAAGTTTTGCAGCAAATGGTGCATGGACTCAAGTAGAGAAGGCCTGAAGCGCTGGTCTATGGAGTCTTTCGAGCAGAGGAATTCTGATGATAAGAAAGAATCGATCAATCCAAAGATGGATTGGATCTCCTCAGTTGTCAGGAAAGGCAATGATACAAAGAGAGTTGGCAGTAAATCTCTGTTAAATGAATTCCGGGATCGTAGAGAGCGTTTTCTTAAGGAGTTGGTCCAGCCTATTTACCTTAAAACTGTTGGGCCATTTGTTACAGGCCTTGGCCGAAATCATCCTGTAGAGAATGGATTTGCCTGGCACCATACTCTTGGTGTGCCCTACTTGCCAGGGTCTTCCATCAAAGGAGTGGTCAGGTCTTGGGCAGTGAGCTGGGAACCTCAGCCTAGAGATGACATAATAAGGATATTTGGACCTCGGGATTCAAAGGATCACTCAGTGGGATCTGTCATCTTCCTGGATGCCCTTCCAATAAAACCAGTCCAACTCAAGGTTGATATCATTACTCCGCACTACGGACCATATTACCAGGACGAAGGCCAGAAGCCTCCTGCAGACTGGTATAGCCCAATTCCCGTCCCTTTTCTGGTAGTAGACTCTGATCAGGAGTTCATCTTCAGTCTCATGCCGAGAAGGCCTAACAATCCCACGGATGTTGATGACTGTTCTAAGGCAAATGAATGGCTAGTGGATGCATTGAAAGACCTTGGCGGAGGGGCCAAAACAGCAATAGGATACGGCAGGTTCGAGAGATTTGATCCAAGGTGAATGAATGATGGATTATATGGAACGCCAAGCGGGAGATTGATGAGGCAAGCTAGGATCGAGGCGATAAAATCGAGCCTTCGGGCATTGAGTGTCAATACCTATCTGGCAACGACCTCTGATAATGTAATCGATCCACAAACAGGAGGCATCAAGGAGCCGCTCCTCATAAGGGCTGATATTTATGATTGTAAGATCATCCCTGGTTGGAAGCTCAGGGAGATGGCCAAGCTATATTTCCTGAAGAACCCAAAGCTTGCAGAGAGAGTGTCAGAATAGTCTGAAATCCGCAAGGTGTCTACGCAAATGACCTCCGCCCCCGTCATCTACTCCATCGCCGCCCTCTCCCCCATCACCCCCGCCGAGCCGCTGCCGCCATTGCCCGATATCCCCCGCGGCTCGCTGGTCATCGTCGAGGGCCGGGCCCCCATCTGGCGCTACGGCATGGCGCTGCATCTGCTGCACGGCTCGCCGGCTGCTGCCGTGGCCTTCTACGATCCGCGCCTGGGGGCAGTCGTGGTGGCAACGCACAGCAAAGAGTGGACCGTGGGCCAGGTGGTGGATGTGACCCTGCCTGCAGAAAAATAGCAGATAAGCCCCAGGCCAATCAGGTCATACTTATAAATATTAGAAGATTTATAAAAACGAGTAATGCTTGCTGAGCTCAGCGCAAGATATTTCCCCTAGTCGATCTAAATTAGTCTTTATCATGTTCGCGGAATATATTTTGGCCGCTCTGGAAAGGGCAGAGTACAAGGTCATCGATGATCCTGAGCCCATATTTGGGGAGGTCCCAGAGCTTGATGGGGTTTGGGCATCCGGAAAGACCATAGAAGAATGCCGAAGGGAGCTCATTTCCGTTATTGAGGGCTGGATTGCCTTGAGACTCAAGATGGGCGACACCATTCCGCCAATAGGCAATGTGGGCATAAATGTCTCCACGGAGCCGATAGCAGTTGTCTAAACTCGTTCCCGTATCAAGGCGTGAGCTTATTCGCCGATTGAATAAATTAGGATTCAAAGGACCCTATCCCGGATCGGGTCATTCTTTCATGGTCCGGGAGCACCTTTATGCGAAAATCCCTAATGCTCACCATGGAGAAGATATCGGGGCAAGTCTCCTGGCCGAGATATTGAGACGGGCAAAAATCAGCCGTGATGAATGGCTTTCGGCAGGATAGCTGACAACCAAAGAAGTTCCAAGCTATATTGCAGTCCATCGCCGTCTCCTCGCCGCGTGGGCTCGCTGCCCCCGCTCCCGGACATCCCCCGCGGCTCGCTGGTCATCGTCGAGGGCCGCGCTCCGGTGGTCAGGCAATGGCGCTGCTGCCTCATGCATAGATCGTCTAATGCCTGGCAGAGGCCGGTCTCCTGAAACCTAAGCACAAAGATATTTATCGTTCCTTGCCAATAGTGAATCTATGGATATTGAGGCTGAGGTCATGGAGATGAAGCAAATGCTAATTGATATCTCCAGAAGGATTGATGACGTGATTGACGAGAGCATGACCGAGGAACTCATGAAACTATCTGAGGAATCGATAGTGGAGCTATATGAGGATGAACCGGACCTCTACAGCGTTGCAGACTTAAGGGTAAGATATAAATGAAGGGAAAGATCATCCTGATACCCGTCCCTTACACTGATTTGACCGCTGCAAAGCTGCGGCCTGCGCTGGTCATCTTTGAGGGAAGCCGCGATTTGATTGTGGCAGCTATTACCTCAAAGATGATTAACGTAATCCCTGAATTGGATGTTTTTATCGGCTCCGAAGATCCAGAATTCTATAAAACTGGCTTAAAGGTTTCATCCGTCCTAAAACTGACCAAAGTTTCAACTGTTCGCAAAGATCTGGCAGAAGGCGAGTTAGGAAAGATCGATGGCGATATGAGAGATGAGGTCAACCAAAAGATGAAAAGGATCTTCGAGATATGACCGTGCATAGCTTTTAAGCAGTCACTATTGCAGGAAGCACAAAATGACCGCTCCCGTCATCTACTCCATCGCCGTCTTCTCGCCGCATGGGCTCGCTGCTGCCCAGGGCAGCCGATCCCCGGCTGGGGGCGGTGGTGGTGGCGACGCACAGCCAGGAGTGGGCCGTGGGGCAGGTGGTGGATGTGACCTTGCCTGCTTTTTATGATATGCATAAGTAGATTGAAATGAGACGATTGACGGTTGTAAGGGAGGAGGCAAAAGGGTGCTGATCGATGATATCAAGAAGCACATCTTGCTAAGTAATTATATAATAACATTCCATGCCCACAGGAGGATGGATGAGAGGGGTATTTCCACTGAAGATCTGGTTAATTTGATATTGGATGGAAGTATAATAGAAGATTATCCAGACAGCAAGCCATGCCCTTCTGCGCTCATAGCTGGCATTGCTAGCTGGCGATGTTGTCATGCTGTGGTTGCATTGTGCGAAAACCACTTGCGTATTATCACAGTCTACTGGCCGGAGGATGGAGAATGGATAGACCATATGACGAGAAAAAAGAGTTAATCCCTGACACCTGCAACTGTGGTCGAGGCAGATTGCATCGTGGCGTTACTGAGTATATCACCAAAGTCAATGGGGGCGTAGTGGTGATCAAAAACGTCCCGGCTTTGATGTGTGATCTTTGTGATCAAGCTTATCTCACACCGGAAGCGTCCAGAGAGATTGATAAAATTGTAAAAGAGTTTCGTGAAGGAAGGCTTCTGGCGAAGCCCATTGCGGCTGGCGAGGTCGAGCTTAAGCTGAAGGAGACGGCTTGATCGAATTGACATGCAAGAGGATAAGAAAATAACGGTTCCTCGCTGTTTCGCGTGGGTAATAGAATAATCGAGTCCTCTGTGAGTCCT
>CAZDLZ010000063.1:0-13002 GCA_964506745.1 uncultured Methanotrichaceae archaeon | reverse complement strand
CGGCTTCGGTGGAATTGAACTACACTGCAGCCCTGACCGTTACCAAGGAGCCGTCTGCCAAGACCGCCAAAATTGGTGACACAGTAACCTACAAATTCACGGTGAAGAACACGGGAAGCGTAACCATCAATGATCTGAGCCTGATCGATGATAAGCTTGGCACTATCACCATCGATAAGAATTCTCTGCCGGCAGGAGAGACGGCCACGGGATCGGCTACACACACAGTCATTGAGACGGACCTGCCCGGACCCATCACCAACGTCGCTACGGCCTCAGGCACAGACAGCCAGGGCGTCGCGGTTACAGGCCAGGCCAGCGCATCGGTAGAGCTAACCTACACCTCCGCACTGGAAGTTACCAAGACACCTTCCGCAAAAACGGCCAACGTTGGCGAGAGCGTAACCTACCAATTCCTGGTGAAGAACACGGGATCGGTTACCATCAATGCTCTGAGCCTGACAGATGATAAGCTTGGCACCATCACTCTGGACAGGAATTCTCTGCCGGCAGGAGAGACGGCCAATGGATCGGCTACACACACTGTCATCGAGACGGACCTGCCAGGACCACTCAACAACGTCGCATCGGCCACAGGTACAGACCTGTTGGGAGCGACGGTCTCGGCTCAGGCCAAGGCCTCAGTCCAGCTTACCTACACTGCTGCACTACAGGTGACTAAAACACCATCATCAAGCACGGCTGCCGTAGGTGAGAGCGTAACCTACCAGTTCTCAGTGAAGAACACTGGAAACGTAACCATAAACGCTCTGACTCTGACCGATGACAAGCTCGGCGACATCACCCTGGATACCGCCCTGCTTGCTCCAGGCGAGGCTGCTACTGGATCGGCAACACATACCGTCATCGAGACGGATCTGCCAGGACCCATCACCAACGTCGCCACCGCCAAAGGTACGGATACCCAGGGCAAGTCTGTCACATCTCAGGCCAGGGCCTCGGTAGACCTTACCTACACGGCCACAATGGAAGTTGCCAAATCTCCATCAGTTACGACAGCCAAAGTAGGAGAGAGCGTAACCTACACCTACACTGTGAGAAACACGGGAACGGTTGCCATCAAAGGACTGAAACTGAGTGACGACAAGCTAAAGGAGATTAAAGTAGACAAAGACACGCTGGTACCCGGCGAGACTGCCACAGGATCGGCTACTTACACAGTCGTCGAGACGGATCTGCCCGGACCCCTGACCAACGTCGTTACAGCCACGGCGAAGGACAGCGTCGGAAAAGAGATGACTGCCCAGGCTCGGGCCTCTGTGGATTTGAGCTATTCTGCCAGCATGCAGATCGTCAAGACTCCCTCATCCACCACGGCAAAAGTAGGAGATACCATAACCTACTCCTACACTGTGAGGAACACTGGAGAAGTAACCCTCAATGACCTGGCTCTCAAAGATGATAAGCTGGGCGATATCAAGATAAGCAAGAACAAGCTGGCGGCAGGCGATACGGCAACCGGCACATCATCTCACCTTGTAGTCGAGGGCGATCTGCCCGGGCCATTGACCAACGTCGTCACCGGCACAGCCACGGACAGCCAGGGACAGCCGGTTACTGCCACAGCCACGGCCTCGGTGGAGTTGACCTACACCGCAGCCCTGACCGTCACCAAGGAGCCGTCTGCAAAAACCGCTGCCATCGGTGACACGGTAACCTACAAGTTCACGGTAAAGAACACTGGAAGCGTTACCGTTAACGGTCTGACTCTGAGTGACAACAAGCTCGGCGCTATCAAGCCGGAAAAGGACACTCTTGCACCGGGTGAGTCCACAGCCGCTTCGATAGATCACATTGTTGTCGAATCGGACCTGCCAAGCCCCTTAACCAACGTGGTTACCGCTGCGGCAACGGACATCCTGAGACAGCCGGTGACATCTACCGCCACTGCCTCAGTAGCATTGACCTACACCGCAACCATAGAGATGGCCAAGGTTGCAACGCCTGCTTTTGCAAAAGTCGGTGAGACGGTAACATACACCTATACCATAAGAAACAGCGGAAAGGTCACAATCAGCGACTTGGTCCTGACGGACGACAAGCTGGGCAGCGTTACCCTGGACCAAAAATCCGTAGCACCGGGAGGAACGGTAACTGGAAGAGCGACCTACACCATCGATGTTAAAGATGTGCCGGGACCGATAATTAATAACGCTCTCCTCGAGGGCAAGGATCCGGTGGGCGTCGGCATCAGCGCCAAGGCCACGGCTACGGTAACCATAACCAGGGATCCCATTACTCCGACAGTGACATGCGTTGCGCAAAACGATGACGGCACCTACGTGGCATTCTTTGGCTACAATAACCCGAACAGCTATGCGGTCAATATCGAAATTGGTAGAGATAACGAGTTCACACCGCCCCCAGACGACCAGGGACAGCCCACCAGCTTTGAACCGGGAACACAGACAGCCGTCTTTGGAGTCGTATCCAAGGGCGATGCAATAGTCTGGCATCTGGACGGCAAGATTGCCCAGGCCAACAAGAACACCGTCGGATGCTCCCAGGCAGGTTGCGGATTAGATGGCCCCTCTGCCCTCTGCAGAAATAAGGAGGAGACCTACAGCTACACGGCAAAAGTGGATGATCAGTTCTCGCAAAGCTATGACTGGTTCATGGACGACACGTCATTGGGGTCCGGCAAGAGCATCACCATCTCTGGAAGCAAATTCGAGATGGGTGAACACAAACTCACGGTGAAGGTAACAAGAACTTACAACGATTTGCCCTGGTCCAGCAACGAATGCAGCATGGATGTAAAGGTCATACCTGAACCTGATGCCGACATATCTATGGAAGAGGAGGGTTAATTAGAAAAGAGCTAATGACCGAATTTAGCACCCGGTCCAATCAGGCTCGGGTGCACACATATTATTAGTTAGAGCAAATATTTTTAATTTATTTATTTATTTAGTTTATTATATTCATTTAAATTTTTAAGTAAAAATGAGATCGTATAAATATCGAGCCGCATAGAGCTATATACGAATATATGCAAATGCCAAGAAAAAAAGGTGTATCAAATCATCATCTCTCGTGGGTGGATTATGACTGTGACCTGGGCAGGCGTCTTTTGTCTCATCCTTCTTGCTCTGACCATGCAGCCTGCTCTCTCTGAGAACTGGCCTGACTGCAAGTTCCAGTGCAAGGCCAATGATGTAATTGTATCACGGCTATGGCTGGGCGATGATAGGGGAGCGGATTTGTCTGCTGTGGCGGGCGAAAAGCAATCCTGCTACCTCTGGGCTACATTTCGTAATACAGCCAATGCGCCTCGCTATGCAGCCATACTGCTGGCCGATCTGTACCTAAATGACACATTAAGCCGGTCTTTTTATGACGATGGCCTTTGTGTGCTTGATGAAATAGATGCAAAATCCACCGCAAACTATCCCCTCTGCAATATTATCTGGACGGGGGGAGAAGAGATTAAGCTCAAGAGGCTGGTGCTGAGCTGGGAGACTGCCAAAGGCACAAGCTGCAGCAAGGCCAATCGCAAGTGCAGCAACCGCAATACAAAGTGCTATGGAGGCCAGGAAGCCGAGTTTTTGGCAGAGATGCCTCTCTTTGCCTCTTTCGCCAAGGATCAACAGGATTGCTCTGGTGTTGTCAAATTCGTTGACCAGACGACAGGAGGAACTGTTCCCTATGCCTACGATTGGGATTTTGGTGACGAATTTCACAGTACTGAGAAGAACCCGGTTCATACATACAATAGCCCAGGAAACTACACAGTGCGATTGCTGACAAGAGATCGATCCGACAAGGTGGCTTCGGCCAGCCAGGTGGTCGTTTTTCATTTCTGCCCTTGCATTATTATTGGACAGGCTCACACCTGTCTGAGAAAGACAGAGAACTACAAAGTCACTTTTGCCAATTCAATTTATGGCTCAATTCAATGGTATCTGGACGGAAGAGAGATCGAAGGGAATGAGTCACATGAAGGAGATAGTATAGACATAAAATGGCAGAACTATGGGGCGGGCCGGCATGATCTGATGGTTTATTTGACTGATGAAAACTCCGCAGGCGGCCGGAAGCTGCGGGCTGTGTGCAACATGACCATAACCGTTACGCCTGAGCCGGATGCAATTATTAGCTGGGTAGTGTGATCTCAATTGATTAAGTGCTCTAATTCATTGAGGCATTTTGCGCGTTGGCCGGATATATTCGTAATCTTAGCGTGTGCTCTGATTCTTGCACTTTTCAGCTTCGCCCCTGTCATGGCCGTCATGGAAAAAGAGGTGCAGTCAGGGAGCATTTTCAATTTTGTTGCCAGGAACATCTCGCAAGAAGATGTATCAATACAATGGAGTGCATCTGATGGAAGCCCAACGAATTCCACGGGGAGAACTATGCGATGGACTGCACCTGTTGTCGATTATCCCAAAAACGTGGACATATCGCTAAAGCTAACCAACTCCGGAGGTTGCAACAAATATTATAATAATACGTATAGCATTCGTGTGGTTCCCAGATCAGTGGCCAAGATTGTCTTGATGAAAGATTGCTTATTCACGGCTCCTGTACGAATAGGGGACCGTGTATTATACACTTATAACGTAACAAACCAGGGAAATCTGCAGCTTGTGGACTTGAATCTCACCGACCTGCAAAGCTGGGGACCGGATTGTCTGCCGATTTATAAATCAGGGGATGACGGAAATAAGGTGCTTGATCCGGGTGAATCGTGGTGGTATGAATGCAACTATCGGGTTTCAGATCCGGCCGATTATCCCAGGCTTCGCATCATGCAGAGTAAGAGCAGTCCTGAAACGCTATTAGAGACCATACAACGGCTGATGGAAGAGAAGGTTCGTCTGGAGATTGTAATGGAGAACCTGCGTCGATCTAAAGGCAAATTCGATATGCAGGCATCCAAACTGCGTATAAGTCATGAAATCCCGAACTACACATTTTACAACTACAGCAATGAAGTGACGGGAGAGTCTTTTTGCAAAATAGTCGATCTTAAAGGCAATCTGAATAGAACCATCTACACGGATGTCATCACCGGCGCCGTGTTAACTGTGTATTATACGGAATATGGCAAGATCCTCTCAGAAGAACTCTACTATCCACCACCAGGAACCAGGGAGTACTTCAAAATAGAGTACGATTTGCCGACGATGGGATATAATACCCTTACTATCATTGATTATAAATCAGGCGATACACTTCTATTGATTGTAGACGGCCAGGGAAATATTTTGAGCAAAGAATACAGAAGAACTCCAGGATATCAGCCCTATATAGAGAAATATTTGCTCAAGAATACGGCCACTGTGACGGCCAAGACCAGAGACGGTGAAGATACTTCTGATTCGGATTCATTCACTCTGGAGGTTTTGCGGCCTCTGCCCAGTTTGCGTGTGACAAAGACCGCACAGACAAAGCCGACAATTTCCGGCGGTATTCTGAACTATTCCATCGTTTATGAAAATATTGGTGGTGCAGATGCCCATGATGTTGTACTAAATGAGACTTACAACAAAAGCCTCACCTTCCTCAAATCTGACCCGGCACCAGATGCAGGAACATTTGACCGATGGAGCCTGGGAGACCTCAAGATAGGAGAATCCAGCAGCGTACAGATCCAGACATTGGTCAGCACTCTCGCACAGCCGGGATCGGTAATTACCAATCAGGTAGAGCTGAAGAGCAAGGAAGGCAGCCAGGCAATCAGCATCATCAATACCACTGTGGGTAGCAGCGAATTGAATATCACCAAGATTGCTTCTGTAAATTTCGTGCCGCCCGGCATGAACCTGACCTATATCATAATGTATCGAAATAATGGTTCTATAAAGCAGACCAATGTGACGATTCATGATTGGTTGGACCAATACGTCAATCTGGTCAACGGCAGCACCCAAAGAGATATTTTATGGAACCTGGGTGATTTGAACCCAGAGGAGGGAGGCAGCTTAACCATAACGGTGAACGTAGAGAACACGATTCCAGTGAATGTTACCAGGATCATCAATAAATATAAAATAACTTCCCAACAATATGCCGGAAAAACGAAAACATTAGAGACGGAGGTGATTCGCGGCGGATTGAATATAACCAAGAGCGCTTCCGCAGATTTCGTGCCGCCCGGCAGGGAACTGACCTATACCATAACGTATCGAAATGAGGGGTCAATAAACCAGACCAATGTAACTATTGATGATTGGCTGGACCAATATGTTGATCCGGTTGATCCGATTAATGTAACGGCCAATCCGCCCCCTAACGGCAGCTACGAAAATCATCTTTGGTGGTATCGGGAAGTTCTGAACCCAGGAGAGGGGGGCACAATAACCATAAAGGTGAAGGTAATTAGTACCATCCCAGATAGCGTTTCCAGGATCATCAATACTTATGGAATAAATTCGACACAGTTTGCAGGCAAGACGGCGACATTGGAGACTGATGTGGTCCATTCCCTATGGATCCGGAAGGTGGCAGATAAGTGCGCCTACAACCGGGAAGAAAACATAACTTATACTATCAATTACGGAAACACCGAGAACACATCTGCCTATTTTGTGAATGTTACCGACCTTCTTCCAGAGGTGATCTTCATCAGTGCGTATCCACCTCCCAGTATCATAAGCGGCAAGAATCTGACATGGAGAGTTGGTACTTTAGGCGAAAATGAATCGAGAACCATCATAATTATAGTGCAGATTCCGAAGAAAGCGAAGGCGAATTTTTATGAGACCTCCCTGGTGCAAGGCGATGGCTATACCTATGTCAGGAAAGGATTTTCCACGGAGGAAAAGAAAGAATCCCTCATAAATAGGGCAAGAATATCCGGGTACTATGGGGAATATTTATATAAATCTTTGAATAATTCTACAGTCACCATTCTCGGCTCACCCGGGACCAGTATTTCCAGTCGGGAGCATGGAAGCGGTCACTACAAAGAAGAGGCAAAGAGCAGCCTGCATCAAGAAAATAAGAGCATCAGCCTGGAAAAGAATCTGTTTGCCAAATACGAGAAGACTTCCTTTCTCCTGCCCGGAAATAGAAACCTCAATTACGACTCGTTGTGGTCGGATCAAACCCGCGTTGAGAATAGGATCTTGGGAGACAGCCTCAGCGAGAAATATCTATACGCAGATACTCTGAACAAGAACAGTTCTTATCTGGCGGATATGAACCAGACCGTTTACAGTTCGCAGGCCGATTTCAGCTCCGCCGTGGCTCAGATAAACTATAAAAAGCGTGTCCCTGAAGGAAGAACAACCGTCCAGGAGATCGATGAGAACTACCACGGCAGCTTCCGGATAACACAAGCAGTGGACTCTTATGGTGAAAGCGTCAAATTCACCAAATCCGCCCTTGGCAAAGGATTTGTCTCCACCGATAAATGGATTAATGGGCAGCAAAGATCCTATGAGTCGGGCAGCGGTTACTACTCATCCCAGGAATCATCTCAGCTAGGATCAGTAGAAAAATACACAAAGATGCAATATGCGCCGATATTTCTTCGCACAGGCTCCCAAAACCTCAGTTATGCGAATTTATGGGGCGAGGGGCTTATGACCCGAGATAAAGAGATGGGGGTCCAGATTAGCAAGGACATTCGCTATGCTTCATTTGTTGACATGGAGAGCATGATGGAGGAATCCTCCCTCTCTCTTCTCGGCAAGTTCAATGGAACTCTTGATATAAATTTGAAAAACGGCCCGAGCATCGCTCTGGATCAGACACTCGCCGGAAGCTTTCAGATTGATACGGCTATAAGCATCCACGCCAACCCCCGGCATCTATATCCTCATGTGAATATCAGCAAGGAAGCCCTTATGCTGGACGAAGAGACCGTCCTCTTTTTCATCAATGTCAGCAACGACGGCAACAAGCTGCTCAAACCGCTGATTATAACAGATTATCTTCCGGAAGGCTGCAGCTACATCAACTCCAGCATCAGAGCCAAGACGAACGGCAGTATGGTCAATTGGACTCTTCCCTCACTTGATATCGGCAGAACGTTGACCATTAAGATGCGGGCCAAGGTGGATGGCGGACGCGCCTATTATACGAATAAGGTGAGCGTCAATGCCGTCTGCAAGGAGAGCACAGTTTCAGCCAGTAACGCCACCACCTTTGAGGCCTACTATCAGCCTTTGCCCTGTTGCCCAGAAGCGGATGCGAACGCGGATGCGGACAACAGGATCAATACAACCAGTCTATTTAATGCTACGCCGGTTGTTGGATATTGGGGTACATGGAATCCGTCCCCGTGTTTCAATATCACCGGAAATATGACTGAATGTTCATCTGAGGCGGACGATTATTATGATGAGATGGAAAAAAATGCGGCACTGTGCAGTTGTGAATCCAATTACGAGGTACCTTAAGCAGCCTATAGAGTAAGCTAAGCCTTTTGGTCCAGGAAAGCGATATATTTCCTGAACCCATGGAGCTCATCCTGACATCCGGACGTTTGCTTTTTATACGGGCGACTTTTGACTGCGAACTCTCTTGTGGTGGCGGTACATGATGCCCAATGCGTCCGCAACCTGTTCGGGCGTGGCAAAGACAGGAATGCCAGCATTTTCCATTTTGATGACATCCGGCTGAGCAAACTCCTTTCCAGCCACGCATGCGATGATGGGCTTGCCGTGGTAATCGATCTTTTTGAGCGTCTCCACGTAGCTGCCCAGGATCTCCGCCTGCAAAACGACGACAAAGCTGCCCACGTCCCGGCTGTCCACGCCGATCTCAATAGTCCTCTTCACAATCTCGGCATCCTGGCTGAAGGTGTAGTCCACGGGGTTCGTGCCGCAGACATAATCGGGCAGCAGACCCTTCAGCCGCTCCAATAAGTGCGGCTCCAGTTCGGAGAGGCGCATACCATTATCGGTAATGGCGTCGGCGGCAATGACGCCCAAGGACCCGGCGTAGGTTATTATGAATACCCCCTCTCGGTCCGGCAGGGGCTGCTTGGAGATGGCACGAGCTAAGTTGAACATGTGCTCATAATCGCGAGCCCTGATGATCCCGGACTGGCGGAAGGCGGCACTGAAGATCTCATCGTTGCCGGCCAAGGATGCCGTGTGGGATGCCACCGCCTTTTTGCCGGCCGCGGTTCGACCCGACTTTAGAACGACTATGGGCTTTTCCATTGTGATGCGACGGGCCGTATCTATGAAACGCCGCCCGCCTTTTACTGACTCAAGATACATGCAGATGACATTAATGTTCTCGTCTTTGCTTACCGCCTCAAGAATATCGGTCTCGTTGATGTCCAGCTTGTTGCCGATGGTGGCAATTATGCCAAAATCCATGATATGACGCAGCCCCCAGAGCATACCTGCCGCGCACACCCCGGCCTGCGAGACCAGGCCAATATTCCCCATGGACAGAGCATCCACAATGCCGATGGATTGAACCATGCTGCAGTGCGTGTTGATGATGCCGGAACAGTTGGGTCCGAGCAGCCGCACGCTGTACCTGTCGGCAATTTCCTTCATCAGCAGTTCGATCTTCTTGCCCTCATCGCCAAGTTCAGCAAAGCCGGCCGATTCGACCACAATATAGCGCACACCGCACTTGCAGCACTCAGTCACGACGTCCGGTGTTATGCCAGCAGAGACGAGGACTATGGCTACATCAACCGGTTCCGGCACGGCGCTGATGCAAGGGTATGCTTTGCAGCCGTGAATCTCATCGGCCCTGGGATTAATGGGATAGAGCTTTCCCTTGAAATTATGGCTGACAAGATTGGTAAAGACGTTCCATCCCAGCTTTCCCGGCGTGCCTGAGGCGCCAATGACGGCGATGCTTCGGGGATAAAACAGATCGTGCAGGTCCTGCTTGACGGGCGCACAGGCCTTTGGCCTTGGCTCACCCAGAATTATGCGAGCATCAACCACCATATAGCCATCCGGATAGAGGAACACGGGGTTGAGATCCATCTCCGAGATGTCGGGATTCTCCATTACAAAGTCCGATATGCTCATCAACAGCTTCTCCAGAGCATCGATATCCGCAGATATGCCCCGATACCCTCGCAGCAGAGCATAGCCTTTGATCTCCTCGATCATATCTCTGGCATCGGAGGCGGTGATAGGGATGGAGCGAAAGGAGACATCCTTTAAAACTTCCACAAAGACTCCGCCAAGACCAAACATCAATACCGGTCCGAAGGTGGCATCATCGGCCACGCCCACAATGGCCTCCACTCCAGGCCGGGCCATCTTCTGCACAGAGATGCCCGTGACATCTTTGTCCCGAAATGCCTGGGTGATTTCCCGGTAGGCTCTTCTCACTTCGTCTGCATCCCTTAAATTGAGCTTAACTCCGCCGGCATCTGATTTATGAACCACATCCGGGGAGAGCACCTTCATGGCCGCAGGAGCTGCCAGGGATTGGAATATCTCTACAGCCTGCTCCTCTGACTTTGCCACTCCGGCTCCGGTGGTGGTGATGCCGAGACTCTGCAGAACGTCTTTGCTCTCATGCTCCATCAGGTAGGTCCGGCCGACTGCCAATGCCCTATCAATAACCTCTCGATATTGCTTTGCCATTTTGACCCCTAAATTAGCACATTCTTGATTGCAGCTATGCATTTGCTTAGCAGGATTTCATGCTTAAAAAGCTTGCCCGACTTGTGAGATATTTTTTCTCATCGTCCTTCATGAAGCGATGCTCTTATCTCAGATAAGTGCCTAACATTTTTGCATGGATAAGGAAATAGTCCAGGTAATCCTTGAGAATGAGCCCACTGTCAAGAACCCCATCTTGATAGAGGGATTTCCGGGAATTGGCCTGGTGTGTAACATCGCCAGCCAGTACATAGTCAACGAGCTTGAAATGACCTATCTAGGGGCCATGAGCTCCAGGTACTTTCCTCCGTTGGCAGTTCTCCTGGGCGGCGTTGTGAACATGCCGGTTCGCATTTATGAGTATGCTGCTAAAGACCTGATAATACTCACGGCAGACATTCCCGTTCATCCCCTCGCCTCTTATGAGGTAGGAAAGGAGATCGTATCTTTTGCAGAGTCGATAGGCGCTCGAGAGATGATCTGTCTGGCAGGCATAACGGTGATGGGCGATGAGCACAGGGTCTTTGGCGCAGTAAGCCAACCGGAATTGCTTGATAAGATTAAAGACAAAGCTGAGGTCTTTGAGCTGGGGACGATTACCGGCATTACCGGCAGCATCATGAACGAGTGCCGCATAAAAAAGATGCCTGCGATCTGCCTTTTGGGCGAGACGGCTTCGACTGAACCGGATCCAAGAGCGGCCATCGCCACCATCGAGGCTCTTAATAAGATCTACGATTTGGGGATAAGCACGGCCAAGCTCTCCGAGCAGGCTGAGCAGATCGAGGTTCAGATGGCGCAACTGGCCCAGCAGATGAAAGCGGCCTCACCCCAGGAACAGCAAGCTCAGATGCCCAAAGAGTTTCCCATGTACGGGTGATGCCTCATGATCTACATAGCGTTAACTGGATTGTCAAGACATGTGATGAATGAGCTTACTGTGGCCCGGGTCAGGACAGTGGAAATTAGGAGCCCCAACAACTTCTTCGCGCTTCTAAGTGCTCAGCCGGGAGAAAAGATATTTCTTACACCGTCCAGCGCCCCGGATATAGTTCCTGGAACAGGGGGGCTCATAGCCGGCATAAGAACTCTGCAGGTCATTACCCATCGCATAGTTCAATCAAACGAGGACTACTACGAAGAGTGTGAGTCTCAGGCGGCAAGGATACAACTGCAACTGGTGGGCGTAGGAAGGGTTAGAAAGATCACCAACTTTGAACCAGGCACGCCCCTCATGCTGGATGTGGATGAGGTAAGGTACTGCGACGCGCGCTAGTCCGTAACCATTTGGATCATAACCAACAGCTAACGACTATTCCACCACAGAGACACAGAGCTCACAGAGGACGCACAGAGAATCCTTTAAAAAAGTGGAAATCGCGAAGATCCGTAACTATTTTTTTCGCAATTTTCCCATGGGAAACTGAATTTTAGCGTCGATAGAGATGCCATTATGTGGCCCTTTGGTCCTCTGTCCGCTTCACCATTTCCTCGACTTCATCGAAGTATCCGGGCTGGCGCATTTCTTCAAGCTCCTCTGGAGTGAAGAACTCCTGCCAGGGCCTGGGGCGAACTACAAGCTTTGTCCTCCCACCTTGCACAATACGCTCCACAAATACGAGACTTTTTTTCTCCAATCGCAATATTGATGAGTGTGTGCGGCCTACAGTCCAGCCATTCAGCTTAGAGAGCTCATAAGCGCCCAGTCCAGAGTGTTCACTAATCAGCTCATATAGCTCATAATCGGTATCGCCGCCCCTCTCTAGCCGCGCGTCCCTTGCCCTCTCTATTGCAGGACGTCTTGCTTTTGACTGCATGCTTACTAATAGCGCTCTGTAAGTATATCAATATATTGGAATATCTTATCCGTATTTTCAAGTTCATTTTCTCAGTATTAGAAACTATTAAATAGATTTAGAATATTCTGTTAAGCGTGCTGATGGAATTTGATAGAGCAGTTTTGCTCAGCATTTGCAGGGCATGCAAGATGAGCAAGTCTGCCCATGTCCCAGAGAAGGCCTTCGCCCGCAGACACACCGAAGCAGGACGAGAGGTTAAAAAAGCATTGCGTAAGCTCATAAGTTTGGGATATGTCCTAATGCATCCAACCCGAGGAGAGATGACTTATGCGCTGAGCAAGGACGGAGTAGCATTATGTCGTGAAATGCAAGAAGGCGCTTGATAGACCGCACTTTATCCAGCAAAGGAAATCGAACATACTCATTTTTCGAAAGTTTCAATCCCTGTCGGGTTTTCTCGCTCGTTGCGACATAAAAAATCACCAAGATAAAACTTATGGCTCTTCGCTACATCCAGTTGCTAACCTCAGGTTACTATGTTTTTCCAGTTGTTAGTTAGTCGCTCTGTGCGTTCTCTGTGAACTCTGTGTTTTCGCCGACTCAATTTTGACCCCTCTATTTAAGGAAACGCCAATTCGTTT
>CAZDLZ010000062.1:0-13399 GCA_964506745.1 uncultured Methanotrichaceae archaeon | reverse complement strand
GCTATCTCGATCAGCTCGCACCTCCCACAATTGGATATGCCCTCGAGGGAGTATTCGGATATTTTCTCATGCTGGCCACAAGCTCTCGATAGATCTTCTGGTAAGCAGTTATTACGAAATCGTGCTCTCCTGCAATGTTATGCTCCTCTCCGGGATCTATTTCGATGTTGTAGACCGCCGGAATCTGGCCGTAATCGCTCATCGGTCCCTGGAATGAGTCGTAGGCAATCCGGTGAATCTTGAACTGATGCCAGCGTACCGCTGCAGGTGGCGTCTCAGCCGCACTATCTGTTCCCATATACCAAACAGCCCATTCCCGGCTGGAATTGTCCTGTCTTCCCAGCAGGAAATCCGATTGATCGATGCCGTCAATGGGCCTGTCCGTGGGCATCTTTCCGCCGCCAAGCGTCGTAAAGGTGCTGAAGAGATCCATGAGACAGACAATCTCGTTGGATGCCCTTCCTGCATCAATCGAGCCCGGCCACCGGAATATACAGGGAATGCGCACGCCGCCTTCATAGGCCGTGCCTATCCCGCCCCGGAATGGTGAGTAGCCGCTGTCCGGATATTGATCGAGCGTCGGTCCGTTGTCGCTTGTGAAAACCACAACCGTGTTATTGTCTATCCCGGCAGCCGAAAGCGCATCGAGAACCTGGCCGATGTGATAATCCGTCTCCATTACCGCATCGCCATATGGACCCTTGCTGGACTTTCCGGCAAATTTCGGATTGGGGACACTGGGAAAGTGCGTCCGGACCAGGGGGAGGTATATGAAGAAGGGCTTCGTGGAGTTTGCCTGATTATTGATGTATGCAACTGCTTTGTCTACGCACTGCTCATCAACAAATGCCAGAGAGGACATGTTCAACGGCTCCACCAGTTTAAGGTCCCCGCCTTTTTTGGCTTCCACCAGTCCATAATATGGATCCGGCGCTTCCCAGTTGGGATCGTAGCCGATGCGTTCCCTGAGACTGTAGGTGTTTAAGTGATATAATATCCCAAAGAATTCATCGAAACCCAAATTTTGAGGCATACTCTCATTTACATCCCCCAAATGCGACTTGCCAAACATGGCCGTCTTATAGCCTGCGTCGGATAGCACATTCGCGAGCGTCCTCTCCTCTGGAGATATGCCTGCTTTGGAGCCTGCAGTCGAGGCCAGGGTCATGCCCGATCTGATGGGAAGCCTTCCCGTCAGCATGGCTGCTCTCGTGGGTGTGCACTGTGTCTCCGAGTAGCAGGAAGTCAGCTTAAGGCCTTCCCTGGCCATCTGGTCCATCCTTGGCGTAGGCGCACCCAATACATCGCCGCCACCATAGCAGCCTGGGTCCATGTATCCCATATTATCGGCCAATATGATTATGATATTCGGCCTAGGAGCCGGCATGACGTCCTCATGGAGAACCTGGGCTAAGCTTGAATTATTGGATAGAGCATTTTTACGGTTCGTTAGTACTTCTGCACCTGGATTCTCTGGCGTTACCTTGTCAGCACCATATCCTTTCAGATCAAACGGTATGGGTGACAGACCGGTATTGCTTGAATCGAGGCTGCAACTGGCAATTGAAATTAGAAAAAATCCGGCAATTGCCAATATAAAACCTTTTTTCATGATTGAATCCTCCAAAAGATGATGATCATCTTGTATATATCACGATTTCCCTAATTTGAGTAATCTACCGAATTCTGTGAGGGGACTTGCCAGTTTTCAATTTTGAAAACAATTAAATTCGAATAATTTTGTCATGAATCTAATTTAAACGACTATTACGGATTAACCAATTGATTAGAAAATATATAATCATAATTTAGTTGAGATAGATTTATATCTTCAGAATAAGACATATATTAAGTGTTTAAAAGGCATTTGAATATCCATTATAATTTTAAACACAAAAAAAAGTGTTTATTATGGATATAAATGTCTTTAAAGTTGCAAATATAGTAAGGCGATTTAAAATGGATGAGGAAAAATCGGAAAAAACGGTTCAGACCGCAAAACAAGGTCTGTATTATCCACCCCGAGATCTTGTCGAGAACTCCAATGTCATGGCCTGGATGAAGCGAAAGGGGCACAATTCGGAGAGCGAGCTGCGACAATGGTGCTCTGCCAATTACGTCTCGTTCTGGGATGAGATGGCCCAAACCTATGCAGACTGGTTTGAGCCCTACAAGCAGACACTTCAGTGGAAAGCCCCCTTCGCCAAGTGGTTTATGGGCGGCAAGATCAATGTAGCTTATAATGCCGTAGACAGACACGCTAAATCCTGGCGGCGCAACAAGCTGGCTTACATCTTTGTGGGTGAGCCAGTTGGAGATGTGCGCAAGATCACCTACTTTGAGCTTAACCGCGAGGTCAACAGGTTCGCCAATGCCCTCAAGGCCCAGGGAATCAAGAAGGGCGACCGCGTGGGAATCTATCTGCCCATGGTCCCAGAGCTGCCTGTAGCCATGCTCGCCTGCGCCAAGCTGGGCGCCATTCACGTAGTAGTATTCTCCGGATTTTCTGCAGTAGCCGTTCGTGACCGGCTGGAAGACTGCCAGCCCAGGGTTCTGGTCACCTGCGACGGCTCCTACCGCCGGGGCAAGCCCATTGCCACCAAACCCCAGGCCGATGAAGCCATAGCCGGCCTCAAGTGCATCGAGAAGGTAGTAGTTGTTAAGAGAAACGGCCAGGAAACGCCCATGACACAAGGCCGCGATGTCTGGTGGGACGACTTTGTGGCCGGCCGGTCAGGCTCCTGCGAGACACTGCCCATGGACAGTGCCGATCCGCTATTCATCCTTTACACTGCCGGAGCTGCCGGAAAGCCGCGCGGCATTGTGCACACCCACGCCGGTATGAGCGTCGGCCCCGCGTTTACCACCTCCTGGGTCTTCGATATCAAGGATACGGATGTCTACTGGTCCACTGCTGACATCGGATGGATCACCGGCCATAGTTACATCGCCTACGGGCCGCTCTGTCTCGGTGCGACAAGCATCATGTACGAAGGCTCGCCCGATTATCCCGACTTCGGCCGCTGGTTCAAGATCATCGAGGACTACGGAGTCTCTGTGATTTACACCGCGCCTACCGCTATCAGGATGTTCATGAACGAGGGGCCCTCCTGGCCTCAGAAGTATGACCTTTCCACCGTTCGGCTCATGGGCTCGGTAGGCGAGGCCATGAACCCCGATGCTTTCGTCTGGTGGCAGCAGAACGTCGGTGGCGGGTTTGCGCCGATCATGGACACCTGGTTCCAGAGCGAAACAGGCTCTCAGGTCATCGCTCCTCTGCCCATTACCCCGCTCAAGCCCGGATCGCCCAGCTTCGCTCTGCCCGGCTACAATGTCGAGGTAGTGGATGATAACGGCGCAGCCGTGCCTGCAGGCAGTACCGGCAACATACTCATAACAGCGCCCTGGCCTTCCATGCTCCGAGAGGTCTACAAGAACCCGTCCGGGTATAACGAGACCTACTGGACCGCTTTTCCCGGCAAGTATCTCTCCGGAGACAAGGCTCGTGTGGACGCAGACGGATACATCTGGGCTCTGGGAAGAGGCGACGATGTCCTCAAGGTAGCAGGCCACAGGATATCCAACGCCGAGGTTGAGGCATCGGCAGAGATGCATCCATCGGTCGCCGCTGCTGCTGTGGTGGGCAAACCGGACAAGGTGAAGGGCGAGAGCATTGTGGTATTCGTCGTCTTGAAGCCCGAGGCCAAAGAAGATGCCGCTTTGGTGAAGGATATCAAGAACTTCGTGCGAAAGACCCTGGGCCCCATCGCCATTCCCTCGGATGTCGTCTTCGTGAAGGACATCCCCCGGAACAAGGCAGGAAAGCCCGTCAGGCCGCTGATCAAGGCCAAATCCCAGGGGGAGGCTCTGGGAGACACATCGGCAGTTGTCAACCCCAAGGCGCTCGACGCGATCCCGCTCATTTCCAAGAAATAGAGCGGGTCTTAATTTTTTTTATTTTGTATCATCAAATGCCATTTTGATGTGAGTTCCATCGCATAACGGTTTTTTCTTTGAGCCTCCGCATCTGCATAGGGCATACGGTCCCTGGCCGGCCAATACTAAGCCGTCATTGTCTTCCAAAGAGCATTCCCCTTCCACCAGCAATGGTCCGTTTTTCATCACCTTGATTTTAGCACAGGGCATATTGTCACTCACCTCGTCAACAGATTGCACCTTCTTGTAGCTCAAAGCACCGGATGGACATCTATCAACAACGGTCATGATATCTTCTGAGCTTGCCCCTTGCATATTAATCCAGGGCTTGTCGTCCCGGCAAAATACTTGAGGAAGACCCTTTACGCATTCACCGGCATGGATGCACTTTTCGCTGTTCCAGAGAACTTTGATCTCTTTATTGGAATATTCTTTCATTAAGGCTTGTATAGCACTCTTTCTACTAAGTTTTTTCCGGTCATCTCATAAAGATTTTATAATTAGAGCACCTAATAAAGACACGAAATCAGGATATTTAAACGAGGTAGGGGTTATGGGATTTATCAGCGAGTTCAAGGAATTCGCCATGAAGGGCAATGTCCTGGACATGGCGGTAGGCATCATAATTGGAGCTGCCTTTGGTGGTATTGTCAGTTCGCTGGTTAAAGACGTCATCATGCCGCCCATCGGCATGCTCATGGGCGGCATAAACTTTGCCGACATGTTTGTAGCCTTAGACGGGAAGACCTATGCCACCCTGGCAGCGGCTCAGGCGGCAGCGGCTCCCACCATCAATTACGGCCTGTTCATAAATGCCATCATCAACTTCCTGATTGTTGCCCTGGCCATATTCATGCTCATCCGTCAGGTAAATGCCGCCAAGAAAAAGCCGGCACCTCCCGAGCCCAACAGCAAGGAATGCCCTTTCTGCAAGGAGAGCATTCCCAGGGCAGCAGTCAAGTGCTCGCACTGCACATCGGATTTAAAGTAAAACACTGGATTTGAGGCATAAAACATGAAGAGACAGACAAGTGTATTTCTATCTGTTGTCGCGGCTGTCTTATTAGCCGCAGTAGCAATTTCTGCGGGTAGCGTCTGCGACAATGCTCCCTGCGAAGATGCCGTCAATGTCACGGCAGGAGAGAATTTCACCATCGAGCTGGAGTCTAATGCCGGTTCAACGGGATTTAGCTGGTGGACACAGTTTGATCCCGATTATCTGAGCCTTGTGGCCTCATCCGAGCAGCCCGTCAATGCAAAGCCGGGATGGGTCGGTGTTCCGGGCAAAAAACTCTTTGTATTCAGCGCCAAAAAACCCGGCAGCACGGATGTTACGATGCTCCTGGTCCGGCCCTGGAAGAACGGTACCGTTGAAGACAGAAAGATATTCCCCGTCAACATTTCCCAGAATGCATGAGACTTCTCTCCTGGAATGTGAACGGTCTGAGAGCCATTTATAAAAAGGGTTTTCTGGATTGGCTTGAAAGAGATATGCCGGATGTGCTCTGCCTGCAAGAGACAAAGGCGGCTGCAGATCAGATTCCTGCCGAGCTAAAAAGCATTCCCGGCTACTTTTCCTACTTTAGCTCAGGGGAGAGAAAAGGACGGGACGGAGTGGCTCTCTTTTCTAAAACAATGCCCTTGAGCGTAGAATACACACTGGGGATCGAGGGCTTTGAGGACGAGCATCGAGCTATTGTGGCTGATTACGGACCGTTCCTGCTCTTTAATGTATACTTTCCCAACGGCAAAGCTTCCCCGGAGCGGCTGGCATACAAGCTGAAGTTCTATGATGTTTTTTTAGAGCACATCGATAAGCTCAAGGCCGATGGCAGAAGGATTGTGATCTGTGGGGACGTCAATACTGCCCACAAGGATATCGACCTGGCCCGGCCCAGGGCTAACGAAAAGATCTCAGGATTCTTGCCGGTGGAGAGAGCCTGGATGGACCGGATGGTAGAAAGAGGCTTTATAGACACATTTCGCATCTATCATGCAGAGGGGGAGAACTACTCCTGGTGGGATCTGAAGACAAGGGCTCGCGAGAGAAACGTGGGCTGGAGGATCGACTACTTCTTTGTGAGCGAAAATTTGCGATATGCCGTATCGTCAGCTTTTATCCTCAAAGATGTCACTGGCGCAGATCACTGCCCTGTGGGCATAAAGCTCGAAATCGACTAATGCTCAAAGCTCCGGGGACCAGATCTTCGTCAGGAAAAAGGTTTTATCAGTAGTTGAGTAAGGACAAATAATATGAGACTGGCCTGGCCACCGCCCTGGCATCTAATTGCGTCTGTGTTGATCCCGGTTATAGCTATAGCCATGGTCCATCTTTCGCCTCAATCCTTGCAGGGCACCCTATCGCTTCCGGCTCTCATTATCGTGTTCCTCATCCCTGGATATCTTGCCACACTATCGATCTTTCCCGGCAAAAGCGACCTTAGTGGGTATAGGCGAGCATTTCTCAGCCTGGCATTTTCTGCATTGCTGGCCGGGCTATTCAGCTTAATTCTAACGGCTACCCCCCGGGGACTGCAAAGTGCCTCTTTGGCCACAATTCTTTCTCTTCTGGCCATATTCCTGGCGGCGGTGTCCTATGGCCGCTGGTCGAATTTGCCCCGCAAGAGAAGATTTCTTCTTTTGCCAAAGAGGGGACTGGGATCTACGCGGACCTTTCCCCGTGCTGATCTGGCCATCCTCCTGCTGGCAGCCTGTTTCATCGCTGCCCTGGCTTTTGCCTATGGACCACATCTGTTTGCTTCAGATGTGCCGTTCACAAAGCTTGAGGTCACCACCCCAGCGGTAGCATCAGTCTCTCCATCTTCACCTTCCGAGGAAGGAAAGCCGCTATTCCAATTAACTACCCCATACCGAGAAGAAAGCCTCCAGGCAAATTTATCCCAAAATAATTCTACCGAATTTTATGTCGCAAAAAATAATTCGCCCGCAATTCTTGAAGATATGAGCAAGGCAACAATTTTCAGCACAGGGGGAGGCGGGAGTGGTGGCAGCATGGGAGGCAGCAGCTCATCGAGCAGCAGTCAGACTGCCGTAAAAAATACGGCACCTCAGAAGGCCTCGCCTCCTGAAAGACCGGCAAGCACCTCTCCGACTGAGGTTAAAACAGCAGCCGGCAATGGGCAGAGCAACACCTCAGTTGTCGGAAAAAATAATACATTATATAACGCATCAAACTTGAGCATCCAGTCGAGCAAGGAAAATCTCACTGAGAAAGACAATCTGACAATAGTGGATAATGCATCTTTGCAGGATAAAGAGATTATCCTGGCTGCAAAGATTGCAAAATCGCCTTCTTCAACAGTGGCAGCCAACAATGAAACAAAAGCTGCTGTCGATAACAGCACAGGAAATATCTCCGCAAATAACACCCCATCCCAAGAAGCTTTATCCAGCGAATCAGATCTATCTCGCGCCATCAGCCAGTCTGATGCAAAGCTTGATGAATCCCTGGGTCAGGAAATTGCCAATTCCAATCGACCCCCCGTCCTGGAGGGCCTGGTGCCGGACAGATCCAGCCCCCAGCAACAGGGTGCGGCAATCTTCTGGAAGGCCAAGGCAACGGATGGAGATGGCGATAAAATCCTTTACAGGTTTTTCCTGGATGGCCGGGAAGTGAGGAAATGGTCCAAGACCAATAGCTGGAGCTGGCTATCTCAAGGGTTGCCGGCAGGTGATTACCTGATCACCGTCCTGGCAATAGATAGCAAGCATGCCACTGAAGATTCATTTGATAGCATTATAAACACGAGCTTCACCTTAAGTAACCCCAACCAGTCTCCCCTTTTGCAGGAACTCAAACCGGACAGGTCCAGCCCTCAGGGCAGGGGCAGCATCATTACCTGGACGGCCAGCGCCAATGATCCGGATAGCGACAGGATTTACTACAAATTCATGAAGAACGACGGGGAAATGACCGACTGGTCAACGTCCAACTCCTGGGTCTGGGATACATCTTCGGAAAAGCCAGGTGACTATAAGATTTCCGTCCTGGCTAAAGATGGATTGCACGCATCCAAGGATTCATTTGACAGCTCTATGGATGACACATTTGCTCTGACGCTGCCTAATAGCCTCCCGGAAGTTCCTGCGCTAAAAGCGGACCGATCCAGTCCTCAAGCCATAGGCAGCATCATAACCTGGAAGGCAGAGGCCAGTGATCCAGATGGAGACGACATCTCCTACAAATTCCTGGCTGATGATAAAGAAGTTGGGAAATGGTCGTCCTCGAATTCCTGGGTCTGGAATACATCTTTTGCCAAGCCAGCCGAGTATAAGATTACAGTCCTGGTAAGAGATGGAAAGCATTCCTCTGAGGATTCGTTTGACAGTTCTAAAGACGCGCTCTTCAATATTACCATCGCAGACTCAAATTTGCCGCCTGTTTTAGAGTCCCTTGTTCCGGACATTGCCAGCCCAAAGGTCCAGGGCACGGAAGTGACCTGGAAGGCAAAGGCCAATGATCCGGAAGGCGACAAAATCCTCTATAAATTCCAGCTCAATGGCCGGGATATGGGCAGATGGACAGAGATGGCCAGTTGGAAATGGTCCTCTCGGGATCTGCCTGCCGGAGACTACAAAATCAGGGTCTTGGCCAGAGATGGTAAACATGCCCCAGAAAATTCATTCGACAGCTCCATGGATGCGGTCTTCTCTCTGATCTCTGAGATAGATCAGCAGATAGACCAGCTTATGAAAAAGAGATCAACTGATGCTACCAAGCAAGAAAATTATCAGTCTTCCGACATTCAGGTAGCCTCAGGCAACGGTACGGACACCAATGTGGTCTTAGGAAAAAGCAGCAGCACCGCAGGTCAGGAAACGGCATCACCTTCTACCGAAAAATTTTTAACTGTTTGACCAGCAACCTCTTATGATGTATCTTAATCATGTTTCTTCGTCCCGGATTAAAAGCGCCGACACCTATGAGCCGAACTCTGCAGGCCGGGTCACTGTGGGCAACATAAAAATGTATTACCAGATCCACGGCCAGGGAGAACCGTTGCTCATGATTATGGGCCTGGGTGGCCATTGTCTTGATTGGGGATGGATCCTGCCCCAAAAATTGGCGGATCGCTACAAAGTAATTCTTTTTGATAATCGAGGAGCCGGTCGCAGCGATTATATTGGTCCCTGCAGCATCGAGCAGATGGCTATGGATACCGCCGGCTTGATGGATGCCCTGGCCATTGATCGTGCTAATGTCTTCGGAGGCAGTATGGGTGGCATGATTGCTCTGCAATTGGCACTGGACCGGCCGGAACGTGTCAATAAGCTGGTGCTGGGTGCCACCTCAGCCGGTGGAAGATCCAGGGTTTTACCGCCGCCGGAAATCATGAAATATTTCTATCCCAGACAGGACCTTTCAGCTCACGACTACCTGTTATGGACGGGAGCTGTCTGCTACCCGCAAGAGTTCATTGATGCTCATCCGGACAGCGTGGAGCGGAAGATTCAGGCCAATCTTGCTTTTCCAGGCACGCTTGCGGCCTACATGGAGCAGCTTGAGGCCTTCATGACCTTTGATGTGGATGAGCGCTTGAATACGATTAATGTGCCGACAATGGTAATAATCGGAAATCGGGATGTACTAACTCCTCCTCCTAACAGCCTCCGAATAGCCGGGTCAATTCCAGGCGCACAAATACGTGAGATTGACGCAGCCGGGCATATCTTTTGGATCAGCCATCCTGAGGAGACTATGAAGATAGTAACGAAATTCCTGGGATGAATGGACCAGGGGCAGATTAGCGGATAGAATATACAGAAATATTTGTGATTTTTCTGCGGCCGTCGTCAGCCACCTGTCATAGCTAAGTGGCTGACGATACAATTATTACGGTTCAGCCTTTGATCAGGCCCTCGTCGCAGAACACCTTTCTTGCCTCCTCAAACGATAGGTCGGAAGGGGGAATGATGATATCCGAGGGGAGGATCTCCACCGGATCAAGGGGCTCGGCCAGTTCTTTAATGGTGGATATCAAATTGGCCAAATCCCTGGCATACTCTAACCTGTTGCCCTGGGAGACATGATTTACAATTTTGTTGTCGATCTTGTTTACCTTATCTACAAGATTGTCGTCCAACTGAAATTGCCCCTCACCCAAAATCCTGATGATCATTTCTTGATCTCCTCCTTCATTTTGGCCAGCATATCATTAACGCTGCTCTGCGCCTTTACTTTGGCCAGCTCCCTGTCCAGATCATTGCCACCGGAGTAATCGGTCAACGTTCCTGACTCAAGAAGCTCGTCGAGGGCTGCCGAGCGAGCTTTCATGTTCTCCGTCTTCTCCTCGGCTCTCTGCACGGCCATGCCCACGTCGGCCATCTCCTCGCTGATGCCAGTCACTGACTCGGTGATCTTTACCTGTGCGTCTGCCGCAGAATACTGGGCCTTAATGGTCTCCTTCTTGGTGCGGAAAGACTCCACCTTGGTGGCCAGGCGGCTCTCGGCGTCCATAAGCTTTTGCTGCTGATCTTGCAGGTCGGCGATCTGCTGGTCCAGCGTTGCCGACTGCGCCTGTAGGGAGGCCTTATTCTCCAGAGCCTTTCGTGCCAGATCCTCGCGGCCCGCCAGCAATGCCTCTTTGGCCTGACCGTCCAACTTGTCCAGGTTCATTTGCAGCTTGGCCTTTTGCAGATCGAGTCTCTTCTTAGAGGTGGTGACCTCAGCTACGCCCCTCTTAACATTTTGCAGGAGCTGGATCTGCTTTTCGTAGGAAACGTCCAGGGTCTCCCTGGGGTCCTCAATCTTATCCATGATCTTGTTCATCTTTGCCTGCACAACGGTGCTCATACGATCCAAGAAACCCATATCACACTCTCCTTTCAGTTCGTTAATTTGGCTTTGTGTTCGATAATTTCGATAATATGCAATTTGCTGGATCGTGGTATGTCTCCAAACTATTTATAGTCTGCTCGGAGGATGGGGGTGAGATCTGTTTGGATTAAAAATTATGGATCTTCGTTTCCCCTGGAGGCTTTCTGAAGTGCGGCCGAAGCTGCGATTACGTATGCCTTTATTAGAAAAGAAGCCAGATTGGCCCGGCCAATTAAGATCGGGGATTCCCCGAGTATCTTCAGGACCGCGTTTTCTACCGGCGGACTCTTGGGATTGATCTCCAGCAAATCAAGCTCGCTTCCATTTTGCCAGAAGCAATCCAGGCATTCCTCCAGAGGTCTGGTCTTATCCTCGATTATGGAAACGGGAATGGAACCAGAGGGCTTCTCGGACTCTTCTCCTGTCCCGGAAGATCGCGAACTACGCAGTGCCTCTACTATTTCCTCTTTGGATTTGCCCCGCAGCTTGAAGATGAGAAACGGATCATGATCGAACTGCTCAGCCAAGAGATAATAGACGGATGCTATGTGTTTACAGGGGTTGGACCAATCCGGACATGAACAATTTGTTTTCAGGTCCGCTTTCTTCTTGGGAAAAAGAGAAATGCCGCAATCGGAAAATCCTTCCTCGATCGTCTGTGGCATCTCACCGGAGAGCAGGCGAGCTGAGAATATCGCTTTTGATGCAATGGATAACGAGGGCATGAGATTTTGTCTGCCATACCTCTTTTGCGGGTACCAGCAGGCTTTTGTCATCATGAGACCATATGTCTTCTTCAACGCACGGTGCTTCCAGGTGAAAACAGGTGCGAAAAGGAACGTCTTCAATTTTCGGATGGATTTGTGCCGTCCAGGAATCCATCTTTGAAGTGAATGTTGCCAGCTCCGGGGCCGGGGCAGATAGGCTGGTCTCTTTGCCGGTCAGGGCTGCCAGGAATTGAATCGGCAGAGGTACGTTCTTGGGCCTGCGGCCCCGCCGGGCGGGCAGGAGGCTGACTCCACAAAGGCTGCTGTGCACCAGCGTGTTCACAACGCTATTCACGAAGCTGTGGACCTAGGTGAAAGTGGATCGCATTCGGGGCAGGAGAAGGCGACGTGGTCAGCAGGGGAAAAAGGCCACGACAACTGGGTGGCAAGGACCGGCTGAAGATATTAAGGCGCTCTTGATCAGGCCCGTCGATCACCGCTTTCCAGAGGGCTCTGTCTTTTTGGATAATGGGCAAAAACTGTTCTCTGGATGCAATTTCCAGGGAAAAGAGGACAAGCTCCGACCAGAAGGGCATGGAGTCGGCATAAGCCGTGCCCTGGGGCGGATAGGTGGGCAATTCCAGGATAAGATCGAGGGCAAAGCCTGGCGCATAGCCCAAAGCCGGGACTGAGTATGTGCCCAGTAGAGACGGTTTTTCAGATTGGTAGTCTTCTCGCAATGGAGATTATGATTGCCAGATCCGCCTGAAAAAGATAGAGGCTGAGCTGAGGATTCGGCCCAGATGTAGAAAGTTTCCGTGTCCCAGAGTGAGTGCAAAACGAACATGTATTCTCTACCGGATGGAAAGGAGGATGGAGATGGCAAAAGACTGCTATGCGCTACCATCCCCAGTAGCATCGAGATCGCTATTTATCGCCTGGCATCTGAAGCAGAATGTATTTCCCTTTTCGTAGTTCATGGTCAAGAGATACGTGTCCCCAGACTCAATGCAAAAAGTGCCGGAGCCGTTTACCAGATCAGCCTCGTCCCAGCCTTCAAAAGAGAAGATCAGCTTCAGGTTTTCATTATCCGGCTCGATAAGGCCATCTATATAGCCATCTTGGGAACCAAACTGATAACTTCCCGTTACCATGTTCTTATCATCCACCTGCAACATAAGATGCGGGTCAGGTGATAGGCTGATATAATCTTCCTCCATATCCAGCGCCTCGATAATCTTCCATTTGCCTGCGAATTCGCGTTCCATAACCATCCCGGGTCCTCCTTGATAATTTCCGGCACTCTTTGCAGTCAATGGGATATGGCTTTTTCGCTCCTTGGAATTTGGTCATTTATCGCAAGAACGTGGATCTAATAGGCGGGAGTGCAAGGCTTCAGGACTCTACAACCATAAGCAAAGAGGAAAAAAACTTAAATACTGAATAAATCGTACGTGTTTAGCTCCCGATCATTCAATCCTAAATTTACCACAAAATGTTTTTAGACCAGAAAAATTAAATAATATGAGTATAATACTTTTTTATTAGGAGTATGCACGAAGGAGAAACAATCAAGCAACCTCAAGATCGAATTGAAGAATTAGAGCGCGAGAATGAGTTGCTTAAGGCAAAAATCGGTGAGCTTGAAGCACGGCTAGCTCAATATGAGAATGCACATACACCACCAAGTCTAAGACGTGGCCGCAATCGTAAAAAAGATCCGGATAAGAACAACAAAGGAAAGCCCGGCCAAAAAATCGGCCACAAAGGCGTAACAAGACCTTATGTTGCTCCGGATGAGCAAGTGGAAGTCACAATGGACCGATGTCCCGATTGCGGGGCAAAGCTTGGTTCTCCTTTTCGAACCTTAACTCTCATTGAGTAGGGAATACAGAGTAATTATATCATTCTTCTTGCA
>CAZDLZ010000061.1:0-13742 GCA_964506745.1 uncultured Methanotrichaceae archaeon | reverse complement strand
AGAGCGACTAACTAACAACTGGAAAAACATAGTAACCTGAGGTTAGCAACTGGATCTAGCGAAGAGCCAATTAAATTTATGCGGGGAAAGGGATTCGAACCCTTGAACTCCTGCGAGAATAGATCTTGAGTCTATCACCGTTGGCCTGGCTTGGTTATCCCCGCATACGATCTGTCTTGCAAGGCAGATCGAGGATACTGCAAGCACCTGCTGGTTTATGAATCTTGCCATCGGCAGCGTTATGCGCCCGCGGGCCTCTGCTCACCCTGCAAGTAGCTCATGCATCCACGTGGCTCACGCATATCCAGTGGTAGTACCCATGAATGCCGGTGCCCGTGACCTCGTCAAACTCTTCCAGCTCCTGGCCGCAGATCTGGCATATCTCGCCATCCTGCACCTCGATCTCGCCGTCGTTGCATAGTATTACTACCATTAGCTCTCAGGAAGGCCGCCGGGGCCATGAAGCTTTCGGGTAATTGGGAAGGCTTGATCGATTTCTGATGGTTCTTCGCTGAATTGGGTAGGCAAGGCCTCATCTCCAAATTTCGGCTTGGTCGTTCTTTGTGCCTTTGTGTCTTTGTGGTGAGCGTATTTTGCAGTCGCTAAGCGTTCATTCCTTCAAAAAAACTCAACCACAAAGGCACAAAGACACAAAGGCGCCGATGAGACATTTTCGAAACCAAAGCTCTACTTCTCTTTCGATCCGCTCTCAAACTCCTGGAAGGTGCGCAGGGCTGAGGCCAGCACCCTGGTCTGGCCGATTAGGGCGGCGATAAACACGGCATACAGGATCTCGTCCTCGCTCGCACCCGCACGCTCAGCCGCCCGCATGTGCACCTTCAGGCACTCCCTTAACCAATAACTTTAAACGATCGTAACAATATTCGTCATAAGGAGATAATTTGATATGAAAACCGCTTTAATCTTAACTTCAATAGTTCCATTTCTAATCATAGCAGTAACCGCAGGAGCATCCTTTTCGTTAGTGCATATTTCCGACTGTAATTTCAATGCTCCTGGAGACGATAAAATCAACTTGAATGGTGAATGGGTTGAAATCACTAACAACGGTACATCTCCCATATCTATGTCATGTTGGACTCTATCCGACGAAGATAATAAGCATTTATATAGGTTCCCAATATTCACACTGAATGCAGGAGCTTCCGTGAAAGTCCACACGGGATCAGGGACGGATACAGCGACAGACCTGTATTTTGGACAAAGTCTGCCTGTATGGAATAACGATGGAGATACGGCAACCTTAGCAGACAGCAATGGGTCTATAATAGATCGGACGAGTAATTGCCAACAAGCGAACTCATAGGAGTTGACTTAATTCTTGAATCCGCATGATTCACGCAGATACAATGGTAGTACCAGTAAATGCCTTTGACCTCGTCAAACTCTTCAGATCCTAAAGCCGCAGATCCAGCATATTTCGCCGTCATTAATTGGGAAGGCTTGATCGATTTCTCATGGTTCTTCGCTGAATTGGGTAGGCAAGGCCTCATCTCCAAATTTCGGCTTGGTCGTTCTTTGTGCCTTTGTGTCTTTGTGGTGAGCGTATTTTGCAGTCGCTAAGCGTTCATTCCTTCAAAAAAACTCAACCACAAAGGCACAAAGACACAAAGGCGCCGATGAGACATTTTCGAAACCAAAGCTCTACTTCTCTTTCGACCTGCCCTCAAACTCCTGGAAGGTGCGCAGCGCCGAGGCCAGCACCCTGGTCTGGCCGATGAGGGCGGCAATGAATACCGCATCCAGGATCTCGTCCTCGCTCGCCCCCGCGCGCTCAGCCGCCCGCATGTGCACCTTCAGGCACTTATCCGCGCCGGATGCGGCGGCTGCGGCCACGGCCAGAAGCTCTGCGACCTTGGGCTCCAGGCTCTGGGGCCGCAGGGCATAAAAGTCTTTGAGGGCGGAGAAGATCATGAACTCCGGTCTGCGGGCCATGACCTTCAGGATGAAGGGAACGGTGCCCAGCATCTCTTCGGCGTCGTCGTAGATGTCCTCCTGGATGGAGTCGCTGTTCTCCAGGAGGGCTTTAATGAGGGCTTTGTTTTCGGGTTTCATTGCCTGTGCTGTTGGCTCTCCAATTCTTGCAGCTTTCGCCTTACTATCACAGCGCGTGGATCTTCGATCTCCTCACGGATTTTGAGGGCAGCTTTGGCACATTCGATCGCTTTGTCTCTTTTACCAATTTGATCCAGAGCCAGACTCATGTTCCATTGAGCGTTTCCTTCTCCGCGTCGGTTGCCAATCTCTCGTGCGATAACCAGGGCCTGTTCGTAGTATTCGATGGCTTTGTCTAATTCGCCCAAGTAATCGTAGACCATCCCAAGATTGACCAGTGCATGGCCCTCACCCTTCCTATGCCCAATCTCGCGGGCAATAACCAGGCGTTGCTCGTGATACCCTATCGCCTTGTGGTAGTCTCCAAGGCTACCGTAGGCCAAGCCAAGGTTGCCCAGAGCATAGCCTTCGCCCTTCCTGTCCCCAATCTCGTGGGAAATTGCCAAGTGTTTCTCTTGATACTCTATGGACCTGCAGGTTTCACCCAGGTTGTTATAGGCAAGGCCAAGGCTTCCCAAAGCATAGCCCTCGCTCTTTTTATCTCCAATCTCGCAGGCAATAGCCAGGCGTTGCTCGTGGTACTCTATGGCTTTGCTGTAATCTCCTAGGCTATCGTAGGCAATGCCAAGATTACCCAAAGCATACCCCTCACTCCGTCTATCTCCAATCTCGCGGGCAATAGCCAAGCTTTTCTTTTGGTACTTTATGGCCTTGCTGTAATCTCCCAGGCTATCGTATGCTCTACCAAGATTACCCAAAGCATACCCCTCACTCCGTCTATCTCCAATCTCGCGGGCAATAGCCAAGCTTTTCTTTTGGTACTCTATAGCCTTGCTGTAATCTCCCAGGCTGTCATAGGCTCTACCAATCTCGCCTAAGGCCTTGCCTTCGCCCTTTCTGTCCCCAATCTTGCGGGCAATGTTCAGAGCCTGATCATAGTATTCGATAGCTTTGAACGTCTCGCTTAGCAGGAAGTCAATTGTGCCAAGCTCGGTCAGGATATTTGCCCGCTCTTTTTGATCACTTATCTTCTCTAGCAGGTACTCATTGATCCTTTTGCGCCTTAACAAATCTTCTTTATTCTGATAGCTGAAGCTGAGTGGAACTGACAGTACCTCTAATGCTTGAAAAGCAGGACCATGATCCTCGCCTTTAAGTATATGATATCCTCCTCTGTACCTCCAGAAATCTGGAGCCTTCCAGATTACGTCGTCCAGTCCTGCTGGTGTCATGAAGACCAAGCTCGGAACGCCTGCATCATAAAAAAGTTCTCTGAAGTTGTTAAGGGCATCTAAAATATCATTGCTTAGTGACTCGGGAAGCGTCCAGATGAGAATTTCTTCTTTCTGAGCCTGAGCATTCCTAAGATCGGATATTAGGTTGTCTCCCTTCTCTACTGGCAGAATTCTGATGCTAAATCGCTTCTTTATTGCCTCTATTATCTTCTCTCGATAAGCTGGAGAAGCTACGGTGCAGAGAATGAGGTTTCCTTTTCCCTGAGAGATCTCCAGCTCCGTGAGCAAAAGATCGACCTCATCCAGATCCTCTAAGGTGATCTGGTCCATTTCTCCACCAGTGGAAGCAGCATGGCGTTTACCTCGCACCATCTACCCTCTCCATCCTCGTATTCGACCGCAGTCAAGCTGAACAGCAGATCACGAGTGAGATTCGAATCCGGCCCCTCTTCCCTGGCCTCCTTGCAGATGTTGATCTCAAGTAGCTTCTTTTTATGAGCGTCAGTGAGGGTTCGATCAAATGTCATCCTCAGCTTCTCAAGAGCAGGAGCGACATCGTTCTTGGATATGCGCATCTGTCCTTTGCGAAAGGCACTAAGCGATGCCTCTTTCATGACTTCCACCAGCTCGACAAGCTTTCCGGTGGACTCGATTGCATATTCCAAAACGCCCTTATCCAGGAGATCCGGTTCTATCCTGCGGGCGATTACATCAGTGTAAAATTTTCTACCTTCTTGGTGTGGCTCTCTGTTTCGCTTCCACACAGGCATTTGCAGAAGGATTACATCTCCATTAAAGGCATGCCTGACATTCTCGTACTGAGGATGAAATGCCAATGGAATGGGAAATGTATAGACAACAAAGCAGCTCGGCTCGATAAGGAGCTGATAGTTTTTGTAGAAAAAGTCTTCAGATTGTTGACCTCTGGCCAATTTGTCCAGATCGTCTACTACTATGACCAATTGTTTTCCAGATTTTTTTTCGATGTCCAATATCAGCCAGTTTAGTTTCTGAATGAGATCGCTGATCTTCTGATCCAGCTCCGTCCTCAGGCACTGCCTGGTCTTGGCCTCTCTGCTAAGCTTGAGGATGACGATCTGGCTCAAGGAGAGCCCGGCTGAACTCTGGCTGGTTACCTCTTCCTCAGTTATGTTCGTTATTCGCTTGGTAAAATCCTGGAAATCCTTCTCGATGTCGGGATTAAGAACAATTCCTTCCACCCTGGCAATATCGTAGACTTTGAGCGCCATGGAAACGAAGAAGTCGCGAAAATCGAAGTCGCTTAGGTTCAGATCATCTCGGATGGAGTAATTCACCACAAGAAAGCGACTCTTATCCAGGGCGGCCTCCAGGCGGTACAGTTCTGTGCTCTTTCCAGAGCCCCGGAAGCCCAGGAACAGATACTTCTCCTTCCGGCCGGCAAGCTCGATTCGATCTTTCAAGTCCTGCATAGGTGATATAAGGCCAGGCCTCTGCACGTAGAAATCCGCGATCTCTTGATCCTCTTTTAGCGGCTCGACATAAAAATTGTTGTAAGCCTCTTTCAAATTTTTTGCCCTGGGCATGACATCATCCTTTACTCTGGTTAGCTCTCTACTATGATAATCATTTTGATGCCCTCATCCCGAAACCACATTGATCTGGAAGCTTTTCTTATCCCCCACTAGCATTGAGCCGGAGACAGTTCCCAGGGCTGCCTCAACAAGCCAGGCTCCTGCCCTTCTGGGCTTCACGGTCATGCTGAAGGTTAATTCGCCGCTTCCGGAAAGTGCCCGGCTCAATCGAGAGGCTATGACGCCCGATTGGTCACGCAGCGTCGCCTCTATCTTGGTTCCCGCAGCCAGATTGGAGTAGACTGTGTGCACCTTGACCAGGCTCTCTTCGCCAACAGCAATCGTATCGGGCGGGACGACATATTCGATACTGCCGATATCAACGTCCGGTTTATTCTCCGCATTCTCTACCAGCAGGGTGAAGGCTTTGCCGGCCAGAAGCTTATCGCCTTTCCATATTTCCGCCTTGAGATGCCACTCGTTTATGTACTCCGGCCATCCCGATGGAATGGAATAGCTGGCAGGCACCATGATCTCGGCGGGCGGGAACAGATAGGTGCCGCTGCCCGAGACTGTAACCTCGCCGCCGCTCTGAAAGCGGGGTGGAAAATCGGCATAGGCGAGGTGCAGGCTCAATGTCGACTGGCCCAGGTTGGCGTAGTTGATGCTGACAACAATTGGCACACGCTCGCCCACGGTTAGGGTCTCCGGCGACGGCGGATATTGAAGGGAGTTGATCTTTACTTCCCCTCCCTGTGCCGGTACAATTGCGATTAGGGCCAGGCAGCAAAGAATAATGCCAAAGCATTTGTTTCTCATGACCATATCACTTATTAAAAGTTATAGATAAGCTTGAGCATCTGTCCTTGCTGATATTTATCCCCGAGATATTCACTACCTCAGCACACAATTCTTTCGAAGCAGCTCTTGCAGAGCACCTTTCCCCCAGCCGTCCTTCCCAGGATCTCCATGAAGCCTTCTCCGCACTCCTGGCACTTTTGTGATGGATAGATCCTGGCCTTCTCAGGTGCGGGAATGTCAACATCCTTTACGGTGAGCAGATCCTCGTCCTTGCCGCTCAAGATGTCCTCGATGACCTGAGGCCTGAGCTTCTCAAACTCCTTCTTCTCTTCGGCAGAAAGCTTTCCCGCCATCGCCTTTTGCCGCATGGCGTCTATCCCTCGGAATACATCGCCCTTAAAGTAGATGCGCATGGCCCGGTCCTGATCGCGAGAGTAGAAGGTAAAGACCTGCTTTCCATTATCGACAAAGATCAGATTTCCCTTGCCGGCAGTGCAGCCCAAAAGAAACTGCACTGCATCCACGCTGCATGATTTGTTCTCGGCAATGCAGACCAGCTCCTCATCCTGGGAGCGGGGATAGTGCTCTTTGGCATACTTGGCCACCCTGTAGCCAATGGCAAGCCCAGGGCAGATGTGGCCGTGAAACTTTGCCGCTTCTTTAAAATCCTCTTCCATAATAGTCACCTGGTTTTGTTTCCTGCTAATCCTTGCGTTGGTCAGGAATAAGTAAAGAGCGGTCAAACGTCAATGAGGTCGGATACCCGAAAAGTCCACAAAAAATTTATAAGATGCCAAAAAAAGAGCTGCATCAGAGGAATTCGCTAGACAGGTGCGTGATTGGATGAATAAATATCTAAAGACTGGGCTCTTTGGCTTTATGATTTGGATGATACCTTTTGCAGTATCGGTTTTGATCTTCCCGTTGCGTGTGTCTCAATGCCAGCTCTTTGAGTCGATCATGCCCGTAGTAATCGCTATCTGGACTGTGTTCTTCTCCATTTTCTATCTATCCAGGATAAATAGCGATTTTCTAAAGGAAGGCATCTTTATTGGCATTGCCTGGCTCTTGATCAGTATTGTACTGGATCTCATGATATTCATTTTTAGCCCCCTAAAAATGCCTATTTGGGACTATGCAACGGATATCGCAGTTACTTATCTCATGATCCCCGCAATCACGACCGGGTTTGGCTATCTAATGGAGCAACGCGCCCGAATAAACCAGACGGATTGATCTTTCCAATTCCTCAGCCTCTCCCTTTTTCGGAAACGGAAAAGCCCCACCCTTCCAAAAGCGTCCTTGCTTCCCCTCGCCCGTGCAGCAGAACCTCGGCCAGATCCTCCGGGCAATCGATATCGCATCCTGCCCGGAAGGACTCGAAGACGCAGACCTCAAGGCCCGCCTGCCGGGCAAAGGCCAGATGCTTGGGAAAGCTCAGCCCCTGGTAGCAGGTACGAAACTCGGGGCTTCTGATGAGAATCATGTTTGTCCCGCCTCCCCTTCCCGGACAGAGTACGACATCTCCCCGGCAGTTCAGAATTCCCACAATATCATTTTGTGTCAAGAGAGCCAGATCGGCCATGACGATTAAAATATCCGATCGCCATCCTTGCATAGCCTCATCTGCAATAAATGCGTTTAGAGCATCGTTCAGATTCAACTCCGACCCCTGGATCTCGACATCGTAGCCGACGTCAGCATTGTCCAGCCCCGGTCGGGATAGGATTGTCACTTTGCCATAGCCAGAGACAGTTCTCAGAACGTCCCGGAGCATGGAAAAGGCCAGATGCCTTCGCTCCACCGGCGCAAGGGCCGGTGCCAGCCTGCTCTTGGCATCGTTTAGCTTGAAAGGCACTACGATTTGAACCGGTCTATGCACGAGCGTGGCTATTCCAAGGCCTGCGATAAAATCCTATCTCCTGAGGCGAGGCCGGATCACATCTTTGTCCTCGGCCATGAAGACTGAGCCGCCGCCGCTGCGAGGGTACTTGAGTCCGCGAAAAACAACTGCAGGAGTCCCGTCTCCCGCTTCGCCCATGAGCATATTGGCCATTGCTGCGATCTCGTCTACAATTGCCTCCAATGTGATCTCCAGGGGCTTGCCGTGCAGGTCTTGCTCACCGCGCCAGTCGCGCAGAGCTGCAATCCCTGCCCAGCCTATGGCCACGCCCGCCACACCGTTGCGAAAAGGCCGGCCGCAGGTATCGGTGATGATGACTGCGCAGTCCTTACCCAGGCCGGCGCGCAGTCGCTCTGCGCTCCCTCCCGGGTTTTCCGGCAGCAGCAGTATTCGCGCGTCTCCTACGTTGGACTGATCTATGCCGGCGTTTACGCCCACATGACCAAAACGGGTCACCACCAGCAGGAAGGGTTGGTCGAGCAAGACCTCTGTCGATTCATCCAGGACCGCCTGCACGAACCTGGGGTCCTTGCCGACATTTTTGGCGATCAGAGTGGCTCTGTCGCTGGGATGATAGCTTTCCAGCTCCCGGAAACGGCCTTCCGATTTGGCCACGATGGTGCTGGCCAGGCAGAGGACATCCCCATCCTTAAAATTAAAAAGAGATTTGACCAGCGAGGAGATATCCTCGCCTTGCTTGATGATGGGCAGGCCGCGAATGACAAAGCCTTTCATTGACGGCACAAATGCAGCCATTGATGAGGACATTCTCCAGTCAATCTACTTAAAACGTTCATCAAAAGGCATCTTTCCGAGGCGATAAAGCCTGGCCTGAACCAGGAGATCAAGGAGATAGGAGTAGTTTTCGGCGACGATCGCCGCCCGCTCCTCGCTGATCTCAGTCCAGGGAAGACCACCATATCCTAAGGCATATTCCATCCAGAAAGATGGAGGAGAGAACTCAAGCAGATACTTGTTCTCCTCATTAAAAGAAAGGGTGATCTTCTCTTCCATCTAAGGCACCTTGCCGGTTCGTTCAACAACCTCGGCGAAAGCTAAAGTTCCGCTGATCTTCTTAATCTTGGCCTTGACGATCTCGCCCTTGACGGCGCTGGGCACGAAGATGAGATATTTATCCACCTTGGCGATGCCGTCGCCTTTGTTGCCCACGGACTCGATGCGCAGCTCATAAGTCTCGCCCTCTTCGATGACATCCTTTTGCACGATCGTGGCTGCCTTTCTCTTTCTCACCGGTCGGTGAGCGCCGCAGGCATCACACTTGAGCGTAAGAACGCGGTCGCTCTTGAGAAGATGAGTATCGGGCAGCCTGCATTCCGTGCAGACTACATACTCCTCAAAGTAGGACTCTATCTGGCGGGCAATGGCAGTCTCGCCGAACTTTCCCTGAAAGACGCCGCGCTGCCCCTCGATCTTGCCTGCCGTGCCCATCTCCTGGAGCAGATATTTCATGAGGTGCTCCGGTTCGCGATTCAGTGTGTCCGCGATGGCTCCGAAGTTCTCAAGTACGGTGGTCTTGCCTTCGTAAAAGACCTTAACGGAAGGTATGACGAACCGCTCTTTTGACTCCCGAGTGGCCGGCATCTTCTTCATGGCCCGATCCAGGCCCGCTAAATAATCATCCATCCAGATACCTTAATTATTTTATCAGCTCTTGACCCGACTCTACTATTATCTGAATCGGTGTCGGTAATTTGTGCCCTGCCCTTGTCAATGCCACCTTGGCGTCGTTAAGGTATGCAAGGGGTATTCCCACGGTAAAGAGTTTCTGGCCTGCTTCGACCCGGGCCGCAGTTCCCACAGCCTTGCCGAAAGCCATCCTCATGCCGCTGGAGACACGGTCGGCGCCTGCACCCGTTGCCTGTTTATTTTCACGGATGACATGGTGCGGATAGGTCCTCAGCTTGAGGTGGAAGTTGGTTCTGCCTACGATTTTCATGAGGAAACGGTTGGCTGCAACTCTGGCCGCTTCAAGAGCCGTATGCCTGATTTGGCAAGGCTCCTTGACCACTAATGTTAACTGGATGGGAAAATCCTCTTGTAAATTTCCCATGTCATAGTGTACTACTTTGCTTCCAGGAACGCCGCCCATGTATTTCCTGCGCGTGTAGGGCCGTTCCCTCCTTCTATACATGCTTGCTGGCTTGCGTGTCAAAACGAAATTCCTCCGATAATCCTGAGATTGGTGCTACTATGCACCTTGCTTATAAGGTTTGGCCTTAACTGCCGCCCTTACACTGTGATGGGCGTGGAGAATGATATCTCTTGGGCCAGAGGCCTTTTCATGAGCGTGCGGATATCTTCCGGGCTTTTTGCATTTGCGACTGCCCACATGAGCTTGACCAGAGCCACCTCGGGCAGCATATCCTCGCCCTCGATTGCTCCGCTGTCCAGCATGTCGCGTCCAGTGTCGTATACCCGATCGCATATTCTGCCTCGCAGGCATTGAGAGGTTATCACTACCGGGATATTCTCTTCTGTGGCCCTCTTAATGCCTTTTATCCAGTCGGATGCCACATGACCCAGGCCAGTGCCTTCCAGCACGATGCCGCGATAGCCCTTATCTATGTAGTAGTTCAAGATCTCCGGCGAAGATCCTGGTGTGTACTTGACCAAGGCGCAGTGGGGCTCGAGCCTATCCATGACCTCAAGCTCCACCTCACCGCGTCGCCGGTAAGGCTGGAAGGTCTCAACCTTTCTGGTGAGGTAGTCCACCTTTCCAAGCGGTGCCTGGTTTATGCTCTGGAAAGCGTCCCGGCGAGAAGTATGCATCTTTCGGACACGCGTGCCTCGGTGAATGGAGCAGTAATCATCGCTGGTTGTGCCGTGCATCACCACACAGACCTCAGCAATGTCGCTGATGGCAACGCTTGCCGCACAGATGGCATTCATGGAGGCATCGCTGCTGGGTCGGTCGGAACTCCTCTGCGAGCCCACGATGACTACGGGCACCGGCGTTTTCAGCATAAAGGAAAGTGCCGCTGCGGTATACATCATGGTATCAGTGCCGTGGGTTATGATCACTCCCTGTGCGCCTGCACATATCTCCTCGGCTACAGACTGCGCGAGCTTTTTCCAGTATTCGGCACGCATGTTCTCGCTCAAGATCTGATAGATGACGCGGGCTCGATAGTTGGCGATCTCCTCCAGCTCCGGAATGGCAGATATGATCTCTCCTGCAGAGAATTGGCTGGTGACGGCTCCTGTGCGGTAATCGACCTTGCTGGCAATGGTTCCTCCGGTGGATAGAATGGAGACCAGGGGAAGGCCCTCTTTCACCTGCAAAGGACTGGTCTTGCGTTGTGGCCGACTTTGAGGGTGACTATGCAGGAGCGTTAACTCACACTTAGCGGCACATAGGCCGATATTATAGCCATTGTCCAGCTTTACGACCAGGTACCCTTCCCGCCGGGAAGGCATGAGCACGCCCTCAAAGGATGTGCCGTTCCTCTTTACGGAGATTCTGTCTCCTAGTTCCATTTTTGACTCACCAGATTTGCATTGACCCCTGGTACATTATGCTCGACATCTAAAAACGTTGCCCTTGAGCCAGATCGCCTTATGTCTGATAAGCAGCTTTATCTTAAAAAGAACGCAAAACCGATCAGCAATAATCGCGTGGTTTACGGGAGAAGAAATGACTTATTTTGTTACCAGCAATAAGGGAAAGTTTTCGGAAGCCCAGGCCATATTCGGCGATCTCGTGCAAAAGGACATCGGCTACACTGAGATTCAGGCAGACACGCTGGAAGAGGTGGCTATTTACGGCATGAAAGAGGTCGCGTCCCGGTTGGAGGGGGCGGTGATGCTCGAAGATGCGGGCCTTTTTGTGGAAGCTTTGCGGGGTTTTCCGGGCGTTTACTCGGCCTACGTGCAAAAGACCATCGGCAATGCCGGGATACTGCGGCTCATGGAGGGGCAGGAGAATCGATCGGCTTACTTCAAATCAGTGGTCGCCTATATCCAGCCGGGAATGGAAACCGTAATGTTTTCAGGAGAGGTGCATGGCCGGATCGGCTTTGAGGCGCGGGGCAAGAAAGGATTTGGCTATGATCCCATATTTTATGTGGGTGAAGTGAGTATGGCGGAGATGGGTTTGGAGGAGAAGAACCAAATCTCCCATCGCGCAGTCTCCATGCGTGCTCTTAAAAAATGGATTGGAACAATCTAAATTTTTTATCACACGATCGGCCGCTTTTTCACTGATTGACATCAAAAACAGTGATGTAGCATAAATTTATATAGTGTAAATATACAGTTACTGTAATGAATAATAATACAACTTTGCAGCATATTCCGCTTTGTGGATGGATTCGCTGGTCACAATCGTCTATATGATTGCAGGAAGCTTAACAGCATTTAGGGGACGTTCTGTATGGATTATATCCTGATATCTGTGGCGCTGGCGTGCTGTCTGGTCATGTGGTGGTCATTTCTGGCCGTTTCCGGATTGATGAGATTCAAGCTATGTGAGCATAGTGCTTTTTCTGTTTTTTCAAGAAAATGAACAACCCGGCAATTCACCTTTTCTTATTCTCCAATGCGCAGCGCGGCAGCATCTTGCTATCTATGGCTTTGATGTATGGTGCCTGCACAGCAGAAACATAGACCTTACGCTCTCCTACCATTATTACGTGATCGGTCGCCTTGGGCGGGCTGATTCTGATGGAAAACATCAGGGGCCCTTCACAGGTGGTAGCCACGCGTAGGTCAGTAGAACGGGCGCGGATGTACTCCTCCATCTCGGCAGTGATCTTGAGGGAAAGGGGCTTGGCGGGCATTGATAGCATATCTCTCAAGCATAATAGAAATAGGTTTTCTACTAAGATGCAAATAGTATTAATATCCCGAACTCTTCAAGGAGTAGCCCGTGAGACGGAGAAAAGACGGCCATAAGGCCAGAGATCTGGCGCGAGAGCGTATGGAAAGGCTTTTTATGCTGGCGGCGGCAGTGAATGTGGACCACCCGGAGAGGAGCGATAGGTACGTGCAGATCGCCAGGAAGATTTGCACCCGTACTCGTGTCAGAATGCCCCGTCCGCTGAAAAGACTCTATTGCCGGCACTGTGGCAGCTTTCTCAATGCGGCTGCATTGAGGGTGAGGCTATGCGAAGGCGTCCTGATCACCACCTGCCTATTATGCGGCGAGCAGATGAGGCGCCCTTACCGGCCCATCAGGAAGGGCTAGCCGGGAGAGCACAAAGGAGCCCGGTCCCTAATCGATGCTATCGGATTTGGCCATTCCCAGTTGATCGTAGCCTATGTACTGCATTATATGATCTTTCTTATCTCCGATCAGCTCTTTTTCGCGATCGAGTATCTCTTTTATCAATGGGGCGATGGGCACATTTCCGTCCCAATTTCTGGCCAGGATGTCAGGAGAGGCTGATTCTTTGGTCACCTCGTTGGCAACGAATGCGCAGAGATAGATATCATCCACATAGCCGATGGGCCCGAACTTCTCTTCGGGGATGATATCCTCAGGAAGGATGAAATATGCAATAGCGGCAATGACCAGCGGCGACATCGACCTGGGAAGGTCCGGGTCATCCAGGAGCCGGGTCATCATTTTGTAGAGGGCCGGGGCCTGTGCAATTAGCCGGGAAAATTTGCCTTCATAACCGGATATGTCCTTTTCCAGTATGGCATCAAATCTCTTCAAATCTAAAACCTCCTTCATCTTTATGGTGGGCAATTAATTAACTTTTGTGCCAGAGCCAGGCGCACCTTTGGTGACTTCCTCCCCACCCTAAACGCCCATGTGCCTCAGGACAATGGCACATACGAGGCAAATGAAAAGCAAGATCTATCGACATCATAAGTCTTGTTTTTCATGAGAAAGGATGGGGCTTCCTGCTTCGACGAACCGACGCTTACTTTGGACATAGGCCAAAGCCGGAGGTCAGTTCTCCACAGGCTATCCCCCTCAGTCCGAGGGTTCTGATTCCCACGCTTGCATTGAGATCTCTGCAGATTATTAGACCACACCGAGAGCAAATATGCACTCTATCTTTTAGCTTCTTAGGCACGATCTCGCCACAAGCGGAACATCTCTGGCTAGTGTTATAGGGATTAACCAATACCACGGTTTTGCCAGCTCTTTCAGCCTTGCTCACCGTGAAGCGTATTAGCTTTCCCCATGATACATCCTGAATA
>CAZDLZ010000060.1:7108-13910 GCA_964506745.1 uncultured Methanotrichaceae archaeon | reverse complement strand
TGATAGTAGGATACAGGGTCGCTACGAAATTACAGCAGATTCGGGACACTACCTTAATGGCCCATCCGGTTGTGAAGAATCCTGCAATTTCTACTCAATTAATTGGACAGAACTCCATATCTGAGCCGACCTCAATCACAGAATATTTTTCCATAAATTACATCGAAAAAGTCCTTGGGACGAACCTCTGGGATCTAATCACGACCGTTTTTTCTATATTAGTGATTATTTTAGCAACTATCTTAATTGCCAGAATCGTCGATGAGTTGCTAAAAAAGCACATCCCTCGAATCCTTGAAGCCAGCAAGATGAACAAGGAGTTCGACGAGACTTCTCATGCCATGACTCGCAGGCTGATAGTTGCTGCGATATACACAATTGGAATTTTAATGATAATACTGCAGATACCCTCCCTGAATCGAGTTGCTATAGCCATGCTGGCCGGTGCGGGTGTAGCCGGTCTTGCCATAGGTTTTGCAGCTCAAGACTCTTTATCTAATGTAATATCGGGAATCTTGATGGTGATTTTCAAACCAATTCGTATAGGTGATTATGTCGACTTCAAAGGAGAATACGGGCACATTGAGGACCTTACTTTAAGGCATACGATAATCTGCACATGGGATCTGAGGAGGATAATAGTCCCAAACAGTTTGATGAGCGGCGACTACATCGTCAACTGGAGCATCGGTAGCCCGGAGACGATCTGGCCGGTTGATTTCGGAATAGGCTATTCATCTGACATAGACAAGGCCAGAAGCATCATAATAGAGGAGACCAAACATCATCCTCATGTATTAAAGGATGAAGAGATCAACGTCCGCCTTACAGAGCTGGGAGACTTTGCAGTAAATCTGCGGCTGACCTTTCACGTGCCCAATAGAGGACTGGCATTTGATACAGGATGCGATATCCGCGAAGCGGTTAAAAAAAGGTTTGATGCACAAGGCATAGAGATACCCTATCCTTACCGGAACATTGTTTTTCAGAGGCAGCCTGAAGTGGTCCCGGGGATAGTCCCTGAAGCGGCTTCTTCCCCTAAGCGATCTTCAGAGCCTTATTACTATGAGGGATAATTCTAAATATATTTTTCTCGTCAAATCCCTTCAAATTTTTAGTCCGAAAACCTCTTCCAGCGAGTCTTTGGCTTTTTTCATAACTTCTGTGGGACAGGTCTTGTAGGCCTGCTGCAGCGGCTCTATCGCCCTCCTATCTGCAATCTCTCCCAGGCTCCAGGCCGCCCAGGACCGTATCTCCTCGTCCTCCCTTCCGAACATGATCTCTACCAGGGACTCGAATGCTTTGTTATGGCCTATTTCACCCAAGGTTGTAACGGCAGTGTATCGAACTTGCCAGTCCGGGTCCTGCAAAGCCTGTAAAGCCAGGTCACAGGCAGCTTCCCCCTTTATCATGCCCAGGGATTTTAGTGCCTCGCAACGGATGGCACTCTCGCTGTCCTGCAAAGCCTGGGCCAGACAGTTCAAAGCCTCATCGCAGGGCACTTCTCCCATGAAGGCTGCTGCTCTGCGCCGAACCTCTATATCTTCATCCTGTGTCAGCTTTGCCACGTCCGGCAGAGATTGCCTGTGCCCAATCTTGGCGAGGCCCGTCAAGGCCATGCCCCGCACCTCGGGCTCGGCATAGCTTAAAAGATCACGCAGAGCCTGAGCCGCCCCCAGGGTGCGCAGTGTCATTGCCGCTCGCAGACGCACATCTTTGGAGCTGTCCCTTTTCATAGCCAAAACCAGTGCAGGAATCGCCTCCTGGCTCCGGATGGATTCCAGAGCGGCGGCGCACCACTCGCGAACCACATGATCAGGGTCACTATGCAGAGCCCGACAGAGCGGCTCCACGCCTTTAAAGCTGCCTATCTTTCCCAGTATCCAGGCGGACTTATATCGCAGATCGGAGAACTCACCTGTCTCCAGGGCTCTGGCAGTCAGATCTACGGCGGCCTCTCCAAGATTTACCAGGGCCCATGCCGCCTTTTGGCGTTCGAAGTAGTCATCGCTTTTGCCGAGTATTTCGAGAAGTTCACGAGCCTTATCCATGCTGGTTGTTCGGGCCTGCCGCAATTTAAGCTTTATCAAATAAGGTTAAATCTGTGAGTGGTTTTGTCATCATATCGGGAAAGAATTATGGGATATCTCTTTGGGCCGGTGCTCTCTCGTCGCCTGGGCCTGTCCATGGGTGTGGACCTGCTCAAATACAAGACCTGCAATCTGGATTGCGTCTACTGTGAGCTGGGCCGTACCGCTTGCATAACCGCATGTCGTGGTCGTTATGTGCCCCGGCAAAAGGTCCTAAAAGAGATCGAACTTAGACGGGGCGAGCCTTTCGACCACCTGACCTTTGCCGGGTCTGGAGAGCCGACCTTAAGCCTTGATCTGGGTGAGATTGTGGCAGCGGCCAGGGAGATTGTCGACTCTCCTGTGGCAGTGATCACCAATAGCACTCTTCTCTCCGATCCTGCAGTTCGAAAGGAGGTTATGGCTGCTGATGTAGTTTTGCCCTCCCTGGATGCCGTTACCCAGAAGGCTTTTTTGGCCATCAACAGGCCGGCACCGGGCATTTTGGCTGCGGAGATGATCGCGGGCTTAAAAGAGTTCAGGAAGGAATTTTCCGGCGAGATCTGGCTGGAGGTTATGCTGGTGAGGGGCATAAACGATTGGGAGGCGGAGAAGATCGCCCGGGCCGCAGAATCGATAGAGCCGGATCGAATTCAGCTCAACACGGTGGTCCGAACGCCTGCGGAACCGGTTGAGGCTCTTAGCGAGGAAGAGATGCAAAGGATGCTGGAAATCTTCCCCGGCGCCGAATTGATACCGGACTGGGACTGGAGCGTTCCCGCTCGGGTGAAGAATCGGCTGATAGATCATCTCTCGAACAGGCCCAGCACCCTGGAAGATATAAGCCGAAACCTGGAGATAGAGGGAAGCGATGCCATCAAATACTGCAAGATCATGGAAAAAGACGGCCTGATATTCAGGAAGCAGCATCGCGGCAGGCTCTATTTTCAAGCTGCCGGAAAGGCCGACCAAAGATTAGCGGAATGACTCTCATGACAAAACAGGACAACAATTGTAATTCGTGTGCCCAGAAGGGCTCCTGCGAGGATCAAAGCAATGGAAAAGAGTGCACATGCAAAGTCGATCGCATGTCAAGAATCAAGCACAAGATCATTATTGCCAGCGGCAAGGGAGGGGTAGGCAAGAGCACAGTCTCCGTCAACTTAGCCCGTGCTCTGCAGATGAAGGGCATGCGAGTCGGCATACTGGATGGCGATATCACCGGCCCGGATATACCCAAGCTTCTGGGAATCGAGGAAGCAAAGCTGACGCAGGGACAGGGGGGAATTGAGCCGGCGCAGGCTGAGGGCATCAAGGTGGCTTCCATGGCTCTCATTCTCACCAGTCGCGAAACGCCTGTGGTCTGGCGCGGGCCCATGAAGATGGCCGCCATCAAGCAGTTCATACAGGATATAAACTGGGGCGATCTTGATTTTCTGCTCATCGATCTGCCGCCCGGAACCAGTGATGAGCCGCTTTCCGTGGTGCAGCTCATCCCTGAGCTTGCCGGGGCGATAATAGTGACCACACCTCAGGAGGTCGCGCTCCTGGACAGCAGCAAAGCGGTGAACATGATCAAGGCCATGAAGCTTCCAGTGCTTGGCATTGTGGAGAACATGTCAGGCCTGGTCTGCCCGCACTGCGGCGAGAGCATAAGCGTCTTTGGTGCTGGTGGCGGGCAAAGAATGTCGGAGGAGATGGATGTGCCCTTCCTGGGTGCAATTCCCATCGATTCCGCTGTCTGCGCCCTGGGCGATCGCGGGCAGACATTTGTGCAGGGTGAGACGTTGGCGGGGGAGAGCTTCAACAAGATCGTGGAAAAACTGCTTGTTGTCTTTGACATATCTAGCCGTCCCTAATATAATATTAAATCAACAATTTTTTTCTTGTAATTCAAGTCGCAACGTTTTAATATATGTTTTGATACAAAAAAAGCAATCTTATGCTGTTGGAGTGAAAATATGGAAAAAAACAACTTTGATGAAGACCGCTCGACAAGGCTCGTTTGTGCAAAGTTATACGAGGGCGGATTATCAAATTCATTTTTTATTTTAAATCAAATAAGGAATCGCTCTTTTATTGCACGAAGCCCTGAATTTGGATTAAACATAGATTTAATCGAGAAGCATGCAGAAAAGGCTTTTGCTTCTCATCTGCAATTCCAGTTAGCAGCAGCATTATTAATTATCTTTGGATGGATATCATATTCGATAAATCCGACTATTTCGGTGCTTCTAGTTGTTGCTGCAGTTATCGTGAATCGTGCTGCCTATTTGTATCACAGGAATATTGCATTGAATAATTTCTCAAGAGGGTCCTTTAATCCAGGGTATAATCTTAATAATCTATTGATTGATCATGGCATACTTGGTTCAGAAGAGGCAAAAGCTCAAAACGTTGTTGTATTTGGGGAGTATTATCCCTTTTTGGGTGCAGGAGATAAAACAAAAAATTGGAATTTTGTAGTTGATTCGACGAAAAAGAATAAAATTGCTAAGCTTGCCGAAAATTTATCTTCAAAAATCGAAATTAGCGAAATTTATAATCAAGTTTATGATAGTATATCTAAGAAAAGTTTACCTAATATTTCATTAAGATATATCTTATTTGCTGATGGAAATGAATTGGATAAATCAGAGTTTTTATTATCGAACGACAAAAGCGATCCTGTAATAACCCTCGATGAAAATTTTATCTTTGTGGAAGGGCATAAGAGCATATACAACGAATATCGGACATATATTAAAATAGAATACTTGGATAAGGTTCGGACGACTCTGTTCTCTACATTTCTCAGATTTTCTATGACTGGAGATGAGCTATTTGGAGAATGCAATTTTCATGTTCTACCACCAATCGATGAAAATAAGTATGACATCGACCGGATATCTAAGAATGATATTTATTTTATGCTGAAATTTGGATTTGTTTCATTATCAATGATACTTTTAGCGATATCAATGATGTCCGAACCATATTTAGCTTATGTGGCATTTATTGCATTATTTGCATTGATATTAATGCCTATGTTGTTAATATCCTTGTATTATATCAAAGACTACCTATATAAAATTACTACAAAGGAAAGAGTTGAACGAGGTGAACCACATAACTATGGGAAAATAAAAACGTTTAGGGAAATGATTGCCAAACGTGATTACAAAAACTATTACAGCGCTCAGGACATAATCATGATACAAAACAGCATAGAGCAAACTGTAATTAATTCAATAGCTGATTTGTTGGATGCAAAGGGGATAGATTCATCAATCTTAAGAGAGGATGTCATGACCTTCGTAAATCAGGGGATTATGATGTTTGGTGGTAAATTGCAGGCAGAAAATGTAGCAGTAGGCGCAAGCTCAAAAATTATTAACCAGATAAAAGAAACAACTCATGATCTTGGATTGACGAAATAGTTTTTATTTCTTGGATCTAGGAATCATTTCCCATGCGATGAGGTGGCAGTGATCAGTAATCATTGCCCCAAAACATTTTATTGAATGAGGTTTCAATAAGTGACTTAAGTGCATCATTTACGATCGGATGGATTTGAGTATGAATAAGGGAATAATCGTTCAAGGAAATGCCAGCCTATCTGGTGTCAATATTGCGACTGGGGAAAATGCAAGGATAATAAATAATGCGAAAGATTTTGGCAACAAAAACGAAATAAGCAGACAGTTAGATGAATTAGGCAATATGCTAATGGACAGCAGAGACAATTTTGATAACGTAATGGCATTAATTGAGGACATCATTCTCGTGAAGGATGAATTGAAAAGAGAGACTCCAAATAAAGATAAAATCGACATAAAAATAAATAGATTAGCTTCTTCGGTCTCGTCAATCGCAAGTATTGCATCTGCCTTAAATGCGATAAAGACGGCTATATCAAGTCTTATTTAAAATATCTAGCTCCATTTGTATAGATCGATTTCTTTTTATACTGTGTTTGTATACCAATAAACCGATGCATCGCATACTGGTCAGCAATGACGACGGCGTTTATGCCTCTGGGCTTCAGGCTGCCGCTAAAGCCGTGCAGGGCCTGGGCCAGATAATAGTAGCTGCGCCCTCCGGACAGAAGAGCGGCGTGGGAAGATCGGTTTCCGTATTTGAGCCGCTGCGCTACGCCCAGGTGAACTTTAATGGCTTTCAGGCCTATGCCGTCACTGGAACGCCTGTAGACTCCGTCATCATCGGCATCTTCGCCATCATGAAAGGGGAGTTTCCCGACCTCGTCGTCTCGGGAATCAATGTGGGCGAAAACATCAGCACCGATACAGTCACCACCAGCGGGACCATCGGGGCAGCTCTGGAAGCGGCCAGCTACGGCATCCCCTCCATCGCAGCGTCCATTCAGGTGGTAGATCAGGGTGACAAGTTCGATATGCATCAAGGCGAGAAGCACAGCTTTGAGGTAGCCACCAAAGTGCTGCGCCGCGTGGCCGCTAAAGTGTTGGAGCACGGCCTTCCTGAAGGCGTGGATGTCCTGAATCTGAATGTGCCGGCGGATGCATCGGAAGATACGGAGATCGTCGTCACCCGTCTCGCTCGCAAGATCTTCAAGACCACTGTGCAGGAGCGCTTCGATCCTCGGGGCAGGCCCTACTACTGGATAGACGGCGATCTGATCTGCTCTGATGCAGAGGGCACCGATGTGCAGACGGTCTACCAGGACAAGAAGATCTCCCTGACACCGCTCACGCTGGACTCGACAGCTAGAGTAG
>CAZDLZ010000060.1:0-7098 GCA_964506745.1 uncultured Methanotrichaceae archaeon | reverse complement strand
TCAAGCAGATTGAGTGTTTGTTTTAATAAAAAATTATTTTATATTATTTTCTAAATCACGCCCTTGGTGCTGGGCACTCCCGTCCCTTCCTTCGTGGCAGCCTGTCGAAGGGCAAATCCCAGGGCCTTGAAGATGCTCTCCGCCTTGTGATGGTCGTTCTCGCCGTAAAAGCGCACATGCAGAGTGAGTCTGGCGCCGACGCAGAGCGCCTCCAGGAACGGCTGGAGGAGCTGCACCTCAAAGTCGCCTATCCTCTCGCCCCGAAACTCTCCGGCCATGACCAGATAGGTCCGGCCGGAAAAGTCGAGGGCCACATCTGCCAGGGCCTCGTCCATGGGCACAGAGGAAGAGCCATAGCGTCGAATTCCGCTGCGCTCCGCGAGGCTTTTGTCCAACGCGAGGCCGATGGCTTCGCCCAGGGCCTGAGTGCTGTAAAAGCCCGGCTGTGCCTCGGCCTTCAAGTCAAGCAAAGCCGTCCGGGCAAGAGCTGTGAGCATGTGGTCTAAAAATCCCGATCCGGAGCTGACGGCGGCCTTGCCTGCCCCGTCCAGGTCCAGGCTGGCGCTGGCCCTGCAATCGCGAAACACTCCTTCCGCTTCACCTTTTCTCATGATTTTCACCTCATTTCATTTCGTCGCATTCAGGGCTTCAAGGGTCCTACGCACGGAGAGCTTGCCGGTGTAGATCGCAGTTCCAGCCACTGCCCCGCCCGTTCCCGCCTCTTTCAGGGCCAGGACATCCTCAACAGTTGTAACGCCGCCCGCAGCTACTACCGGTATTTTCAGCGCCTGCACGAGGTCGCGCGTCGGCTGCAGGTCAATGCCTTTTTGCCGTCCCTCTACATCGATATTGGTGAAGAGAATGGACCCTGCTCCCTTCTCCTCAAAGAGCCGGCCAAGCTCCACAGCCTTCTTTCCCAGAGTCCTTTGCCAGCCCTCCGTGGTTACGTCTCCCCTTCTTACATCCAGGGCCACCATAATTCTTTCCCGGCCGTGGCGATCGGCCAGGCGTGAGACCATATCCGGATCTTTCAGGGCAGCAGTTCCGAGTATTGCTCTGTCCACTCCCTGATCCAGGATAGCCGATACATCCTCCTCTGTCCTGATGCCTCCGCCCACCTGAATAAACAGGTCAAGCTCTTTCACGATCCGGCTTAAAATGGAGGCATTGACTCTTTTTCCCAAAATAGCCCCATCCAGATCGATGATATGCAGATGGTCCGCGCCTTCTGCCGCCCAGCGCTCCGCCTGAGCCAGGGGATTGTCCAGGGCCACGACCTCAGTGCCAGGCACGCCGCCTATGAGCTGCACGCACTTGCCGCCTCGCAGATCCACCGCAGGAAAGAATGCAAAAGTCATGTGCACCATTTTGCACCAAATAGACCTTAACAGTTTCGATTCTTCCGGGAGAATTTTCGGTTCCTCGCTGTTTCGCGTGGGTAATAGAATAATCGAGTCCTCTGTGAGTCCTCCGTGCGCTCTGTGTCTCTGTGGTGGTAGTCCGTAAACCATTGGTTATAACCAGTGGCTAACGACGTCTTCACCACAGAGGCACCGCAGTTCACAGAGAACGCACAGAGCGACTAACTAACAATTGGAAAAACATAATAACCTGAGGTTAGCAACTGGATGTAGCGAAGAGCCAAATTTTCAATAAAAAATTTGGGACCAAAACCTAAATTAGCTTAGAAATACACTACAACCTGATATGCCGCCGGAAGATAATTCGGATTCTTCCAATAATTCTGAAGGTGAAAGAGAATCTAAGATAGATAAATCAACTTCTGAATTAGACGAGGAATTAAAATTTAGGACAGATGCAGAAGAACGGCTAATAAAGCTTGGAAATCTGTTAGAAATTGCTGAGTCAAAAGGCATTCAATTGGAGAGTGCCAGGGAAAATTATGTCGATTCTAGATACGAATTATACAAGAAAAAAGATGCTTTTGAATCAATAACGAAATCAGATGAAGGTTTCATCCAGTTTTCAAAGGCTTTAAATGAATTTAAATTTGAATTTTTGGGTATTCCTAAATGGACGTATATTTCCTTTGTCATAGCAAAATATGGCTTATTCTCCATGGGTTACGGAATGCTTGCCGCAATTGTCTTCGGTTATCTCTTATTATTCAAAAACACCGATCTTCTCGTCCTAAACGTTCCTATTTGGGCAGCACTCATTGCAGGATTGGGAGCATCAGCGCAAATAATGGTTGGCACGGTTGGAGATATCAAGGCGACGGGCGTGGTCCAGGAGTATAAGAGGCTTTGGTATACCTCACTTCCATTTCTGGCGTCGATATTCGGCTTCATTGCCTATATTTTGACAGATCTTGGGATGTCAACTACCACTGGCAATGGAACCCCACATAATTATTTAAATGCTACAAATATAGAAATGTTGAATTTGACGGGATTAAAAGATGCAGTACTGGTAAACAATAGCACACTAACAGCCACAAGCGCTGCCCAACTTACTGCAAAAGATGTGATCTCATTTAGTGCAAATATTGGTGATAATACCAGGATGGCGGTCTGCTTCATAGTGGGTTTTGCCACAAATGCATTTATCGAAAAGTTGACGAAATTATCAGAAAAACTGTGATCTCTAAAGATGAAAGACAAAGGGCTCCTGGAAGAGTTTAGGAAGATCCATCCTGAGAAGTTCGCATCAGAAGATGAGATCTTCTCTCATATCCATGCTGGCGATCGCATCTTCATCGGCACGGGCTGCGGTGAGCCACAGTATCTGGTTCTTGCCCTGGTCAACTACGTCAAGAACCATCCCAAGGCATTCTTTGACGCCGAGCTGATCCATGTCTGGACACTGGGAGTTGCCCCGTATACCGACGAAAAGTTGCAGGAGAACTTCCGGCTTGACTCCTTCTTTGTGGGCGACAGCACCAGAAATTCCGTCAACCGGGGCGGCGCGGACTACACACCTGTCTTTCTCTCACAGGTTCCCGATCTCTTCAGATCAGAGCTAATACCGGTGGACGTAGCCCTCATCCAGACCTCTCTGCCCGACAAACACGGCTATTTAAGTCTTGGAATAAGCGTGGATGTGGTCGAATCAGCCGTAGAAATGGCAGAAGTCGTGGTGGCTCAGGTCAATATGAACATGCCTCGCACCCAAGGTGACGGTTTCATAAATATAAAAGACATTGATTTCCTCCTGCCCTATGACGAGCCACTGCTGGAGTATTCCGTCAAAGCGCCTAACGATATTGTGCAGAGTATCGGAAGATATGTGGCACGCATCATCGAAGACGGCTCGACTATCCAGGTGGGCTATGGGCTGATCCCGGATGCGGTAGTACCCAATTTGTTGGATAAAAAGGATCTGGGAGTCCATACGGAACTGCTCAGCGACGGCATCGTCAATCTCATGAAGAAAGGGGTGGTCACCAATCGCAAGAAGACCCACAACCCCGGCAAGACCATCGCTTCCTTTTGTATGGGAAGCCGTGAGACCTACGATTTCCTGGACGATAATCCTGCTGTGGAATTTAAGAGGATCGATTACACCAACGATCCGCTGATAATCGCCAGAAACCGGCTCATGACCGCCATAAACAGCGCCATGGAGGTGGATCTGACCGGCCAGGCAACGGCAGAGTCGCTGGGCGGCAACTTCTACAGCGGTATCGGCGGTCAGGCGGACTTCATGCGCGGAGCAGTGCTGGCGCCTGGGGGAAAGACCATCCTGGCCCTGCCCTCCACGGCCTTAAATGATAGCGTATCTCGAATTGTTCCCACACTTCAGGAAGGCGCAGGAGTCACTTTGAACAGGGGCGATGTTCGTTATGTGGTAACGGAGTATGGCATTGCCTATCTGCACGGCAAGAATATTCGAGAGAGGGCTATGGATCTTATAGCCATCGCCCATCCCAAATTCCGGCCCTGGCTGATGGAAACGGCCCGCAAGAGGACCCTCATCTATAAAGATCAGGTCTTCATTCCCGGAGAGAAGGGCATGTACCCTGAAGAGCTGGAGATCTACAGGACAACGGCAAAGGGACTCGATCTGTTTCTGCGACCTGCCAAGATCACAGATGAATCAATGCTAAAAGACTTCTTCTATGACCTATCCACGGACAGCATGTACAAGCGCTTCTTCTCGGCTCGAAAGGACATGCCGCATAAGAGGCTGCAAGATTTCGTGGCTGTGGACTATAGCAAAAAGATGGAGATCCTGGCCACGATCATGGTGAAGGAAAAGGAGATCATTATCGGATTGGGCCAATATGAGCTCAATTCGGACATGCACTCGGCTGAGGTCGCTTTAGTGGTAAGCGACAAATTCCAGGGGCTGGGTGTGGGCAAAGAGCTTCTCTCTTATCTGATATACCTGGCGAAAAGGCAGGGCTTGCTAGGATTTACGGGAGAAGTGCTGGTGGAGAATAATTCCATGGTGCGGCTCTTTGAGAAGATGGGCTTTGATACCGAAAAGAGAAGCGAAGAGGGGGTTTACGAGATGCGCATGTGGTTTAGGAATAGATGGGAGCGGGGATAGAATATGAGAAAGCTCATAGTAATCAGAATTGTGCACGCGCCTACAGATATGGGCTCGGCGAGCGCAGGTCTTGAAAAAGCCGGCATATCAACCCTGGGAATGAAGCGCTGGCAGGAAAACCAAAAGAAGATTGAGAAATTCTGGCTGGAACTGGAAGCCGAGGTGGACGGTCTGGGCCTGGACATGAAGAAGCTTGTCATCTACCAGGACGGCCTGCCCTGCTCCGGCATTCTCGGGGAGCGAATTGTGCGCGAGACGGCGGCCAAAGGCAGCAAGAACTACCAGATTGTGCAAAAGCTTATGGAGAGAGGTGCTAGAATTGAGGCGACGGAAAGCGCCGATCTGCTCCGGCAAGAGTACGGCTACATCAAAGCTCTCCTGGAGGCAAAAACGAACGAAGAGAGACATGCGGCTGAGGAGAGATACAACCAGGTCAAAGATAAGCTTCTAGAGAAGAGAGATCTATTCATCGCCAGGACCATTGATGCCACACTGGCGGAAGGTGAGACAGGCCTGCTCTTCATTGGAGCCATGCACAATGTGCTTCCCAAAATTGCAGGCGATATTGAGGCAAAGTGCCTGGACTGAGTGAAGTGGTTATGGCTCCTGGCTAGTTGCTATTCGCCTTTCACAACAGTTTTTATTGTTAAACAATATATTTGATAATATTAATCATCTTTTAGACCACATATTCAAGAATAAATTATACAATATTTAATCATTGTTGATTGTAAAAAACTTCTTATACTTATACCATACGAAATGTATTATAGAAAATAATGATTACTGTTAATACACATAATCACCTATCACGGGGAGATCTTCATGACGAAAGATATCGCACGGCTGGTATTTGTATGCTTTTTAACTATATGCATCGCTACAACGACTGCAATGGGAATTACTGTAAGTCTCTCCTCGTCAAATGGTGCACAAACCACCTCTTCTTCCCATAACTATGATCTGGATACATCAACGTGGCTGAAACAGGACATAAACCTGGACTGCGGCAAGATCTCGTCTAACTTGCAAGCAGAAGGAGGAGGCGAAAATAGATTGACACAGTCACTATCCGCAAGTAGCTATGCTCTGACCAATGACGTCAACAGCCAGGGAACGCTTTCTGTGTCTGCATCCTCTTTTGCCTTGGGTCAGGCGGCCTGTATCAATCAGGATGTGACCGGGACGGGTAGCCTGAGTCTCAACCTGCAGAGCAATCAGGACGGTGCAACTGCTGGTCAGGAGTCGAGCGTGACCTATGGCATGTTGTCCAGCTCGCATAGTCTCTATGCTGGTGATGGGCAGGGAGCTTTTGCCTACCAGAGTACAGAGATGGGAGGCCAGGGGGGCAAAGTGGTCTCAGGGGCGCTGGGTGAAGAGAATGTAATGCTGACTGAAGGCGGCTTTTCCGGCCAGGGCAGTATGAAAGCCAATCTTGCGTCTGCAGCTTCAAAGCATGCCTTTTCCCGCGGATCGGCAGCCATTGATGATATTCAGGTCCTGGGTGCCGACTCCTTCAATGCCGTTTCTTCAGGTAGCGAGAATCTGATGATGGGCATGTCCGGGCTGCGAATGGTGGGAGATGGAAGCGACATAGGTAGCTTTGATGTGAGAGTCCTTAATTTTGATCTGGCTGGTGCAAAGAAAGCGGCAAAGGCCCCCCAGACCACCCAGACCACCCAGAGCGTAGCGGCTGAAACCGGCGGGTCTTATTCCTCTTATAAGCTTACAGGATATCGCTGGAACGTGTTGGATCCCAAGATACAGCTCTACCTAAATCCGACCGACACGCCTACTGAGCTTATCTCGACGTGTCCTGAAAACGCAATTTCTGCTGCTGCCAATACCTGGGATGACGCTGTGACCGGCAATATCTTTGCAGATAAAACTACGGTGATGGTAGACAAAAATATGGTGGTAGACGCTCCATTCACCAATACGCCCAAGAAAGACGGCTACAACGTGCATGGATGGAAAACATTTGGGAATAGCTTTGTTGCGCTTAATCGCTGGTGGACTGATGGTATCTGCAAAGATGGATACTACAGCATTACTGAATCTGATACCTGGTACAATCTCGATTATGAGTGGACGACAAGTCTCACTACTGCCGAGACGACCAGCAAGCTGGATCTGCAAAGCATTGCCCTGCATGAACTGGGCCACTGCATTGGCATGGGTGATATCTACTCCACAACTTACGGGGGGAGTTTGCCGCCCAGTGATGAACGTACCAAGGACTTCGAACAGGTGATGAATCTCTACAACGGGCCACAGAGGACACTGGGAAAGGGTGATATTAATGGAGCTCAGGTTCTGTATGGTCGGGTCTCCTCGCGAATTTCTGTGGGCAGCGGGAGGAAGATTATCACGTCATGAAACTAGTACAGCCGGGCCTAATTAAATCCATTTTTTTAAAACGCAACACCCCGCAGCTTGCTGCGAGTGGGTGCGCCGCCACCGTTTCACGATGAAAACAGGCCGGATGCTCGCGACTTCAGTCGTGAGTGGGAGGCCGTACACTTTCTCTCCAAACCATACATTCATATCTCCATAGATCCAATACGTCTATGACATGATGCA
>CAZDLZ010000059.1:8693-14430 GCA_964506745.1 uncultured Methanotrichaceae archaeon | reverse complement strand
AGGACTCACAGAGGACTCGATTATTCTATTACCCACGCGAAACAGCGAGGAACCAGAAAGATACTGTTGAATCTAGAACATGTTGTTGTTGAAAGCGGCAAAAGCCAGAGTTGATAGTCTATTGTCCTGCATTCCACTGGCTCCTAATTTGACCGTCCCGTTATCGGATGTTGTGTTTACAGTGCCATTGGTTAAAGGCATGACTGCAAAACTGTTCAGACTTGAATTGCCATTGCCTGTTTGGTTAAGGGATGAATTGTTTAACCGCGTATCCTGGGTGACCGATTTCGCATGCATCGCCACTCGAGGATCGCCGCCGAGGTTGTCCCTGACAAACTCATCAAAGCTGGACATATCGATGTTGACTGCTGGGTCGCCCATGAAGCTGGATGAGGCCCCTCCCCCGCCGGAGACTGCACAGCCTCCTGCACAACCTCCTTTTGCCTGAGGAAGAGAGATGAAGACGGAAGATATGACCACCAGAAACAAAATCGCATGCTTGATACTAATCCCCATGGGCCTCCCGTTTAGGGGGCTTTTGGTTAAAAGCCCTTCGATATCCCGACGTACTTTGTCTTTATCACCTCTTCCTGAAATGCCCATGAGCCTGGGCAGGGGGGCTCACAGGGGACTGATGGAAAACAAGATGGATAAGGGCGCATACGGCTCAATCCAGAGTCGTTGAAGGGATGCAGGCCCCTTCGGCAGGGCTGCAGGTGGCAAAGCTCGCCGCAAGCATTCGGGCTCTTCGGAATATCGGAAAAAGGCTCATGGACGCCGGGCGGACACGCACGCGGGCGCGGGCAGGCGGGCCCGGGAGTGGCTGTGCCCGTCCCCGGGGCGTTTGCTTACAACTGAGGTTTCTTTTTCCTGCCATTGCATGCCTCATGCTTTAAGCGAGGGATTCTATTCCCAGGTAATCGTAATATCCGCGCTTGAAGGATTCAAAAGATAACTGTTAAATCCCATCGAGTAGTAGAACTAATCATGTTCTCGGAGTATATCGGAGCGGCTTTGAGGCGAGCGAAGTACGAATCCCTGGAGAATGGCTCTTACATGGCCACTGTGGAAGGTCTTCGTGGCGTGATAGCCACCGGTGAGACAATTGAAAAATGCCGGGAAGATCTTATCGAGGTTATTGAGGAATGGATTGCCATTCGATTGCAGAGAGGCTTTGCTATTCCTTGCCTTGAGGGTCATGCAATAAATGTCTCTTTGGAGCCGATGGCTATTGTGTAAGATAACTCCCGTTCCTTATCGCGTCCTAATTAAGACCATTTTAAGAGATGCCGGTATCTCCCGCGAGGAATGGATCTCAGCATAGAGATCTTCGGCTCGTAGCGGCCAACCCCAAGCACATGTTCCCTCGCTCAAGGAGAGCGACCGGGCGGCGGTGATGGCGGGCACGGACGCGGGCAGGCGGGCCCGGGAGCGGCGGAGCTGGTTGCCTTAAGCTCCAAAAATTAGCGGCTTGATTATCTCTTTTCCTTCTTCTGGCCACAATTCCACTTCATCATCCTACAAGTCTTGCTGGTCCGATTGCTCTTTGAATTTTTCCAGGAATCGCTCGATTGATTCGATAAATTCGTAGAAATCTTCCATATGCTCTGTCAAGATCTTGTGAGCCAAAAGGTCGTCGATCCTGCCGTATCTATGGACGATTATATTTCTAAATCCCTTCATCCTTCGGGTCTTTTCTGCCATATTCTGAGTTAGAATTCCAACATTGGCCAGGCTTTCCACAAAGCTTTCTTCGCTCTCCGGGACGGTGAGGCGCAGGTCTGAGCAGATTATTGAGCAGATATCGATAATATTTTCGATGGCGAACTCCATTCTCTTGTAGATTCCATCCTTTACCAGCCCAAGCTCTGAAAACTCCTCGAAGCTTGAGGGAAGATTCTCCTCCACAAGGCTTACGCTGTCCTCGATGTCAACCAATTTTGATCTTATCAGCTCTGTTCTGAGGTTTCTTTTTCTCGTCATTGCCTGCCTCATGCTTTACGCGAGGGATTCTATTCCCAGGTAATCGTAGTATCTGCGCTTGAAGGATTCAAACTCTTTAATGGTCTCGTAGGCTTTGTCGTACATAAAGGGCGTATCATCTTCATAAAGGACTTTACCTCTCAAAACCTGCATGCGCAAAGGAAGTGGAAGCTGCTGGAAGATCTTAATGTCATAGACATCGTCAAAGAGATCTGATAAGACTTTGAGGCGGAATTCTGAGGCACCCGCATCATCGTAGTATACGCAAATATCGATGTCCGAACCCTCTTTCATCCTGCCATCAGAAGCTGAGCCGTAGAGAATGATGAATCTGACTTTGTCGCCGCCGAGTGATTTTATCTTCCGGACGGCTCGATCAATTTTCTCATGCATTACGATTGATTCTCCTGGGCTCTTTGGCGACATTTGGCTGGTTATCGGCGTTCAAAGGGGAAAAGCTTTTCTGAGAAGCGCATTTACGAAATCGGCTGGGACATAATGGTTTTATCGCTCCATCTGGGCAGATCGGCATTGATTCTGGAATTTAGGCTTGGGCATAGGCGTTGATCTCTTCGCCGGCAATTGCCGAAGCTGCATATGCCAGGGCCGCCAAGACATCTTCTTTTTGCAGGTCATATTCTTTGACGATCTCTTCGATCTGCATCCCGCCGGCAAGTGAGCCGATAATTATCTCCAAAGGAACCAGAGTGCCCTTTATTATCGGTTTTCCATGCCGAACTGCTGGATCGATTACGATTCTGTCTTCGTACATTTTATGCCATCAGATCAGTTATATTTGCAGCCTTCTCAGCATAAATCCTTTTGCGGGGCATACGAAGATCAGGCTTCCCATATTCTTTTTGCCTTAAGAAGATCGATCTTCGAGTTCTCCACACAGCCTTTCAATTCTCTCTTGAACTCGGCTGCTCCGATTAGCGGCTTGATTATCACTTTTCCGTTCTCAAGCCCCACTTCCACTTCATCACCCTCTTTCAGACCAGCTTTTTGTATGATGTTATGAGGAATCAGAAGTTTGCCGTCTTCAAATTTTGCTTTTATCATACGTGCACCCCACTAGTAATATGTGCATCCACATAATTAAATCTCCCTGGAAACAGAGGGTTATCTGGAGATCGGGCCTTCCGGAACATCGAGAGATAACCTCGAGCGCCGGGCGGACGCGCGCGCGTGCGTGGGCGCGGGCAGGCGGGCCCGGGAGCGGCTGTGCCCGTCCCCAGGGCGTTTTGCTCACAGCGGAGTCTTTTCATGCCAATGAATGCCTCTGCTCAAGTGATGGAATCTATTCCCAGGTAATCGTAGTATCTCCGCTTGAAAGAGATGGAGAACCTGAAGCAGAGCCTGAGACTGTAGCAGGATTTAAATGGCGGGGCAGAATTGCGGACTTAATAGCAGTTTTCGATGCATCGATAAAGGTTTTCCAATTCCTCACGTAGCTAAAGAGATCGCTTTCCTTCTACCACACCTTCAGATCGATCCCCTCGATCCTCACCATCGCCCCTTCGGAGTGCACCACCACTCCCGAGTGCACCTTTTGCATCATGCAGTGCTCGGGCAGAAATCGCACCGTTTCGCCCACCTCCGGCCTTTTGCCCCTGCTCACCGTCCCCTCGAAAGCGGTTACCAGGCAGATGCCGATGTCCTCGGGCACGGGCAGCCCTTGCAGCAGATGCACCGGCCCCACCATGTGCACAGTGACGATTCCCTGCTTATTCTTGAGCACTTTTGCAAAATGAGTGATGGGGCAGCCCAAAGGCCGGTAGCGGAAGATGTCGCCCGCCTTCAGCCCTGGCTCAGGGTTGAAGGGATGCAAATCCTCCCGGCAGGAGGGCTCGCCGCAAAGTGGCGCCAAGGCGAAGTCGGCCCGCAGGCCATCCAAGACGCCGATGATATCTTCCGTCTTCTCGGAGCAGGCCAGGAGCGCAGCGATCTGCTCCGCCCGGCCCTTGAACCTCTCCTGCTTGAGGATCGGGCACCTCTCCAGGCCGGCCACGTCCACCAGAGCGGCTGCGAATTCCCGGCAGCTTCCCAGGCCGCACTCCCCGCAGTTGTAGCCCGGCAGGAGCTTTTCGATCTGCAACATTTTTATCTCCCAGATTTATCTTCTTTATTTTGTATAGGCAATGATTATTAACCGCAGAGGCGCAGAGTTCGCAGAGACGTGAAATTTACCTCATTATCATCACAGATATAGTCGTCTCCGTCCGTTCGTCCTCTGTGCGCTCTGCGCCTCTGCGGTTATTTTCCGTAGTTCATTGGTTATAATCACTCGCCGGTGTACTCCATGAAGCCGTCCAAATGCCTCAGCACTCCCCGGTGGTGCTCCTTGGCGATACGTAGCTCCCCGGTGCACAGAGTGCAGATGGCCAGAGGCGGATTGTGCCGCAAGACCATCTCTCCTTCGATGTCCGGCCAGCCGGCCATGAGCTGCGCGAGCTCTGCCGAGCCCTTGCCCGAGAGCCCGTTGGCCTCGATGATCCGGCAGCCGGGATTGGCCTCCAGGATTCGTTCCCGGAAGACCTCCCTCTCTGCCTGGGAGACGAGGTCGCCTTTGGTCATGACCGCAGCGTCGGCAGTGGTGAGCAGCGGCCCCACCTTTAAGGGGCTGTTGGGGCCCGTCGTAACGTCGATGACGCAGATGGCCAGGGCCTTGTCAGGGTAAGGAGCGCAGCGCAGGCACAGCCCGGCCGTCTCATTGAGCATGATGTCGGCCCCCTGGGCAGCAGCCCACTCCAGCATCTCGTCGAAGTTGTAGATGGCGTAGTGGTCCGGGCACATATCCTTGGCCAGTCCCACGGCCACAGGCACCGCCAGCCGCTTGAAGCGGGCGTCGTCCTCGGTCCACATGCAGTCGATCTTGACCACTGCCGGGGAGTGTCCCGCCCGGAGCAGATCCTTCACGGCATGCATGAGCACGGAGGTCTTGCCTGAGCCAGGCGTGCCGGCCACCACCACCATCTTCAAGCTACTACCTCGCCCTGGCGAATGGTCTCCCTAAGAGAGGTAAGCCAGCCGTCCAGCCGCTCGACATCCTTGAAGACCCTCTGCTCATCCTCATTGGTGCTGATGACCTTGGTCATGCCGCCGTTCTTCATCACGACGCGCCGGGTTGCCATGAGAGCCAGCATGGGGTCGTGAGTTACCACCACCACTATCTTTCCTTCGCCTGCCAAGAGGCGAAGCGCCTCCTGCTTCTTTATGCCTGCATTCTCAATCTCGTCGATGAGAACAATTGGAGAGTCGCTGATCACGGCAATGTCCGCAACCATCAAAGCCCGTGACTGGCCGCCACTGAGAATGGTGAGCTGAAACGCAGGATTGACCGGCTCTCCTGTCAGGGTGTTGGCCAGAGCGATGACCTTGTCTGCCAGCCCGGGGTCCTTGCCCCGCGATTTGGCATGCATTCTTAAAAACTCGCCCACAGACATGTCCGCCAGAAAGTGCATATTCTGGGAGAGCTGGGCCACCAGCTTCTTCCGGGGATCGCTTCGTAGCTCCGCCGCGGGCGGATGGCCGTTTATGAGAATTTTTCTGCCCGATGGCGTGTCGCCAAAGGCAAACTGCTCGATGTCGGCGATAAGAGTGCTCTTGCCTGAGCCCGTAGGCCCTACTATTCCTATTATCTCTCCATGAGCGATCTCGATATCGGATACTGCATCGGGATGCCCGTCCTTGTCCACGCCGCCTTGAATGGTTAGGGTCTGTGGCATCATTTCAAAGTTGATCATCGGGTTGG
>CAZDLZ010000059.1:0-8683 GCA_964506745.1 uncultured Methanotrichaceae archaeon | reverse complement strand
GTCATGAGCGTGGGGCCGGTGGCCTCGCTCATATTCTGATTCTGGCTGATTGCCTGGGTCATTTCTTGCCCTCCAGAAATTGTGCTGCCTGCTCCCAGTGGGAGACTGTGATCTGCGGCATAAGCCTGCGCAGGGTATGCTCCTCTTCGATCCTGGCAATGCCGCCGCCTGTGATGTTAAGAAGAATGATCTCTTTAGGGTCTATGCTGCCTGCTTCAACCGCCTGCTCCAGAGCCGCCACGGCTATTGCCGGAGCATTGAGAATGTCGATCTCTTCAGACTGCTCAAAGAGCTTCTTGGCCGCAGCTGCCTGGCTGTCAGTTACGCCGTAAACCTCGCCACGGGTCTCTTGCAGCGCGTCTCTTACGCCGCCCGGGATGGCATAGGGAGGTTTGCGGTTGAAGAGGACGTCGTCGAACATATCGCTGCACGGGGCCTCCTGCTTTATTCCCTTCCAGGCGCAATAGATGGGCGCGTTGGGCAGGTTCTGGGCCAGATGCAATATGGGAAGGAAGGATCCGAAGCGTCCGTCTTCTTTGAGCCGGAGAGCAGCCTCCCAGGCGGATATGCCGCCCGTGCCGCTTCCCACCGCCTGGAAGTAGTGATCGGGCATGCGTGACAGAGTCAGGGCGCCGTCAAGCATCACGGTGCCCATTCCGTCCCGGCGGGCGATATTTCTTGCCCCGCCCTCCGGCACAAAGCCGGGCAGGGATTGCACCTTTTCCGCAATTTGAATGGCATCGTAGTAATCGCCCTGCACCGCCATAAGGGTCACTTGCCCCGCACATTCGGATATGTCTGCGACGGTCTTTTTGCCTGCACCATTGCCACTGCCCGTGGGCAATGTCGTCCACATTCTGTACAGGGCTTTTTCCGGCACGAAAAGAAGCAGAGGCTGGCCGGTGAGCAGGGCCACGTGGGCAAAGGCGCGGGCGGTGTTGCCGGCTGAAGCCACTACCAGGCAGGACCGATCGCCGCGCTCTTGCAGCATCTGCATGGTAGGTGCTGCTTCCAGATCCTTGAAGCTGCAGGTGGGCATCTTTGCGCCGCGCTCCGGCCAGTAGCCGTTGAAGCTGATGTAAAGGTTTTCCAGGCCCAGCTCTCTTGCCAGGCCATAGCTCCTGTAAGTCACAGGCCCGCCCTGTGCCTTCGCTATGATTCCCTGCACGGGAAGCCAGTCCAGGAAGCGCCAGATGCCGGGCAGGCTCTTTGGCTTGATCTGCTTGACCTGGTAATCGGCGCGCAGAAGTGAGTTATCATGAGGGCAGACGAGAGAATAAACAGGCTGCACTGATCTGTCGCTCACACATCGAAGCCGATATTCGCCCATAGAGGTAACTTCCCCAAATGGAGAATATAACGTTTTCTATTTGGAAGTAAAATTTGTCCTGATTGTGAAAATAACTTACAGGAATAATACCTTCCGCCTAAATATCAGCGATCCTGGATATTAATGCTTTGTCGGAGATATGGCATTTAACCCAAAAGTAGAAATATTTGTGGCACATTGTCCGATAGTATGCCAAATGTGGAGAGGGTGATGAGGGCCGCCTTCCAATCGGATGAGAGACTGCGGGAAACCTTGAAAGAGGTCTTCAGGGAGCTGGGGCTTTCCGCGCGGGAGTTTTCCAAGGTTTCGGCAATCCCGCAGAGCACTCTTTACAAGATTTTATCCGGCCACAGAGATCCAAATATCACCACGTTGCGCCAGATTGTTAAGACGATTCACCAGCTGGAAGGTTCGGAGGGCAATTTCATCGCCATCATTGCCGCCCGGCCTGTTCTCGACACTATCAGTGAAAAGAAGATGAAGATTGGAGATCGGTTGCTAACCTTGCGGGAGTATTCGGCCACCACCATCGAGGAGGCCATTATCGCAGCTGTAAGAGCGGAAAGAGATGGAGCATCGGCTCTGGTCTGCGCCCCCATCGTCAGCCCTACCGTGGAAAAGCTGCTCTCCATTCCCGTGGCCACCATAATTCCCAGGGAGAGCGTCATCCGGGCCATTGAGGTTGCTGCCAGAAAGATCGAATAGGCTACACGAATTTATTTGCTTATTGGACTATCATGTTGTTAAACAAAATTTTATAATACTATTAAGTTCAGAATGAAAAGAGTGACTAAATGGGAAAAAATGGCTGCGCCATACATATTAATTTGATCCGATTAGTAATAATAGCATGCCTTCTAATCCATTTTGACTTTATCGGATATGAGTCTATGTTCGCTTATTTGGCCTTCAGCTCAGATTCCAATGTCGATTTTGGCGCGATCCCCGGCTTTTGCCCTCCGGGGGGATCAGATAAATTAGATGGCTTCGCGAATCCTAGATTTCTTGTCGCTTATTTGAGCAATTTCGTGATGGAATTTTTTCATGATATTCCCAAGCGATCCCTACGTGTTTATGGCTTAAGCGAGGATGACGATCCAAGCATCAATTATGAGAGAGAAAATGTGAAATTCGAAGTGATCGAGAGCGTGAATGGAACTGGATTCGCAAACTCAAGACTGCATATGGAAAATCCACAAAGCGCCATCTTATCCAGCCACAAGATGGGAAGCGGTTCATACTCGAGCAACAGCACCTTAGAATACAATTCTGTAAATGAGAGCGACGATTCTGATGACCAGGAAAATGCATCTGAAAATGATGATTTTTTCGATGGCTATTCAGATGACAATTTAATATCTTTGAAAAGCGGGAACCTATCTGTGACATATGCCCAAACATCTCTGTCTCTGCCTCGGCGAAATCTTGATTTCGATGCTAAATGGTCTGATGTTACCAATGGCTCCAGCATTGAGTCTGATACGTCTTTTCTGGATTCCTTCAGGTATGTTACCAAAATAAATAAGACAGATAATCTAATCCTTGACGACACCGATGCGCATATAGAATCTGAGGCAGGATTTCGTGGAACGGCAGATATTCGCTATCAATCTCAGATCAGCAACTATATTGAAAGTTATATCGGTGCTGTTGAGATATCCCGGGATATTTCTGCGGATAAGTTTGTCTCATCAGCTAAGGGATTGGGCTTTGCCGACATCGACCGAACCATAAGCAAGAGCGGACTTCAGAGGACATACGAGAAAGGCAGCGGTCGTTTTTCCCTCGATGAGATCATAGAACCAGAAGAAGATTATATTGCCAGGAATCTGACCGTAGCATATTTACCAGTAAACATCAGTATTAGTGCGAAGAATCCCCAAAATCTGAAGGTTGAATGGAGTGAGGGCTTGACCTCACAGGAAAAGGATGTCGGCCAGATAATCGAGAGATTTACTGGCATCAAAACGATGTGGAAGAGTACTATTATTTCTCAGCCGGCCAGCGTCCAAACAGAGGCCGGCTTCTCCGGCAAGGGCGGGTTTGGCACGTCATCAGACAATTTCACAACTATTGAGGAATACACCGGCAATTACACTATCAAGAGGAATGTGACCGTAGAGGTCTTGCCGAGATACAGAAAACCGCACATTTATGTAACCGAGGCGGGCCATCTCGATTCCATTGGCTGCAAAATCGTCAGATATAACATAACCATATTGAACGACGGAAATAAAGAGGTTGGGCCGATCGATGTAACTGATGCGTTTCCGGCAGGCACATATTTCATAAAGTCCTCAGGCGAGCCCATCAAATTGACATCACATCACGCAAAGTGGTCCATAGATTCCCCCCTACTATCCGGCGAGTCAATCAGCATCGAACTCGTCCTGGGAATTGAGAGAGAGGTCGAGAAGATCACCAACAGGGTAACTGCCACAGCCTATTATTCGGATAAAAAGGATATGATGCACCACACAGCATCGCAACACAACTCCTCGATCGATGTTAATCCGGGTGCATGCAATTTCGCTCCAGTCTCCATCCTGATGAGTGCCACCAATAATATCACGAATTCCAGCCGGATAAACTACAGCGTTACCATCCAGAACAATGCAACGAACTCTATGGGTATTGACCTCACCTGCATGATTCCATCGGGCGCAATGCTATTGAAGGCATCGGAAAAGCCGGCGAAAGTCGAGGCGAATAATCTCACCTGGTCCTTCGACCTGGCATCCGGAAAGAGCAAAAATATAAGCTATGAAGTCGACCCCAAAGAGAGCAGATTTACCTTTAGCAGGGCAACTTTCCGTGCGAGGTCGGAAGATGGAAAGGAGCAATTCACGGGAGAAGCTAACATAACTTTGTCGGTGCCAGAGCCCACAGGCATATTCGTGGAAAGAGTCATTGACGACTGGCTGCCCGGGGGTCTGATTGAAGTGCCGGAAACGACCAATGAAAGTGTCTCCTGTCCATGCGTCTTTGATCCTAATGAGACCAGAACTACGTCTCTGCCAACTGTCAAAATGGTTTATGCAAATCGTGGATACAATGACGAGCTATCTTGCTGCTGATTCGATTCCAAAGATTTCTTTCTGATCTTGATTTCCGGTATCGGCGCTCCTTACACCACATAGTATATATGCCTAGAATGATTAAAAATTAAAGTAATTCCCTTAAAATAGGAGGAAAAGATAAATATGAAAGCATTCTCTATCATCGCGATTCTGGTGATTTCACTCCTCACCATGAATTGTGCGGTGCTAGCCATAGAGCAACCACAAAATGCGACACAGGTGCAAAATGAGACGAAGGAGAGGTTTATGTTTGTGCAGAGCGCCCACTCCGGCTCCTTTGTTCCGGTGGAAGGCAATGAGAGCCTCTACAACCTGACACTCATGGGCATTTCTCCAACGACGATCGCTTTCTCTGATCGTCCGGACAGGATCGTGGCCCAGGCCCCCATGCAGCAGTTCCTAGACGGCTTGAACTTCTCGCCCAATAACCCGCCGAACGCTGCCATAGAGATCATGGGAGGGAATGAAACAGAGGACGTAGCAGTGGTGGAGCTATTGGATCCTGTCTACGATGATGCTAACCAGACCTTACGTTACACGGCGAGAATCCTGGAGCAAGCAAACCACAGCTATGCTGAATTCAACGAGCGTAACGACAAGAAATTACCGGCGACTTTCGGCCCTGCTGCCCTATTCATTGATGATTGCCCCGATGGGAGGTATCAATGTAGGAAGGAAAATCACGGACCATATGAGTGTGGCGAGTTCAATGCGGGCTGTTGTTGGCGCACAAAGAGTTTTAACTGCGTCCAGTGTCATGCCGATGAATATTATAATAGTTTATGTGCGCAGAAATTCAGCAATTGTAATACGGCGTGGGTGAATTGTGAATGTGGAGCCTTTTAGTGTAGTGTAATGGATTCATTGTAAATCCAAGGCAGTAGTAGCCGCAAGGGCAAAATGTCAGTATTGAGCGGAGCGATCTAGTTCAATGCTGGCAATATATATTTATAAATTTAATTACTATGTTTTAAAAAAAATAATTCATGTCGTCAGAAAAAGATAGGGCCTCCCAGGACATAATTCCCATCATGGGCTGCCAGTATGCTCAAATCCTAGAGGGACGGCTCCTAATGCTATTGCTTTCTTTCCGCTTCGCCAAAGTCACATTTCGTATAGCTGCAACACGTACCACATGGTTCACATTGGACTTCTCTCCACTTATAGCAGCTATCTCGGCAATACGAATCGCAGCCAGCATGCACAGGATTACACGAGCAGTCGTCAATTACCAGAATGACCCTGCCAAATCTTTCTGGAATAGAAGCATCAACCTTGCTCTTCTGATCCTGGAACCATTCAGATTCAAATGAATACTCCTTCAGTTGCATGGCCTTATATGTCAGCGTCCTAGTAGTATTGTTATATTGAGGTTTGGTCAGCTCCACGATACTCATGTCCGATGTTTCATTTTCATCCGAGAGTATTATTGCAGCATTAGGGGGATTGCGGGCTCCAAATTGAAATCCATTGAGGAACTTATCCATCGGTGCAAATCCGACATCCCTTGCAGGACGATCTGCGAAGAATATGGTATAGGGAACTACATCGGTCATGGTCAAGGTGTAGTTGCCTGAGCCGTCATTTACAAAACTGCCGCTAGATCCTTCCTGAATGAATATAAATGTTTCAGTCTGATTTTCGGTCACATTTGCAGAATCTGAATTATTTGCTGCCTGCTCAGCACAGGATACTGTGCCTGCTAGGACCAGACAAAGAAGTATTGTAGCTATTAATCCTTTCATAGAAAAATCCTCCTGTCCTTCCCATTCTCTGGGCATAACATTTTCTCATTCTAAACGTATATATCTTATGCTGTGTAAGGTGTGTCAATGATATCGACGATTTTCCGGAATTTGGGGACGAGATCAGAACTCCACACAAGGAATAGACATCGAAAGACTTTTATCGATTTGCATTATATCCTTTCTCGGTAGGGTCAATGTGAGGATAAAATTAGTGACGGTCATCTTACTGTTAACATGCCTTCTGGCGGCAGTTAGCGTTGCTGACAGCCGCTTCCAGAGCGTTAGCGGCGAATTTGCTCAGAAATGGATCAAGAACGATACCGTCCAAAATCCAGTGCCAATTACAAAGAGTGAAGGCAACGGCAGCGACCTGTGGAACTGGGGCCGCGCTCCTCTGGGCAGCAAGATAGTTGATGGCAATCTGGTAACTGATCCCTATTATCTCCGGCCGCTCTGGGACCTTTCCAGCAACTGGCTGGATGAGACCTACACGGATCCCGGTACCGGGCTTCCTATGCAGACATACACTGATCCTTTGACCGGGAAGAAAATCTATCGTTTCCTCAATCCCACTACGTCAAAGCCTTTCTTTACATATTCTACCTACCCTGATATCAAGACCGGCAATCTTGTCTACGCCTACATAGACCCGATGACCGGAAAGGAGGTTTATGCCAGCTTTGCGCCCATTGATCTCATCAATGTCCTGGCGGGCAGACTGTCCGGCCAGACGGTCTACAATCAGAACGAGCCGTGGGCCCGGCTCTAGATAAAATGCGGAAGAGTGGTTACAACATAACACGCGAAAGGCTTTTATTTCTCTGAGGCCACCTTTCACCAGTGGGGTTTGGTATGAAGACTGCGTTGGCAGTAGCGCTGCTGGTATGCCTGTTAGCTGCCGGCTGCTATGCCCAGAGTACGGGCAATTTCCAGAGCGTGGGCGGAGATTACGGCAGAAAGGTGATCAGCACCATTAAAGCTGATGATACAAAGCCTGCTGCGGGCGGCAATAATGGCAGCCTGTGGAGCTGGGGAAGTTCGCCCAAGGGAACACTGGTGGTTGACGGAAACCTCATCGGGGATCCTGCATATACAATGAAAAAGCTGAATGTTGTCAACAATTGGCTGGGCGATTCTTTCGTGGACCCCTATGCTACGGCAGCTCCAGCTTATTCTTACACGGACGCCGAGACTGGTGAGCCGGTTCAAACTTATGTTGATCCGATTACGAAGCAGTCTTACTACAAATATACGGATACCAAGACAGGGCGGCTGGTTTATGTCTATTTTAATCCTGAGACTGGAGTTCCGATATATACCAGCTTTGCGCCCGTTTCCGGACAGTACGTAGAAGAAAAGAAATTCGCTCTGCCGCCGATCTTCAGTTAGTGTGTAGCAGAGTGGAACCTTTTGTTTACCTGGAGCCACAATAATGACACAGTCACGCGAAAGCCTTTTATCACTCTGCGCCAATCTCGGCCTGGTGGGGTTTGGTATGAAGACTGCATTGGCAGTAATGGTAGTATTGATAGCTTGTCTCTTAGCAGTAAATTGCTATGCAGATAGCTCGAGCCGCTTCCAGAGTGTAGGCGGAGATTTCGGCAGGGATGTGATTGACACCTTCAAGTCCAATGATACGATGCCATCTAACACTGGCGATAATAGCAGCAATAACAGCCTGTGGAACTGGGGGGCTGCGCCCAAAGGGAGCCTGATTCAGAATGGAAATCTGGTAACTGATCCATTTAATACCTGGAAGTCTCTCAATTATACCGATGGCTGGATAGGGGAGGTCGAAAAGGACCCCTTCACAGGAAATTCGATTTATGCTTACAAAGTTCCCGGTACCGGGGAAACCAAGTATTTCTACCTGGATCCTTACACGGGAAACCCGATCTATGTGGATAGAAGCAATCCAATCTCTACGCCAAATGATCTTAGCAATGCAATCTACGCACTGCCACCGGTGTTCCGTTAGAGTGCTAATATAAAGGAGTGATGAATAGATGAAATATATTGCGATATTCTTATGCATAGTGGGCTTGACCATGGCCGTAGGCTATAACGACTGGCAGCAGGGAGCTGCTGAGGCCCTGAAGTTAGGCTTTAAGATGGGCCAGGCCTACGAGCAGGCACAGAATGGAATCAATGTCAATGGCTTTAATACACAGGTGGACAGCTACAACGCCTGGGTTAGAAAGAATTTCGGTGAAGATCCCATGCTGCTCATGCAGAAGCTGAATGCTCCGATTGACCTGACCAAACCGGTTCTCATCGCCAACAACACCAGCCAGGGCGGCATCGTGCATTCTATCGACGGCTCTAATAATGCAACCGGAGCAAGCTACACGACCAACGACCTGAACCTATTACCCGACAGTGCCATAAAATCACCATCGGTCCAGAAAGATGGCGGTGCATGGCTGGGCGGATGGGTCTAGGGACACAAGCCCAGCGCCACCATATTTTCTTTGGTTCCTCGCTGTTTCGCGTGGGTAATAGAATAATCGAGTCCTCTGTGAGTC
>CAZDLZ010000058.1:0-17324 GCA_964506745.1 uncultured Methanotrichaceae archaeon | reverse complement strand
ACTGGAAAAACATAGTAACCTGAGGTTAGCAACTGGATGTAGCGAAGAGCCGATAATTGATTAAACTATTTAGCGTCAGTCCCCCAGGACGAGTTATAATCTCTTGCATGTAGGTTCATCCTGACTTTTTTTGACCAAATAGTATCCTGCGGCAAGAGAGAGGATTACGAATCCGATGCCAATCAAGGTCAGGCTCTCTATTTCGCGGGAATCCAGGATGATGACCTTTCTGGCAATGGCTATCATTGCCACCAATAGCACTACTTGAACATTGAGAGCATGCTCCTTAAGATAGATCCGTAGCGTCTCCAGGAGTTCAACGCCGATCAGGATCAAGAGAAAGTTTCCAAAGATATCAAGAAGCTCATCTATTTCCAGGAGCATCAGAGGTGGGGATAAGATGTCCATGGCAATCAAGTAGATGAACTCTAGGGTTGCCAGCATAACCACGAGTCCCATTAGTCCTGCCAATATGGTTATAATTGCCTTATGGAAGAGTTCCATGTAGTTCAATCTTTGCCACTCTCTTCTCAATCATGTTCTAGCTCTTTGATGAGCTTTTCATCATATTTGGTGATCCCCCTGAAACCATAATACTGCCGGGTCTTGGTTTTTGGCCGGATCACAATCTCGCGACCTCTGGTCAAGACTTCGAGATTTTCTGTGCCAAGCTTCGTTAGAAGGCTATTTGGAATAAGGAGACCTCTTTCAACCATTACGGCTTCGGTCATATTACCAGTCTTATTGCTCTCCTTCTTTTAATGATTTCTGGTCATCATGAAAAAATCTTGCACCTAACGATCTTGGCCGCACTCATGGTCGGACGACAAATCCCCTCGCTCCGCGCTTCGGCAGCCTTCTGGCACTCCTGTCAACCTTGGCCTGCGTCCTCCACGACCCAAGAGCCCTTGCCCCTGCGATGCCTGGCCCTCGGGCCATCTTCCGGACCGGCGGCCCTACCCAAGGGAAGCCCATTTTATCAAATTGAACGTCTTCTATAGCGGCCAAGCTCTACTATTATGATTGCGTTGGTCAGTTCATTGGGCGTGATGGATATCAAGAAATCTTTTAAAATTGTATTTATTTCGTGAGATTTGTATCTAAACGGCAATCTTAGAATGATCGCTCCGGGGTGCAAAGGATAACGCAGCAGTTCGCCGAAATCCGTATCTCTTGTTACTACTATCCGTTTGGTCTTAAGAGCATGCTGAATTATCGCTAGATCGCTCGCTGCCATCATGCCAATGTCTCTGACGTCTTCAACGTCGAATCCCAGCGAGCGCATCAATTCAGCGCTCGACCTAGGCATGTTGGCATCCAACAGAAATCGGATATCAGGCATATGCACAAATTTCTTCACTGGCTACGATCCTTGCTGCATATCCGATGGCAGCGAGTACGTCCTCTCTATTCAGTCCGTACTCATCAGCTACCTCGTTTATCTCCATGCCACCAGCAAGAGACCCCAGGACTATTTCCACCGGTACCCTTGTGCCTTTGATAACAGGTCTTCCATGTGAGATCTCCGGATCAATGGTTATCCTATCTTCAAGCATAATCTTCCCATATCATTATTGAACGCGCTTCTTTATTAAAAGATTCCATTGCGTTGAATCTCGCCATTTGGGATTTCTGCCAGACAGATCGACCTTCCCGAAATCTCTCCTACATCCTCATGCCCATTTGCAGGAGCCACCACGACCCAGCGCCCTTGCCCCGGTGGCTGGGGCCCTCGGGCCGTCTTCCGGACCGGCGGCTCTCCTTGCAGGGGCACGACCGCGCCCCAGTCCTCCTCACCCCCCTGAGTTTCTGCCGCCGACTGATGCCCCGCCACTCCAGGCACGCGCCCGCACGCGCGCACCTGTGGGTGGGCGGTGGGCCGACAGGGCAATTGCCTAAGTTATTGATGGGAAGATCAGATAGCTCGTCCCGCTCTTTTTATTCATGGTTTGTAGACATCAATTTCATTTAACCGCTGAAAATCGGAGTCATTAGTAGCGATATTGGAAATGCCTTCGGATTTCATAACCGCCAGGTGAGTGGCATCGGATATTAAGAGCCCATATTTATTCGAGAGATTAACTGCCATGTCAAGCACAGACTCATCGCAACTGCAAATTATAATTGGATAGTCCTTGATAACAGAATAGGTCTTCCAGACCTGAGAAAGTCCCCTGATTTTCGCAGGGTCTTGCTTCAATACATTCGCGACATCATGTTCTGAGCGCAGCCCATAGGTATTTGTGGCTTCCGCGAGAATTAGTTTGTGAAGCACTTCATTAAGCACAAGAGTTGATGTGAATCCATTATACGCACCTGATTCAATTGCAACAAAAAAATTATGGCAAGGCGGTAAGAACTTGGGACGCCTCATTATATGATATAAAAATATATTAGCATCTATAAATACCTCTGAAGATAAAGGCAGTGCTTCCAGGGAATTTATCACAGCCAATCCTCAGATTCGACAATTTCATCAATGAGATCCACATCGTCCAGTGCTATTGATCCTGCTAATCTCTCCGCAATGTTCTTGGCAGGATTGATGAGTATCTTTCCATCTTTTACATTCAGAAATAATCTTTTTCCTTCGCTTATGTCCAACTCGACCATAACGGAATTAGGAATCTCAATTATCCCGCCTTTCTTAACAAGAACTTCCATCGATCTCACCACGATTTTACTAATATGCTTGGCCTCTAAAAATAGATTTCCCAATCATGAGATCCAAGGCCCGACCGCGCCCTTCCCCCGCTCCCCCGGATTTCTGCCGACGACTGCCATGTCGTCCCAGGCAGGCGCCCGCACGCGCGCACCGGTGGGTGGGCGGGGGCCCGTCGGGGCATCCTCTACCGGAACCGACAGTATGCCAATCACGGACTCCAGACCACGATTCCATCGACTCGCTCAAAATCCCGATCTCTGCTGGCGATATTCCGAACGTGAGATCTCCTCATTGCTGATAAATGAAGGGCATCGAAAGACATCAGATTGTAAGCCCTGGCCAGATCCGACGCCTGGAAATAGTCTTCGGGCATAACGGGAATCAATTGCAGGCCATCAAGATTACTGACATATTCATTGAATTTATCAACTGCATCGCGGCAATGTTGAGAAAAATTACGGTCTGCTTCTATTTTATCAATCACAATATTACGATTACGATTTTTTAAAATTACAGCACCAGTTTCCAGTAACAAGATGTGAGATACCTCAGCCAAGACCGCTGGAGTGGTTACTGCGTAAATCTCCTCAATCTCGACCTTCCCTAAGAAATCTGAAGCTATCTCGCCAAATTCAGGATTTGGGATGGCATAATCGAGAAATATGTTGGAGTCAATGAAGATTTGGTCCGAAGAAGTATATTCCAGGATCCTCAAATATCACCACTCTCTGCAAAGTCACGCTCCAGCTCTTTGATGAACTCTTCATCGTATTCCGTCTCACCCACAAAGCCATAATATTGTTTAGTCTTGCTTTTTGGCCGGATCACAATCTCGCGACCTCTGGTTAAGACCTCTAGATTTTCTGTGCCTAGCTTCGTGAGAAGGCTATTTGGAATAAGGAGACCACCATCAACCATTACGGCTTCAGTCATGTTATCGGTATTATTGCACTCCTTCTTTTAATGATTTCTGGTCATCACTGGCCGCGCTCATGTTTCGGACAACAAATCCCCTCGCACCACGCATCGGCTGCCACCTGGCCCTGCTCCCTTTGCCAGAGTCTCCAGAACCCAGCGCCCTTGCCCCTGCGGCCCAGGCCCTCGGGCCGTCCTGTACCGGCAGCGCTCCCCCCAGGCGAGGGCCTGAGCGCGTCCTTCCCCCGTGCCCCGGATCTCCGCCGCCGGTCTGCCCCGCCGCCCCAGGCAGGCGCCCGCACGGGCACGCGCGCTCCCGCGGGCGCGAGCGTCGCCGCAAGCGGGGAACGAAGACTCAGACTCAATGGTCTGCGATATTGAGGAAACGGCTGGCCATAGCGATAGCACATGGGCTGATAAGAGAAACGGATTTGAGATATTTCTCGTCCTACTGTTCACTTACGGTTTGTAAATGCTGATGTCTTCTGCTAGCTGAAAATCGTTGTCATTCGTGACGATATTGGAAATGCCATTCATTTTCATGACTGCCAGGTGAGAAGCATCTGATATGAAGAGCCCATACCTGCTTGAGATATCTGCGGCCATATCCATTGTGGCCTTATCGATGCTGTAGATGACCAAAGGATATGCTCTGATTACAGCGTAGGTCTTCCAGACCCTCGTAAGGCTTGAGATCGTTTCCGGCTTGTCTTCTATTAGCTTCTTGGCTTCGCTCTCGCTATGCAGACGATATGTCTTTGTGGTCTCGGCGAGAATGAGCTTGTGGACGATCTCATTTAAAACCAGGGTGGAAGTGGCTGCAAAATAGGTGCCAGATTCAATATTTTGCAGGAATGTACGACATGTAGCTCGGTATTTTGTATAGTCCATGGCACCATACAAAAATATGTTTGTATCTATAAATATCTTGGATTGGGGCGCAAGCAAATCCAGAGAGCTAATCACAGCTAATCCTCGGATTCGATTATATCTTCAATAAGTTTTTGATCATCTAATCGGATTGAGCCTATAAGCTGATCAGTAAGACTCTTGATTGGCTTGACGAGCAATTCTCCACCTTTCACGCTCAGAGCTACTCGTTTGCCTTCACAAAGGCCAATCTCAGATAATATTGAACTCGGAAGCTCAATTATCCCACCTTTCTTAACAAGAACCTCCATCTATCTCACCAAAGCATTACTAGTATGCTCCTGCCTCTAAAAATAGATTTCCCAATTATGAGATCCAAGTCAGATTTGCCAAGACGTACCCGCCTCCATCCCAGCGTCTCTCTTCCCCAGGCATGTGCCCGCACCCTGGCGCGCTCTACCGAATGCGCACCCGCGGGTGAGCGGGGGCTGACTGGCACCGCAAGTTAGTAGTAATGATGCAACTCACACAATGGTGGCGATCGCTCTGCATTTCGTCGCTAATTGCCACCCGTTCCTGGATGGTAACAAGAGATCCGCCTTTCAAATAGCAGAATTAATCCTGAGCAGCGAAGGGTACGCCATCACTGCAAAAGAAGAGAGAATAATCCAAATGCTGCTAAGAATTGCCAGTTACAAATGTCAGGTCGATGAAGTTGAAATCCGGCTTAGGAAAAACACTGGTAGACTCTGAGCGTTCACATTTCGGCTAAACGCTTCATGAGTTTTTCATTACGCAGCATGCTTTCTTCAAGGCGCTGTCTCTCGCCAGGTGTTAAACCTTCAACGGCATTTGCTGATCTCTCTTGTTCTTGACTTATTCCATACTCCTGGGCAGTCTCATCGATCGGCATGCTCCCGGCCAGCGCACCCAGGATGACGTCCACAGGCACCCGCGTTCCTCGGATGGTTGGCATGCCGTGCGCGATCTGGGGGGGGGTCGAGGACGATCCGCTCATCTCGCTGCAGGGGAATATCGCAGCCCTCCTCGGTCATCTTGGCGGCCTCTCGCTTTCTCCATCTTCATTCTCTCTATTCCCCGAAATATCCCGTCAATTCCAAGATCACACACATGAGTGCGCTCTTTGCTGTAGTCACCCTTCCCAGGATTCTGGCTCTGCCAAAGGCGAACGGCATCGACAATGTTATGGCATTCGCCGGGATGATCGTGGTGCTCTTCATCGCCGGGCGCGTTCTCTTCTTTATCATCATCTTCATAATTCCAGGTTTCCGATTCGATGATCTCATCAATCAGCTTCTGGTCGTCAAGCTGAATGGAACCGGCCAGGCGCTCAGCGATGCTCAGCTTATGATCCATGAATCCTCTAATTGCGTGTCTATTCTAATCTAAAGACATCAAATCATATTACGTTCTCTTTACTTTACTGATTTGTGGTCTTTGGAGATCTGTGAGGCGGACAATCGACACAATTGGGAATGTCACAGGTCGGCATAACCCTTGCACATAACATATCCACTTGAGAGATGAAAAGCGTCAACAGTCAGGCCGTGCTCAGGGGTCTTCATCCCGACCAATCTGGTTGCCAGTAAAGCGTTTTTTGTTTTGCCACTAAAGCGGACGAACTAGAGGTTGCCTTTGAGCAACTGGTAAACGAAATAGACCACAATTGCGAAGAGAGCCAATCCGCCCAGAAACCACATGGTTTTCCAGAGGAAAGCAACGATTACGACTGCAAGAACCAACAACAGCAAGTTCTTAATACTTTTCTCGATAGCCATGTCTTAAATGATGTCATCTTCCAATAAAACCGTTTCGACAGAAAAATCGCCACCCAAAATTAAGATTCGGGACACTCACAAGAAACGATAACTATAACAGGATTACACTCTGATTAACTACGGTGATAAACAACGGACACAATCGATTTTGAGATCATGAAAGCAATAGCCTGCCTCAAGGTTCCTTACCCAAAAGCAGATAAGATTAATTCTTTGGTGAAAATTGACCCAGAAGAACTTGGGGCACGTCTGGGGGTCCTGGAGATGCAAGGATATGTCAAGAACCAAAGCGAAACGGAAACAGTGGGTTCTAGCCTCCCTAACGGTGTATGTGCGACCGGGCTAACTAATCTGGGGAGGCGGGCTTTGGCAGGACCGAGATGGTAATTGGGTCAAATTGGGTGATACGCGTTAAGTATAATACATAAAAAAATAAATTTTACCCAAACATCGCACCCATGCCCGCCTCTGCCGCCTCCGCTTCGTCCCGGAATGCCTTGAGCAGCTTCTCGGCGTCCTCGCCCAACAGCATCTTGGCAGCGGTATCTGCGAGCAGTTTCTGGGCTTCGCCGGCCAGCTCGTCTCTGGCTTTGATGTAGAGGCACATGCCATCTTTTTCCAGCCCCATGGCCTTGCACTCGCGCACGGTGGGCCCCAGGCGTTTCCAGAATTCCTCATCCAGCATCTTGGTTATATCTTTGCTGCTTTCCATAGCATAAGTGTAAACTAATTCCATGACAATTTTCTCCTAAAGATCTTTCATTGCATTCCTGAGCATCTCTGTGCACTGGTCCATGAGCGCCGCTGCCTCGCTGATGTCTTGGGCCGCCTTTTCGCTCACCCTGGCGATTTGCTCCGCCCTATCCCGAAAAGAAGCGCTGTGGCTCTCGTTATGCTCTATCCAGTGATGCAGAAGGTGCTCCGCCTCATGCCTGGTCAAATCGTGTCCTTTTAAATCATGGCTATGCATAGTGAACGACTCCTAATACTGTCTCCTGACCATGTAATCAGCCAGCTCCAGCAGAGTGGCTTTGGCCTTCGAGTCCGGCAGAACTTGCAGGGCCTTTTTGCCTCGGGCCACCATCTCCTCCGCTCGGGACCTGGCGTACTCGATGCTGCCGCTCTTCTCCAGAAGGGAGATGGACTCTTGAATCTGCTCCGGAGTAGCATCCTTCTTGCCGAAGACCTTCACAGGGATGTCGTGGGCAAAGGCATGGATCATGATCAATGTCTTCTTGGCCTCAATCAGGTCTCCACCCTGCCGCTTTCCTGAGACCTCCTCGGGTGTTACGAGATCTATGACGTCATCTTGCAGTTGAAAGCCCATGCCGGTCAGCCGGCCGAATTCGTCCAGCGCGGCGACCTCTTGTGGCTTTGCCCCGGCCAAGAGCGCCCCTATGCCGGCCGAAGCTCCATAGAGAACGCCCGTCTTTTTCTCAATCATCTCCAGGTACTCGGCCTCTGAGACACGCTCTTTGGACTCGAACTCCATGTCCAGCCACTGGCCTTCGCAAATGGCAGTGCAGGTGCGGGAGAGCAGATTCATGGCCCCCAAAAGGAGATCGGGCCGGGCTTTGGTCATGCCCAGTACCTGAAAAGCCTTGGAGTAGAGGGTGTCGCCAGCGAGAATGGCTCCTGATAGACCCCAGATTTTATGCACAGCAGGGCGCCCGCGCCGTACATCGGCATTGTCCATGATGTCGTCATGGATGAGTGTGAAGTTATGGATCAACTCGATGGATACGGCAGCCGAGGCGAGCGCAGCCGCGTCTCCGCCCGTTGCTTCTCCTGCCAGCAGCAACATGGATGGACGCAGCCTCTTTCCCCCAGCATCCACCAGATGCCGGCCGGCCTCGTAGAGGGGACGCGGATGCACTACGGGCAAGAGCTCCTCAATGGCTCCGGTCACCCTGTCAGCTCGCATCCGCAGCTCCCTGTCCAGCTCTCTTGCTATCGTCTTCGTCATTCTCACTCTACTCCTCGATTTTGCCTAATCGATTAACAACTCCTGGCCGTTTCGCACCAAATGGAAATTGGACCCCAGCGAGTATCCCGTCTCCTCGGCCATCATGAGATAGCTGCTGTGGCTGACCAGGTTTCCGTGACTGGGTATGACATGCTCTGGCTGTATCATGCGCAAAAGTTCCCAGTGATCTTCCCGGCAGGCATGCCCTGATACATGCACATTATCATAAATTCTGCCCCCGCGCATCTTGAGCTTGGTGACAACAGTATGCCGGTTGGACTCGTTGAGCGGCTGGGGTATGATACCTGCCGAAAAGATGACCTTGTCTCCCGACTCCACATTATAGTCGGTCTCGCCATTGGCCACACGGCTCAAGATGGCTCCCGGCTCACCCTGGTGACCGGTCATGATGGGCAGATACTTGTCTTTGCCCTCGTTCATGATCCTCTTCAGGGCTTTGTCAACCGACTTGCGCCTGCCAAAGACGGTCACATCTCCCTGGCCCGCGTAGCCTGTTCTCACCGCAGTGCCCCAATACTTTTCCATGGAGCGGCCCAGAAGCACGGGCTTGCGTCCCATCTTGTGTGCGGCCTCGATTATGGCCCTGATGCGGGCGATGTGTGAGGAGAATGTGGTGACCATAATACCGGATTTAGACTCCTCTGTGCCGAGGAGCACATCCCAAACCAGGTCCTTGGCTATCTTCTCGGAGGGCGTCTTTCCGGAGATGGAGGCATTGGTGGTCTCGGTGATGAGCGCCAGTACGCCCTGCTTTCCCAAAGCCCTCAGCCTGGCGAAGTCTGGCGGTTCGCCTAAAGTCGGAGACCGGTCGATCTTGAAATCATTCGCGTAAATTATGATTCCCTTGGGTGTATGAATGGCCGCGAAGACGCAGTCCACAATGCTGTGCTGCACGCGTATGAACTCCAGCTCGATATCCTGCGTAACCTGGAACCGTTCTCCCGCTTTCATTACATTCAGGGGATTTTTCACCCCGAAGATCTTTTCGGACTTAATCTCCTGATTGATCAGGTCCGCTGTGAACGGCGAGGCAATTATGGGTGCTTGATACTTATGGGCCAGCTTGGAGATGGCCCCAATGTGATCCAGGTGACCATGTGTACAGGCGATAGCCCTTACCGTTCCGTCTACGTTTTCCATGATGCTGTCGTCGGGAATGGCCCCCATATTGATCAGATCGGCAGCATGCAGCGATTCCACATCTGTGTCCTCGTGAATCTGCACCCGATCCAGCCGAATTCCCATATCCATTACCACGATATCTTTTCCGATCCTTATCGCCGTCATATTACGGCCGATTTCATTATAGCCGCCCACAGCGATTATTGAAATATCCTTCATTTTGCCAACTCTCTATAAACAGAAAATGCTCTCAAATCGAAACCCCGTGCCTGCAACCACTCCCCGGTCCTTCCTAGAACCACGAGAGGAACTTTTGCAAGCTGCGTCACTTCTTTGCATCCAGTTAGAAACATTGTGATCCTCAGCGCACGGATATAAGCATTCATGACTCTGACAACTGTCTCTTTATCTTTTGTGGCTGGTCTTAACAAGGGAAGAGCGACACCAGCCAGGCCGGCACCCAGAGCCAGGCTCTTGGCAGCATCCAGGCCGCTTCGCACTCCACCCGAGGAGATGACAAAGGCACCAGCAGCTTTGCACTCGACAATGCTCACGGGCGTTGGAATCCCCCAGCTTTCAAATAGCCTACCCATCATCTCCAGCTCATCGTCCCCCACCTCAGCAGCACGAAAAGACTCAACGCTGGCCCAGGAGAGGCCTCCCACACCAGAGACGTCAATCACCTTCACACCGGCGGAGACCAGATCCCGGGCCACTTCCCGGGATATGCCGGCACCAGTCTCCTTGACCATGATCGGCACCGACCCTCTGGCCGCCGCTTTCAGGACATCCAGCACACCGCCTGCATCTTTGTCTCCTTCCGGCTGAATGCTCTCCTGCAGGAAGTTCAAATGAATGGCAATGGCATCGGCATCGATCATCTCAGCCAGACGCTCTAAGATCTCCGGACCGGATCTTTTCAGTTGCGCGGCTCCGATGTTGCCGATGATAGGAATGTCAGGCGCGGCGTCCCTGACCGCTGAGAAGGTGTCCTCCAGCCTTCTGTCTTCTATTGCCGCCCTTTGAGAACCTACCCCTAAAGCGATGCCTAGCTCAGAAGCCGCCTCCCCCAGGCGAACATTGATCTGCTTAACCTCAGGATGGCCTCCGGTCATGGCACTGATCATAAAGGGTGCCTTCAGTTTCCTTCCCAGGAAAACGCTGGATGTATCGATATCCGCCTCGTCGATCTCCGGCAGGGCCTTATGCAGCAGCACCAGATCTTGGAAGGGCCGCTTTTTGGCATCTACCGGCTTTTCCATACAGATTCTTATGTGATCGAGCTTGCGGCTGGATGTTGTCAATTCACCCCCCCTATCCTGGTTCCCACATATTCGCCTTTTAGGGCTCGGGAAATATTCCCGTCAATGCCTGCATTAAATATCATGGAGTCTATTCCCAAATCGGCCAGATCCAAAAGTTCCAGCAGCTTTCCTCTCATGCCGCCGGTAACGTCCACATCCGCGCTGCCCCCAATGGCACTTTCCACCTGATAAAGCTCTTTTCTTGTTATCCTGGAAAGAGGACTGCCGGAAAAAAGGACGCCATCAACATTGCTTCCCACGGCAACTACCTCGGCTTGGAGTGCTTTGGCAATATAGGTTACTAATTGATCACCAGATACGATTGCTGCCTTTCCGGCGGCGTCCATAGCCACGTCACCATGCAGCACCGGCATGATGCCATTCTTTAGCATCTCTTTTACGGGCTCCATAAAAAAGCTGTCTATCCTGCCGCCCCGAAGGAGAAGGCAGGAGAGTGGATGAACAGGCAGGCTATCGACACCTGCCAGGCTCAGCGCCTCCACGACCATTTCACACAGCTGCGCCACATAGCTATGAGTCACTCTCAATCCCTCTCGGCTAAATTCATGGGGCAGACCATATTTTTTGGCAGGAATGTGCCCAAAGGAGCCGGCACCGTGCACGAGCACTACATCATCCGGATGGATGGAGATCTCTTCGGCCACACGCGTGATCTCTTCCGGCCGCGGTGCAAGTGCCCGGCTCTTGGCGGTCAAAATGCTTCCTCCAATCGTTAGTATCCGGGTCACAAGCCGTCCTCCAGTCGCACACCCTCACAGCCCGCCGTAACCTTAAAAGGAAGTCCTTTTGCCTGTCTTATAGCTACCATAAGTGCATCTACGCCTGCTGCCCCGGGCAGGGCGATCACACAGCCACCGCCGCCAGCTCCCGTAAGCTTGGCGCCCAGTGCCCCTCCAGCGCCCCGTGCCGCATGAACCAGTTCGTCCAGCTCCCTGGAGCTGACGCCCAGAGCTGCCAGCAGGCCATGGTTGACATTCATCAGCCTACCCAGTTCAGCCAAATTTTTCTCTCTGATGAGGGGGACGGCGCGCCGTGAGATTGCCTCAATGGCCAGAAATATTGGATCGACGAGATCAGTGTAGCGTTTTTTCAGGTCTTGCACCTTCTCGACCTCATACTTTGTATCATGAGGCATTTTTGTATATCCAACTACCATCTCTTGTAAAGGAAGGTCAAGGGGCAAAATATCCCGGGAGACCTGCAGGTAGCCGCCATAGGTTGCCAAAGCCGTGTCCATGGGGCTACCCAGTCCATGTTGAACCTTCCTTTCCAGGTGGTAGGAGATTTCTGCGATCTCCTTACGTGGCAGCTCTAGCCCTTGGTGCCGGCTAATTGCTGCTACTGCGGCCACCACTATGCAAGCCGATGATCCCAGCCCTGCAGCCAGCGGCAGACTTGAATCAATGCAAACCTGGATATCTTTTGCTTCAAATTCACGGAGCACAGCGGAGATATATCTAGCTGCATGTTCTGCCTGAGCGGACCTGAGTTGACCGGATGTCAGGTCCAGGGAGAATCCTTGTAAAGTTAGCTCCTTTGTATTTATCAGCACGCTGCCGGGTTTGTCATGCACGGTCACCTTTGCCCGCAGGTCTATGGCAGCGCCAATAGCAGTAACTCCGGAGACGACTGCATGCTCTCCGAAGATGATGATCTTGCCGGGAGCCGAAGCCGTAGTCAATAAAGGGTCACCTCAGGAAAAGGCAACCGCTGCGTACCCGACTACCTGGCTGTAGTCGCCGCTCACGTCTCCGCTTGTAGCATAAGCAAGCAGCTGACCGGCTTTAGCTCCCAGGGCAGCGGTGGTCGTGACTGTTGCCGCTATCGGCCCATATCCGCACGCTGTTGCATCGTAGCGATACACTCGGTCGTAGAGCTTTGGAACATCCATATTTAAAATGGCCTCCAGGAGCTTTGCGTCCACTTTTCTGGCAGTCTCTTGGGGCTCATAGTGGGTGAAGTCGCTGCTGGCAATTACTATGCAGGTGCGGTTAAGTTTCTGGATGGCCCGAGAAAGCTCCTGCCCGACCTCTAGCGCGGTTTGCTCATCCTGTAACCCCATACAGATGGGAAGTATCTTGGATCCTTGAAATCGCTTCTGAAGAAAAGGGATCTGAACCTCAATAGAGTGCTCGTTGCGGTGAGCCGTCTCATCATGATCGATAATGCTGCCAGCAAGCATATCTGCCAGCTCCAGATCCGGCTCGGCTACTCCAAGGGGCGTTCTCCATGAGTCACGGGAGAGTGCCACCGGAGAGCCAAGGCCGTGATGATTGGGCCCTATGATCACATAGGTTTCTGCTTTAGGCAGGCGAGAATATACTGCGGCTGCAACCTGTCCCGAATAGATATATCCTGCATGGGGGACCACTGCGCCCAGACACGAAATCTCTTTTTCAGGATGCATCATGCCGTCCAGCTGATGATCTAGCTCTGCTCCGCTACCCGGATAGAACTGACCTGCAACAGCCGGAAGCCGCATGGATCAAAACTCCATCTCGAAATCCGAGATAGTGTATTTGAATCGATCCTCTTCGCCCCGCTCACGCAGCACCTGACGGGCCAAGAGCCAGTAGATAAGCGTTAGAGCTTTCCTGCCTTTGTTGTTGGTGGGTATGACCAGGTCAACATTGGAGGTCATGTTGTTTGTGTCGCAAAGAGCGATTACAGGTATGCCAATATCCACAGCCTCGTTGACCGCCTGGGCATCGCCGCTGGGGTCTGTAGTTATGAGCACATCAGGCTCGATGAAGCCCCGGAAGGCTGGATTGGTCAGGGTATTGGGCACAAATCGTCCCACATTGGCATTGGCGCCTATGGCCCTGGCGAACATGGTGGCCGGTCTCTGGCCATACTGGCGCGCTGATACAACCAATATATTAGCCGGATCATATTTTGCCAGGAAATTGGCGGCCAGCCGGATGCGCTTGTCCGTGGACTGAACATCCAGCACGTAAAGCCCGTCGGTCCTTACCCTGTAAATATAGGGCATCATGTTATTCGTTTTCTGCTGAGTACCAATATGCACGCCTGCTGCCAGGTACTCGTCGATTGGTATGAGAGTTTCATATTCTCCCGCTACCGTTATCACCTCATCTTCTACCAACTAATTCACCTACCTAATCGATCGCGTTTTACGGTGATGGGAATTACGCCCAGTTTCATCTCTTCAAGCGCTATTTCGAGAGGGTCGGTATTACTGGTATCAATCAACACTGGAGCGCCCATGAATACTTGCAAAGCCCGTGCTCCTACGATGCGCGCACGTTCATATCTTGTATATTTCTCGCCCTTCAAATAGCCACCTCAAAAGGAAGAGTATGATGGGGTTGCTGAGATTCGAACTCAGGTCACAGCGTCCCGAACGCTGTAGGATGGACCAGGCTACCCTACAACCCCTTCTACTGGTACCGCCTAAGCGTGTTCACGATCTCCACATGTGAGAGAAGCATGCGCCTGCAGCAGTATTTATCTATTCCCAGGTCATCCAAGACTTTGCCGGGAGGCTCGGTCTCGATGCGCTCCCGGTATTCCTCCCAGACATGGGAGACCACTTTGCCACAGGAATAGCACCTGACTGGAATCAAGCAGTTTCACCTGTAGGACTTTTGGTACTTAGACCTGGCACCAAGCCCGCCGAACTTTTTCCTCTCTTTATGCCGGTGATCGCTGACGAGGAGATTTCGGTCGTACTCGGAGAAAGCTTCTTTCAGTCCTGTGTCGCCGGTCCACTCCACAATACCCTTAGCGATGGCCGTCCTTACGGCATCTGTCTGGCCCATGGTACCGCCGCCGGCAACAACGACATCTATATTCATTGATTTAATCAGATCTCCTGCGATCTGAACGGGTTCTTGAATCTTGAGTCTGGCAAGGCGGGGCTCGTAAATATCCAAGGGCACCTTGTTGATGCGCACAACGCCCTTTCCATCCTTTAAAGTGGCCCTTGCAGTTGCCGTCTTCTTCTTACCCGATGTATTAATTATCTTCATAGGAAATCCTTCAGAAGTTCGCGCCGAGTCTTCGGCTCAAGGTCCCAAGCTCGATATATTTGTTATTGCTCTCGGTCCTCATCTTAGCAGCGGTTGGTTGCTCTAAAGGCATTCCCTTAAGCTCTCTGGGTATGCCCACAAATATCCGCAGCCGGGAGAATGCATCTCTTCCCCGTCTCATCTTATAGGGAAGCATGCCGCGTACGGTCCTCTTGAGTATCATTTCCGGTCGGCGAGGGAAGTAGGGACCTCTCTCCTTATGGCCGCGATCCCTTGTCTGGCCATACTCGCTGAAAATGGAATCCTTTCCACCAGTAACGAGTGCCTTCTCGGCATTGACGATCTTGACCTCTTCGCCTGCCAGGAGATTCTTGGCGGCTACGCTCGCCAGGCGCCCCAGGACCAATCCAGTTGCATCTACTACGATCATTGCTTCACCTCAAAATCTTTATGCCCGATCCCTTGGGATGCTCAAGCATCAGCTTCTCAATAGTCAGACATTTCCCGCCTGCTGCCTGAATCTTGGACAATGCCTGGCCGCTAAAATTAAAAGCTGCCACGGTAACGCTGTGTTCCAGATCGCCGGTGGCCAGCACTTTTCCTGCCACGATTACAGTATCGTTAGACTGAGTGTGCCTATTGATCTTGCTGAGGTTTACAGCAGCGTAGTTGCGACTGGGCTTCTCGAGCCTCCGGGCGATATCGCGCCAGAGGGGTGCACCGGTTTCGCGAGAGGCCGCCTTAAGTTCACCGATAAGACGGACTATCCTTGGATTTGTCTTTTCAAATGCCATTTTTTTCCTCCGCACGGCCCCAATCGGGCCGACTCACGCGCAAAGCCGCGCGCGTTCGAACCTGTTATTTGGTTCATGCGCCCAGGGCATCATTATCCCTGTGCGGAATACCAATGTCGACAATGCGCCAGTATTTAAGTGTTTTCCAAAGCCAAAGCCCAAAGCCTGCCTGACGCGAGGCGGGATAAGAATTCTGCACGGGAAGCCAATCTAGAATATAGATAAATCCTTTTCTGATTAATGGTTCTTACTTAAAGTAAGGTATTAATGTAAGAACTATAAGAAAAATGTGTTGAAGTAAAATGGTCGACCTCCTCCTCCCCGTCTGCATAGCTTTTGGCTTTGCTCTGGGAATCATAAGCGGCCTCACGCCGGGCCTGCATCTGAACAACTTTGCAGCGCTGCTCTTAGCCGTCTCGCCGCAGCTCCTCGCCCTTGGCCTCTCGCCTTTTCAAATGGCCTGCATCATCCTCTCCGCCAGCATCTCGCAGACGTTCTTTGATGCCATTCCTGCTGTCTTTTTGGGCGCGCCTGACTCTGAGACCGCTTTAACAGTTCTGCCCGGCCAGAGGCTCATGATGGAAGGAAGGGCAATCGAGGCGGTTCGTCTCTCCGCTCTGGGCAGCGCCGGCTCGGTTCTCTTTGCCATTCTCCTGATCATGCCGCTCTCCTGGCTGGTCTCCAGTTGCTACGATTATCTTACAAAATACGTGGGCATTCTGCTCCTGGCCATCGCCCTTATGATGATCAGGTCGGAGAGAGGACCCTGCATCGAAGGACAGGGGTCCTGGGTGCACTACAAGTACAAGGGCCTGGCCGTCCTGCTCTTCATAACAGCAGGCCTCCTCGGCATATTCGCCTTTGATCATGAACAGTTGCTGAGCTCACCCCTCGGCCTGGAGCCGCAGGTGCTACTGCCCCTGCTGTCCGGCATCTTCGGCGCCTCCTCTCTCCTGCTCAGCCTTTCCACAGAGACGCAGATTCCTGAGCAAAAAGAGAGCAAGATCAATCTCTCATCCAGTGCTCTCGCCAGAGCACTCCTCTCCGGCGGCCTCGGAGGCTCCGTCGTTGCCTGGATTCCCGGAGTGTCACCCTCAGTGGCTGCGATCACTGCGCGCCTGGGCGCGATCCCCGGCCCGGAGGAGTTTCTGATCTGCATCGCCGGGGTGAACAGCGCCAATGCCCTCTTCTCGCTGGTGGCGCTCTATGTTATCGACAAACCGCGCAGTGGCGCTGCCGCAGCCATCCAGGAGCTGATGGCTCTTGACCAGAGCACATTAATCCAGATGATAATAATAGTAGTAATAGTAGCGGCGGCGTCCTATTTAGCCTGCATCGCTGCCGCGCGCCTGGCCGGGAGGGCCATCGGTCTCCTCAATTATCGGCTGCTCTGCCTGGGGGTGCTGGTCTTTTTGGTGGCCATGACCTACGCCTTCACCGGGCTCTTCGGGCTGTTCATATTCTTCCTCTCCACTGTGGTGGGCATAATTTCGCCGGTGGCGGGAATTCACCGGACACATGCCATGGGGGTGCTGATGCTGCCGCTGATATTGAGGTATATTTAGAGGGGCCTTTCTGGCCGGACGGGTTATTTCACGGCCAAATCAAAGCTTCGCGTGAGGTTCAACCACGGTCCGGTTTCACGCGAAGGCGCTAAGCTGCGAAATCAAGGCATTAGTTTGTTTGTACCTTGCTGTGCCAGACAATTGTAGGAGGATAACTTTTGAACAAAGAGAAAATCATAATCCGCCCCATGTCTCAAGAGGCTAAGCAATCAACAGTAGCGTCGAGAATACAAACGGTTCCTCGCTGTTTCGCGTGGGTAATAGAATTATCGAGTCCTCTGTGAGTCCTC
>CAZDLZ010000057.1:15086-17523 GCA_964506745.1 uncultured Methanotrichaceae archaeon | reverse complement strand
ACGGAGGACTCACAGAGGACTCGATTATTCCATTACCCACGCGAAACAGCGAGGAGCCGAAAATTCTCTCGAGGAGGAGGAAAGCTGAGGGTATTCATGCGAGGAAGCGAGTCGGACTACTCTTTGGGCCTGAGTGACAATTTGCAAGAGGAGATTTCAGACCTGGGAGGAGAGATAATTCAGGTAGCTTTGCTTCATGCCAAGATCTACATGGTGGACCGAAAAGAAGCCATAGTCACCTCCGCCAACCTTACCAAGGGCGGCACCGAGAGCAACTACGAGGGCGGAATCTGGCTAAAAGATCCGGCTATGTTGAAAGAGATATGTAAATTTGTAGATGACATCTACTGGATTTCTTCACCAAGCGAACGCAGGGGAACGATGTAGGGCCTGCCCAACGCGTCCAAGACCATGGCCTCGATGCCGTAAACCCGGCCGATATTGGTCTTGCTGAGAAGGTCCTTCGGCTCGCCTGCGGCATAGACCTTGCCTTCCTTTAGCATAACCAGTTTATCAGAGAAGCGAGAAGCCAAATTTAGATCATGGATGGCCATGATCGCCGATATTTTCTTCTCCTTTACCAGGCAGCTTACGGTCTCCATTACCTCCAGTTGATGGAGCATATCCAGGTTGGAGGTTGGCTCATCCAGGAGGAGAACAGCCGGCTCCTGGGCCAGGGCACGGGCAATGAGAACCTTCTGCTTCTGGCCGCCGGAAAGCTTTGAGAAGTCACGCATGGCCAGCGCTTCCAGGTGCAACCTCTCTAAAACCTCGGCCACCTTACCAAGATCCGAGTCTGAGACCCGCCAGCCTATATGCGGCCTTCGGCCCATGAGAACCGTATCAAAAACCGTGGTGGACAGAGGAGTGGAACTGGACTGGGGCACATAGCCGATTTGCCTGGCCACCTCCTGGCGACTCATTCTATCCAGATCCCGGCCATCCAGGAGTATGCTGCCCCTGGGCTTTAGGATGCGATCGATGCACTTGATGAGCGTGGTCTTTCCCGAGCCATTGGGCCCGACCAGGCTCAAGATCTCTGAGTTCTCGATAACCAAATTGAGATCATCGAGGATCTTGTGGCTATTGTAGCTGAATGTGAGGCCCTTAATGGTGATATTTACCAAATTACTTCCCCCAGAAAAAGCGGGTAATTTAATATGTATTTGCTTTTCCATGCTACTATTTAACAGTAATCTGATCTTAAGGTAGACGTCATATGTAATAAATTCATCTATTAACAGTGAGTTTTTAATTTTTTAAAAATTTAAATTTATTAAAAACAAAGTTATTAATACGATTAGCAAAACATTTATTACTATGTACGATAATCTCGAAAATGTGGGCGAATAGCACAACAGCCTCCTTTACCTTACGCTCTTGCTGCGCTCACCTGCCAAAATGAAATGGTATGAATGATGTGCCCTGGCCATCTGCCATATGCCGCCCCGGGGTTGTGCGGCTTTGGTCGGGGCGCTCCTCTTCTGTTGCTTTCTCATCCAGCAAAAACCTATGTGTCTTCAGAATGCTGGCCTTGATATTGATCGAGACATAAAATATTGGGTGAATTATCCCCCACCCACAATTTACCGGTTGACTACCCCAACGGTTATTGCATGCCATATCCCTGTGCATAAGTTGGCCGATAGTAATCCGGATAAGCGTACGGGTACATACCGGGCAAGTAAGGAGAACCGTATCCCCAGTCACCGTAAAGGAAACTGTAGGCCTCTGCCATCCACATGGCCTGCTCGTAGTATTCTCGTCCCGGACAGGTGCCGTTGTAAAATGAGCGAAGCTCACAGAAGCTGCCGTCTGGGAAATGACAGAATCCGTCTTTAGGACATCCACCGTGATTGACGCAATAAGCTTCTATTGCGTTTCTTGCCTCGCAGGGTCCAGAACCGTAAAATCCCGAGGCGCAAACCGGCACAGCCAGCATCAGCACAAGTATGCCTGCCAGCACCCATAATGCTTTGGTTTTCACAAATATCCCCCAATTATCATTTGTTTTATGACCCTTCAACCTATGAAAAATTAATGGTTGAGAGTGACACCAGATAATAAACGAAAAGAGTGGCCCTGGAGATCCAGGGTCATGATCTTTTAGATTGCTTTTTGCAAGTACTACACGAGCTGATTGACGAATACCAGATCGGTCACACTGGCATTGGTGATAGTTACTGCAGACTTGTCATCCACGGGAGTGATTATGCTCCAGCCCTCCATGAGGACTTCGGAAACACTGTACTCACCAGCAGCCAGGTCCGAGAAGGCAAACTTGCCGTCAGCGGCTGTAGAAACACTGTTTATTTCTGACCCATTCATTGTCAGGCTTATGGTCCAGCCAGCAAGGCCAGTTTGATTATTATCTACGACCATCCCTTCGATGGTGAATTTGGTCTCGTTTACGGGTGCTTCTACGGGCTCAACCACG
>CAZDLZ010000057.1:8320-14986 GCA_964506745.1 uncultured Methanotrichaceae archaeon | reverse complement strand
GGTGCGGTAGCAGGCTCAACTACGGGAGCTGTCACGGGCTCAACCACGGGTGCGGTAGCAGGCTCAACTACGGGAGCTGTCACGGGCTCAACCACGGGTGCGGCAGCAGGCTCAACTACGGGAGCTGCTACGGGCTCAACCACAGGTGCGGCAGCAGGCTCAGCATTTTTCATCATGCTGCCCAGCTTTGCTACAGGCTTCTTAGTCTTCATGCCCTCTGCAACAGCATTCTCGACACCTAACAGCCTAAAGGAGTAGGATGCGACAGCTCCCTCCTGGAACGTGTAGGGTAGCCTGGTGCTCTGAACCGCGGCGGACTTGAAAGAATACTTGTTTACCACCTGATCCGGAGTCAGGTTATGGGCGGGAACATTTAGTGTTTTGAGACTATAGTCGATTCTATCTCCTGATTTTGCAGTGTAAGATTGATTTCCTGCAGCTTGATTAGTGTACCCCAAAGCAGGCATTATAACGATGGCTGCTATCATGAGGGCCACAGTGATAGCCAAAATTTTCCTCATACTGAAATACCTCCTATTCCTCTAGCGCATAGCATTTATGACGGTAGCTTGAACATCCTCCCCTTTGAGAAGAATTGTCGTCAAGTCTAGTTATTCTTCATATAAATAGACTTTCATGGACGAAGACCACAATTAAGGGACGGCATCTTATTTACGCATAGCAGACAATAAATGCGACCCATCGCAGTTTATTCCAGGAACTGTTGAACATCCTTCCCGGCAAGTGGAGAACGTCAAGACCTCTCGCTGTGCACACTCATTTACCTTCTGCATCAGATCGTCTCTGATCCCTGCTGGAAGAAAGCGGCTTCCTGCAACCCTGTCACCAGCGGCAAACTGACTCTTTAAAGCCGCGCACTCTTGGGGAAAGGCAGAGATGATCCGATTCAAATTTTCCGGCCGGGCCTTATATGTGGACGATGTTATATGCCCGGCTCCGGCTCGGGAGACGGCAATCACCAATTGCGTGATCTCTGCATCGTTAATGCCAGGAATAATAGGATCTATTCTGGCCGAGACGGCAACGCCCTTTTTCGCCAGCTCTGCCATGGCATCAAGACGTTTTGCCGGCAGCGGCGCTCCCGGCTCCAGCCTCTGGCAAATCGAGTCATTCAGCGTAGTGATCGTTATGGCCACACATGCCGACATGTCGGCCAAAAGATCTGCATCTCTTGCCACAAGATGCGACTTGGTCACCACCTGGACACAAAGACCCCTCTCTTTTAAGATCTGCAAACATCCCCGGCTAAGCAAAAGCTCCTTTTCCCGGGGAGGATAAGGGTCAGAGCTATTAGACATGGCCACAAGGGTGCCGGGCCTGATCTTGGACGACTCTCTGGCCAGGCGCTTTAAGAGATCAACCTTGGGACGGCAGTGTGCAAAACTGGGGATGTAAGATGAAGCGTAGCAGTAAAGGCAGCCATGCGGGCATCCTGTGTAGGGATTCAGGCTCAGCTTGGCCGGGCAGGTGCATAATGGGTTCTTCCAGGGGTCAAAGGGTCGAAGGATCATTGGCTGCTGATCTTCTCCAGCCTCTCCAGATCATCTGCATCATCGATGGTGGCATTGAGCTTAAAGCCTTCAATCACTGGCTCAATAATGATATATTTCTCTGCCCTTTTATGTGCACCTCTGATCTTAAGCTTCAGGACAACCTGAGCATTAACATCTGCACCGCACAGATCCTCACTTATTACAAGGGATTTCAAGACATGGGATAAAACCTGTTGGTCTCTTTGCGAAAGACCGCGCCATGCATAGCCCACAGGCACCAGTTCTTTGCCGCTCCTTAGTGCAACCAGATATCTTGCCGGTAGCTTCTCTTTTTTGTCCCTGCCCCATGACGATCGCACAATCACGGCGGCGAGATGATGCTCGGCTCTGAGGATAAAATCCCGCTCGGCAACCATGCCCGGAAGGTAAGGAGCCAGAAGGTCCCGCCCCAACAATGCCCTGGCGCCGGCGGCCCCTGCCCGGCAGAGCAATTCATCAACCGCGCCTTGATCCATAAGGACATCTTCTCGAACAGGAGATATTCCCTGAAATGGCATGGCTTTGGGCTCGCCCAGTATTGATAAGAGGCTCTTTCGCCGATCCTGATAAGGCACAGCGCAAATGTCTTCTCCTTGCACAGAGATGAGGTCATAGGCCAGTAGAGCCGGGTAAATATTGCATTTCCGAGAAAGGCGACGTCGATTGATGTACCTCAGCATTTCCGCCTGGCTGCAGATTTCTTTTATCTTAATGCCGCTATCACGAAAGCCTATGAGGTCGGCATCTGCGACAAAATCAGATTCGATTTCACCAAGCATCCTGGATATACCATCCAAGGAAGAAGTGATATTTCTTAGTTGAGAGGAGAAGATGAGAACTTCGTTTCTTACTTTATGAACCTGCACCCTCAAGCCGGGGTACTTGGGCAGAAAACATCCCGGCACTGCAGGATCGCTGCGGCGAAATAGCATGAACCGGGTTGGGACTTTGGGTTGGAATGCAACAGCGTCCAGCTTGCGGCCCCGGGCCATCGCAGCAATGCAGCCCAGGTCGGGCATGAGACTGTAAGCACTTCGAATCTTCTCCAGGTCGCTGTGCAGCGAGCGGGAGAGGGCAGCAATCATAGTCGTATGGCCGATGCCGGCATGCATGTTTCGCAGAGCAGTTCGTGCGATGTACTTTCCCTCCAGGGGAGAGGCTTCTAATAATAGGCCTCTTAGCAGAGCATTCTTGCGCTGCTCCGATTCTTTGCCGCTCATGGCAGAGATGCGCCGCAGCCTTTGATAAACAGATAAGGCTTCCAGAGGCTCACCAAAAAGTGAATGCTGCCCTTTCTGCCCCAGCGCCGCCTCGGCCACCATTCCCATATCACAGCATCCTGCCCTCAGGGAATGTAGATCTTGATCAGATACCTCGGCCAATGCCGCCATGAGAGCCTCCGGGCCTATGCCCATCACCCTACCCACCCAGGGCGGCCATAGCTCACCTAAAAGCAGCCGTACGGCAGGACAAAGCATCTCGGGCTCAGACTCAATCTCAGTGAGAAGGTCCGCCACCAGATCGATCTTACGTCCTCGTGGAGCCTCTGAGATCTCTTGCAGAGCCAGGGCAATTCGAGAATAGAGCATTTACCTCGCTATTTTGATCTTCAACAGATCCTCCGCCCGCTTGGCCAGATTTTCAATCATGCCGTCCAGATCCTTTAGAAAGAGTTTTGTTTCGTCTGTGGTCACTGCACCAGGAGCCGAAGCCTTGATCAATCCTTCCTGCTCTAAAACCCGCAGGGAATAACGTACCTTGTGGCTGGGTATCTTTGTCTCCTCTGCCAGCTTGAGGATGCCTATGGGCTCGTTCTCCACCACTTGCTTGAGGATGACCAGGTGCCGTTGCAGCATCTCAAGCTCACCGCTCACCTTCTCGGTCAGAATTACTATCACATCCGCTCATGGGATCATGGTGTTAATTCATGTGCGGCTTTATAATTCCATCGATTGACATGGTACATGTTAACACGGGAAAATCAAAATAAAAACATAGTAAAGATCAGTAACGTGCCCTGCGAGGGAGAAAGTCTATACCGTGTCTGGATGTAACACGCCTACTTATGTCCTTACCCAGTATTTGAGGGGACGAGACACCGGTGACCACAAGCATGGTCCGCAGAGTGTGCTCCAGGTTCGGATCTATCTGCGCGCCCCAGATTATGCGAGCATCAGGATTGATCTTCTGATAGACCTCATCTACCACGGTCTCGGCATCGGTTATGGTCATATCCGGGCCACCCACCACGTTTACCAGAGCCGAGGTCGCGCCCGAAACATCCACATCAAGGAGAGGACTGCGCAGAGCCTTCCGGACGGAGTCACGTGCCTTCTCCTCACCTTCGGCCTCACCCATACCAATCATAGCCACGCCGCCGTTGGTCATTACGGTTCTGACATCGGCAAAGTCCAGGTTTATCAGTCCAGGCCGGGTGATCAGCTCAGTGATGCCCTTGACCGAGCGCATCAGCACCTCATCAGCTACTTTAAAGGCAGCTTGCAGGGGTAGATTGGGGACCACATCCAAGAGCCGATCATTGGGCACCACGATTACCGTGTCTGAAACCTCTCGCAGCCTCTTTAAGCCGGCTTCTGCATTCTGCATTCTGATGGAGCCTTCCGCACTGAAGGGAATGGTGACAATGGCAATGGTAAGAGCCCCCGCTTCGCGTGCGGCTTCCGCTACCACAGGAGAAGCTCCCGTGCCCGTGCCGCCACCAAGTCCACAGGTAACGAAGACCATATCCGCACCTTCCACGGAGGCTTTTATCTCATCGATATCCTCCTGGGCCGCCTCTTCCCCGATGGCAGGCAAGCTTCCAGCCCCCAGACCGCGAGTGGTGCGTCTACCAATGAGGAAACGCCGGTCGGCATTGATGTGCAAAAGATGCTGGGCATCGGTATTGATGGCAAATAGCTCCGCACCCTGAATGCCACACTCTGCCAGACGGTCAATAGTATTCGAGCCGCCCCCACCACACCCTATAACGCGAATAACTGTGGTCAGCTCTTCTAAAACCGTAACCAGCTCTTCATCGCTCTGGACCATGCTGGAAGGCTTGATCCTGCTCTCGGCCTCAGATCTGCCCAGGGCTTCGTCGATGATGTACTTAATCTCCATCCCCTCTGCTTTTTTGCCTTATTCCACTCATCAATTAGTATATAGTTTTTTGCATAGAGAAAATATATATCTTAATAAAATATTAGATATTGTTTAGCAATGATGGCTAAAAAATTGGATTAAATAGAAACAAAATGTTGTGCAGTTCAATTGGACCTCAAGGATTTGAGCTTTTCAATCTGTCTCATCATCCTTTCGGATTCCTTTGACTTCTCCCCCTCCAGATATTCGACAATTTCAGGAAGGCTTCGATTTAGCTGATAGATACGATACGGCCGCCCCTTTCCTGGATTCTTCTCGTCCCTCTCAGTAATCCAGTCCAACTTTCGAATCTCCCGCATGGCAATGCTCACTTCCGGCTGGCGAAGATCGGATCCAATCTCTATCTCGCGAGATGTTGCCTCAGCCACCCCTGCCAGATAGGTTAAAACTTTGGCCACGTTCCTTTTCAGGCCTATCCTCATGAGTATGGACGCAAATTCATCGCGCTCGACTTTCTGGTCTGAGGCGGTTGATTTATTCAAAACGGTCACCAGGCGCATAACGAATGATAACATATATATAAGTTTCGTCGAAAATAATTCAATCGAGCCGGAAAACTTTGTAATCTTATAAATTATTTTTTTACATACATAACATATATCGCCCGCTGGGTTGAAGTGGAAGTAGCTTTTATAGTTCTTTTTATAGCACCAAAATCACAGGAATCATTTTAAGAACGCAGGCGAGATTAACAGGGTCATGATGATCAAAGCGGAGAACAAAGGCAAATCCAATACAAACGCCTAAACTTCTTCCAGGAGGGCTAAAATGCATATAATGGAGATGCTGGGCAAATCACGCGTCAAAGTGGAAGACGAAAAGGTGCTGGATGCCAGCGAGCCTATGATTGAGTGGTGTCCGCTCTTCGACAAGATAAGGGACATAAAAAAGGTAACATCAGAATCTGCCGCTGCAAATATGGAGTTTAGAATGAAGGAGCACGGCATGTTCTCAGCGCGACGCAAGCTGCAGATGGGCATCTTCGTAGGATTTGGGGCTTCCGAATCCATGATGACCGGCATAAAAACTGGAATTATCGACGCAGCAGTTACCGTTTGTGACGGGGCAGGCAGCGTGATAACTGCCAATGCCGATCTGGTCCAGGGTATGGGCGGCTACATCTCCGGACTGTTAATGACCGATCCCATACAGGAAGTTATTGAAGGCATCCGGGCCATGGATGGGCATGTTCTCTTTCCGCAGGACGGCAAGATTGATCAAATCGAGGGGGCGGCCTATGCAGCGGGAGCTGGATTTAAGAAATTTGCAGTTACTGTCGCTGATGCCCTGTCCGCTGAGAAGCTGCGCATGTTGGAGAAGGCGACGGGAGTAAAGATAATGATAATCGGTGTTCATCTTACCGGTATAAGCTCTGATGAGGCATCGAGGCTTCTGGCAATAGCAGATATTGTTACCGGCTGCGCCTCAAAGCATATTCGCGAGCAGGTAAAGCCTCTGGTACAGGTGGGCACAGCCGTGCCTCTCTTCGGCCTGACCCAATGGGGCAAGGAGCTGCTGGTGGAAAGGGCCAAGTATGTGGAACAGCCGCTTCTCATCAACACTATGCCCCTGCCGGTTTTGCCTGAGAAGAAGCAGCCGCGGCCATTGGTATAACATATTATTTTTTGATCAAAGCGCGGCAAAATCTATAATAAACGGTCGGACTGACCAACATGCATGAAACAGATTAGCTGCTTTGCACTGTTGGCCCTGATCTTCTTTGCCATCGAGTCCTGTTCCGCAGAGGTTCCAGACCTTAGAGGGGTTTGGACCGGCTCATGGAGTTCGTATGATGAAGGAAAAGGTTACACCAATTTGACAGAAAACGGGAGCATAATTTTTGCGTTCCAGGAACAGGAAGGCAGAATATTTGCTGGAAATCTGACAATCAAGTTGGATAATCAGACGCTGGCTAGTGAAGCTCTTGCCGGTGCCATTGGTCAGGATA
>CAZDLZ010000057.1:5467-8310 GCA_964506745.1 uncultured Methanotrichaceae archaeon | reverse complement strand
AGGGGCTATGGCCTGGGAACAATAATTTCAAGCAATGAAATTGAGCTGATATATCTCGCAGATGGAAAAAACGCATCAGTGGCCATCGATAGACTATACCGGTTAGAAGCATGAATGTCAGATCCATGAAGATTCTTATTGCCGAGTACGCCTCCGCTCTCAGCCTGGGAGGGACCTGCGAGCTGGAGGGGCGGGCCATGCTTGCCACCCTGGCAAGCAGCTTCGAGAGGGCCGGGCACGAGGTAATCTATCCCACATCCGGGCCCACCGTAGAAGCGGGCCGGCCCATTCTCATGAAAGGAGAAGAAGAGTTTGAAGGCGTCCTGGACTGCAAAGCGGACGCCGGGCTCTTGATCGCTCCGGACGGCCTGCAGCCGCATCTTCTGGAAGTACTGGAGAAAAACATGGCGAACCTGGGGGCCACTCCTGCTGCGGCGCGACTGTGCGCCGACAAGCTGCTCTGCACCCGGACGCTGGCGCAAGCTGGGGTGACTGTGGCAGAGTTAGTGGACAGGCCAGATCCTGCGGAGCAGGGCTGCCGTCTCTACGTTGTAAAGCCGCGCACGGGCTGCGGCTCAGAGGGCGTGCGCGTCACCTCATCGGCCCGGGCTGGTCCCGGGGAGATCGTCACCCGTTACCATGAGGGACTGCATCTGTCCGCCAGCTTCATCGTTGGTGCAGAGGGCTTTTTGCCGCTCACCATCAACCGCCAGATCATCGACTTTCATGGGATGGGCATGAGCTATCAGGGAAGCCAGGTGCCCTACAACACACCCCGCGCCGGCGAGATATGGGACGAGGCGAGAGCTGCGGCCCTTACCCTGGGCCTCTCCGGGTATGCAGGAATCGACTTTGTGCAAGGAGAGCGGCCCTGGGCAGTGGATGTGAACGCCCGGCCGACCACGTCCATCATAGGCATTGCCAGAGTGATGAAGGAGGAGTTGGGGGAACTCATTCTGAGGGCGAGGTTTGGAGGGATGGCAAGAAAGGTGACGCTTGAGGGGACGTGGACGTTTAAGAAGGATGACCTCTGAAGTTACAGATCATGTAGGGATAAAATTGCCTACATAAGATCCATATGAACGTACGTCTTTTTATTTGTTTGATCACAGGTACTCTCTAGTGGAGGAAATGACTTTGAGATATTTGTATGCACTTATGGGCATATTCCTGCTTCTGGCAGCAACTGCCGCTGCCGGGAGCTTTACAGCAGATATGGATTTTGAGACCTATGTGGATGCGAACAATGCCAACCAGAGCTTTGAAGATAGCGATTTACTCTGGGCTGCTTCCCAGAATAGCGAGCCCACAAAGGAAGTCTACCTGAGCGTTAGAAATATGCTCGGCTCACAGGGAATATTCAAGCCTGAGCAGATCGCTTCGGCAACATTGACTCTTGATGCCGCCCAGGTTGACAAGCCAGGCAAGGTCAAGGCTTACTTCTTGCATGGAGCGACCTTAGAAGGAACGAACTGGTATGATAAATTGGATTACGATGCAGAGGTCTACTCTCCTTCGGTGGCTGTTGATGAAGAAGGAAGCTACACCCTGGATGTGACTTCAATCGTCAAGAAGGCTGTAGAGACCTGCACCGAAGGGTGCCCTTACTCCATTGTATTAGTGGCAGAGGATGATGCATCCTTAGGATTCGCATCTGGTGCATCCGGAAATAAGCCAGCCCTTGTGTATGTCACCGAAGAGTAAACTCTGAAGAATGGTGGATTTTATTGGCAGGGGTTTATGGATTTTACGCCCCTGCCAAGACCAGATTTTGGGATCAGGGGGATTTTATACTTCTTCGGTTCTTTAGGTAGCCGATGCGCTCTACCATGCCTCGCATTGCGACAGCCGGCCTCATCCTTGCACTTATCCTTGCTTTTAGCATAGCTGCCGTATTTTCCAGTGACTTTGCCGTTACAGGGAAGAATGCTGCAGATGCCAAAGAAGTCATAATCATCAACTCTCCGGGATGCACGAAATGCGCGGCGGCGGAGAGGACTTTAGAGAAGATCGGAAAGGATGAGCCGATCAACGTCACTGGGTATTACTATTATTCGGAAGAGGGGCATCGCATTATCAAGCAGTACAAAGCTAAGGACGTTCCTGCTATCATAATCGGCATGCAAGTCATAAACTACCGGGATTATGAAGGAGACAATGCCTTGCTGGAAAGCCTCATCAAAGGTGCCCTGGCCAACCAGACCCCCAATCTTCCTGCTGCGTTCACCCTGCCCGGCAATGAGAGCACAACGCAGAACCACAATGCTTCAGCCAATGTCCCTATCCTGGATTTGCAGGAGATATCTTTCTACACCATCTCTGCCGTCCTGGTGGCAGGTCTGGTGGCAGGCTTCAACCCCTGCCTGCTGGGCATATTGGTCTTCCTGGCGGCATCCGTTCTCTCCACAGCGGGCAGGAAACGAGAGCTGGTTATGATGGTGGTATCCTTCTCCTTTGGCATATTTGCCATGTACTTTCTCTTTGGACTGGGCATGCAGCAACTGCTTCAGACCGAGGCCATCGCCAGTGCCTTCCGCTATATTCTGACCGCCTTTCTCCTCCTGGCCGGCCTCTCTCAGGTCTGGGATGCGCTGCGGCTCTCGCAGGGAAGACCATCCCTCTTTCGCACTGATTGGGCCCTCAAATACTTCCAGGCAGGGGTTGACAGGGGGCGCTTCAGCTCGTATTTCTTGATAGGAGCACTCTTCTCCCTGGTCAAGGCCCCCTGCGTGGGCGCCATCTACCTCGCGATACTGGACCTTCTCTCGGCCAGAAGCTACTTTGAGGGTGCAGCCTATCTTTTGTTCTTCAATCTGGGGGTAATTTTGCCCATCATCATCCTG
>CAZDLZ010000057.1:0-5457 GCA_964506745.1 uncultured Methanotrichaceae archaeon | reverse complement strand
GGGGCCATTGCCTTTGGCATGAGCCCGGGGCAGGTGGACGCTTTTCGCAAGGATCATCGGGTGGGGATGAGGCTGGCCACGGGCCTGGCCTTGCTGGCGCTGGCTCCTCTTATCTACTGGCAGATCATTTAGGGTTATGAAATTATATCCGTCTGGAAAAACGGTCTTTGCGCCCTCCTTGCGTCCTTTGTGAGAAAGGATTAAAATAGAGAGATTGCTCACCTCATTTTCGAGGTGAATCTTTTTGTTTTTAGTTGGAGAGGCTCTCATAGGAAAAGAGCCTGAGATTGCTCATATCGATCTGATCATAGGAGATAAAGAGGGTCCGGTAGCTACGGCTTTTGCCTCCGGGCTTACGCAGCTTTCGGCAGGGCACACGCCCCTTCTAGGTGTTATCAGGCCCAATCTGCCACCCAAACCGTCCACCCTGATCGTTCCCAAAGTCACAGTTAAGAATATGGATCAGGCCGGCCAGATATTCGGCCCGGCCCAGATGGCCGTATCCAAGGCTGTGGCAGATGCGGTAGCAGAAGGCATAATTCCCAAGGATAAAGTTGAGGAGCTCCTCATAATAGTATCCGTCTTCATACATCCCCAGGCAAAAGACTATGACGCCATCTATCGCTACAATTACGGGGCTACCAAGCTGGCTCTGGAGCGGGCAATGGCCGGATTCCCGGATGTGGATCTGATGCTCTACGAGAAGGACCGCTCTACCCATCCCATCATGGGCTTCCGGGTCACCCGGCTCTGGGACCCACCATACTTGCAGGTGGCCTTCGATCTGGTGGACGTGGCCGAGGTGCGCCGGGTGCTCACAGCTCTGCCTGAGAGCGATCACATTCTCATCGAGGTGGGAACGCCCCTGGTCAAGATGCTTGGAGTCAGTGTGGTCAAGGAGATTCGCGCTATCCGGCCGGGCGCCTTTGTCATCCTGGATCTGAAGACTCTGGACACAGGAAACCTGGAGGTGCGCCTGGCAGCAGACGCTGCGGCTGACGCCGTGGTCATATCCGGCCTGGCACCCAAGAAGACGCTGGAGCTTTCCATCCGGGAGGCCAGGAAGACCGGGATTTACAGCATCATCGACATGCTCAATGTACCTGATCCGCTGGCCGTCCTCAAGGGACTCGAAGTTCTGCCGGATGTGGTCGAGCTGCACCGGGCCATAGACATGGAGAAGAGCGCGCACGCCTGGAATGATATTCGCGAAATTCAGGCCCTGGCCAAAGAAGGACGCAGGCTCCTGGTGGCGGTCGCAGGCGGCATTCGCGTGGATACCGAGGGCGCGGCACTGGCAGCAGGCGCGAACATCCTCGTCGTCGGCAGAGCCATCACCCGTTCCAAGGATATTCGCGACATGGCCGAGCAGTTCCTGACGGGCCTGAAGCAGACCGAGATCGACCAGTACCGGGTCATGACGGACTTCTAGAGATCGTAGATCTTGGATGATCCGTATTTTTCTTTTTTTGTTGATAATATTCTCGTATTTGCGCGTACTTTGTGAGCTTTGTGTCTTTGTAGTTGGTGTTTGCGTTCGGAGATTTAGTTGCAACCTACGACGACTTTTCACCACAAAGGCACAAAGGCACAAAGAACGACTCGAAACGTTGTTTTACAAACGGCCACCACCGAGACACAGAGCGCACAGAGGACCCACAGAGCGATTCTATTTTTGTTCTCTTTTTGTGTTCTCGCGCCATCTTAAACAACATTCGTTTTTATTATTACCATTATTACTATTATTGTCACCATTTTCCGTCGCAGGGGCCATCGATGTGCAGGTCGGGCCCGTGGCCCAGCCAGGTGGCGCCGTCCTCCTGGTGGTGGATGGCCTCGGCGCGTCTTACGTCTATCCGGAGCATCGCGCTTATGCTCTGGACGGCTCGCCCATAGATGGGGCCGTGCTCTTCAACCTCACGGGCGGCGGGGCGCGGGCAGTGGACGTGCGGGTGCCTGTCCCCGAGACCACCAAGAGCCACAGCGTTCTCATAACCGGCAACTCAGGAACGAATCCCGACCGTCTCGGTCCCACCATCTTCGACGCGGCTCGCGCCAATGGTTATCTCTGTCTGGCCGTGCTGGAGCGGGGAGACAGCATGCCCGTTTTGCAGGAGATGGACGGCGTTCTCTATCTGGGCGACAACTCCCTGCACGGGGCCGAGCCCATTCCCGGCTTTCGGGCTGGCGCCCCGCCGGGCCTCAGGTACCGCTTCCAGGTGTGGCGGGACAGGTTTTCCCGGTATTCTGCGCCCCAGGGCGCTGCGGGCTACCAGGGATACAATGCCTGGGCATTGGACGTCGCGGCGGACACGGTCCAAAACCTCTCCGGCCAGCACTTCCTCATGCTTGTGAACGTGGGCGCAGTGGACAGCGCCGGGCATAACCTGGGAGCGGACGGCTATCGCGAAGTGTTCGAGGCTCTGGATGTGCCCTTGGGAAGGCTGGCCGAGGCCTGCCACAAGAACAATGTGCTGCTGGCAGTCACCGCCGACCACGGCATGGTCTTTCCTTCCGAGAATGGCAAGGGCGGCCACTCTGGTGAGAAGTATGCCGCAAAGCTGGAAGCGCTGCGCGTTCCCCTGGTCTTCCTAGGACCAGGGGTAGAGGAGCTGAACCTGGGCGGCCGCTGGTCAGAGATGGACATCGCGCCAACGGTTATGGATCTGCTCAATATCTCAGGCAACCTCTCTGGCGACGGCCGGAGCATGCCCGTTGCCGAGAGCTACGAGCTGCGCGTGACAGGTGCGCCCGCGGGCCTGGAGCTGTGGCGCGATGGGGCGCGGCTGGCCGACGCCGCTGGCAGCGAATGCCGCTTCCGGGGACTATCGCGCGGGCTGTACAGCCTCAGGGCGAACGGAAAGGAGTGGGCCGTGCTGGTGAACGGGGACGCGGCCATGGATCTGGCCGGGAAAGCTGCACCTCAGGGTGACTGGAAGAGGATAATCGGGATCGTGCTCATTTTAGCCATAAACCTGGCCGGAATTGCCATCATTGTGAGGATCTGGAAAGGGAGGGACTAAAAAGGCTCTTTGTTACTTTATGTGGGTAAGGTCCAGATTTGAATCCATTTTATCCATTTTCGCTCTGTGCCTCCGTGCCTCTGTGGTTCAGAAACCAGCCGTATTAGATTCAATAAGGCCGACATCTTCACACAACCACAGAGGCACAGAGACGACAAAACATCAGATTCACCCATACGAGATAGCGAGGAGCCACTAAAAACGCAAACCTTCAGGCCACAGAAAACCAATCCTCTCGACTGATCTGTGCCTTTCTCAGGATCTCTGAAAGTAGATCGACGTTTATCTTCTCACCATGTGGATTTGGGATGATGGCCAATGTAATCCCTCTTTTCATGTGTTGATGCTTCTTGCCAGGAAAAGGGCCCTCAAATCCAAGCTCTTTCAGTCGGTGGATCAACTCTGATCGCGATACAGGAGACAGCTTAGGCAACAAGTATCGGCTCCTTTGAGACGCTTATGGTTTGACCGCTAATTGGAGGAAGTGCCAGATTCCACAGCAGATGTGCAGCGATCCAATCCTCAAGAGCTTCGATGAAATTCCTGCGTGCCTCCTCAACAGTGCCGCCTGTCGCCCAAACACCATCTAATTCTGGAACATCCACAAAATATGGCTCGTCGCCATTGTCTATGACTTTGTATTGCGCCTTCTCCAGAGCCGCCTGAATGTATTCCGCGAACATATCAATGTCCTATTCAGGCATCAAAGGATATGAAATATGCGATTTAGATTTCATGAGCTTAGCAAGGGTGCAGCGCGTCATAGGCAGGCCATCGGGCCCGGAGCTGTGGCGCGATGGGACATGGCTATGGATCTGGCGGAGAAAGTTGCGCCTCATGGAGACGGAAAGAGAATAATCGGAATCATACTTATCCTGGCCAGGGGTCCGATTTCACGCGAAGGCGCCATAGCCCGCGAAGTCAGAACATCGGATATTTTTCAGCCTCGTAAAACCAAGGTCTTAATTAAGAAGATCTTCAACAGAAAGGCCTGATTGGTTCAAGATCGCCTTCAATGTGCCTTTCTTCAGTTCCTCATGAAGCGGAACTGAGAAAACAACGAATCCTTTCTGAAGGACTACGTGGCTCCCGGCCTGCCTTCTCACGGTAAAACCCTCTCTGATCAGGATCTTGATAAGCCGTTCTCCCGAGATCACAGGGAGCTTAACAGACATCAGCCAGCTCGACTTTCAGGATCTCAGCATTAGAGCGATCAGCCAGGTCATCGCTCAGAACCTCCAAAACAAGCCCTATTGCCTCCTTGATGTTTGCCAGAGCTTCCTCTTTTGTTTCTCCCTGACTTATGGCTCCCGGCAATTCGAGGCATCGAACCGTATAACCCCCCTCGTCCTGCGGCTTTAGGATGACTGTGTATTTCATAATGATAATAGTTGATGGAAGTTATATTTATAACAGGACGCACTGCAGTGCATGTTGGGCAATTTCGGCGTCAAAGGCAAAAATCGTTATGTCTGCAACTCTACCACGCCTCAAGGTTTTGAGGAATCGATCTACGAGTTTGTTTTCGCGAATTGGAATGTCAAAGGGGGCAGCACACCTTGCATGGCACATACCCCTGGTCTCGCGCATCCTGAGAGCTGTTGAACCTGATTAGGCTTGCGGGGCTTATTTGCTTGGCCCACTGGCAGCAAGAATAGTGATACTTCCCTGATGATGTACTGCCGACAATTGAATTATCCGAACACGGCTCAATAATGCTGTTGCACGGAGTGCATTTTATGCGGGCGGTTGAAGGGTAGGTTCCATTCCACCAGGTGTGCGGATCAAATTCATTATTGCAGAAATCCCAAATGCAGGCATGGCCGGATTCAACCAGCATCTTGTTAAAGTTCACCCAAGTGCCATCCTGCTCTTGAAAGTAAACAACAGCCACCCAGCGGCAATATCGATCTTTTCCGGTCACGTCATCGAGGTCCAAGGAGACGAATCTGCCGTTCAATACCTGGGACGTATAATTCCTCGAATCCAAGCCTCCCGAAGAGTTCATTTCAGGAGAGTCAACATCTGCTAGCCGAACTGAGATATTACCTATCCTGCTATCGCAGCCCTGAATCTGGACATATATCGTATCTCCATCCACAACATAGGTCACATTGCCTTGGACTTCTTGGGACGCTGCCAAAACCAGTGGTGGCAGCAATAGCGCCAGCAGAATCGAGATAAGGATTATTTCATTTCTCATTAGGATTCTTTCCCGTTATCTGATTCCGTTTACCTATCACATGAAAAACATTTGCCGTTGCGATTTGAGAGGATAATATGCCTTTGTGAACGGCTAATAGTTCTTCGCGGCTTCGCGCCTTCGCGTGAAACCGAACATGGATTGACTCCCACTCGAAGCCGCGAAGTCAAAAAGTTTTATAAACCTTAACTCTCATTGAGTAGGGAATACAGAGTAATTATATCATTCTTC
>CAZDLZ010000056.1:18017-18221 GCA_964506745.1 uncultured Methanotrichaceae archaeon | reverse complement strand
TTGGCCTTCCTGCGTGCACGCCCGCGTGGCTCCCGCGCCCGTGAGCGGTGACGGCTGCAGCCGGGCACCGGGCCCGCCTGGCCGCCTCCCGCAGCGCTGCCAGGCCGGGATGGCGAGCGTCCGCTGGCAAACCAAAGGAATTGGATAGCTTGCAGTCTCATGCGTCATTTTAAGTCGATGGAATGGAAATCAAAGGAAGTTTGC
>CAZDLZ010000056.1:5147-17917 GCA_964506745.1 uncultured Methanotrichaceae archaeon | reverse complement strand
GCGTCTCTGCGTCCTCTGCGTCTCTGCGGTTAATAATCGTAGCTGAATAATTTAGCTCAGGGGTTTACGGGAATAAAACCGCAGAGTCGCAGAGAGCACAGAGGACGAACGGACGGAGAACTACCATTCAATAAGCAGTTTTCTTAAGGAGGAAATCAACAACGTTGTGGCAAGAATCGTCCTTCTCTCATAGGGACTTCGCGGCTTCGCGTGAGCCCGTGATCTCGGCCCGACCAGCCCCCTGCCACCGGACACGATCGGTCCACTGACGGCGGCCACGAGCGACAGCAGGAAGCCGGGCAATGCAGCCACGGTCGAGCGGCAACCGGGCGCTGCTGCCCACCGCCCCGCAAGGATCGCTAAGCAGAGAACAGTCTCGAATTTTTTTGCGTCCTTTGTGCCTTCGTGCCTTCACATGAAAAACATCAAGAAAACAGGATGATGCGGTCACACGCATCCCTCCTTCAAATCCTTCTCCACCATGTATCCTGCTCGACTCAATGTCTTTATCATCTCTTCAATATCCATCTTGCTTATTGGTGAAACGCAGCTGGGTATTTTTGGTTTGGTTTTATTGAGCTCAGGCTCTTGATAATCCTCGCGTTTCATAAGCAGGCGATAGATAATACACAGAACTTTTCTGGCTAGCGCGACTGCTGCAACATTCTTCTTTCCACTTCTTTTCAGTACCCTTAGGAAGAATCTCTTGAGCTTCAAGTCCTTCTTGGTCTTGGATATGGCTTTTGCAACTTCCACTAAAATCCTTCGCATGTGCTTGGAGCCGCGCTTCGTGATTTTGCCCGTTCGAAGCTTACCTGCCGATTGATAGACTGATGGCACGATGCCAAAGTACATTGCCAACTTTTCTGCATTTTGAAAATCCTTGTAATCCCCCATCTCAGCAAGGATCGTGGCTGCTGAAGTCAATCCAACACCTGGCACCGATAAGACGATTTTTAGATCCTCATCGAAAGGCTTGACTTTAATAGAGATCTCTGCATCGAGAATCTTTATCTTCTCATTAAGATAGTCTATGGCATCTAGATTTGTTTTTATCAAAAGCACCTGAACAGGATCTATGCCGTTCTTAATAGCCTCTCTGAGTTCATCCGCCTTCTTCTGGATCTTCTTCGAAGGAATCCCAGATATGATCTGATCAATTGTCTTTCCTTCCAGCAGCCTTTCGATGATATAGCGACCTGATTTGCCGAAAGAGTCGGTAATCACCGAAGAGAGCTTAATGCAACAGGCTGAAAGTACTTGATGAATCTGGTTCTTGAGCTTGGACCTTGCATTGACCAATGCCTCGCGAGAACGAGTTATGGCTCTCAAATCTCGGTAATCCTTAGGATAAATTCGAGATGGCTTGATAAGGTTATTGAGGCAATAAATTGCGATTCGTTCCGAGTCGAGCCGATCGGTTTTCTTGCCCTCAATATTCCTGATCTGGTAAGCATTGGCCAGAACAAATTCGACATGTTCCTCCAGAATGCTGAAGATAGGATACCAGTAGCTCCCTGTAGATTCAACAGCAACTCGCTTACATTTATGATTCAAAACCCAAGATCTAAAAGCCAGGAGGCCATCTTGGTTCATGCCAAAACGTTCTTGGAGTTTCAATCCGCTCCGAGATACTATTGTAGCCACTAGAAAATCTCTGTGGATATCTGCTCCGCAAACTATTTCTTTTTCTGCGTTCATCTTCTCCCTTATCTGATATGGGCAGATGTCGATCACTCTTGCGTGCACATTCACATACGCGTTCCAGGACGCATTTGAGCATACGCGAGATCATGGCTATTTTTGTGTCGGGATTCCAGTCCTAAGTCACGAAGCAGCCTTCACTGCCCATATCAGCCTTGCCTATGACTCAACTGGTTTTTCATACTTTGGGCATGATCCCTGCCCGGAAAGATCATGGGTTTTTTGTGGTGAAATCGTTAGTTGTCAGGTTATAATTATCTGCTAATAGTAATAGCGAAATGCCGGCGTAACCAAAATCCAGCGCCCGAAAAGCTGTTTGCCCCGGACCGGCTCTTCCCGGGATCAGGCCCGACCTGGCCTCCTGTCCCCTCGCACGATCGCCGCCTCAGGGCACCGGGCCTGCCTGGCCGCCACCCACAGTGCAGCCGGGAGGGCGAGCGCATGTTGGACCGCCCAATGCCGAAAGAGTCTGCAATGGCGCCCAGGATTAGACGTCTATTTTAACTCTGGTATCTTGCGCCCTTTTTCCGTGCGATCAAAATCTGCATCGAAGCTCATTATCTGCATGCCGTACTTTTGTGCCACGGCGTATTGGTAGGCATCATCAAAATCCAAACGGAACCTTTTCGAGACTTCTGCCGTAGCGAGAACCTCTTCCGGATCTAACCCAATCACAGTTATTCCGGTCTTTATTATTACGTCATTCACGAAGCTAATGTAGGTTTCATGTCTATTTCTTTGAAAAAGGAAAACACCTATAGAATGAAGTGAGAAATCCGTTATAAAAAGATCGGCGGAGGGATTTGCGATAAACAGATGCTTGGCGGCCTTGCTCTTCTCTCGCTGGAGTAAGATCTCCAAGAATATGTTTGTGTCCAGGAGGTACATTAAGCTCCTCGCATCTTTCCAATCTCGTGCTGGAGTTCTACAGAGGAATATTGTTCTCCCAGATCTGCGAGATCACCTTCCCAATCGAAAGCCGGCACCTTTTGCTTCTTTTTGGATCTTTTCTCCAGCAAAAATTCCGCATAGCTTCGAACTTCTTTTTGAATGTCAAGAGGCAATTGCTCAACGAACCTAGCGAGGTTTGTCATTTTTCTCAATCAGATATAGGATGCCCAAGCTTTTAATATTTATCGGCAAGGATGATTTCGATTTTGGATTCTGGCTGACCGCCACCCACAGGGCTGTCGGACAGGGATGGCGAGCGCTAGCTAGCCAACCTAAGGAAGGGAGAGCTTGCATTCTCATGCGTCATTATGAGTCGATGGAATGGAAATCAAAGGAAGTTTGCGCGTCTCTGCGTCCTCTGCGTCTCTGCGGTTAATAATCGTAGCTGAATAATTTAGTTATAGGGTTTACGGGAATAAAACTGCAGAGTCGCAGAGAGCACAGAGGACGAACGGACGGAGAACTGCTATTCTAATACGATCAATCCCAAGGGCCTCTTACCAGGCCGCCGGTATCCCTGGCCACCTGGGCTCAATGGCACAACCGGGGCCGGGCCGACCAGCCATGTCCCCGCCCGCGTGGCTCCCGCGCCTGTGAGCGGTGACGGCAGCAGCCGCGGGCAACGGGCCCGCCACTTCCGGGGCTGCCGGACCGGGAGGGCGAGCGCCTGCTGGCCATCAAAGTAAGCGAGTGCTTGCAGTTGCTCCCATCCGTCATCAGCCAAGTGGGTGTGGCAAGAATTGTCCTTCTCTCGTCGGTTCTTCGCGGCTTCGTGCCTTCGCGTGAGCCCGTGCTCTCGGCCCGACCGGCCCCCTGCCACCGGACACGATCGCCTGGCGGGCAAGCCAGCTCAAACGATAGCGCAGCCCAGGCCCGGCCCACTGGCGACGGCCACGAGCGACAGCAGGAAGCCGGGCGAGGCTAGCCCACGGTTCGCAAAGATAGCGATGCTGGAGACCTCAGCAAAACTCTTTGTGCGTCCTTTGTGAGCTTTGTGCGCTTTGTGGTTGGCCCGTAACCGTTCGGTTATAATTTTCTGCTAATAATACTAGCGAATCGTCATCGGCTCCAAAATTCAGCCCCCAAAAAAGCTGCCCATTCCGGAGACAGGCGCACCCGACTCTCAGGCCCGGCCGGGCCTCCTGCCCCCTCGCACGATCGCTTGCCGGGCTGCTGGGCCCGCCACCCACAGGGCTGCCGGGCTGGGAGGGCGAGTGCCGCCAGGCTCCTTTGATGTGTTTTCGTGAGATCCTGGGCCAAACGGAAGAGGACGATGCTTTCTGCAACTATGCGAACTTTTGAGCAGATAGTTATTTATGAGTATAATGGGTAAAATGGGCGAGAGGAAATATGCCGTTAGCAAAGATCGATGAACGAGGCAGAGTGCAACTGCCAAGCCGTCTCCGGCAAAAGATGAATCTGAAAGAAGGAGATGAATTCGTAGCGGAAGACCTGGGAGAGGATACGATTGTCCTCAAGAAGATCAACCTGCGGGCACTTCTGGAGGATGCAATTGTTAAAGCTAAGTCGGTAGACCTGGATAAGCTGGAAAAAGAGATCGAAGAGGAGAGCAATCAGCTTGCCCGACAGAAGTTCAAGATATCTGCTTGATAACACCGTCTTCATAGCCGCAGTGAAGCGAAAATGGACCAAGAGCACAGAACTGATTTATTATCTCCTGGACCGCCCGGTGGAGCTCTTCGCAAATGAACTCCTGATTTTTGAATATGAGAAGTATGCCAGAGCGCTTGGCACCCATGAGTTATTGAGTTACATGAAAAAATCAGTGATTCACGTAAACCCCTCGCAAGAAGAGATCGATGCCTGTGCTCCATTCTTTCCGGAAAGCGAGCTATCGGATATCGTCCATGCGGCAACTTGCCTTTATGCAGATGCAATTCTGATCACCAATGACAATCACTTTAACAAAATCAAAAATTCTGGGCTTTTTCAAGGTGTGGAGCAACACCAAAGCGATAAAAATACTCCTCTATGGGATTGACGACTACAAAGATCCCTAAAGGGATTATCAACATGACCCTCCGCTCGAAGATTACATTCGCCATCGATCTCATCGAGCGTTCCACACGCTAACGTAATCCACGGCCATTTGATGCATGCCAAGCATCCACTGCCAGCCGATCGCAGCGACCGCTTGCGTGCTCCTGCGCCCGTGAGCGGTGACGGCAGCAGCCGAGGGATCCGGGCCCGCCTGGCCTCAACCAGCAACGCAGCCGGGAGGGAGAACTTCGACAGGCTCCGGCTGACTTGAAAACGATTAGATCATCATAACATAAATATATAAAATAGAATGCTTGCGTTTTATCACGTTATCAAATGATGCCCTTGGCCCTGAGAGCGGACTTCATATCGGCCACATCGCCCTTCAATTCTACAATATCGCTCTTATCCAGAACCTTTTCCATCTTATCGTTCAAACTGCTGTTCATGTCTCTAATCTCGAAAATTGTTTCGTCCTGCTTTTCGAGCATCAGGTCCATTTTGCTGCCCAGGTTTTTGTTCGTTTCTTTAATCTCGGAAATAGTCTCTTCTTGCTTATTGAGAATCAGAATAAGAACTTCTTTCATATCCTTCAGGACGCCAATTCCTTCATCAAGACGCGAGTCGGTTTCGCCCGTTTCAACGAGTTTATAGAATCCGCCAAAATCTCCGATGGCCTCGGAACGCTTCTTTTCGATGGAAGAAACCTTGATCAGGGTGTTCCTGATATCTATGATTTCCTCAAATAATTTCAGTTTTTCTTCCTCGCCCTCAGCTATGATTCTAACTCGTCCATCGTTCAAGTTCTCGACAAAGCCCTTAAGTCCCATGCCATTGGCTATCTGGATAACTCTAGCCCTGTAGCCTACCCTCTGGACGTTGCCTGAGACATACGCTGTGAGCCGCTTCATCGAATACATTTCATCTCTTTTTGTATTTGGCTTTTCCTATCATATTACTTGTTAGCCTTCCTGCGCCTCCGCCCGTGCGTGCTCCCGCGCCTGTGAGCGGTGACGGCAGCAGCCGCGGGCAACGGGCCCGCCACCCACAGGGCTGCCAGGCCGGGAGGGCAAGATTCGCCAGCCTCCAAGAAGACTAAAATAGGCTTGCAAGAAATTTGGTAAATCTGGAAGTGCTAAGTAGAGGCACTCATCTTTAGTTCTACTTCTCCAGCCCTTAGGGGCTTGGTCAGAAGTTTTCCGGCGCGAAATTCTCTCATGATCTCATCTATCTTTCGAGATGTTTCGATTGAGAAATAAGCCTCACTACAGCTATCGCAAACGTAGGCCGGCACATCCCTGATTACTACGATCTCCCCCTCGACTCTGACAGTGAAATCGGTTGTGCCCTTCTTGAGCCTACCTTTTCCGCAACTACAGGTATCAGGAATCATTTTGGCACTCTCTCTCTGCAATTTATCCATTCATCTTCATCTGGCAGATACACAGTCACAATTCTCAGATAATCCAGGCACATAGCCACAACGACATGACATGGTTTTCCAGGCACGAGCCCAAACATGAGAACGGAGGGGCATGGAAAGTCGTCTGCTAGCTCTCTATTATCTCGCCATTTAATATTAAGTTTACGATATCATCGGCGAAAACGTCTCTTTCCACCATCCTGGCATTGGCGTGTTTGGAGATGATAATTTTGTCTTCCCAGACAAGCTTCTTTATCTCTTCGATAAGTCCAGAGGAAGACATTTGGCACCTGCTTTTTTAGTTCAGATCTGACTCACCAGAGAAAAAGATTGCGGGCAGCGGCTGCTCTCTTTTGGCAAAATATCGCTTAGCTGCCGAAATGCGTGCAACTTCATACTTGTCCGCGTGCTAATGGCACAACCAGGCCAGGGCCGACCGCCGCGCCTCCGCCCGCGTTCTTCCGCGCCCGTGAGCGAGTGGCTGTCGCCTGGAGTGGACCCGTCATCAAGAGACCCGTATCCCATTTGGCCCCGGCTTTGTTCAAGATGGTGAGATGCGTCTTTTCAATGAGATCCTTTTTGAGGAAATGCCTTAAAAAGGACTTACCCCGATCATCTGCCATGATCAAGCTAGGAGATAATGGCGAGGATGTGGCAAAAAGCTCATAACCGATCTAAGTAAGGCTAAAATCAAATACGATATACGCATTCATTTTACAGTACGATCTCCATCATGTCATGGCCCAGCGGCCATTCCTTGAGAGCCATTTCGTGGGGCGGATAAAGGTGGCTGAGGTGCGTGAGCAGCAGCCGTTTCGCGCCCAATCGTTCACCCAAGGCCATGGCTTCGTCTGCCGTCATGTGTTTGCTGATGGTGTAGCCGGGCGGGGTGATGGCATCCGCCAGCATCAAATCGGCATCCTTCATCAGCTCCAGGCTTTGTGCCGGGATCTCTAACTTGGTGTCGCTGGTGATCACCACTACTTTATTGCCGTCGTCAATGCGCACACCTACCGTCTCTGTGGGCGGGTGGTTGACGGGAAAGAGGGTAAACTGCATTCCGGCAATATCGAAAGGCTGATAAGCTACGACGTCATGGCGCACGGGATCCAGAAAATAAAGATAGTTTAAGATATAGTCCATGGTTTTCTTAAGGGCATAGACATCGACATGACTTTGCACCCGGTGAAAATCGCCAAAGCCTGCATAATGATCATAATGGGCATGCGTCCATATCACGCCGTCCACACTGGATATATCCTTCTTCAAGAGCTGCCAGCGCAAATCAGGGCTGCTGTCCACCAAAACCCTGCCCTCATCCTCATCCGACTCTATAAGAATGGAAAACCTCATCCTGCGGCTGCGTCCTCCTCTCAAGGCATCCATGCAGGCCGGACACTTGCAGCCGATCTTGGGGGTGCCGATGGCGTCGCCCGTGCCCAGTAGCGTGACCTTCATGCAATCCTCATGGCTGCCCTATCGATAAACGTCATGCTGTGACGCTCCTCTTGTAATCGGAGATCCTGAGCCGGAACTCCTCTACAGACATATCCAGATCTTCCTGGTTCAGATGTCTGCGATCCTCCAGGAGTGCATTGAGCACGGCTTCCCTGATCACCAACCGGAGGTCCGAGCCTGAGTAGCCTTCCGTCGCTTCTGCGATAGCAGCCGTATCTACGCTGGCATCAATGCGAGAGAGCACCTTGTCTAGGATCATGCGCCTCATATCCTGGTCCGGCAGGGGGAAGCTCAATACCTTGTCAAACCTCCTCCAGGCTGCATAACCCAGAAGCTGGGGGTGATTGGTGGCCGCCAGAAGCAGAACGCCATGCTCGACCAGGCTGATCTCATCTATAGCTTTTAGTAGCGAGTTGACGGCTCTCTTCATGGCTCCATGCTCATCCGAGGTCCTGGTCTTGGCCACGAAGTCAAACTCATCAATTAGCAGTATGCAGGGGGACAGTTTCTTGGCCAGCTCAAAGACCTTGTCTATGTTTTTGGAGGTCTCTCCCAGATACTGGCTGGTGATCATGGAGAGACGAACCTCCACAATTGGGAGGGAAAACCAGTTGGAAAGAGCCCTTGCGGTAGAGGTCTTGCCGGTTCCCGGCGGGCCGACAAAAAGAAGCTTGCCTATCTCATAAAGGCCGATCTCTCGCAGATATTGCCGGTTTTTCAGAGCTTTTCCCATTTTTTCTATCTCAGACTTCTGGTCCTCTGTTAAAATCAGGCCGGCAATGCTATCCCTCACATCTTCGGGTGCCTTGATGTAAGCCAGCTTGAGAAGATCTTCCGCTTCCTTGGAATCCTTGCAAAGCTCCTTTATCTTGGCATCGATCCACTCCCTGTCGGCAGAAAGTGGCTTATTGGCGCTCCTGGCCTGGGCATAGCTCACATCCAGAGAATCATAGTTCTCATAGAAGTAGGCCAATGTTGGATTCGATTTGATCCTGGCCAGATCCTTTTGATTGGCGAACCACTTGGCCGCCACATCGAAAACGGTCAGGCGAAGCTGGGAGCCAAACTCCTCAAAAGCCACAAACGTAAGATCTTTTACGACCGCTTTGATATTCTCAATGCCATAAATTTTCTGTGCATCGGCGCTGGTTACATAGATTGGCCTTTTGACGCTCTTGGTCTGCACATCGAAGTAATGCTTGCGAATATTGGGGGGTAGGTCGTCTTCAGTCAAAATTTCTGTGCGGTTATAAATATCAGCAGTTAGCAGCAGCTCTGCAACATCAATAGCACCAAACTTCTCCAAGCCATTCTCTTCGCCCATCTTTAAAGCTCCATGGAACTGAACTAAACTAGTGGCCTATAAAAAGAGATAAAGCTTTCCATTCGTCACTCATCAAGTATCTCTGTTATTGATGGCCGCTCTGTAGGCCGCCAGCAGAAAACCGTAGAGTGTGGGGCCGATGATCACGCCTATGATCCCGACCACGAATATGGGGGCTGTATACGCGAGCAGTGTAACTATGGGGTGAATCCTTGCGCTCTTCATGGCCAGATGGGGACGGATTACGTTTTCTGGTATCACCATGAGCACCACTATTCCAAATACCAGGATTATCAGAAAACGGATTATATCTCCCATGAACAGATAATAAAGCGCCATGGGAATGAATACGAAGGGCGGCCCGAGCATGGGTATGAGGGTAAAGATGCCCACGACGACTCCCATCAAATAGGGATAGGGCACGCCCAGCATGGAAAAGCCGATGGCTGCCAGGACGCCGCTTAACATGGATGTTGTGAAGTAGACAGTAAAAAGTGTGTTATAGATGCTGCTAAGCTCCTGCAGAAAACTGAGAACAATCCCTCGTTTCTGCATGGGAACCAGGTCCACAGCTTTGGCCATGAACTCTTTGCCGTCTATGAGAATGTAGTAAGTGATGAACACCACTACTATCAACTGGGCAAAGAGCACGGGCAGATCGGAAGCAAAAGAGGTTAGCTCTCGCTGCACAACAGGAAAGATCCAGGTAGCAATGGTTATGGGAATATCGCTGATCTCCTGCACGTTTTTGAGTACAATGACATTTACGTAATTATAAATCCAGGCAGGAAGTGCGCTCACGGCCCATTTATCGATCTCCTGGGTAATGGCGGTGAACTGGATGCCTGATAGCACTCCGGATTTTTCCAGGTTGGATATTTCCACCAGGAGCACTGTGGTGATGCCGAGCAGGATGGCCAGAATAATTATGAAAACTATAAAAATGGAGAAAAAGGAGGAGATCTGTCTTTGCCGGGTCAGACGAAAGAAAGCGGAAAAAAGCGGTTTGAGGAGAAACACCATTACGACGCTCAGCAAAATGGTAGTAAGGAAATCCTTGGTAAGGTAAACTGTGGCAAGAAAAACCAGGAAAACCAAGGCTCCTGCTGCCATATCAAAGCGGCGGTTGAAATCCATAAGAATGCCTCATTCCTTTTAACAGTAAATATTTTTTTGTTTTGTTCTATTCCAGATTCAGTTTGCCGTCGATTCCCACAATATAGCTTTTTAGCTGCACGTCCTTTCCCAATCTTTTGAGGGCCTCTGCTACCAGGCCTTCAAGATGGGAGCAGCAGGGAACTGTCATACGCAGCACGGTTATATCCTGGATATCGTTGGCCTTGAGAATCTCGGTCAGTTTGTCTACAAAGGGAGCGGTATCATCCAGCTTGGGGCATCCCACCAGGACAGCGCGACCTTTTATGAAATCCTGCTGGATGGTTGGATAGGCAAAAGCGGTGCAGTCTCCTGCCACCAGCAGGCTGGCGCCCTGCAGGTATGGGGCCCAGTGGCGAACCAGTCTCATCTGGACGGGCCAGCCGCATAGCTCGTTTGCGTTCTCTTGCCCGGGCTTGATCTTTTCATGATGCTTATGATCGAGCTTGTGAGCCAGACCTTTATGCTCTTTGGCCGCTTTCTCATCAAACATCGGTGCGTCGCGCTCCTCAATGGTCAGAGCACCCTGTGGACAGACAGCCAAACAGGTACCCAGGCCGTCGCAGAAGCTGTCTCTCACCACATGGGCTTTCCCATCTTTCAGCTCGATGGCGCCTTCGGCACAGGCAGTGATGCACTCGCCGCAGCCGTTGCAAAGCGACTGATCGATCTTGATGATATTTCTCATTACTGCTTATAGCGCTCTCAAGCCATAAAAAACAATAGTATGATCGAAAAAAAAGATTTAGGTGCAAAATTATGGTGCATCAAGCCAGGAACGGGCATATACCAGCCATTGATCTCCGCCGCATCTTCCCTCTTTCAGAGATAATAGATCGCAGGTTGTTCCATCAGGAAACGCGCACATTGTGATATCGCCGTAAGGCGTATGAACGCTCCTCTGACGGCCTCCACGGCGTTGGCAAATTGCTGCGGCTGACTGCGTCCACTGGCCATCGGAGTTGGAGACGTAGCTTGGCAGGATGTTTGGTCTCAGGCTGCGGCTGCAAGCTCCCTGGAAAAATGCTTGCGAGTCGCACCAGCTCTTATCCGGGAACACGCACATTCCCCGACCTCCATTAATTTCCGGAGACGTGCTATAAAGATAGCCTGACTTAACACAGTAGGAGCGTGACTGGTCGGCAGAATCCTGTGCCATAGCTGTCAGTGCGACCGAGGACAGAAATGCCAGGATGCAAAGGCCTGACAGGATATTCTTGACAAATTTCATTTTTTTATCCCTCCGGTTACGGCACCACCAGTCCAAAGATTGCCCATCTCCAGTCAACTCCCTTCATGCGGGGAGATTGGTTTTGGCTCTCAGGAGGGAGCACAATTTGCACGCTATCGCCAAAATTGCTGTAATCAGTTCTTTCCCGCAGATCTGACTGTATGGTAAAGTTTTGCTCCTCTATGTTTAGGATCGAGGGTGTGAGTTTCAAGTTGGAGTCTATTTCAATTCTCCTCAATAGAGAGGTCTGTTTGGAAATCCAGGCTGTGACTGAGACATTGCTGTTGTTGCGAATCGATGTATTGTCCAGGTCAAAGTTCTTGTTGTCGAATTCGTCGGGCAGCGGGAAGGGCGAAGATAGGTAGGCGGCAAAAATTTGCGTTCCCAAAATGTTCTCCTTGATCAAGGGAATCGGCTCTCCGGCAAGTTTGTAGCAGTCCTCACCGTCAATGCTCTCAGTACCTGTGATAGACAGGTTGCTATAGCTCAGGAGCGCCGCCTGGCCGGGAAGCTCGTTATAGTCCTCCATTACGGCATCGGTATCGGTGATGATAAATTGGGTCCAGTTATCTCCTTCCTTCCATAGCTCAGTACCGTTTAAGAAGTATCCTTGCCATGTGAGAACTTGCCCTGTTCCAATATCCGTAAGCTGATGGCTCCACCAGCCGGACTGTGCCGTCAGGTTAACCTTTCCTTTCGTGGCTTTGACCGCATCAAATTTATCTTGGAGCGATTCATTGCTGTAGATGATATTGCTTTCTGCAGAGCGGGTGTAGGTATAGGTGGTTAGATTGTCTGCAGACGCAGTCATTATCAGCTTGAGCTGATCAACGCTTATATCCTCTGCAAAGACAACAGGCAGACATAGCAGTGAAATAAAAACGATGATTGTCTGAAATATCTTCATGCAAAACCTCCAAGAGGTAGATAGGGCCAACTCAGCTATAAATATTGGTATGTTCTCGGTTCTATCAGACGGGAACATACGATATTGACCTGAACACAAGCATGATCGAAAGCTATTGAATTGACGTGCTCATTGAGTACTTTCGGCGGCCCTCAGTTGCAGAATAGTACTCACGACGTCCTCGCTCGCAAAACGCTCTCGCCTAGTTACTCATCCTCACCCGCTCATGCTCTCGCGCCCCGTGAGTGAAAAACCATTGCCGTAAGCCCGACCAGTGCTCACTGGGCCGGGATGGCAAACACAGACACAAAACAAAGGACCGGCCGAAGACTCAAACTCAAAAAGCCAAAAGCGTTCAGCAATTAAAATAAAAGTATAGTTAAATTAGTCCCTTGGCCCTTAGAGCCGACTTCATATCTGCCACATCACTCTTCAACTCCAGGATATCGCTCTTGTCAAGAACTTTGTCCATCTTATCGTTTAAGCTCCTGTTCATGTCCTTGATCTCGGAAATGGATTCTTCTTGCTTATCAAGCATACGATCCTGTTTGTCTAAAGTTAAGTCCATCTTGCTGTTTATGTCCTTGATTCCGGAAATGGTTTCATCCTGTTTGCC
>CAZDLZ010000056.1:0-5047 GCA_964506745.1 uncultured Methanotrichaceae archaeon | reverse complement strand
CAGCATCTGATCCTGTTTGTCCAGCATCTGATCCTGTTTGTCCAGCATCTGATCCTGTTTGTCCAGCATCTGATCCATCTTGCTGCCCAAGTTTCGATTTGTTTCCTTTATCTCATGAGTTATCTCATCTTGTTTATTAAGAATCTGAATTAGAACATCTTTCATCCCTTTTAGAACATTAATTCCTTCATCAAGACGTGAGTCTGTCTCACCCGTCTCGACCATTTTATAGAAGCCACCGAAATATCCATGAGCTTCAGAATATTTCGCTTCGATTGATGAAACCTTGATGAGGCTGTTTTTTATATCTATGGCTCCTTCGAACAGCTTCAGCTTTTCTTCTTCACCTTGTGCTATGATTCTAACTCGTTCATCACTCAAGTTCTCCACAAAGCCTTTGAGCCCCAATCCATTGGCCAGTTGGATAACTCTTGCCCTATAGCCTACCCTCTGGACGTTGCCTGAGACATACGTCGAAAGCTGCTTCATTGCATACATTTCTGAGCTTTTTGTATTTGTCTTTATCTATTGCTTGGTGAGTATGTTCACTCACAAAAGCCGGACAAGGATCGAATGAACTGCCTGTCGCCAGGACCACCCGGGCCGCTGGACCAGGGCCTGGCTGAGAAGTCCTCTCAAAGAGCAGAGAAAAAATTAATCAAGTAGTTATAGTGCCCCCTTCCTCACCGCTTCCCTATGGGCTCTTTTTACACCTTCCCTGCACCATCAGCCTGGTAGCCCGCTGTGCCTCAATATTGTGCCTGCATTCCGGGCAGATTCTGATCCATTCTAGGCCCTCGGAATCCTTCTGCATATTAGCGGGCAGAACCGATTCGATCCTCCTTAGCATGGGCTCTGTGGCATAGCGTGATTGGCAAATCTTGCAGGCTACCAGCTCAAAGGACAGATCAGCCCCCGGCACGCTCTTGTCGTATGGCACCAGCGCCAGCGCCCGGACCGGGCAAAACAAAACACAGAGATCGCACTCCTCGTTGCACATTTTCCAGTGAATATTCCGTGTCTCTCCGGTCTCACTGCATATTATCTTCTGACTGGGACAGATATTGATGCAGGACAGGCAGCCCAGACAAAGGCCGGCATCGACTTTTATCATCTTCTACCTCCATAGGCGGCAGAACGCGCCGCTCGCGAGCGTGCCCGACGGCTGGCCTGCTCGAAATCGGTGGATAGTGCATTGGCAGGACATGTGGCAACGCAAGCGGGCTGCGCGCGCTCCTCGCACAGATTGCACTTGTGAGCGATCCTGTCCGTCCAGATCACACCAAAGGGACAGGCCAGACGGCATAGACCGCATCCGGTGCACTTTTCCTCATTAAAGACCATGCGCTTTCCCTCTTTATGCAGTGCCCCGCTAGAGCAGACTACGGTGCAGTAGGCCTCCTCACAATGATGGCAGAATATGGGAACCGAGGCCTGGTCTCCAACAATATGCACATTTATATGTGCGCTGCCTGCGTTGACTCGCTGGCAGGCCACCTCGCAAGACCGGCAGCCGATGCATCTGTAAATATCAATGTAAACGGGCATTTAATCACTCCTGGAAATCCGGCAGGCTGATACCTTGAACTCAGGTATCCCTGCCCCTGGGTCCGTAACCTCTGTGGAGAGGATATTGGTTCCGGGGAAATGAAGTGGCATGAATACCATACCTTTTTTCACACAGTCCGTGAGGCGGGCATAAGTCCTGGTCTCCCCACCGCAGCGTTTTACAGGAACCTCATGGCCCTCATCCACCTTTAGTCTTTCGGCTTCTTCGTTATTTCTCTTTAACCATGCTACTCTAAATGAACTTCCTTCATGCGGCACCTGTGAACCTCTTCTTCCCGGCGTGCCTGCAAAGCCTCCTTCTCTTCCGCCTGGAAGGCAGAGAGGCGCTCCATGAGCAACTCGTAGTTCACCAGGTGTCCATCAAACTCCGGCCCGTCCACGCAAGCCAGCTTCGTCTCTCCACCCACCTCTACCCTGCAACTACCGCACATGCCTGTGCCGTCGATCATGATGGGGTTTAAGCTGACGATAGTCTTGATATGGAGGGGTCTGGTGATATCGCTGACCAGTTTCATCATGGGCACGGGCCCAATGGCCACTACCAATCCTGGGGTCTCCCTTTGCAGGGCTTCCTCTAAGAGATCCACCACCAGTGCTTTGTGGCCCAACGAACCGTCATCCGTGCATATCAAGAGCACATCGGAGACCGCGGCCATCTCCTCTTGAAGGATGACTAGCTCTTTTGTGCGTGCTCCTATGATGCTCACCACCCGGTTGCCCAGGCTCTTCAGTCTCTTGGCGATGGGATAGAGAACGGCCAGGCCTGTTCCCCCGCCCACGCAGATGGCTGTCCTCACGTTTCCCACTTCAGTAGGCCGGCCCAGGGGACCTGCCACATTCAGGTAATAGTCGCCCTCCAGCAAGGTCTTAAAGAGTGCCGTGGACCGGCCCACCACATGGAAGATGATGGTAATGGTCCCTTTCTCTGCATTTATGTCTGCCATGGTCATGGGGATACGCTCTCCACTCTCATTGGCCCTGAGAATCACGAACTGTCCCGGCTGGGCAATTCGGGCGATCTTGGGCGCTTCAATCTCATTGAGAATGATTTCTCCGCCAGCCATCTCCCTGCGCCTGACTATCCTGTACATGCGAGCCTCGGCGAATGGTATGCTGTTCAAATAAAAAAAACTGACGAGAAAAAATTTCATTGGCGATTTACTTCCCGGATTGGTATTATTATAATTTAATCCTCTTTATAGGACTCTCCTCGGTCGGCCTTAATAGCTTGCAAGTCCGGAAGATCCATTTGCCTGTGAGGTTGTCTCGCTTTCTTATCGTCCCTCTTTCTCATCTTCCGCGACGTGCGCATTAGGCAAGAAATCCTGTTCTTTGTTGTTTCCTCTTGTGTTCTCCACATCGTATTCGGTTTCTTTCGGGACCTCTGATTCCAGAACCCAAATAATTTCCTCTGGCTCATATGTATCTCCAGTGGAATAACATCTAACCATGGGAGCTCCGATAAATTCTACCCGTAAATTGCATAGTGGGCAGATAGCTACTACAACTTCCCCTTTTCCATTCATCTTTCTGGTATTAAACATGGGTTTCCATCTCCATGAAGCATTCCAATCTTGCTTACCGCCGTCCTTCATCCAAATAAACATTCGGTATGGCTGCCTTGGCTTAGCACTGGATCATGGGATTTTACCGTGTCTATCGCCTCACGTCCTGCGTTTTGTATTTTGTTTTGATGACCATTTCGCGATTTTACGTTCTCATCACAAAAGTCGTGGCCCACTGCCGGGCCTGGGGCCATGCTGCGAGCGAGCCTGGGGTCGCGGGCAGCGATTATCTAATAGAAAAACATCTGGCGAAGAGCTAAATATGTTTTGATTCTTACTCAGGTGATAGCCATGAAAATAATAATTATTTTAATCCTTCTGATGCTACAGTCGCTGGCTGCGATGGGAGCATCTGTTGCGCCGGGAGTCCAGGACAAGGATGCGAGAAATGAATTGGCAGCAATTGCTCCTAATGATTTTAGCGCCCCGCTGAATTATAGTTACCAGGAGATTGACCGTCATGCTCTGAATGTGCCTTCCTCAGCCGAAGGCTCGGTGCAAGGCCTGGCTGCCTACTTGATGCAGCCGGCAAAGAATGATCGCGAGAAGGCCCGGGCCATATTCCGCTGGATCACAGAGAATATCGACTACAATGTTGCGGTCTTTTTTGGTGGAGGCATCGGGGATACAAATTCCGGGGATGTCTTGAAGAGCCGAAAATCGATCTGCTACGGCTATTCCGATCTTTTCCTCTCTCTGGCCAGGGAGATGGGCCTGCAGGTCGTGAGGATCAGCGGCTACGGAAAGGGGTACGGCTACCAGCCCGGCAGGAACTTCACAGGCCCCGCCAATCATGCCTGGAATGGCGTTTTGATTAACGGGTCCTGGTATCTGATGGACTCCACATGGGGCGCAGGATATGTGAGTGGGGAAGGCAGGTACGTGCGCCGGTTTGATGATCACTATTTTCTGACGCCGCCCTCCCAGTTCATCTATAGCCACTTCCCTGAGGACGCCCGCTGGCAGCTCCTGGATAAGCCCGTTTCCAAGCAGGAGTTTGAGAATCTGGTCTATCTGGAGCCGGACTTTTTTAATCTGGGGCTGAAGGTCACTCAAAGAAACGGGACGATAAACGCGGATAAGCAGATCAATGTCACCATCTATGCCCCTGAGGATGTGCTGATGATGACGGGTCTTGAGTATGCAAAGAGCGAGGCAGCGGGCGAGGCGCTGGATGGTCGAACATTTTGCCAGAGAGACGAAGAGCGATATGATATTTATGCTCAATTTCCCGGCGCGGGAAATTACATTCTGAAGGCATATGCCAAGCTAAGAGACGATCCCGGAAAGTATGACTCTGTTTTGGAATACGGCATCAATGCATCCACTGGTGGAGGCGCCGGCTTTCCCATGACTTTCGCAAAGTTCAGCCAGGCGGGGGCCTATCTCTACGGGCCGCTGGAGGGCAAACTGTTGGCCGAGTCGAGCTACCTGTTTCGGATCCGGGTTCCGGGTGCCCAAGAGGTGGCTGTGGTGTGCGGGGACAAATGGACCAAACTTGCGTCGCGAGGGGATCTGTTCGAAGGGAATGCGACGGCGGGGAAAGGGGATGTGGGAGTCTTCGGGAAGTTTCAGGGAGAGGGGTGGGATGGGCTGGTGAGATATGAGGGGGAAATGACTTGGACTGAAAATTAAAAAAATTTTCTAAAAATTGCTAATTTTCTTAATATAAACAAGCTAATATCAAATTGCTACTAATCCAATTAGGATAACTTTTTATATTTGAATAGAATGCTAGATTTGAGGACTATCTAGACGTTGCCCTCTACTGCCCTCAATAAAAATAAATAACTAAGAACCAACGCACATATGGTGTTTCGAACAGGATGGTCAATCATGAATTTCTACAGGATTTTAATTATAACCTTAACTCCTCATGTGATAGGGAATAAGCCCAATCCAAGCTTACTGTC
>CAZDLZ010000055.1:0-18600 GCA_964506745.1 uncultured Methanotrichaceae archaeon | reverse complement strand
GTTGCCCACATCGGCTGGATCTCCCGCGACCCCCTGCCTGAGAAGGTGCTCAAGGGCCGCCATGCAGAGTATGGCAGATCTGTCGAGGACCTGACTGGCGTCTTCTCCATCGAGAAGTTCATCCAGCTCTGGGGCAATTCCACATGCGGCGCAATCAGCGTTGACTGGCTGCCCTGCGTGTAGATCAACCAAAAATATTTAGCATATTTAGCATGGCTTCGGGCTGCAAGGCCTGAAGTCTCTGTTATATTTTTAATCACTTTGCCTGTAAAGCAGTTCTCGCTCGATAAATTTATATGTTATTAACCCACTTGGTAGAACTTGTGCCTGAGAATCGTATTATTAATTTGCCCGATCAAATGCATGGGGCCAGGCGCCTCACGTCGAAGAAGATGGCATGCAATTTTTCCTTCAGATGCGATAATGCTTTTTGCCGTCCAATCGAGGTGATGCCTTAGGGGTCAATTGCTTTTTAATGCTCTCGATCCTGATGAAATGAGGAGGGAAAGAAATGAGAAAACTAATAGCAGTTTTGGTTATTATCGCCATGGCCGTAGTAGGTATGGCCGGTGCAGCCAACTACATGTACGAAAAGGCATCCGTCAAGGGCGTAGGATACAAGAACGTAGAGATGATCATTTCCACCCAGACTGGCTTTAACGGCCAGAAACTGGTAGAGAAGGAGTCCGGCTCCGGTAACGTTATCACCGAGCGAACTGAGCTTGAGGCTGAGAGGCAGCTCGACAGGAACTACAAAGAGATTGCTGGCAACTGCTCCTGGCCAACCGGCGAGGCATGCCCCATGGACTACATCAACTTCACCAAGGAAGCTGAGTTCGAGTACATGCCCGTCTCATACCAGACCGGCACCTACGACCAGAAGTGGGTAGAGAAGCTGTGCGTACAGAACTACAGAATCGGCGCAGTGCTGACTGAGATGTACACCCACGCTGAGCACCTGCAGAAGACCACCGAGGTCAAGACCAGAGGATACGGTATCGATATAGATGGCGCAGGCGATGGCGCTCATGAGAGCTGCCCAGCATGCTGCACAGGCGTTCTCGAAGCTAACCTGAACAGCAACGTCATCGGCGTTGCCCACATCGGCTGGCTCTCCCGTGATCCCCTGCCTGAGAAGGTGCTCAAGGGCCGTCATGCAGAGTACGGCAGATCTGTCGAGGACCTGACTGGCGTCTTCTCCATCGAGAAGTTCATCCAGCTCTGGGGCAACTCCACATGCGGCGCAATCAGCGTTGACTGGCTGCCCTGCATTTAGATAGACCTAAAAATTTTTAACTTTAGTTCGGCTTCGGGCAGCAATCCCGGAGCTAAATTTTGTTTTTATTTAAATGAATTTTTATAAAAAATTTGCAAAATGTGTTTTATATAAATCTCTTGGCAGGATATTCCTCTGTCATAGGGATATGATGCCCGGCAATTAAATAAACATTAGACGCACACATATTGGGTCACAAATTTATATTTTTCCCGCTCGATATGTTTATATGCTATTAACCTAATGAGGAAATTTGTGCCTGTGAAATCCACACAAATTCGAATCATAGGATTGGGCGCCTCGCGCTGAATCGGGTAGCAATAATCATGTGTTCGTGGACAGAGGTTTTGCAATCCAACTGGCGGGACGTAACTGATTGATCATTCGTTGCTCTCAAAGAGCAGCCTTCGATCTTTCATTATAATGGAGGTGGGAAAGAAATGAGAAAACTGATAGCTGTTTTGGTAATTATCGCCATGACTGTAGTAGGTATGGCCGGTGCAGCCAACTACATGTACGAGAAGGCATCGGTCAAGGGCGTTGGATACAAGAACGTAGAGATGATCATTTCCACCCAGACTGGCTTTGAGGGCCAGAAACTGGTAGAGAAAGAGTCCGGTTCCGGTAACGTCATCACCGAGCGAACTGAGCTTGAGGCTGAGAGGCAACTGCTAAGAGGCGGCAATCCGATCGGAGCTACCTATAACACTCGGACCCAATCTTGGGACATGTCCTGCGCATGGCCGACCGGCGATGCATGCCCCATGGACTACATCAACTTCACCAAGGAAGCTGAGTTCGAGTACATGCCCGTCTCATACCAGACCGGCACCTACGACCAGAAGTGGGTAGAGAAGCTGTGCGTACAGAACTACAGAATCGGCGCAGTGCTGACTGAGATGTACACCCATGCTGAGCACCTGCAGAAGACCACCGAGGTCAAGACCCGCGGATACGGCAATGTTGGTGTAGGCTCCAGCGACTCATGCCCGGCATGCTGCACCGGAGTTCTCGAGGCTAACCTGAACAGCAACGTCATAGGCGTAGCCCACATCGGCTGGCTCTCCCGCGACCCCCTGCCTGAGAAGGTGCTCAAGGGCCGCCATGCAGAGTACGGCAGATCTGTCGAGGACCTGACCGGCGTCTTCTCCATCGAGAAGTTCATCCAGCTCTGGGGCAACTCCACCTGCGGCGCAATCAGCGTTGACTGGCTGCCCTGCGTGTAGACGATCCAGTTATAATTTTTTTTAGATATCTTTTTTCGGATTTTTGTTCCATTACGCAAAATCCTGCTGTTTGTACGGTACTTCTGTGTCGCCTTGAGCGCAGATCGACTTTTTCCCGCGCAAATAACAGATAGATTTATATCAAATAAAAACGTCAGAGTATCTTTGTAGTTTAAAGATCGCACTTAACGCGAAAAATCAAGGGATAAACAATTTCGTTGCATTAACATCGGGGGTGAATGTAGCATGAAGGGAGTAGTAGGAATAGCAGTAATTGCAATTGCCCTTATGGGGCTATGTGGTATCGTGATCGCCAATCCACCCATTGTGCCGCCTGTACAGTATGAGCAGTTTTGTGAAGCACATAAGGTATCCGGAACGGGGATCATCGATGTCAGCACATCGGTAATCGACAAGAAAATCGCTCTTGAGTTTTTCAACACCATGAATGGCGACGGAGATCTCGAGCTGGACCAGGAGACAGCATACTCACAGGATGCCGACAAGTTGAAGAGGAATGTGTCCTCAGTCAATGGTGGAAATGAATCCGGTCTTAATCTCATCCAGCAAACCAAGTTGACCTACGCGGGCGATACGCCCTTGACAGGTGGCAAACTCCTCAACTCCAAAGCCTTCTACGGAGGCATTGGTGCCAATGTGCAGGAGCTTTTCTCCGTAAATGAGATGGAACAGGATCAGACCGCTTTCTTTGCCTCAACCACGCCCTATGAGACACCCTACGGCAAACCGGAGAATCTGCCCAATCTGCTCAAGAGCGCAGGCAGAGACACCGCTTTAGTGGAGGATCTCATGACTGCCAGCAATGGTATATATGTTCCGTCCCATCTGATTGGTCTTGAGACCAAGAACTCCTTCAATGGTACCTGGGGCACCGACGCAACCTGGCACAAGATATTCTACAAGGACATCAAGGCCCACGAGATGTTCACAGGTGTGTTCGAAGCCGAGAAGACCATTAAGTTCCATGAGAACCCGGTGCCTGAGAGAACACGTGTACCGTGTGAAGGCATAGACTGCTAGGCCTAAAGCGCCTTGCAGGTTTTTTTTCTTTTTTTTCTTTTTCCAATATTTGGGGGGTTCGCATGAAAGGACAAATGATTTGTTTAATGATAATATCCATCCTGACGGTAACTCTGGCAGAGGCCACAGTTGAGGACTCCGGCATGGCAACAGGAGATGTTTCGAGCAGCCCCTGGACCGGCTCCACATCGCCAACTTTGCCTGCATATCTGCCCAGTCCCTGTTCCGGTGATTTAGGAACTCTCACCGTGATCATCGGCCTTACCGGGCCGGAGTCGGAGCCGGATAAAATGTACACAAGCCCGGGCAAACCACTGGACTTCATGGTTACGGTAAGTAACGATGGTAGGACAGAGGTGGAGGCGCAGCTTGGCGTCAAGCCGGAGGGCTGTCCACTAGAATGGTTTAGCTGGACTACCACACCTATGACCGTCCCGGCAGGAGTTTCTCGCTCTGTGGCCCTGCAAGTCTTGCCGGATACGAACGCCTTCGCCGGGGATTACAGATTCGCAGTGGAGGCCTCGGCCAAATGCCGAAGCTCCGGGCAGTGTGTTGCCAAATTCAAGGTACAAGCATTCGACTATGCCTCAGAGACCTCGGTAAGCGGCTCGGGTCAGTTTCAGATCAATAAAGACCTCCGATCCATGAACTCTGGGATCAAGTCCACCAAAAACGTGCTGTTTTCCGGCAGCGTGGATGCCCTGGTGAAGAACGAATACCTGGTGGACAGGGCATTGGGCAAGAATGCCAATTTCCAGGAACAGGATGCAGTTGACAACTATAATGCAGTCTCTCTCGGGGATGCACTTGTGGGGACAGAGAGCTTCAAGAGTTCTGCGATCTTTGGTGGAGTAGGGGCCAAAGTCAAAGAGAGCTATGATGTGCAGCAGATGGAGTTTAAGGACCAGGATTTCACACTGCATCAGACAGGGTCGCTAAAGAAGACGGCCGAGTTCAAGACGGCAGATAACTTCACAGGATATTATCTGATAGATGCCAAACAGGTCGTTCCCGGTCAGAAAAGTCTAAAGGAATTTGAGGAGTATTTCGGATCGTTTGAGATCAACCGGAGAATACTATTCCGGGATGCCACAAAATCCAGGACGCCATGCGCTGATGGAGACTGTCTGAATGCACCGAGCATCAAAGCATTGATACCAAGCAGTCCCAGCTTTACCAGTCCCTGCTTAAGCGGCTCATGCAATGACTTCGTTAATAGGCTGAATTCATTTGGCAAGTGAGCATGAGCCCTCCTATTTTTTCGGCTTTTCAGGTATTATGGCTGCCAAAACCTTAAAATAGCCTCCTGAGAATTTGCATCCGGGTGCTAGGGTATCTAGGAGAGCGAAGGCCTGGACTTTTAAAGTGTGCCCGATTCGGGGACAAACCAGGCTAGAGGAGGTTATGCGGATTGAAGAGAGAGATGATTGTTTTAGCGGTTATTGTCATGGCAATAGTCGGCATGGCAGGTGCTGCCAATTATATGTACGAGAAATCGTCTATAAAAGGAGTGGGGTATAGAAGCCTGGAGATTGTCATCTCCACACAAAACGGCTTTAATGGGCAAAAGCTGGTGGAGAAACAGTCCGGTTCAGGAAATGTTATCACTTCCCGAATTGAGCTTGAGGCTGAGAGGCAACCCGCGGACCTGTCGTGTGAATGGCCGACCGGGTCAGATCCCATGGACTATATCAACTTCACCTCGGAGCAGGAGCTGGAGTATATGCCCGTTTCATATCAGACCGGCACTTACGACCAGAAATGGGTGGATAAGCTATGCGTGCAAAACTACAAGATAGGCGCTGTGCTTACTGAGATGTACACTCACGCTGAGCACCTGCAAAAGACCACCGAGGTCAAGACCAGGGGATACAATAGTGACAGTGGGACTACTGTCCCGGCATGCTGCACAGGCGTTCTCGAAGCCAACCTGAACAGCAACGTCATCGGCGTTGCCCACATCGGCTGGATCTCCCGCGACCCCAACGCTGACAAGCAGCTCAAGGGCCGTCATGCTGAATACGGCAGATCTGTCGAGGACCTGACTGGCGTCTTCTCCATCGAGAAGTTCATCCAGCTCTGGGGCAACTCCACCTGCGGCGCAATCAGCGTTGACTGGCTGCCCTGCGTGTAAACCTTAATTGAAAAATAGCGCCGGCGCATAATTCGGCGCCTATTTCCTTTTTTATGGTGCTCTTTGGATTTGCGCTAGTATTTAAAGGAAGAGGTGAATATATTACAGAGACGGGCCATAGGTAGGTGATAGTAAATGAGCAAGAAAAAAGGTGCTAAAGGGATGCCCAGCGACGGGCCAGGCAAACATGATGCCTCTAAACCACAAAAGAACAAGTCAGACGCGCCAATATTTAATAAAATTAAGGGCGGAATAACCAATGAGCGACCTCGAAAAACTCGGATCTGAGTTGCTATGAGGATAATCGTCTGTGAATGATTGGGATTAAATCCCTTTATTTAATTCTTCTGTCTTCATTCAGCAAGAGCAGGCTTATGGATATTCCGGAGAAGATGGTCTGAATTCCCAGGATGGATAATATCATGGCCATCATGGCATTGGAAGCAGCATCAAGTGATCCGAAGCCTGATACTCCCCAGCTCAGCATGACTTTCAGGCCAAGAAGGCCGCCTGATGCAAGCAAAACCATGCCTATGAAAAGCTCCTTTTCCAGGGAGTGATAGCTGATCATCTTTTTTATTCTTCCCGAGCGAGGGAGGCCGTAGGATGCTCCGAAGGCCTCAAAATAAAGCCCCGCTAAAAGCATCTGATAGCCTATGATTGCCAGCAGGCCGCCCAGAGTCAGGGAATGCATCCTAAGTCCTCCCTGCATATACACTACCGTGAATAGGGCCAGCCCCAAGAGAAAGGCCAACAGTCCGGGAACGAAAAGAAACGGCACAGGCCGGTAGAGCATCATGAAACGTACATGTCTCCAGCCATCGGTAAAGGAGTGAAGTTTGGACAATCCTTTGCGAGGGTGGTAGGTAATGGGAACTTCTGCAATTCTCAGATCTTTGCAGACCGCCTCAATGAGCATCTCGGAGGCGAACTCCATTCCTCCAGACCTTAGATTCAGTTGTCTTAGGGCATCTTTGCGAATGGCACGAAGGCCGCAGTGGGCATCAGAAACACGGCTAGAAAAGAGTGAGTTTAAAATCCAGGTGAGAACGGGATTTCCAATGTATCGATGAAGGGCAGGCATGGCCCCGGGAAGAATCTCTCCTTTGAGTCGCGACCCCATAACCATGTCATAATCGCCGCTTTGCAGGATCGTGATCATATCTCGAATGGCTTTGGGATCATAGGTCAAATCACCGTCCATGAGGACGATGTATTCCCCTTCCGCCTGAGCAAATCCGGCCAGGTAGGCATTTCCATATCCCTGTTTTTTGGGCCTGATTACCTTTGCCCCGCATGAATTAGCAACTGTGGCCGTCTCATCGTTCGAGCTGTCTGCCACCAGAATCTCTCCCAAAAGGCCCATCTCTCGAAAGACCTGCTGGGCTATCTGAATGCATTCGCAGATCGTCTCTGCCTCGTTTCTGGTGGGTATGATCAGGCTTACCTGGAGCACATCACTTAGCGTTGAGCTTTTATCTGTTAAGCCTTTCCTTTCAATTTCAAAGTGTCTCTGGCTCAACCTCGTGTTTGAAAGAGAGTCTGACCCTGGCCCGGAACTGCAGTATCTTGCCCTCGTCAAGCTTGGTGTCCATCTTCACAACCTCGGCTATCCTCATGTTGGTCAGCTTCCTGTCTGCGCTGTCCAGGGCATTGCTGACTGCTTCTTCCCATCCTTTGTCTGAGGTCCCTACCAGCTCGATGAAATTATAGATGCTGCTACCAATTGCACTGTCCATATTTTATGATGGTCGTTTCTCCTTGATATAATTTTTCGGGATTGACCATCTGCAATGGGCAAATACTGGACAAAATTGTGGTCAAGATCTCTCGCAACCATCATCCTCGCGAAGTAGCTCTCGAGTTTGCCAACTTATTGGACCGGGCAAAAAAAGCCTTAAAAAAAGGAGATTCTATTCAGTTTTCTCCTCTTTTGGCCCTGCTGGCTCTTCCTTTGATTCCTCTGGCTCTTCCTTCGTTGCTTGCTTCTTGGGGCCTTTGCCCATAGCTACCAGGGACGCTTTGGCCTGAATTCTGGCCAGAGGATAATCGCCCTTGGCCACCTTCTCCAGGGCTTCTATGGCACGGTTGTCCTTCAGTTCTCCCACGATCCAGGCAGCTCCTGCGCGTACATCTTTATCGGCATCGTCCAGTGCCTGAATCACGCGATCTGAGACCTGTTTTCCATAGGCGGATATGGCCACCATGGCATTGCTTTTTACCAGATACTCTTCATCCTTGAGGGCCTCGATGAGTGCCTCCAAGGATTCGGAGATGTCGCGCTTGGAGAGGAGGATGATGGCATTGGAGCGCACCAGCATGTGCTTGTCCTTGGTAGCTGCAATCAGCTTCTCTGTGGACCAGCTGGGGTCAGGGAGCACAGCAGGCATGGAAGGCTCCTGTGCACCACATGTAGGACAGGCATCCTCAACCATAGAACGGGTGACTATGGGGGTTGCCTCGTCCTCTGTTGTCTTCTCTTCGCTCGAAATTTCGTCTTCTTTATTTTCTACTTCCATACCCTTCTCTTTTGCTTCTATTCTACTTCAGCTTTTCCTAAGACGAATGCTCTCTTGTTTGCTTCCAGGAACCTTTGCGGCACCACCTGGGAAAGTGCCTGCATAATCAACTCCTCGGAGAGTGGAATGTATCCGGCAAGGGCGCCCAGCATTACAACGTTCATCGCTTGGGCGGTGCCCGCCTTCTTCGCCAGAGCTGTGGCGTCCAGGGCTATAACCTTGCGACACCGTGCTTTTAGGGGGGCGAGGATCTCTTGCAAAGGTGGGTACTCGGCCTCACCGCATGTCACAGTAGAAGGCAAGATGGCCCTGGTATTGACCAGGGCAACGCCGGCGGGAGAGAGGAAGTGAGCGAAGCGCAGAGCTTCGCCCGGTTCCAATGCTACCAGCACATCAGCTCCGCTTGTGGAGACCATGGGAGAAAAGCGGCATCCTATACGGGTGTGATTGATCACGCTGCCGCCCCTCTGAGCCATGCCGTGCGTCTCAGCTCCACACACTGGTTTATCAGCCATTACCGCCGCCCTGCCGATCACATCCGAGATCAGTATGACTCCCTGGCCACCCACGCCGACTATCACCAGATCGCATTCGGAAGTCCTCATCTTGCCACCTCCCGGATGGCAGAGGACGGGCAGATCGCGGCGCATACCCCGCAGCCGGTGCATAGTGTATTTATCCTGGCCTTATCATTTTCGAATTCTATGGCCGGGCATCCGAAGTCGATGCATTTCTTGCATCCAATGCAGTCCTCTCCTACCATGAACAATTTAGGGCGGACACCGCTGCGGCGAGCTTTGATGACACAGGGCTGCTTGGCAATGATTACGGACAGGCCCGGATAGTCCCTGGCCCTTTGAAAGCTCTCCTGTGTCTCATCCAGGTGGTAGGGATCGACCGTCTCCACCAGTCCTGCGCCCAAAGCTTTGGCCAGGGCAACAATTGAAACCTGGGTCGTTGCTTCACCAGTGGCTGTCATGCCCGTGCCCGGATGGGGCTGATGGCCGGTCATGGCCGTGGTGGAGTTGTCGAGAATAGTTACGGTGATCCTGGCCTTATTGTAGGCGGCATTGAGAAGGCCGGTCATGCCTCCATGTAGGAATGTTGAGTCGCCCAGGCTGCAGCATATGCCTTCATCCTCCCCGCCGAAGCGAATGCCACTGGCCAGAGTAATGCTTGCTCCCATGCACAGGCAGGTGTCCACAGTTCCCATGTCGACTGCCATGGTGTAGCAGCCGATGTCACTGGGGTAGATTGCCTTCTTGCCGAAGACCTTTCGCATGGCGTAATAGGTGGCCCGGTGACTGCATCCGGCGCATAGCGAGGGGGGCCGGGGCGGCAGAATGCTCACATCCGGATTTGGCAAAACCTCCCGCGTTGCCTTGCCAAGCATGCTGGCTATGGCATTTCTCACCAGCAGATAGTCCAGCTCGCCCTCGCGGGGGATGTGTCCCTCCTTGCCCAGGATCTCCACATGGGGGTTGACCTTTCTGGCCAACATCTGCACCTGCTCTTCTACCACCGGCTCCAGCTCTTCTATTACCATCACCCTGGAGACGTGTTCAAGCATGCGGCAAATCGATCTTTTGGGCAGGGGATAGGACCCTATGCATAGGAATGAGAGGTCTTCATTCAGCTCGAAAATAGCTTCCTTCGCGTACAATCCCGCGATCCCCGAGGCGATGACGCCCACATCGCCATGCAGATCGAGGCTGTTCCAGGGGGCGCTCTCCAGTTCTTCCTCCATGGCAGCCTGTTTGGCCAAAAGCTCGCTATGAAGCGGCCGGGCATGTCTGGGCAGGGCGACTCGTCGCGAAGGGTCCTTGATGAACCGGCACTGTCCGCCTGGGGGCGCGGCCGGTCCGATCTCTACGTCCGCTCTGGCATGCGAGACGCGCGTAGTGGGCCTGAGCATGACCGGGATATTGAATTTCTCGGAGAGCTCAAAGGCGAAAACAGCCATCTCCTTTGCCTCTCCAGGATTTTTCGGGTCCAGGCAGGGTATACCGGCAAACTGGGCATAGCGTCTCGAGTCCTGCTCATTTTGCGAGGAATGGCAATAGGGATCATCAGCACAGATCACCACCAGTCCCGCGCCCACGCCCAGATAGGCCAGGGTCATGAAGGGATCTGCGGCTACATTCAAACCCACATGCTTCATGGTGGTTGCGGCGCGCCGCCCTGTCCAGGAGGCTCCCGCCGCCACTTCCAGGGCTACTTTCTCGTTTACGGACCATTCCACATGCGGCGGCATCTCATTCTTGAGATCGACTATGGTTTCTATGATCTCTGAGGAGGGTGTGCCGGGATAGCCGGTGACAACCCCGACACCTGCCTCCAGGAGGCCTCTGGCGATTGCTGCGTTTCCGAGAAGATATTCTCTCACAAATAACCATCCTTTCGATATAAGTGGATTAAAGGCCACTACACTCTGATAACCGTTTTGGATACAAATCTAATTAAGCCAACACCATCCGTATCTTTTGCAATGGCAAATTGGCAAGAAGATTCTGTGGGATCGGTTTACAATTACCTCTCGCCCGGCTGTCGCATCTGCCGGCAGGGGGCCGGCCTGGTGCTCTTCGTCACCGGCAAGTGCGAACGCAGTTGTTTCTACTGTCCTCTCTCTGAGGAGCGGCGGGGCCGCGATCAGGTCTTTGCCGATGAAATGCCGGTGCAGGAGATTGGCGACATCCTGCAAGAGGCTCTTGCCATCGACGCTCTGGGTACGGGAATCACGGGCGGCGAGCCGCTCTTAAAATTAGACTACGTGCTGGATTGCATCCGGGCTTTGAAGCGCGCGCGGGGGTCGTCGCATCACATTCACCTTTATACCGGCCTTCTTCCCGGTCGCGAGGTCTTGGAGAGACTAAAGCTGGCCGGCCTGGACGAGATACGCTTCCATCCTCCCATATCAGAATGGTCTCATCCCGCAGGGCTGAAGGAGGCCCTGCGGCAAGCTATAGCTCTGGGATTGATAGCAGGCGTAGAGATACCCTCCATAAAGCCGGCTCCTGCTATCATTGAGGCGGTAAGGGATGCTGATGCTTTTTTGAACATAAACGAGCTGGAGTTCTCTGAGACCAATTATGCCGGACTGGCTATAGCGGGATATTTGCCGGAGGATCTGGGCTGCGGTGCAGTAGGAAGCGAAGAGATCGCCAGGGCGCATTTCCTGAAAGATGACATAAAAGCTCACTATTGCCCCTCTCGCTTCAAGGATGCGGTGCAGCTCAAAGAGCGACTCCTGCGCCGGGCTAATCGAACGGCGCGGCCCTTTGATTTTGTGAGCGAGGAGGGCACTATTATTCACGGCATTATCGAAGGCGATCTTCAAGCAGCTTTGCAGATTCTTTTGAATATCGCGGTTCCAGAAGATATGTACTCCTGCCGGGTGGGGGGGATAGATATCGCCGCCACCATCCTGGAAGATATTGCCGATGAGCTAAAGAGCGCCAAATGTATTCTCAGTATAATTGAGAAGTATCCTTTTGAGGATGGACTGGTCGTAGAGAGAATACCTTTATAATCCTTAAATTCATTGCTTGAGGGCGGTGATTTTGCCGGATGGAAAGCGCTGAAGAACGAATCCAGGAGAGGCTCAGAAATTATCTTAAACGGGACGGAATAGGAATTCGGAAGGCTGTCTTAAAGTTGTTTTTGAGCGATGGAGCTTACACCACTGAGGACGTCTTCACCTACCTCGCGAAGGAGGGTTTTGACGTCAGCTATCGGGGAGTTTCAGCCATGGTGGGGCTCATGAACACTCGCCTGGGCATTCTGAGCATTGACGTTTCCGGGGACCACAACGTCTATTCCCTCAAGGTAGATCACAAAGGTGTTGTGAGGTCTGTTCTGGATAATTATTGAACGAAAATTATTGAAAAATCAGTTAGGCGGCTCGCCTCTTTTCATTCTTTTCATATACTTGCTGAGCACGAGGTCCGCCATCAGGTTTATGCCCTTCAGGGCGGCATGAACGGCCGGTCCCGCCGTCATCCTTTCCCGGTAGAGGTGGTGCAGTTTCTTGAGATGCCGCAGGTTATATTCCAGGCACAGCCCCACCAGTTGCCAGTGTTCGGGCAGCGCATCTTCTCTGGCAAATCCTTTTCTTCCTCCCAGCTTCGTATCGGCGATGGTGGTGAAAAAGAGGGGCAGCATGAGTCCAGTGTAATCCATGAGGGACTCTACCAGCTCAGTGGTCTTTATGACATCCTCTGCCGTCTCTTCCGGCAGACCCAGGACCAGGCTGGCCACAGGCAGCCAAGACTCTTCTGCGAAGAGACGGTAACAGTCTCTTACAATTTCCGGCCAATTGTCGATCTTTGCAGGCCGCGCTTTGTTGGGCATATGCATCTTCAGGATGCGGCAGCTTCCGGTTTCGATGCCGATCCAGGCCGACATGTGGTTCTGATCCGAGCCCACGCCTACGGTCCGCGAGACCGCGCGCAAAAGCCCCTGGTTTTGATGAACTGAGGCCAGGCTTAGATGAGAGACATCAATGGTCTTCGGCCCGAGCTGCTTCACTCTGGATACCATTTCAAGTATCTTCTTTTCATCGGGTTTGCCGCTTTGGTAACCGTAGGAGAAGAAATCCTCGCTGTGCAGGATTATGTCTCTCTGGCCACCTGCCAGGTTTACCTTCACATCCTCCAGGATTTTTTCAATTGGCCGGTGGCGCATTGTGCGCATCGCAGGCGAGCAGAAGGCGCAGCCTCGCCAGCAGCCTCTGCCTATCTCCACAATGCCGCCGATGGTAGCTTTGCGATTGACTGGAATTTCTTCGCCTACAACCGCTTTGCCCCGGATGATGGACGGCACGCTCTTCCCATCAATGATCTTTCTGCATACCTCAGGAAAATCGCTTTCTCCTTCTCCCAGGTAAATGTGGTCCACGCCTACGTCTTCGCCCATTACCTCCCAGGCACCATTGCCACCTACTACAACCTTTGGCCTGTGCTCTCGAATGAGCGGATGGCGCACGAGCTCCAGAAACTTGGAGCGATTGAAGGGCGGCCCCCTGCCTATGATATCTTCGACCTCCCGCACGGCGATCTTCCCCATGGGATCGTCATGAGTTATGCCTACGATCTTCGTGTGCGGCCCGATGGCTTTGTCCAGATGATGGGGGTGGGCCACCATTACCTCATCTCTGGAGAAGCCAGCTTCAAGCAATGCCGCTTCCACCTTTCGCATGCCGCAGGGGGCGATCTCTGCCGAGCCGTCCGCTGCAGCGGCCACCGGCGGGCAGAAAAATTTATGAAAAACCCAGTCAGGCAAAGCTCTACTGGGCATGATGGCGGCAAAGCCGAGCATCACTCCTCCATGATAGCTGCTCATCATGGTAGCATCGCTGGTGAGAACGATTCTCTTGCCTGGATTGTTTGGCATCTTCGGGCACCACTTCGCGGTCGGGGCAGATAACGTTGTTGGAGGGAAAAAGCCCGCCTGTGCATGTGGCAAGAAACATCATTCTCTCCTCGGAACTTCGCGGCTTCGTGCCTTCGCGTGAATAAGAATCTCGTGAAAAGCTGCAAAGAAGGAGACTGAAAGAATGCTGTAATATCCCAGGGGTAACGGTCTCACGCGAATCCGCGAAGGCGCGAAGAACATTCGAGAGGAAACACGCGCTTGCATGACCAGGCCTCCGCCCTTGAGGAGCCGCTGCACTCCGATGCCCTGTATCCGCCGGGATGTGGCATTCTTGAAGCCAGGCTGTGGTGTTGGAGCACAGACCATCTATCTCGCCCTGTCGAGGCTCTACGCGTCCTGAAGGATTTCGTCAAGCCCTGCGGCACAATCATAGCAATCGAAGGGGATGAAGCTCCCTGGAGGACAAGCCTGGGGATTTCGAGGCCTGTACAGTTTCGTTTCAGTGGTCTGCTCAAGCTCCGCTCACAAATTTAGGAATGGCCAACACGACAAGTCTTTATTGCTGGAAATGGAAAATATCTGATTGACTCTGAAAAGAGAATCCCCATGATTGATCGAGAAGCGATAATGAGAAAGATTGACTCCCTCCCGGATGCAGATCTCAGGAAAATCGGCTCTTCGCTACATCCAGTTGCTAACCTCAGGTTACTATGTTTTTCCAGTTGTTAGTTAGTCGCTCTGTGCGTTCTCTGTGAACTCTGTGCCTCTGTGGTGAAGACGTCGTTAGCCACTGGTTATAACCAATGGTTTACGAACTACCACCACAGAGACACAGAGCGCACGGAGGACTCACAGAGGACTCGATTATTCCATTACCCACGCGAAACAGCGAGGAACCGGAAAATCTCTAAGTTCTTGAGTTCCCTGGAAGAGAGGCCAGATACTAGGAAGCACAAAGCAGATGCACTATCCCGCATAATAGGCATTTGTGAAGGTCCGCAAGATCTGGCAGAGAAGCATGACAGCTATGCCTATTAATCGATCGATATTTGTGGATAGCTTGGCTTGCGCTGGCAAATAAAAGAGATAGCTGGCACCAGGTCGCGGCTAGATGATATGAACAGATAAAGGCAGACGGTTGGTTCTTGGTAACATCGGATTATGTCCTGGATGAAGTAATTACCTCGTTGTTCAAAAGGGTGAACTTTGATGGAGCGCTAAAGTTTATTGAAGCTCTGATATCTGATGCAAAGACAGAACAAATATCTCTGGAACGCATTGACGAGGAAAGATTCAATTATGCATGGATGCTTCGCAATGTCTATCGAGATAAGGCGGATATGTCCTTTACCGACCTGACCTCTTTTGTGCTGATGAAGGAACTGAACATATCCAGAGCATTTACGGGAGATCACCATTTTGAGATGACGAATCTCGGATTTGATGTCTGGCCAAAGGAACAGTGACCCGTCTCTTGGTCTCAGCATTTGCGAAGAAGCCATGATTGCAGAACTCAAAGGGCGCAGGCGAATCGCGGGCGGAAACCTGCACGGGGCCGGGCGCCCATCGCCAAGAGCGCGGGATCATCATGGCGCTGATGAGAGAAAAGAGCGTTTTTAAAAAAATGGTTTTATCAGGGCAGTTTGTCATCCCTCTTCAAACATAGACTCTATCTATTCCATCAAATGCAGGCATAAAGAAAACCATGATCTGGAAGGTCTCATTTCCCACAGCCACATAATCATGCACATTGAACGGTGGAATATAGATCAAATCCCCGGCTTTGACGGGATAATCCTTGCCGTTCATAGTCAAATTTGCCTGGCCCTTGACCACGTAATCGATCTCATCCGTAGCATTGTGGTAATGCGCTCCGGAATTGATGCCCGGCATATACACCGTCATGTTGACGCTGGCGTTCTTTCCGGAAATGAGCTCTTTTCTCATATAACCGAGTTGGGGATCGATGGGATTTTCTTCTGAAATTTGGAAGATGTTCACCATGGTAAATTGGTCGCCGGAGGGGATGCTCGAATTTACAAGTTTGGAAGCATTTGCGGCGGCATTACTGGCTGCAAGCGGTTCGCCTGCTTCATGCTGCCCGATAGCTGGCGAAATGACGAAGCAGAGCGCCAGGATCAATAATAATGCATTTTGTTTCATGATAGTACGAGAGGCAGATCTTCGGCAATAAACTTTTACATGCTTCGTTTTTGTAGTCTCGACTTATGGCAATTTTCTAAAAGCATGGGTAGCCTTTCGATCAGATAGAAGATTGTGCCATGGCCGAGGAGCCTGGGCCCGCATGGCAGTGGCCGGGAGCGGCCGGACGGGGCCGTGCGAGCGCGGGCGGAAAGCTGCGCCGGGGCCGGGGGTGAGCGGGTTACGCTGGCGATTGTATTCACCGATGTGGTCGGCGCGACTGCACTTGGAACTGAAATGGGTGACGAGGCCATGAACGAAGTCCGGCGAGCGCACTTTGCCCAAAGCCGAAAGCTGATCGCCCAGTTCAAGGGCCGAGAGATCAAATCTATGGCGTTACATCGAAATACGGGCCATCCTAAGATCCAAATTCGTGCTGGCATTCATATCGGGCCGATGCATGTGGTGGGAGGCGAAATCGTTGGTGGTACTGTGAACTTCGCCGCTCGAGTTGTCGGAAACAGCAGAGGCCCAGAAATCTGGCTCAGCGATCGTGCTAAAGACGACATAGATCGTCTTGGTGCCGAGCAATACGAACAGTTAGGATGGCAGCGGCACGATGGCGTGGCCATGAAAGGCTTTCCCGGCACATCCACGCTGTGGTCGTTGCAGAAGCATCCGCTCTGAGGATGTTCGCAGGTGCGCATTCTTGTGATCTGCGGTTGGCGAGAGCCAGGCAGTGGATCAATTATGGGCTAAAATTTGTTTCTGCCAAAATAGTCCTTCTCTCATCGATACTTCGCGGCTTCGCGCCTTCGCGTGATACCCCTGATCTTGCATCACGACCCAGCAATAAACCCAACAAGTTTTTATCGCATTGCTGACTTTGGGGCAATTCGTGCAAGAGAAGTCGTTAGCGGATATCAACGAACGCATTCGCGACGGGAGCGCCCGCGTCGTAACGGCAGAGGAGATGCCTGACATCGTGGACGAGCTGGGCCTCGCCGGAGCCGTGCGCGAGGTGGATGTAGTAACCACTGGGACCTTTGGGGCCATGTGCTCCTCTGGAGTATTTCTTAACCTGGGCCACAGCGACCCGCCTATAAAAATATCCAAGGCTCTGCTCAATAAAGTAGAAGCCTACGGGGGCATCGCCGCTGTCGATCTATTTTTGGGTGCGACGCAGCCCTCCGAAGACAGGGGAATCGAGTACGGCGGAGCGCATGTCATGGAAGATCTCATTTCTGGAAAGCAGATAGAGGTGGATGCCTATGGTGCGGTCACGGACTGCTATCCTCAGATGGGTCTGGAGACCAGCCTGCGTCTGGAGGATTTCAATCAGGCCATTATGGTCAATCCCCGCAATGCTTACCAGCGATACAATGCGGCTACCAATTCCTCTGACCGCACCATGCATACTTACATGGGCACGCTGCTTCCCCGCTTTGGCAATATCCACTACAGCGGATCTGGCATCCTCTCGCCGCTATCAAATGATCCGAGTTTTGATTACATTGGAATAGGCACGCGCATCTTTCTGGCCGGAGCGCAAGGCTACGTTATGGGAGCAGGCACGCAGCACAATCCAGAGAGCAACTTCTCAACGCTCATGGTCACGGGCGACATGAAGAAGATGAATAATCGCTTTCTAAGAGCTGCGACTTTTCATAAATACGGCCCCAGTCTCTACCTGGGGATCGGCATTCCCATACCAATCTTAAGTGAGAAGCTGGCCAGGAGCACAGCCGTGCGGGATAGAGACATCACAGTTCCTGTGGTGGACTACGGCATCGCTCGCCGGGATCGCCCCTCTTTGAAGATGGTAAGCTATGAAGATCTGAAGTCGGGAATGGTCGAGATTAATGGAAAAGAGGTCTCCACGTCCTCACTCTCCAGTTTCCATGTAGCCAGGGAGGTGGCCCTAACTTTAAAGCAGCAAGTGGAGGCGGGCGAGTTTTTGCTTAGCTCTGCCGTGGAGCCCCTGCCACGTGTGGGCAGCTCCCGGCCCATGAAGCAGACCAAGGAATCGCCAAACGTGGCAGACGTCATGAGCCGCGACGTGGTCACGGTTCGAGAGGACATAGGGGTAGATGAAGCGGCCCGGTTGATTGTGAGCGGCAGCTTCGATCACCTGCCGGTAATCTCCCAGGATGGACGGTTGATGGGCATAATCACCGCCTGGGATATATCCAAGGCCGTGGCGAGTGGCAAATCCACTCGCGTTGGTGATATCATGACCCGGCGGGTTTATTCTGTTAAAGCGGATGAGCCCATAGACCTCGCGGCTAGCACCTTTGATACGCATAGCATCTCGGCAATGCCGGTGGTGGACAGAGACAATAAGGTAATTGGAATGATCACCAGCAATCACCTTTCCCGGCTCTTCGCGAGGAGGCGATAGATCATGAAACTCATGCTGCATGTAGCTCCAGGCATTGTGCGTTATCCACTCATAGCATCTGTTATTCTGGAGACGGGCGCTCTGGTGAATATCGAGAGAGCCAGCATTGATGCTGTGAGTGGAGAGATCGTCCTGGAAGTGCCTCAGGATAAGATTTTGGTGGTTAAGGAGGCATTCGAGCGGCGCGGAGTAAAGGTCGTGCCCCTGGAGAATCCTGTCATCAGAGATGAGAATGAGTGCGTGCATTGTGGAGCTTGTGTATCCATCTGTCCGACGAAGACCTTTCGTTTCGAGGATTGGAAGGTCGTGGCTGATTCAGGCAAATGCATTCAGTGCGGGGCCTGCATCATGAGCTGTCCTCAGCGAGCTTTGAAGCTGGTCTTGAAGTAGCTCTTCTTATAGGGCTGTCCTTTTTTTGGTCACTTCATTTTTTGGGTTCCTCGCTGTTTCGCGTGGGTAATGGAATAATCGAGTCCTCTGTGAGTCCT
>CAZDLZ010000054.1:0-19042 GCA_964506745.1 uncultured Methanotrichaceae archaeon | reverse complement strand
ATTACGAACTACGTCGTCAAGGTCTGTCATTGTCCATGCATTCGCATACGGCGGATTCCCGATCACCACATCAAACCCGCGCCATTCTCCTTGAAACGCCTCCGGATATTCCAGCTCCCAGTGGAAGAACCGTTTCTCTCGCCCCAGCGCCTGCGCCCTTCTGAACCACTCCCGCTCCCGCAGGCCAGCCCAGTCCGGAAACTTCTCCGGGCTCAGGTGGTTTTGCAGCTCGTAGTAATCGTCATCGCTCACTTTGTTGCCAAAGAAGGTGGATAGCCAGACATTGGAAAGCTCGTTCAGCCTGCTGGAGAGTTCCGACTCCTTGATCTGGCGGAACTGATCTTCCTTCCATTTGACCATCTGCAAATTGTCGTCCGGAAGCGCCGCCATGAGGCTGTACCTTTTGAGAAGCCCCTCCGTGTGGCTCTTCAGACCATAGCTCCAGAGCGACGTCTGCTCCGCTACCCCACCGGGCAGGACGATGAGCTTATCCAGCTCTGCACCGATGAGGCTGTTTCCGCATCTCAAGTGGTGGTCCAAGAAGCTCAGCGGCTTGTTGGAGGCAACTGTTGTCAGCCACAACGATAATTTGGCCAGCTCCACGGCCATGGGGTTGAGATCCACGCCGTAGATGCAGTTCCTGACCACTTCCCGGCGCGCCCAATGTATGTCGTTCTCCGCAATGTCTTCAGATTCCAGGTCCTCATGTCTGGCTATCTCTCTGGCATGAATTATCTCCCTGGCAATGTAATCCGTAGCCTCGACCAGGAAATGACCGGACCCCATGGCCGGATCGAGGACCTTTATGGATAAGAGCTTCTTGAGAAGATCCTTCCTCAAGTCCTCAGACCAAATGGCTTCCTCCATCATCGGATCTATCAGCGGTGCAAGAGTGTTTTTCACCAGGTGCTTCACGATATATTCCGGTGTGTAGAAGGAGCCCGTGGCCTTTCTTTCCCCCTTATCCGTCACCAAATACAGGCCGCCCGCCTCAACGCGGTCTGTGAATTTCTTGCCGGCTTCGCCCGCCGGCAACCAGACCTCCTTGCCTTTTACTTTGACGGCCGCCATTGGCTCATCTGCCAGGTGCAGCTTGTACTCAAGAATGCCTTCATAGATCGATCCCAGGTGGCGAATGTCCAGGGACGAATAATCAACGAAAACCATTTTTCCCTCGCCTGGAGAGCGCGCGAGGAGGTCAATGGCCTCGGCCAAATATGAGTTTCCTATCTTCTTTTGAGTGAGAAAAGTATTTTTCGAGGGATCGAAGAGCCCGCCGTTGTATGCCGGTATGTAGAACTCTTCCTTAGGATAGCCGAAGGCTTCACTACCATCGTTTATGAGGCGGAACAGGTCCTTGAGTCCCTCCCAGTAAGTGGATCTGACCGCCAGCATACTCTCGCCCTGATCCATCTTTTCGGAGATCTCCTCCTTCAGCTTCCTAAGACTCATCTCCTGGTAGTGTTTGTTGTCAGTATTGAGGAGCTTCCTGCTCTCTGCGTAGAAGATGAAAAGCATTCGGTAGAGCAGGCGCATGGAGTTATCCTGCACATCTCTTATGTCTTCCAACGCATGGGAAAGCGAGTTGGATTGCTCTGCAAAAAAGCCAACAGCGAGGACCTTCATTGCTTTATAGACATTCTCTTGCAGATCGTTTCCAACCTTCTGGGCGTATGCCGCGCTCTCTTCTCTTACTCTATCCAGGAAAGATGTGCCGAGCGGGACCTGGGGGAAGGCTTCCAGCCGAAAGAATAGATAAAAATACTTGAAAAGAGTGATATCGCCACTCTCCCCGATCCTGTTGATCAGCAGAGGGAGGTTTACCTCATAGTAACAATCCATCTTGACGCTGGTGTCTTCGTGGTAAAGCCTCCACATCCTCCCGTTGGTGAGAATCGCCCACTTCGCAGGAGTCGCTCGCAGGTAGTTGTCAATCTGATAGCTTGGGTTGGCCATGTCTCTCTGAGCTTTCCCCTGGCGGCTCTTGTCCAGGGCTACATTCCACGCTTTAGCATCTCCTACGACAACGGCCTTTTTATAGAAACCGTCTATGTCTTTCTTGTGGGAATAAGCCTCATCCAGCGTCGTTTTATCTGGAAAGAAGGCATAGTCGGGTTTCAGAGGATCATGATGCACGCTCTCTTGAACCCCGTAATGATGACCGAGTCTGTCAAACACCGGCCTGATCAAATTGTGCTCCAGATCAGCCTCAACGTACCTTTCGAGATTTTTCCCTTTCCGCTCGAAGATCTCTTTTATTTGCGAGAATGTTTCATGGAGATTTGCATCATCATCCCATTCCGGGACCTTCTGGATCATATTATCTAAGTAATGATTTGAAAAAAGGCCGCTGTTATTGAACGCATTCATTATCTTTGCTGTCTCCGTGGTTGCCGCCAATTGCCTATCCTCCAAGTGAGGATCTTCCACCATATCCAAAAGCTTTGCGGGAAGCAATTGGATCAGATGGGCAGGATATCGGCGTCACCAAGGGAAGAGTTCAAAGTGAGTGGAACGCAATAGAACTTCACTCACTCTTGGATTTGGATTCGCCAAATTTCAATTCTGTCTCATGGTTCCTCGGGCCAGTGAGGCAAAAATTCCCAGGATGCATAGGACGGAAAAGACGGCAAAGGCCACCCTGACGCTTGAAAGAAACTGCGGATAGTACTGGGGCATGATCTCCACCTTACCCAGATACAGCGAGAAGATCATCATGACAAAGCTCATACTGGAGACCTGCCCCACCAGGCGCATGGTTCCAAGAGTGGCGGACCCTATGCCATAGTGGCGCGGCTCTACGGAAGACATGATTGCATTGGTGTTGGGAGAGGTGAATAATGCCAGCCCAAAGCCCAGAGTGATGAGGCAGCCGACGATGAAAAAGATGCTTGTCTCGCTGCTCAGAGATACGAATGCCAAGACGGCCACAAATGTGAGCGCCATTCCGGCGGTAGCCACCAGGCGCGGCTCCATTCTGTCGGAGAGCTTTCCCGTAAAGGGGGAGAAGATGGCCATCACAGCCGGCTGGGCCAGCATGATCAAACCGGCCTGATCGGGCGCGAGTCCCTTGATGTACTGCAGATAAAGGCTGAGCAGGAAGGTTATTGCAAAGGTGGCGCTGTAGCTGATGAGCGCCGCCAGATTGGAGTAAGCGTAGACGCGATTCTTTTTAAAGAGGCGCACGTCCAGCACGGGACTCGCCACTCTTGACTCCCAGCGAATGAGCAGGAGAAAGGTCATAGCTCCCAGCAGGACCAACGCTGCCCCCTGCCAGGCGGGAAGAAGAGAGAAACCGAACATAACGGCCACGAGCATCAGGCTGTAGATCGCCGATCCCACCAGGTCGAATCGGTCATCTCTGGCCCCGGCCCACTCGCCTTTCAGCTTCCATAGCCCCAGGGCCAGGGGAATGAGTCCCAGGGGAACGTTGATCAGAAAGAGGCTTCGCCAGCCAAAATATTCGGTGAGAAGCCCCCCCAGGAAAGGCCCCAATGATAATCCCAGGTAGACGGAAGCGGCATTGATTCCCAGAATCTTGCCCCGCTCCTGCAAGGGGAATACGCTGACTAAAATGGCGGTACCCGTGCCGAAGATCATAGCGCTGCCAAAGCCCTGCAGCACCCTCGAGCCGATAAGGATCACGGAAGAAGGAGCAAAGAAGGCGACCAGGGATGATCCTGTGAATATGAATAGGCCAATGAAAAAGACCCTCTTCATGCCGTAGATATCGGCCAATTTTCCGAAGGGCACCATGAAGACGGCAGCAGTGAGCAGATAGCTGGTGGCAATCCAGCCTAAAAGGATCGCATCCATGGAGAATTCGGCCCCAATGGCGGGGAGAGCGATGTTGATGGAGGAAGCCATGAAGGGCGGCAGGAATGATGTCAGGGTGGCGATGACCAGGGCGCATCTTCTGACATCTGAGCTGGGACATGCTCTCATTGAAGTGTCTGAATTAAGGGCCGTTGGGATTAACCTTTTGCCCTTATCCATACATTTGGGAACTTCAATATCTGAGACGCGATAGTGAATTATTGTAGGCCTGCTAAAAAACTGATCCTCCGTCCAAATGCAACCGTCAGACTCTTCTATTAAAATCCAAATAGTCGCTATAATTAGATCTGGGGAAAATGGAAAGGGACTTTGAATGCTATCAAAGGATAACAGAGAATTCTATTGCGAATATGACCTAATTGATGCTAGGAAGGTGCCTCAAAAGCGCCCAGCAAGGCATCAAGCAGAGTCAATCGAACACTTGATCAAATGGTATAAAAACAACACGAAATCAAATGCAGGGGGTATCTTGGTTTTGCCTACCGGCGGAGGCAAGACCTTTACGGCCATTCGGTTCATCTGCCTAAAAGCGTTATCCGACGGTTACAAAGTGCTATGGCTTGCCCATACTCATCATCTGCTTGAACAGGCTTATTACAGCTTTGAAAACCACGTAGGATCGATAGCCGACCCGAAGAGAGACCTGAAAGTACGAGTAGTCTCTGGTACGATTGGCCATTTCCATGTTGCAGATATTTGTTCTGAAGATGATGTAGTCATTGCTACATTGCAGACAATAACCAAAGCTTACAAAGATGATCATTTTGCCGTTAATGATTTCATCAACTCTGCAAAAGGCAAACTATTTGTCGTTTTCGACGAGGCCCATCATGCACCTGCGCCAAGCTACCGTCGCCTGATTTTAGATCTACGAGATCGTTGTGCTCAAATGCATCTTTTAGGCCTTACCGCGACTCCAGTTTACAACGATGAAAACCTTCAGGGATGGTTGGCTAAGCTCTTCCCGCAAGGTATTCTCTACCAGGTAACTCCTCAGGAATTGATGGCAGAAGGCATTTTAGCCAAGCCCATGCCTGAACAGCAAAATACGGAGTTTCAGCCTGATTTTGACTTGGGTGAGTATCAAAAGTGGGTAGGAACGTTCAGGGACCTTCCTGAGGATATCATCACCCAACTAGCTGAAAATAAAAATAGAAACGCATCCATAGCTGAACATTACTTTAAGAACAAGGAAAAATACGGCAAGACGCTCATCTTCGCAGATCGATGGTTCCAGTGCGAAGCAATAAGTGAGTATCTCCGTCATCGTGGAGTTCGTACAGGAACAGTCTATACCCATATCGATGCCGACCCTGGAAGTGCATCCGCTCGCAACAAACGAAAATCTGACGAAAACGCAAGGGTTCTCGATGCTTTTCGCAGAAATGAGCTTGATGTGGTCCTCAATGTCCGCATGCTTACAGAAGGAACTGATATACCAGATGTAAAGACTTGTTTCATAACCCGCCAGACTACAAGCAAGATTCTGCTTACCCAAATGGTGGGTAGAGCATTAAGAGGGCCGAAATTTGGCGGTACTCCTGAAGCGTACATGGTTTTCTTTACCGATAATTGGGAGCAGCTTATCAACTGGGCCGAGTATGATCTAACATCAGGCGGGACAGATCCAGATGAAAGGGATCACCCACCAAGACCGCCACTCCGTTATATCTCTATTGAGCTGGTCCGAAAGCTGGCATCTCAGATGGATAGTGGTATCAATATATGTTCCGATTCATTTAAAACCCTCCTGCCTGCTGGATGGTACAGAGTAGAATATTCTGCAAAACAACTTGACACTGAAGAGATCGAACCAGTCCGCAGGTTAGTGATGGTATTTGATCATGAACTTGAAGGTTATGAAAATCTCATAAAGGAACTGCTATCTGGCATTGACCAGAGTTTCTATGATGAGGGTGTTCAATACAACGATGTGCAATCCTTAGTACTTGATCTCCAAAGGAAATGCTTCCCATGTATTGATGAGCACTTCGGATCCAACCTTTCGCAGGATATTTTCAGTATCGCACGACACATCGCTCAAATCGGTGCAGCTCCAAAGTTCTTCAATTTCGAGGAGAGAGATCGCCATAACTTAGATATTGTCGCCGAAGAGTTTATCGCAAAAGACTTAACAAGAAGACAAGAGGACGATGCCCTGCGTCTTGAGTTTAACCGGCAAGATCGTTATTGGCAAGTATTGTACATTTCGTACGAGTTATTCAAAAGCCAATATAATGGCTGTGTTGAGCGGATACTTCATGCTAGAAGACATGGTATCGATCCAGAGAACCACCAAGTAAAGGTGATGACATCTTCACCACAAGATCGAGAACCTTCGGACGAATTGAAACAGCAAGTTAAGGATAGGGACGGCAGATGTCTTTGCTGCGGAACGAAAGACAGTCGCTCCTTGGAGGTAGACCACATATTCCCGAAGTATTTTGGTGGTAGCAACATACTTGATAACCTGCAGACGCTATGCAGTAAATGCAACAACCAGTTGAAAGGTACAGATCGTGTCAATTTCCTTGATCGACAAACAGACCTGACCATGCCTCCGCAAGAGCTTCCCAAGTTTGAAATGCCATCTGGCCAGAAGGCAGGGGATTCATTATCATGGGAGCAATTTCTTTGCAAGACCATCAATTTCTTCTACAGATGTGGAGCCGTAAACAAAGTAACCATTGGCAAGGCGGGTGAATCTTTTTACAACTGGGTGATTTGTCTGAACGCAGGAAATGATCCAAGGTGGCTGCAACCCCATCTCGAACCATTGCTGGAACAAATCATAAAGGCAAAGAGAAACAGTGGATATGTTGCTCCAATTTCGATAAATGCGATCACTCCAGATTTGCCAAACGCAATTTTTAGAGTTTGATGGATTTATCTTATTTTTTTGTTTATCGATAGATATCGCTTTTCCAATCACCAGTAGTTTTTCAGATAATCTACGACTGCTTTGCTTTTCATTTCAACTTCATATGAAAAAAGCTCAACGGAGAGATGACCAATCATATCACTAAGGTAAGTTGCCTTAAGCTCCATTAGTTGAAGGGCGGATACGCAGTATAGCTCCTCCTGCATTTTCTGAGCAGTTTTTATCGATATCTTGATGCTCTGCTGCAAAAGCTCCTTGGCGTGGCTTGGATCAATGGATCGGCCATCTGTATCCTGGTAGATGCTTCTGCCCAGCTCCTGGAAGGCCTCGATGAAAAGGCTGAAAGCTGATTCGTCTGCATCGCAGCGGCCGTGCGTGGCCGCGTAGCCGCAGCCGGTGCAAGCCCGATCCCGGTCGTACTGGATGCAGAAAGGACAGGTGCCGGGCCGGGTGGGCAGGTGGCCGAGCAATGTGAGGCTGAACGCCCGGGCGAACTTGTGCAGCTCCTCTGGCTTTATTGTCTCCAGGCGGCGGGAGAAGAGGTCAGCCCAGCGCAGGTATTCCCGGCAGTTCACATCGATTGCAGCTTTAGCCGCCTGCAAGGATGCAGGATCAATGTCCTTTGCTGCCGCCTCAAGCTCTTTAGCGCGGTCGGTCATATGAGCCGGGTCATATCATCTGGTTGGACAATTCGACTTCTTTATTTCGCTCTAAAATCTCAATAAGCTCTTTCAAAGTGTAATGGTCCATAAGATGCATGATTCTATCCATTTCTTCATAGAATTGTCTTGTTTTGGCCATTGTTGCGCCCATCTCTTCGGCCTCCTGGCTATGGCCCTCAAGGTCCCTTTCGATTTGATTAAGTGCCTGCGAGACCAAACGGATCTCATCCTTCGCTGCAGACAGGACCACCTGCCTCATCGCTTCCGTGTCAGTCTCCAGTGCATAGCGGTGCTGTTTATAGCGATGCTGCTTGCCCACAGGACCTACCACACGACGGGCCATGCCAAGGTTTTCGAGATAGCTCATATTGGAGCGCACTGTAGTCTTGCTGTAACCGGTCTTCTCAGCCAAAGCATCAAGGGAGAGAGGTTCGCTTTCCAGGAAGAGGGTGCCCCGGAGTATCCCCATCGCATCGCTCCACCCCATTTTTTTGGCAGATTTTACGCATGCGTCAATGATGGGCTTCTTTAGCGCCAGCATTTCTTCATTGTTCACATTCATCAGGTCAATCACAAAGTTTAAGTATTTTGCGTTTATTCGGTCCGTTCTACAAAATCCGAATAGAAGGTTTTATTGGCATGATCGACTTGGAGCGCCTTGGGGTGTGGATTACCAAGAATCCTGTAATAATCATTGCTGTCGCGTTGATTTTGACATTCGCCTCCTTATCTCTCGCCCAGTCGATCACCACGCAGGGCATGAATACCGAGAGCATGGTGGGCAAAGAATCCCCTCTTTACCAGATTTACGACCACCTCTACAAAGAGAATTTTGGAACGGAATCCATAGCAGTATTGATTGAAGGAGATAATGTAGCAAGTGTTGAAGCTCTCAAAGCTGCGCTGCGCTTATCCGACTTCGTCAAGGATGTCCCCAGGGTGTCGTCTGTCAGCAGCATTGCCGATATGGTGGCTGATGCCGAAGCAAAAGCAAACGGTATTCGTCAGATCCCATCTCAAGAGCGAATTGACGAAATACTGGCAGGTGGCGGTTCTCAGGTGCTGGCCCTGTTGCCCGACCAAAGGCATACCATGATGTCCATTGAGGACCCGGTCTACATCACGGACGGCCAGAGATCCGAGATCTTGAGAGAGATTAAGGAAGCAGTTAAGTTGGCTGATTTCCCGCCAGGATGCGACGTGACAGTTACGGGCACACCGGCGCTCATGAAATCTATCACAGATGCGATGAGCGCAAGCCAGAGCCAGATCATGATTCTGGCAGGTGTGCTGATGGTCTTCGCTCTGCTGCTGGTCTTCCGACATGTCAATTGGCCGCTTCTGCCCATACCGGTCGTCTTCCTGGGAATAATCTGGACCTTCGGAGCCATGGGGCTATTTCATATTCCCATGACCATGGTATCATTTTCCGCTTTCCCTCTCCTTATTGGAATAGGCATCGATTATGCCATTCAATTTCATAACAGGATTGACGAAGAGTTCGCCAGGGGTGTGTCACCGGTAAGAGCTGCCATTAACACGGTCAATCACGTGGCCATTCCTGTAATGATCGCATTGATTGTTACAATAGCTGGATTTGTGGCTCTCCTCAATTCTTCCGTCCCCATGATCCGTGATTTTGGAAAGCTGTGCATAATCGGCCTAATCATGTGCTATCTCTCTACCCTCTTTATCGGAGTTACGGTTCTGTGGCTGCACGAGAGTAAAACCGGTTCTCGGCGAAAGAGAGCAATAACTCAGTCGAAGAACGGATTGGAAACCGGATCGGCCATTGGCTCTTATGTGGAGAAGACAGCTAACTTTTGCATTGAGAAGTGGAAAGCAGTCCTGGTTGTAGCCCTTATACTCGCCCTGGCCGGTAACTACCTGGACAGCCAGGTTCCAGTGGAGACGGACACGAAAAATTATATCCCCCAAGATCTGCCACCTCTTATTGACTTCAGACACATGAGCAACATTTACGGCGGTACGGACTCCATTCAGTTCATAGTTCAGGGAGACGATCTCACAGATCCGAAGAACCTGCAATGGATGGATGAATTTTGCGATTACCTGCAAAAGTCCAGAGATCAGGTCCACGGTGCTACGAGCATAGTCACCTACATTAAGCAGATGAACGGCGGGACACTGCCAGATAATAGAACTGAAATAAGAGCCATAATCGAGAGCCTGCCCAAATCCATACAAAGCAAGTATCTCAGTGGCCATAATACGGCCATGATAGATGTAAATCTTGGTCAGACAGCCTCGAATCTGGGACTGCAAAACTTTGATCGACTCACCAAAGAGTTTGAACGGGACCTGGCCTGGGTGACACCTCCGCCCCACATATCAGTCAAGATGACAGGAAACAACATGGTTAGTACTGCGACCATAGGCGCCCTGACCTCAGGACGGGTGGAGATGTCGCTGCTCGGTCTGGTCCTGATCTTCATCCTGCTCTTAATAATATACAGAGATCTGATCAAGGCCCTTTTGCCGGTGCTACCCATGCTGGTGGTGATCGGCTGGATGGGCGGAGTTATGTATCTGGGTGGATTGAAATACACACCGCTGACTGCCACCCTGGGGGCCCTGGTGCTGGGCATTGGATCAGAGTACGCCATTTTGATGATGGAGCGTTTCTACGAGGAGCTGCACAACGTAGGCGATCCCTTTGAGGCGCTCAAGATCACTGCCAATCGCATAGGTTCGGCTCTGGTGGCATCCGGGTTGACTGTGACCTTCGGCTTTGCGGCACTGATCACATCGCCCTTCAATATCACCAGCAACTTCGGACTGGTAACGGTGATGGCAGTCATCTTTGCACTGGCCACCACCTTCACAGTCTTCGTGGTTCTGATGATTCGCATGGAAATTCGACGTGAAGTGCTGGAGAACGCCAAACAGGAACTCAAAAGAGCAATTGCGCTAATCAATAATCAATCATGGAGAAGAATCAATGGAAATTAAGTTTGCCATCGCCATGGCCATCATGCTGACACTTCTGGCTACAGGTCAGGCCCAGAACACCTACATACCTTATGAGCTCGGAGGAGATAATTACTATACGATGTACGGCGGTCCGGATCTCAGAGCAGGCATTTCCGGTACAAATGAGTTCGAGCGGGGAGATACCGTCACGCTGTATTTGGATCTGACCAACTACGGAAGGATCCTGGGCTTCAAAGAGGATCTGACGCCCCAAGACCCCAAAGAGTTCGCTCTGGCTGCTGCCGAATTGCAGGAGGAGTATAAGAAGCCTACAGCCTTAGGAATCACCGCCAGCCTCAGCTCAGAAGACCAGCAGATCGATGTAAAGTCCGGCGACCAGGTGGTCGCATCCCTCAAATCAGGCGACAAGACAGAGTCGCCCTTGAAGTTCACCCTCAAGATAGGAGAGCACGCTCCTGCGGGAAAATACCCACTGCAGCTTAACATGTCTTACGACTATCAGGACAATGTTCGGGTCTATGCCTCTAAACTTGTCACAAGCGCAAGCGCTCCCGCTCTGGCAAATTTCCGGGAATCCTACATCTACCAGAAGGCTAACCAGACGCTGCCCATCACCATAATAGTTAAGAGGCAGGCGGACTTTGAGCTCATGAACAACTCCGGTGTTCTCTCTGCCGGAGACAAGAAGGCGCCAATTTCTGCCACCTACAAGAATATCGGGGAGGACGCCATAAAGGATGCAGTTGCAAGGCTTTCCATCTTCAAGCCCTTCTCTTCCACAGATGACCAGGCCTTCATCGGTGCCTTGCTGCCCGGTGAGGAGAAGACGGTGGTCTTCCGGCTGGATGTAGACTCCGATGCCACGCCCAAAGATTACGCAATTAACAGCGAGATCAAGTATACTGATGTGAGAGGCGACAGCGTCATCTCGGAGAGCATGAAGATACCAGTTGTTGTCAAGGCTGCCTCTGCATCACTGCTTCTGCCGGCAGGAATTGTCCTCATCATCATATTAGCGGCTGGTGGATACATGTACCGAAAGAAGCAAAAGAAAGCCTGCTGATTACCAGGCTGACTTCTCCTTTTTGAAAGGACCAAAAGACCAATACCTGAGAAAAGTATGGAATCTGGCAGTAGGGAAGGTAATTCCTATGGATGAAATAATAGTATTATCAAGCTGGCAAGATCGGTTTTGGGCCTGGTTGATTGATGTTCTTCTCATGAGCATCCTCTGGCACAGAATTCTGACCGTTTTAAAAATTGATGCGTTCGGAATTAGTGGAGCCATTCTGCTGGCAGGAATATTATTTGTTTATTGGACGGCATTGGAAGGCTATAGAGGTCAGTCGCTGGGTAAGATGCTTTTTAATATAGTTGTGACAGGTCCACTTGGAGAGAACATCCGGTTTAGAGACGCAGCGATAGAGTCATTTGGAAAGGCATTTCTGCTTCCCATCGACCTGCTCGCAGGCTGGTATGCCTTTCGAGCAAGAAGACAGCGTTTATTCAACAGGATATCAGATACCTTTGTCATCAAGCGAGCTTTGTAGGTAGAGCGGATTTGCATTGAAGCGAGAAGCAATAAACAGCTTCTCGCTAACCGCCATGACTTTAGTACCCCTTCTCCGTCCGGGTCATGTTGTTGTAGAACTTGAACTTGTCTCTGTCCTTGTCCTGCATCAAGACATAACCGATCCTCTTGTCGTCCAGATGCTCGGTATACTCCTCTTTGGCATCTTCCCGGCAGGAGGAGCAGGCGCCGCGGGGAATGGAGACGCAAAAGGCGCTGTTCAATATGCCGTAGCCACGCTGGGCCGAGGTGGTAATGGTCATGTATCCGGCGCAATCCGGACAGAGGCGGACGATCTCCTCCTGGTTCTCGTTGATCATGTCCGTATCGTAAAAGATGCGCCTCTTGCGACGGTAGAAGTCGCCCAAGGCCTCGAGCGCGTCTTCTACCAGCTCATCTCTCTGATCCCAGATCTTCTGCACCTGGGCCACAGTGTGCTCGATCTCCCGCACCATTCCAGGCGACTGCTCGAAGCGACCGGGCACATAGTCCGGCTCCCTGACATGAGAGTAATCAAGGCCGGCCATGGCCTGGATGATGCCCGTGTTCACGTATGGCAAGGCCGTCTCCACGGCGTAGCCTCCCTCCAGGACGCACAGGTCAGGGGCGAGCTTTTCATTGAGCCGGGCGTAGCCGTTAGCTGAGAAACGCATGTTGGCCAGCGGGTCTGTGTAGTGATTGTCCTGGCCGGCTGAGTTCAGGATCAAATCGGGCTTGAACTCGTCGAGTATGGGCAGGATGAGAGTGTCCAGGACATAATGGATGCCTTCGTCGGTGGTGCCGGGAGGCAGCGGTACGTTGAGGGTGCGGGCCAGAGCCTGCGGTCCGCCCATCTCGTTAACGAAACCCGAGCCGGGATAGAGGGTATGCCCGTCCTGGTGGAAAGATAGGCAGAGCACATCCGGGTCGTGCCAGAATATCTCCTGGGTTCCGTCGCCGTGATGCACATCAGTATCGATGACAGCGATCCTCTTGTGGCCGTACTTCGTTCTCAGATACTCGACCAGGATGGCCATGTTGTTGATATTGCAAAAGCCGCGGTTGCCGTGCACCACGCGCATGCTATGATGGCCCGGCGGCCTGACCAGGGCAAAGCCGTTTCTGATCTCTCCCTTCTCCAGGGCATCGGCCAGAGTGAGGGTGCTGCCGGCAGCGATGAGGTGCGCCTCAGTCACCTGGGCTTCAACATCGGGAACGCAGAAATGGACGCGAGCAACGTCTTTTTCCTCAGCCAGGCGGGGCTTGTACTCCTCAATTGAGGGAAGGTCCATGAGACCTTCCTCGAAGATCTGGTCACGGGTGTAGAGCAGACGCTCCTCTCGCTCCGGGTGAGTAGGTGAGATGGCCCAGTCAAAAGCGGGGAAGAATATGAGGCCCGTCTTACCGCACTTTCCTTTAGTTGACATTTTCAGCACCCCCCCAGGATGGCAGAAGACCTGCCGGAATCTCCATTCGCACGTCCATAAGTCTTCCCACAGTTGACCATCCCCTAATCATATTGAAAAACTCGCTGTAAGCGACCTGTGCCTCGCCGGCATACTCACCTATGCCCAGACGGGCTGCCCGCTCCGTCAAAAGCCTCCGGGCCAGACGCTGTGCATCATCAGAAGACATCTTCTGGTCTGCCACCCTGCCCGTGAGACCTTCTTCTGCCACAGAATACTCGCCTTTCTCAGTATCGATGTGCAGGTTCAGGGTTAATGTGGGCCTGGCTACAGCAGCGCCAATGGCATTGGCCACGCTTGCATACTGGGGCACAATGGCCTCGGCTTTGAGCCGGGCGGCCACCAGCGGCACGAGGGGAGGAGCGCCCCCACCTACTCCTACAACGCTCTGGGCAGAAAGCGACTCTCTTTTCATGATCTCCCAGATGCGATAAGCGGGCTCCTGCTCCCACTCCCGGAACATCTCATTTATCTCAAAGACAATCTTGTCCACCACGGCATCTACCACCTTTTGGGCCGCTTCCCTGACAGTGCAGCCCAGGCCGGCAGCCACGATCTGCATGGCCTTCTCCGCCTTGGCGGCGTCGCCTATCTGGGTGAGACCCAAAACCCGCAAGGCATCGGTGGTCGTGGGTCCATTTCCACCCATGCAGAGCGGAGGTCCGTCCCGATGGGGCCCGACAGCCAGGCCTGCGCCAGGGGCGCAGCCGCAGACGGAAACTGTGCTGTCGCCGCCGATGGCTACCGACTTGACGGCAAAAGCCCGCACGTGGGTGAGAAGAGAGCCCACCCGCGCCCCTTTAGCAGAGAGGAGGGGCCTACCGGAGAGGATAAGAGCCAGATCGGTAGTGGTGCCGCCGATATCCACGACCACACTGGTCTGGCCCGGCCCGGTAAGCGCCAGAACCCCCATAATGCTGGCAGCAGGCCCGGAGAAGATGGTCTCTACCGGCATCTGCACCGACTTGTCCAGGGGCAGAGTGCCGCCGTCCGCCTTGAGGATGTAGACGGGCGCTGAGATCCTGCGCTCCTTGAGAGCTTGGGCCACGTCCTTGGCAAAAAGCTCATAGCGATCTTTGGTAGCGGCGGTAAGCATGGTTGTCGCTGCCCGGCGGGGGAAGTTGAGCTGGCCGGAGACTTTGTGGCCCAGCTCGATCTTGCTGCCCGGCAGAGCTGCGGCCATTAGCTCGCCAACCTTCAGCTCGTGAGCATGATTTCGCTGGCAGAACTTGCCCACCACAGCCACACGGGAAAGGCCCCTGGCCCGGATTTGGGTGGCGGCCTCTTTGATCTGGGACTCTTTTAACTTATCAATTTCTTTGCCGCGAAAATCGATAGCGCCATCCAGGATGGTGCTCTCGCCCAGAGCGTAGTCCCGGGGATTGGTTCCCGGTCCCGGTATGAGCACCAAAGCCACGGGATCGGTCTTGCCCTCAGCGATCATATTAGTAATCAGAGTGGTGCTCAGGACCACTCGCTCGATCTTGCGGGTATCGATGCCCGACACCAGCTCGTCCAGGGCCCCAAGCAGGCACTTCAACAGGTTATCGTGATCTGTCGGCACATACGCTGTCTTGACCACCTTGCTCCCGTCCACGATAACAGCATCCGTAGTGGTGCCGCCCACATCAATTCCTATAAGCATTTTATCTCGCCTTTCGATATGCGCTAAGATAAAGAGGTATATCGGCTTTGTGGTCTTTTAGCCTAATTTACACAATCCTTTTAGCTGAGACGGAAAATGAAGCAGGGGAGCGAAAAATAAGGAGGCAGAAAGCTTGTCGGCACCCCAAGAGATCGCAGAGCTGGTTGAGCGGTTCGAACGCGGTCAGGAGAACTACTAGTCGGGCCAGTACAACGAGACGCAGGTGAGAAGAGAGTTTGTTGACCCCTTCTTCAAGGCTTTGGGTTGGGATGTGGACAACGTCTCGGGCTATGCAGAAGCCTACAAATAGGTCATTCACGAAGACGCCATCCGGGTGGAAGAGAGTGCCCGTGCGCCCGATTACTGCTTTCGGATCGGAGGCCTTCGAAAGTTCTTCGTTGAGACGAAAAAGCCCTCGGTCAACCTCAAGGACGATATCGCTCCTGCCTTTCAACTGCGCCGCTATGTCTGGTCGGCGAAGCTGGCCCAGAACATCGCTCTGCATAATCCGGATCTGGGCACGCGCGAGCTTAACGAGGCCGTGCAATCTACCATCGACCGCATCGTCTTTTTGCGCATCCACGACTTTGCGAACTCTTCCGGCGGGCGGATGAACGCTACAACTCCGGGCTCTTTCATTTCAAGAATGAACCGGGCAGGGAGGACCCCGACGATCTGACACTGGGACTCTTCATCGACGATCGGCCCCTCAAGGAGATCATCAGGTGCCCCTCATGGAGGCGGGCGAAAAAATGGCATCGCCCAGGGTCCAGAAACAGCTGCCGCCCGATCGTAGTAGTAGTAGTAGCATAGAATGAATAGCAAGAAACAATGGCAGGAAGGTCAAGCGCAAGAGCAGCGGCACCGGCCTGCATGCCGTTGCCATGCCCATTTTCCTGGCCGGGGGCAAGGAATGGAAGCTTTCCACAGCCGAGAAGAAGCGCATCCTGCTTTCCAATATTTACGGCTTGGACATAGACTCGCAGGCAGTGGAGGTCACCAAGTTATCCCTGCACATGAAGGTGCTGGAGGGCGAGAGCGAGCAGAGCGTCTCTGCCCAGCTCACCCTCTTCCAGGAGAGGGCTCTGGCAGGAGATTGCAGGAAGTGCAAGGTTTGCCTTTGATGATTCTGCCTACTACGCTAACAATAAAACCTACTTAGCAGATGCTAGAGCTTCACAAGCTGCTGGCCGCCTCCCGCACGGGCCACGAGCGCACAGCGCTGCAAGCGCACAGATCGAGGCCACGGACGGGCAGATCGATGCGCTGGTCTACGAGCTTTATGGGCTGACGGAGGAAGAGATCAGGATTGTGGAAATGGCGGAATAGTAGAGGCCATCGACGAAAGTCTTTAAAGGAGCGATAGGTATTTACGCAAAAAAGCTGTCCGAGCGTCAGAAGAGAGAATTTCGGTATGAAAACCGAAATGGTGCCTTTGATGGGCTTGCATGTAAAATGGAAAAGGTGCAAAGGAAATAAATGAATAAAACACATGAATATAGGCCAACAATTTTCTTTGCATTGGCATTTATAATTACATGGATAAATGGATTTATTTTAGCGGTGCAAAGCCATCAAGGCAGCGATAAAAATATCATCAATTTACTATTGGCGTACATGGGGCCATTCATTGCGGCACTCATTATGATGTACGTATTTGCCGATAAAACTTTCAGAGCCGATTTTAGAAAGAGAATCTATGACCTGAGACTGATTAACAAGAGTTACTTGCCTTTTGTTTTATTCTTCTTGCCTCTGTCGATGGTAATCTCTATTATTATATCAATAGCTCTTGGGCAACCAGTAGAACAATTACGCTTTGCTGAAGAGTTTAAAATCTTCGACGGAGAAGTCATTTTAAGCATGATAATTTTGGTCCTGGTCCCGGTACTGGAAGAACTGGGATGGCGAGGTTATGGCGTTGATAGTCTAGCCAGCAAATTTAATTTATTCAAAACGAGCATAATCTTTGCTGCTTTGTGGGGTATTTGGCACTTGCCGGTTTTCTTTATCGATGGTTCATACCAAAGTTCATTATACAAGCAGCATCCGTTATTTGCTATTAACTTCTTTGTCGGGTTTTTTCCTTTAGTTATCATCATGAATTACTTATTCTATAAGAATCTGCGCAGCATATCTCTGATAGCCTTATTTCATGTTCTAGCTAATTATTCATCTGAGCTTTTTGAAGCAAACCAGATTAGCAAATGTATATTTACAATTATATTAACATTGGCGGCTGTTATAATCATAATCAGAAATAAAGGTTTCTTTTTTAGGGACAAAATGAGCATGGATATAATTGATTCTGAAAACAAAGGAGACTCAACGAATGGTGATAAATATTCAACCTGAAGAGAAAAAAAGTTCCATGCTTAATGTTTTATCCATCCGTGATTTCCGGTTATTATTTACCGCAGTCTCCACCTCATTACTGGGCGATCAATTTGCCCTGATTGCAACACCCTGGTTAGTATTGCAGCTAACCGGGGACCCATTAGCATTGGGAATTGTGCTGGCGCTGGAAGGTATTCCCCGAGCCTTGTTTATGCTTTTTGGGGGCGCAATTACCGACCGTCTTTCTCCACGAATTATCATGCTGGCTTCAGACATTGCACGCTTCGTGTTAGCAACCCTGATGACAGTAGCTGTTTTTACGGGCATAGTCCAAATGTGGATGCTGTACGCCTTTGGCCTGGGATTCGGATTGGTAGCAGGGTTTGCCATACCCGCCGGGAATAGCATTGTACCCATGCTTGTAAAAGAAAAAGACTTGCTGGCGGGTAATTCATTAGTGATGGGCGTTAGTCAATTGGCCGGATTTGTCGGGCCTGTAATGGCGGGAATCTTAATTGGAAAATACACCGATTCTCTTTTTGGTGTTGGACTGGCTTTTGGCATTGACTCAGTCACCTTTGCTATATCAGCCATGATGCTGTGGCTGATGCGTCCTGGCGGAAAGCTGCATTCTTCAACTGATGCCCAGGACAAAGAAAGTGTCTGGGCTGCTATTATGACCGGCCTTAAATATGTGTGGAAAGACGAAGCGTTACGTTTGATGTTTTTGATCATCGCTGCGGTTAACTTTTTGTTCGTCGGACCAATTCTGGTAGGAATTCCAGTATTAGCCGATCAACGGTTAGCCGAAGGAGCAGTAGCATTCGGGTTGCTGATGTCCGGCTTTGCAGGCGGTAATTTAGGGGGCTTTCTGTTGGCCGGGGCACTCCCCAAGCCAACCGGAAGGACAATGCGCCTTTTTCTGGTAGTTTTGTTGGCTGCTTTTGGAATAGTGATGGGGATGATGGGATTTATCAATTTGACCTGGATAGATTTCGGATTATTGCTACTGCTCGGTCTTGGCAACGGTTATGTAACGATAATCTTATTCACCTCGATACAAACCCGTGCCCCCAGAACAATGTTGGGGAGAATTATGAGTTTGCTCATGTTGTCAAGTATCGGATTAGTTCCCGTCTCTCAAGTCATATCGGGAGCAATCGGTGCCTGGAATTTGACCTTTTTATTTGTCTCGGCAGGAGGAGTGATTGTGTTGGTTACAATCTGGACTGCCTTTCAGCCGGCCATGGTTACCTTCAGTGAAAGCCTATCCGCGAACAACTGAGTTTAATGAAGGTTAAAATGTGGAAGAAATTAGACACACTGGCCTTGACAATTGCCGTCAGGCACATTACCGCCCGAAGACGGCAGACCGCCCTTTCCATCATAGCCGTAGCCCTGGCTGTAAGCATCTCGGTTATCTTCACCTCTTTAGTCACCGGCCAGCAGCAGATCCTCACCGATCTCGTGGAAGAGAAGCTTCCCCATGTTGTAGTCAAGCCCCAACCGGGCGAGGACTTCATTCATCTTTATAACCGCCTTCTGGATAAGATCGGCACCCATCCGGGCGTAAGATCCTATGCGCCATCCCTCTCCACTACGGCGACGCTGTCGCGCAAAGATAGGACCAGGAACGTTCTGCTCAAGGGATCAAATCCGGTAGTGTCCCGAATCTGCTGTAATTTCGTAGCGACCCTGTATCCTACTATC
>CAZDLZ010000053.1:0-19271 GCA_964506745.1 uncultured Methanotrichaceae archaeon | reverse complement strand
AAGGCCTGGGGAGAGGCGGCATTTGTGTTTGATGGCAGAGATAAATAGGATATTCATGATGATGGATCTGGTAGCATTCGAGGAGGCGGTGGGCCTGGGCTCGAAGGTCTACGAAGGGGAAAACCCCTTCTGAGATTATGCCGAGCCCAGCTCCTTCAGCCTCTGAATAGCCTCAGAGAACCTGGCCACCTCCCTGATTTCCTCAGCTTCGCAATAATTTATGATCTCATCGATGGTCGCTCGCAAAGCATAGATTTTCAAGGGTCTGCCTTTTCCCTCGCTCTTGATCTCATGCTCATTGATCCAGCCTCTCTCCCTCAGGGTTTGCATGGCGATGCTGACTTCTGGCTGCCTCAGACCCGTAGCCGTTTCGATATCCCCGGAAGATCTCTCCTTCTGATCCTTGAGAAATGTTATGACGCAGGCCACGGTTCTTTTCATGCCCAGGCTCTCCAGGCCCAGCATGAACAACAAGTCATCTTTGTCTGCAACCTTGATTGTAACGTCTCTGATGATGCTTCCTCCTATGCTTCTGACAAATATCATTATCATATAAATAATTTCTTTTAAAGCAGGTTATCGTCAAACGGAACAGAAAACCAAGTACCAAACCAGTAGATTTATATAATATAACAGTTTCAACATAATGCAAGTGTATAGCTCTTAATTTACATGCAGAAATCAAATTGGGGTATATTATCTCGGCAGGGATGGATATGGGGCGTCCCAGGAAAAACAGAGACAACCTGGTTGGAAGGGCAGGCAGGCAAGCTATAGAGCAAGAAGATCTACAGCGTGAGTCGCAGAAATGGACGCGCAGGAAAGCAACATTGGCCAGATTTGCGAAATGAATCGTCGGACTTGAACTTAAACGCCGTCGCCCTGGGCCTGGGCCTGGAGAACATCGAGTACGAGCCTGAGCAGTTTCCCGGACTGGTCTACAGGATCAAGCAGCCAAAAGTGGTAGTGCTCATCTTCAGCTCCGGCAAACTGGTGATCACGGGCGGCAAATCGCCTGAGGACTGCGTTGAAGGCGCACGAATCGTCAGGATGCAGCTTGAAAACATGGGGCTGCTTTAACCTTCTTCTTGAATCACTCTCGCGGTCTATCTTTAGCTCGCGATCTTATTGCCTCCTCCTTCCTCTCCCTGGCCTTCTGCCTGGCCGCCTCGGCATCCATCTTCCTGCTGCTTCCCAGGTGCACATTGCGCGTCCTGTAGGGTTTGTGTGCAAGAATAGTAAAATACGTAATTTCCTTTGACCATCATGTACTCAGGCTAAATCTTAATTAGTTTAGGCCCTTTAGTTTAGTGGAGGTGTTATTGTGAATAGCAACGAACAGTTTTTGTGTATGGTAAAAGACGGAAAGCTAACGATTCTCCTTCCTGAATCAGAAGCAGGAAATGTTGTGAGGCTAACCGAAATGCCTATGCAGGCCGCAATTCCTCCTGAGGCCCAGGAGATTTCTGTTAAAAAACATGAGGGCAAGGCGATCATGGTCGAAGGTCGTATTGGTGGGGGCTGGATTTATTCAACTGAAATGATCGATCTGGCGGGTCCAATCCTGAGCGCTTTGGCTCAAAAGGTATTCAGCAAGTAAATTCAGAGCAGGCTCCGATAAGACTTGATCGCAGTCAAAGAGATGAGCTTGGCTCAGTTCGATGCGGAATACTATAGAAAGCTGCAGGAGAAAAGAAGGTGGGTTTGGATTGGAGCCTAAGAAATGCTGGTTACTGATATTATACCGGCACTTTCAGATCCATCCCTTTTGGCGTAGTTTTATAGACAACCCTGGAGCCCTCATGGACAGCTTCAATGCATTCATTTTTTATCAAATTATTTAAATATGGATTTACCGTCAAGAAGTTCAGATTGGCCTGATACACAACCCTTGTTTTGCTCGCACCGGGCACGCATAGTCTCAAAATTAATTAACATTGATCAGTACTTTTGTAGGCAGGTCAACGAAGATTCGCCTCTGAGTTGTAATAATACTATTCAAGAGGCAGAAGAGCTGCATCTACGGGCGGGGGCTCCAAGCGCCTCCGCCTTCATCTCCCTGGCCTTCCGCCTGGCCGCCTCAGCATCCACCTTCCTGCTGCTTCCCGCTACGCCCACGTCTTGCCGCCCTCGCGCCAGGAGGCCATCCAGTAGCTGTAGGTCCTGGAGCCCTTCCGGCCATGCTTGACCTATTCCATCTGCCATAAGGTCAGGTCCTCCAGCCTTGCCCGGAGCTTGAGGGCCTGGGCCTCTGCCAGGGCAGCATTCGCCTCGCCTTGCAGCCCTCGCCCCAGGGCGAGCTAGCGGGTGCACGGGCGGCCTTCTGCAGGGCGCGAGCGCCGCGGGCCAGCTCCTGGGCTTCCTTTTGGAGGGCCTGGCGGCGATCGCCGGAGGGGGTGCGGTGCATGCAATAATAGTTCTATGGCATTTTACTCAGGATTTGTAAAAATGCCATAGAACTCATTTGAGCCCATCATGGTTGCTTGATAAAAGAGGGGCTCTAAGCTCTGCTGATAAGTAGCCTATTTTGTTCCACCTTTCGTCTCCCTCAGCAGAGGTCCCTGGTTGTAGAGGAGATCGGGGTTCTCGGGATCCAGGGCAAGGAGCTCCTCCCGGTAGATGCGGGCCTCGTCTAGCTGGCCGGTGGCGAGGAGCTGCAAGGCATGGTTTGTAATAAAGATGCATTATGCATGTTACTAATTATGTACTATTTATAAGATTTTCAATGTTCGTGAAAGTGTGTTTCGAGAGCACCGTCGATATATGTCGATGTCATAATCTGCCTATATCATGACATGCACACTCGAGTCCCGTCCCTACTTCTAATTTCTGATTATGCCTAGGATCAGAAATTATGATCGATAGCCTCAAGTCATTTTACCTTATAATTAATCCACAGAATATGCGTTTATGACATCAAGATTTGACAAGCAAAAAATAAAATGGCCGAACTTCAAGGATGCTGCCCTTCATTCCGGCCTCTATTGAGAGTCGTAGTTGGCCTTAATTATCCAAGCTCCGTTTACCTACCCTAAGTCTTCGGATCAAACTTTATGGCTTTATCATACACGATCTCCGAGTAAGATGGCCCGGTCTTTGTAGCCTTTTCCAGGTACATCCTCCAGAAAATCATAAGAGGCTGATCCAGAGCTATGCCGTAAGCTCCAGGACCGGTGGGAACCTCAAAGCAGTGTGGATCGCCGCTGCAGTTCCTGGCAATCTTGTAGACATAGAGGTATTTCGCGTTTGGATTGTCAGGGAGGTATTCCTCAGCAGTTCCATTGAAATTCGCATCGTGGATTGTTCCAACACCATTCCAACCATCCGCTCCGTATATGGTGGCGCTTGAGTATGTTGCCTTTCCTGTGGCTACATGGTTGACACCATAGATAATTATGAACTCATTTGTATCGCTTCCTAAAGTAACTGTAGGATGCGGCTGGAAATCATAATACTTCGAGAGATCGGGGAATGGAGGTGTCGCCGAATAGGGAGTTAGGTTTGATGTCCATAGGTAGCATGCGTCGTTGTCTGGCCCCATGGCATTGATCCCCCTCTGAATTCCATCTGAAGGGACTGTCATACTTGTTGGAAGTTCTGTAGCATTCAAATTGCTATATGTATTGAGAATCGCCTTCTTCAGATGTTCTTGATCATCCATAAGGTCAAACTCTGTAGTTCCCGTCCCGCGGACTCTTTGCTTTGGGTAATCATACGGATCTAGTTTCGTAGTTAGGTTGGGAGTAACTCGGAAAACAATCGCATGTGTGTTATTGAGGTAGTTATCACCCGCATGTTTGTCTTTGTAGAAAGCTGGACGCATGGCGATGAGAAATTTGTCTGAGTTATTTTCTACGCCCAAATTCAGCATTGATGATGGAAGCTCCTGGGTGTTGATTATGTTGTCTGGATATCCAGCTGATAATGCAGCAGCCCTGATGCGTTGATCAATTCCTCTGTCGGCCGCAGCGACTATCACTGTGGTTTGATTGAATGGATTTCCCGCCGCTCCATTTGGCGTTCCTTCAGTGTTGATAACTAGATTATTCACTGTGTCGCCTATGTTGGAGAAAATCCATCGGGCCTCATTTCCATACGTCCTTTCCACTAGTTGTAGATCTAAGCTGAAGTACCTGCACTCTGGGGGTGTCCTTCCAACGAATACAACGGCTTCATCAGGACCAAGATTCCAGAACGCAGTTGCGTCCAGGTTTATTCCAAGAGTTGCGGCAATTTTTGTAAGCTCTTCAGGCACCTTCCTGCCAGGTGCTGGTGGAACAAAATATGACAGATATTTTGTGCTGGGATTGTTTCCAAGTGCATTAGGCAGCACTCCCAAGTCATATAACTTGATTACATCAAAAAAACCTAAAGCGCCTCGTTGTACAGTGAATCCATCTTTTTCTAAAGCTTGCTGAAAGGCATTCACGTCACTTATTGTCGGATCTTGTGCGAGGCCGGTTCCTATTAACACGGCTAACACAAATCCAAGAAGCATATCGCGTTTCATATACTAGAATCCTCCTTACCATCGGTTTATCATAATTATCATCTATACACTATCTAATTAAAAACTTTGGCTAAATCATAAACAAACGAAGGATGATCGTGCCGGGGCCTCATCTCCGCACCAATCCTGTAATCTACAAGAACCCACTCAACTATACTGGCTTATGTCATGAAATTGATATTTGATGACATAATAATGACCCTAACAATTATAATGGTTGAGCTTTGTTAATGTTTTGGTTTCCATGTTGAAGAATATCCTTATAGCCACTGATGGCTCGAAGCATAGCGAAGAAGCAGCAAAAGTAGGTATTGAACTAGCTAAGCTCTCTGATGGGCAGGTCACCGTACTGTATGTCGTTGAAACAAGTAGTTACATTCCTATGCCATTCGAAGGTCTTACCCCTCGCCCATATGCAAAAGAGGAAGCTGCAGCTCTCAGGAATATCCTATTGGAAAATGGAGAAGAAGCTACAAAGCACGTAGAAGAATTAGCAAGAGATTCAGGCGTCCCATATGAAAAGATGGTTGTTGAAGGACATCCTGCTAGTGAAATCTTAAAGATCGCTGAAGAGTCTAAAAAGGATATCATTGTCATGGGCAGCATCGGCAAAACCGGCTTGAAAAAATTCCTATTAGGAAGCATTGCAGAAAAAGTAGTTCGCAACTCAAAGGTGCCAGTTTTATTAATACCTCCGGGAAGGCCCAGCAAGATATCAATCTCTCGCGGTGTAATCTCTATTTTATAAACCTCTTTATCTTTTAAGAAATAAATAATGTTGTCGATGGAGGTATATATACTTTCAAGGTGTTGCGAAGTCCATAAAATCAATTTTGAGGAGGCCAGACCGCTGGTAAGCATCAGGGCCATGGAGCTGGAGACGGCCAAGGAGATCCTGGCGGAGGTCTTGCGCGCCCGGCCCGGCGAGATAGTGGAGATGATTCAGATGAGGCTGGAGGAGAGCGGGCCGGAGGATGGGCGTAAAGGAGATCTCTCGTGTCGAGACCCTGGGCGTCCTCAAGAAAAGGCTAAATGGTCCGTAGAGTTTATCTATGACCATTTATCTGCCGTAAACTGGTTGTTCCCACCACTTCAAGTCATTGTAAAAGTACTCGATATGTGTTAATCGAGACATACGATCTATCGGACCTCCATTCAGAACGGTTCGTAATATCTTACGATATGGACAGATGAATTAACCCTGGTGGTGAATTACCATTCGCGTTCATTTCCGCATTTGGGTGCTCAAGAAGTCCGGCTACTTTCTATGAAAAACCAGAGGGCTTGCCCTATCAATGTTGCCTGCTTGAACTGGTTAAAAATATATGGGGGGGGGGTGGTTGAAATTGAATTAGAGACGGCCGTCTTCGAACTGTCAGGCAATCTCTGTCTGGGGAAAGATATAGTTCACCCAACAGAGGGCCACCAGAGATGTCCCATAATTTTTCTGCACCTGGAGATAATCTACGGCGAAGGTTGGCTCAGAGAATTGATACTCACTGCTATTGTACCTTCTATTCACCTCTCCCATCAGGGAAATGCCCAAAGCCTCTTCTGCATCCTTCCTGGCCTGTTTTTCAGGCACTGTCTGGTTTTCATACTTCTTCTTATATTCAGCAGCAAACCCGCCGACCAGCATCCCTTCCGTGGTATTCACCCATATCCTGCCAACACCGGTACATAGAGTATCGCCCTTCACGCCATTGAGATCAGACATAATGGTTTCGATGGCAGCACCGTGGTGGAAGTACTCCATGGCCTCACTTAAGGTAATCTCTTTTGATTCGGGGGGAAGCACCGAGGTGTACTTCAGCACGTTGAAGTCCTCAATGCTTGCATTCATCAGGGCCAGGTCGTAAGATCCCGTTTCCCAGGGATCGTCGCCAGGGCCTAAATCGGTGTCGTTATGGCCCATGGTGACGAAGTACTCATAGGGTATCCTGTTGCCGAGGACAAGGCCGTACATCGTGCCCATACCATCATTTGCCTGTTCTTCTTTGGCCATGGCCATGCCTGCCAGGGGTATTGCAAGCAGGACCGCCAAAAATATCATTGATAGATATGTGGTTATTTTCATAAGATATTCCTCTTATTTTCTACAAAGGTGTGCCCTATTAAATAGCATTTCGGTAATGTGCCTTATCTGCAGTAGAGTAGAATTGCAGGACGTGTGAGAATCTCATGATTGTGAGAAGATTCGCGTGAATATTTAACCACTGTCCGGTTTCACGCGAAGGCGCGAAGCCGCGAAGTCAAAGCATCATTTGTCTCTTCTTGCCTCGCGCATGCGCGGGGGAGTTCCCTGGCATACTCTGTTGGGCAATCCTCTTTTACTATTTGAGGATGGACACCAAAATTTGCGAGTTGTTCATAGTACTGAATACGATCTCCCAAAATCGGCCTGAATCCTCTCCTGGCAAAGCAGTCATACCATAGAATTTGGAATTTTGTGCAAGTTAGTTTGATCGATCTCCTCATAGCGGTCAATCTTTGCTATTGCTCGCGGTTTTTGTAGGCATGTTTACCATAGCGCACCATCAGGGTTTACGAGTTCAAGAATATGTTTATAAAATTTTGTACCAGCCCGAAAATCAAGAAAGGAGAATAAAAGATGAGCAGGTTATACATGCCTACAAGGTTAAATAAGACCTTTAATATTATGCTTCACGAGTAATCTTTAACATGTCTTTGTGGCATCTCCGCGGCCTTTTCCGCTAGAAGATTGTTATGTACTTCCAGTGCGGGATTAATTATGGCCTTGTCTAGGACCCTTATGAGACCATCGACAGAGTCATATTTTAACGGTGCCAAAACCCACCTTTTATACTGCATATGTAGATCTTTAAACATCGAAAACGGTTCTTCATCTTCTTGGATTATGGGCACAAACGGGACCATATAATCAGGGATAGTAGCCTGCAATTCGAGAGGACATGATTTAGGATTGCTAATGTCTGCAATTACAAACAAACTCATCCCCACAAGAATTCTGACGGTTTCAGTAAAGTCCCTAGTGCTAGGCTTATCGAAATCGAATACAATAGGCAAATAGCCCCTGTTGCGCAATTCTGTACGAAGGGCATCTAGAACAATCTTGCGCTCTGGCGTGAAGCGCCCGAGAATAAGTATGGCTTTTTTTGCAACGGTATCAATTACATCTCGGATCTTTTCATTGTTGAGAAGTAAATAGATAAATTGAGCGACTTCGATGCTATCTACGGTGACTGCAGGTTGATCTGGTGGTGTAATAATTAGATCTCTCTGCGTGGTGTTTTTCAGCACTAATCCCCAAGCGGAGATTGCATAAATATTACAATCTACGAGTGTTGCTCCCTCAAGATTTGCCTGGCTGAGGTTTGCCCAGCTGAGGTCTGTCCCACTGAGGTTTGCCCCACTGAGGTTTGCCCCACTGAGGTTTGCTCTATTGAGTTTTGCCCCGTAAAGTTTTGCCTGGCGGAAGTCTGCATCGTTGAGGTTTGCTTGGTTGAGGTTTGCCCCGCTGAGGTCTGCATAGGTGAGGTCTGCCTCGCGAAGTTTTGCCCCGTGGAGGTATGCACCGCTGAGGTCTGCCTTGTAGAATTTTGCCTTGTTGAGGTTCGCCCAATTGAGGTTTGCCCCGCTGAGGTTCACCTCTTTGAAGCCTGCCCCACTGAGGTCGATACGGTCATCAGGATTTTCTATTCTCCACTTGTTCCAATCAGCTACGCCTTGCCGAAGGATCTTGAGCTGTTCCATGTTTGTCATAAAACCCGAGCAGGTCCTATGTCTTCATCGTATAACTTCCTGTAGCTCCACATCATCGAACGATTTTGAGGCCGCATGTTCGATCACCGAGCAGTCCATGAGAACATAAACGTGCTAGATCTCATCCCCCGCACGTAATCACATATTTAGAAACAGTATCTTTTGGCTTTATCCTAACAGGCAGCGCAGGATTATTACCAGTAAACTCACCATGGCCTCTCAGTTATAACTTTTTGATTTCTCTAGTTTGATCTTAGATATGGAAGGGGCGCTAAACTATATATTGGGTATTAGAGTCATAACTGAGGGCCGATGGACTTGAACGTAGATAACGATCTTGTTAATAAAATTAAAAAACTTTCTATGATTTCAGCATTCTTGTTGGCTTTTGTGTTAATTATTATATATATACTATTACTTATTACAGATAAAATCTATTCATCACATACAAATGATTGGTGGGCTGCTTCTACAGCTCTCGTTGTAGCAATCACCGCAATAAGTGGAATATTACTCTTTATAACCACCGCTTACTATACATTAAAAACCCGCGATATGGCGAATGAAATGAAAAGGCAAAGGGTGATATTAGAAGCACCTGCAGTAAGTGTGAGAATTGTACCTAATTCTAAGTACAGCTCTCTTCTTAATGTGGTTATAAAAAATACCGGTGGCGGCGCAGCTTACGATGTGTCTATAAGGTTTGACCCAGATTTACCTTATTGGGATACACATTTAAACCTGTTAAGGATCTTTCAAAAAATGCCTTTGCTGGATAAGGGAGAATCTATCGAATTTGTATTCGCGTCGGCAATTGAATATTATAACAGCTCTAACCCGAGATTTACTACGGTGACTATACAATATTATTTGTCACCCCAGAATACCAGAGCTGAATCCGATCCGGTTCAGACTAGAATTATAGAGATAGATGTCATAGAGAGAGAAGGCCAAATGCAGACTAAGACAAAAGACATTCCTGAATTAGTCGATGAAATCCAAGAGCTTAAACAGGGTTTACTGATGATCCTATCTGATATGGAAAATATGTCGCGTGGTACGAAATGATTGATATATTTGGTACATCGGGGATGCCAATTAGAATAAGTGATGCAGTCATTATTTGCAGTACCATGCAATCCATATATGTTGGAGTGGTTTATATATTTCATTCTAGACCTCTAGAACGCGTATACAAATTTGGGGAGGCACATGGGAGCGATTTTGTAGAGACTTACGAGAATATTTGTGGATATCTTTCTTGTAATGGCTGCCCACAGTTTCGGGGCGAATCGTTTAGCATTATCTCTAAAAGCAACCCCCGTGTCCTCTTTAGATTAGAATCGGTAATGACGAATATAAGTAGGAACACCATTACAAGGAATACCAGTACTACCGCGGTTAAATTCGTGGCTAAAGGATTCCGAGATCTGTGCCGATAAAGTATTTAGGAAAAGACTGCCTGGCCTGCAAGTTACATGCACTCAAACTAATATCTATCCAGGCCGGTATAAGAGCGCAAGATAATTTTATAAATATGCTTTCGACCTCGTAAGGTCTGGTGTTGCGCTCCGGACTATATGTGGGTATTTTAAATTCAGTGATAGCGAAAAACCAGCATCTGGCAATTGTCGATAAATCATTCCATGGTGTGATGGAATGGGCAGTTTACCAGAAGCGATTTTGGACTTGTTAGGTAAAGCCGGCAAAGAGAGAAAGCGCCCTGCAAGTTATACGTACTCCTTAGGTGCAATCTTGTCGTTCCTGGCTGCATCGCCAAGAGGTCAGTCCTGGGATGGATAAAAGCCTGAGAATATAGCGATAATGCAGTGATGTTTAAGGCGAGTCAAGCACCGATCCACAGTGCCCTTCTCAAAGGGACCAACCACCGTAGTGGAGGCCTTGAGCCCGCCCTGCGCCATCACACAGGCAACGGCGAGGCAGCACTGGATTTTGACACAGCGCCCTTCTTACAGGGACACGTCATCAGAGATGAAGGGCCCGCTCCCGCTTCGCCTGCACACATTTCGATTCTTGCCGCAGTCACATAAAACTGAACGAGGCACGCCAGATTCTCGCATTCGCCGAAGACTTCGCAATCAAGCGAGGTGCCCAATTCTCGGAGCTTAATCGGCTACAGCCTTATCTTGCGGCAAGCTAACTATCTAATCGTTATAGATAATACAGTTTTCGGATGATATGGAATTGAGGGCTTGGCTCAGGTTGTGCGCTGATCACAGGCACGTGGCGCGACTCTCGAAACATGGGGCAGTAGTTCCGCAATTGCCTGGCACCCGCTGGCGGGACCCGATGCCGCGCAGCAATCCTGAGGGGGAGCAGGCCAGGAAGCCGCAAGTAGCCCAGAGCCTCCGCTTTCCTCTCCCTGGCCTTCTGAAGGGCCCGGGCGTCCCTGGCGAGCACCCGGGCCTCGGACTTCAGAGCCTTCCGCTTCTCGCCGGAGTTCGTCTTGTGCACGAAAGATAGTTCTATGATGATGCCAAATCTCTGAAGGAGATCGCCGAGGAGATGGACCTGGACATCACCACCTATGTAGATTGGATCCGCGTAGAGAGGCGACTGTCCAGCTCTTTGAGGGCTTTAGCGAGATGGGGCCAGGTGGCTCTGGAGCGCAGGCAGAGAGAAGAGGGCCAGCGGTTCTGGTATAACGCCTACTGGAAGACCGAGCCGGCGGATTAGGCAGGCGCAGGCGGTTCTGCCGGCAGGAGGGCCTGGGGTTGCTGGCGGATATCTGGATAAGTGGAGGACCAGAGCGCCATGTGCCTTATGAAAAAATCTATAACATATGCATGGACTGACAAATATATATGAACCAAATGGGATTCTTATTGATCCTCATGATCATATTGGGGACGACCTGCACAGCATGCGCATCGGGCGGGGCCAACTTTGGGCCGGAGACGACAAGCGGAGAGCCTTTGTGGAGGCTACTCTCTGCCTCTGATGCCGCGAACTCCAATCTCTCAAGAATTGAGATGGCCCTTGTCGATGCCAGCCACGTACTCTCAGAAACAGGCATTGATGGGCCTGCCGCCAGAGCAGTTCTATCAAACCTCACGATGGTGGATGCCGCTATAATCGATTGCATTACGATTGGCGCCAACGGCACAGTGCGTGAGGTTGAGCCCATGTCGTTTGAAAGCGTGAAGGGTGCAAACTTGAATTGGCAGAAGCATGTGAATGACACAATCAATACCAGGCTATATTCGGGTTTCCATTTCATTAAGGCAGTCGAGGGATTGTATGCGATCGATTCAGAGATGCCCGTCTTCGACAATAATGGAACATTCATGGGAATGGTCAGCTTAATGTTTAATAACAGCCAATTTTTCGGAAGGGTCCTTGCTCCGTTCCAGCCTTCGGGAAACTCCAAGATATGGGTGATCGAGGCGGATGATGGAACGATTCTGTACGAAACGGATCCCACCCAGTTATTGCTCAATAGAAGCTCTTCCCTGTACCAGGATTATCCTGAACTTTTGAAACTAGTTACTAGGATGGGCGTTGAGAGAACAGGTTACGGAACTTATGAGTTCTTGGACCAATTTCACGGGGAGACGATAAAGAAAGGCTGCTACTGGATAACCATCCCCAATAGGGGCACTGAGATGAGGCTCGTACTCACGCTAGAGCTTTGATAGAACCTGACGAGCTGCAGCAAGGCAGCCTTCAGGTCATATTTTTGCGTGGTACTCTGACGCCAGAAGGGATATCCTGTCGCCTATGGGAATGGTCAGGTCGTTATCCTGCAGCCGGGCTATGCCTTCCTCGATGTAGTTGATCCATATCTTCTCTTTCGCCTCGCCAGCCTTGCGGTACTGCGCCTCTATCTCCCGATAGACTGCTTCGAAGTCCAGGCCTGCAATGACCAGATTGGTGCAGTCCGGAGCGTCTCCCGGCCGGTTGGCAATCAGCTTCATGATGAAGATGTCCTCCAGTGAGGCATCCCTGATCACCAGGCTGCCGAAGGACCTGATTCGTGTAGCCCTCTGCCACATAGCCTGGGAGAGGTCAAAGTCGTAAGAGATCCGCCCGGCGAAGACATCCAGATTGCGCCCTCCTTTCACCGCCAGCCGCTTGACGCCCAGCCGCTCATGCCTTTTCTCCGGGCCGACAATCTCGAAGCCCAGGGCCTTGGCCGCAGCAAGCAGCCTCTCCATATCCATCTCGCTCCGGCAGACGACATCAATATCCTTGGTGGCGTCCTTGAGCCCCAGCACCAGCAGCACGGCTCCGCCTATGAGCAGGGCCTCGATCCTCTCTTCCAGAACCTGGCCGAGCTGCTCGAAAAGCTCGTTAATATCCTCTTTCCGAGAGATCTTGTCAGAGTTTGATATCATAGAGATCTGTCCTGTCCTCGATATCTTCCATGGTTGGATAGCCTCTGATCTTTTCGCCCTGCAGCACTGCTTTCAGATCCTTCATCATGGGGTGATCGATTGCCTCCAATTTATCCCTGTTCTTGAGATAGAATAGCACGCAAAAAAGCTTCTGGAAGGACTCCCAAGCCGAGTCCAGGGAGTGGATGAATATCTCCTGAATGGACAGCTCCCTCCTGGGCAGTGTGTAGTAGTAATCCCTCAGCCCCAGCAGAATCCCGTAATCCTCGTAGGCGGAAAAAGAGGTAAGCGTGGCGTCCTGCGGGCGTATGCTCTTGAAGAGCACGCTGGTCCCGTAGCTCTTGATGAGCAGGGCCGATCTGGGCACGAGGCGCAGGACCTGGTACTCCTGAAGTGAGGTCACGAAATCCTTCAGCTCCGGCCAGACGATGTAGTTGAAGGAGAAAAGATAGGCTTTGCCTTGCCTGGAGCGGCTGACGATGCCCACCCAGAGAAAGCCGTTCAGATAGCCGTACAGGGTATCACCGGGGATGCCGGTCTCCATGGCCAGAGCTTCCAGGCTCCTGGGTGTCCGGTCCAGCCCGGCGAGCAGCTCCACTCGCCGGAGGGAGAGGATCTTGTGCAGGGGTGTGGCCCGGTGGCTGAAGTAGAGCTTCTTGAAGGCCTCTGCCGGGGGCGTGTCGGCCAGGACGACCTCGCGCCCTCTCCGCTCTGCCAGTCCTATCTCCACCAGGTGAGTTATGAGCCTGGAGACGGTCTCCCTGCGAACCCCCAGCTCCGCCTGGAGGACGCCGGGGTTCATCGGCTCTTTAGATCCGGTGATGAGGACGAGTGCTCGGATGTCGTTCTGGCTAAGAGACATAGTCTTTTAATCGGATCAATATTCTATATAAATGTGATCCTGATTCAAGATAAATCCCCCATGCACCTAAAAGTCTCGTGCGCCAGAGTTGCCTTGATCCTCCAAGGAGTACGCATAAGATCGCATGAACTGATTTGAAAGAACAGGTCGGGAAAAGCGTGCAACAGGCATTATTTCAGATTCTCGGGTAAGTTCCTTAATATAATACGCATTAGGGTACTCCCTAAATAGAGATGGCTTTCCGAATGTCTTGATGTAATATGTATGCTCTGGCTGAATTTTGTTGTATCTTTCAGAAACGTTAATGGCCCCTTTAAGAATGCTGTTCTCTATGATATAGACGTTGCCACTCTCATCAGAGAACAGGTAATCATCACAGCAGTCATAAATTAAATCACGCCATTTCTTCTGGACAGTCACAACATGTTCATCATCGCTGCCGAAAAGGGTAACGATGTGGAATATGAAATAGACCACGAGAAGTGCAACGCCTAAGTAGCCAAGTATAGCCCAATCTTGTTCATCCACTATATCGCCACTCTTAGTGATCGCTGGTTCTTAATGAAATTTTTGACCAGATACTATGCTGGCCCTTACAGTGATGGGCAAAGATGACAAGAAATAATAGTGCCGGCTTTCTGCTGCCGTCTTATGTGTCATTTGCTTATGAGTTCCTCAAGCCAGGCCCTTCAGTATCTCCTCGACCTCTTCACGGCTCGATATCATTGATTCCATAAAGCTCCGCCTGCTCTTCAATATCGTCTCTAGTGGGATAGCCCTTGATATGCTCTCCTCTCAGAACCGCCCGGATGCTCTTCATCATGGGATGCCGGGCATCTTTCAATTCATCTCTGTTCTTCAGGTAAAACAATACACAAAAGAGCCTCTGGCGGAAGTCTTCTGCGGAGTCGAGGGAATGAATGAAGATCTCCCCAATAGAAAGCTCCCTTTTGGGCAGGGTGTAGTAGTAGTCCCGCAGGCCCATCTTGATCCCGTACTCGTTGTAGGCGGAAAAGGATGTCAGTGTGGCGTCCTGCTGCTTCAGGCTCTTGAAGAGCACGCTATTTTCATAGCTCCGAATGAGCAGGGCCTCCCTGGGGACGAGGCGCAGCACCTGGAATTCCAGGAGTGCAGTCACGAAATCCTTCAGCTCCGGCCAGATGATGTAGTTGAAGGAGTAGAGGTAGGCTTTGTCCTGCCTGGAACGGCTGACGATTCCCAGGGGACGAAAGCCCTGCAGATAGTAGTAGACGGTATCGCTGGGGATGCCCGTCTCCTCAGCCAGTGCCTCCAGGCTCCTGGGGCTCTGGCCCAGCCGGGAGAGCAGCTCCACCCGCCGGCCAGAGAGGATCTCCGGCAGGGGAGAGGCACGATGAGAGTAGTAGAGCCGCTTGAAGGCCTCCGCCGGGGGCGTGCTGGCCAGCAGGATCTCGCCTCCCGCCCGCTCCACCAGGCCAATATCTTGCAGGCTGGTAATGATGCGGGAGATGGAGCCTTTCAAGAGGCCCAGCTCCTTCTGGAGACCGCTGGGATGCACTGGCTCCTGGGAGCGGGTGATGAGGATCAGGGCGCGGACTTCGTTCTCGCTCAGGCGCATTGTCTTAATATGAAGTGAACTAAGTATATAATATTAACTTTGCATTAAGACATTATCCTTCACCAATACACCGACCGGCAAGTGCATCCGGTTGTGGAAGACTGACGCGGGCGGCCTGCTGGCGGGAGGGTCGTCTTATGTGTCCGTGTTTGGATGTTCGTGAGTATGCGGCACATAAGAAGACTAACCTGGGTAGCGCTGCATTTTTGGCAAACATAACTATTTCATGCAGATGCGAGATGATATGGGATAGATATGGCACCTGAGATAACTGACTGGATAACATCCTTAGCGGCAGTTGCTGCTGTTATCGTAGCATTGTATATAGCACGCAAACAAATAGCTATCCAAAATCGGCAGGCAGATATCCAGGATAAACAAGCAGATTTTCAAGAACGGCAAACCAATATATCGAAATTGCAGGCGGATATTGCGGAAAAGCAGACTGATATTGCACATCAACAACTGATTATCACTGAATATCAAGAAGAAGAGAGGCGTAAGGGAAGACTACTGGCTGAACTTACTGCGAGGATAGAGCATAGGAAGGATGGTGATCGTAGAAAGGATTATCTACAGATCGAAAATAGAGGCCCGTCGGATGCGCGGAATATTACAATGCTGGTCGAGGGAGATCTTAATCAACACATTCTTGGTATGCCAAAAGAATTACCATTGATTGCAGCCAGTACAAATTTGGAATATTTGACAATGTTATGCATGGGCATGTCAAACGAATTTATTCTTGATATTAGCTGGTCCGATGATTCTGGTGAACTCCATCATAAAAGGATACCTCTTAGGGTGTAATGCTGTGGCAAATGGTGGCTTTGCGTGTGTCTTATCACCCAGTCGACTTACACAAATGAGATAAACATGCGGTAACCTTGGAGGATTCTATCATGGACCACGTCTCAATCCTCCGCCTCATCGCCGAACTGCGCCGCCGCCATGGAGAGCTCGAGGGCGTGGAAGCCAAGGCCGCCCACACAGGCACCCCCGCCGATCTCTTCAAGCCCCTTTCCGCCTTCGCCAACCGCGCAGGAGGCGGCATACTGCTTTTCGGCCTGGACGAGGACGCCGGTTTCAAGGCCGTGGGCGTGGGCAACCCCCGCAAGCTTCAGGAGGACCTCAGCGGCCTGGCCGCCCAGATGGAGCCGCCTCTTCGCCCCAGCTTCTCTGTGGAGGAGATCGAGGGAGGAACCGTGGTGGCCGTAGAAGTCCCGGAGGTCGCCTATGATCAGAAGCCCTGCTACCACCGCCCGCATCACCTCCAGGAAGGATCCTTCATCCGCGTGGGGAACTCCACCCGCCGTATGAGTGATTACGAGATCTACAGCTTCATCAGCTCTCGCACCCAGCCCAAGTTCGATGCTGAGCCAATTCTCGAAGCCACCCTCGATGACCTGGACAGGGGCAGGCTGGAGGAGTATCTGGCCCAGCAGAGAAAGGCACGGTCCAATGCGCCCTATTGGAGCCTGCCTTTCGAGCAGATACTAAAGCAACTGCGCATAGTGATCGAGACGGACGGCATCCTGCGCCCCACTCTCGCCGGGCTGCTCATGTTCGGCTCCTATCCCCAGAGATTCGAGCAGCAGATGGTTGTGGTCTTCCTGCAGTTCTACGGCACCACTACCACAGAAGAGGCCCCCTCTGGAGAGCGTTTCCTGGATAATCGCAAGTTCGAGGGTACGGTCAAGGAGATCATAGACAATGCCACGGACTACGTGATGGCCAGTATGCGCAAGGGCAGCCTTATCCGAGGCGTCACCAGGCAGGACATTTATGAGTACCCGGAGGTGGCCCTGCGAGAGGCCATTGTCAACGCCGTAGCCCACCGGGATTACAGCCACTTCGTGCGTGGCAGCCATATTCAGGTGCGGATGTTTGCCGACCGCCTGGAGGTCCAGAATCCTGGAGGCCTTTATGGCGGTGTCACCGTTGACGAGCTGAAGGAAGGCCAGTCCACCAGGAACCTGCTGCTGGTGCAACTCATGGAAGACGTGCACCTGGTGGAGAACAGAGGCAGCGGCATAGATGCCATGCTGGATGCTATGCGCAAGGCCAATCTGCAGCCTCCCAGATTTGAAGACAAGAGAACCTCCTTTTTGGTCGTACTTTATAACGCCCAGGCAATGAGCGATGAGGAGCGTATCCTGGCATATATCCGAGAGCACGGCACTATAAAGAGGGCAGACTGCCAGCAGCTTCTCGGAGTCGATGAAATCAAGGCAAAATATGTGCTGCGCAAGATGAAGGATGCAGGGCTTCTGCGGCAAGAAGGAACCAGGAGAGGTGCCCATTATGTTCTGGCACGGCCAGGCCATTAGATGTAGTTATGGACACGATATGGAAAAGCTCATAGAGCATGTTGATATTGATTTTTAGAGATATGGCCCGAGTTATGGACAATTTATAGAGGGCCAGTTCATACGCTTCGAGCCGAGGCCAGGAGGCTTGGCGCTGCTCTGTGCCGCCGCCGAGCCGGAGGGCCTGGGGGAGCAGGCGGACATCCGGGCCCGGTTGCGAGAGCGGCGACAGGCTGCGCAGCTCCTCGGGTGCCTCCATCTCCAGGACGGCCTGCTTGGTTCCTAGCTGTTTCGAGTGGATAATATAATAATCAAGTCCTCTGTGAGTCCTCCGTGCGCTCTGTGTCTCTGTGGTGGTAGTCCGTAGCCGTTTGGTTATAACCAGTGGCTAACGACGTTTCCACCACAGAGACACCGCAGTTCACAGAAGGACGCACAGAGCGACGAACTAACAACCGGATTGGAAACAGCGAAGAGCCAAATGCTTCTGCGCCGGCTCGATGTCGCCGGTCAAGCGGCGAAGGCGAGGCCGTACACGGTCTGCGGGTCCTGGGGATCGCACTCGTAGGAGCGGCGCAGATAGTAGAGAGCCCGCAGGCTGCCCTTCTCCTTGCCGAAGATGGCGCCCAGATTCTTGAGGGCCACGGGATTCCAGCCGCCTGGGTCTGCATGGTGTACTCCCTGGCCTGCGGCAGGTCGCCCGCCCGCTGGTAGCCGAGCGCCAGGGCTACGCGGTACGGGGAGCGGGCTCTAGGCAGCGGTGCAGCAGCTCTCGCCCTTTATCGAGCTGGCCGAGGTCCACGTAGCAGTGGTCCCTGGTTGTAGAGGAGATCGGGATTATCGGGGTCCTGGCGGAGGAGCTCTTCGAGGTAGATGCGGGCCTCGTCGAGCTGGCCGGAGGCGAGGAGCTGCAAGGCATGGTTTGTAATAACGATGCGTTATTGCATGTTACTAATTATGAACTATTTATGTGCCTTTAATGTTTATAAAAGTGTATTTCGAGAGCACCGTCGATGCATGTAGATGTCATAATATGTCTATAAGAAAACATGCATACCGACATCCCGATAAACATATCTTATTTAAACGCATCTTAAGTCTTATGAGATTTGACTACGTCGTTTTCATTCTTCTGCTTATGTTGACAACGTCTGGATGTCAGCAGACTGCAGAAGACCAAGGCAATGCACTCTATCGTCAAGGCAAATATGATGAGGCCATCCAAGCTTATGGCGAAGCCATCAGACTAGATCCTAACAATACTTGGGCATGGTGCAACAAAGGTATCGCTCTCTATCGTCAAGGAAAATATGATGAGGCCATCATAGCTCTTGACGAAGCGATCCGGCTGAATCCCAACGAAGCAGTTGCCTGGGGGTTCAAAGGTGCTGCTCTCGTTCTCCAAGGCAAGTACGATGAGGCCGTCAGGGCCTATGACGAATCTATCAGGCTAGATCCTAAAGACGTCGAAGCCTGGAGCGGCAAAGGCACTGCTCTCTATGGCCAGGGCAAATACGATGAGGCAATCAAGGCTAACGATGAAGCTATAAGGCTGAATCCCAACCATGCAGAAGCCTGGCTAATCAAAAGCAGTGCGCTCTATGGCCTGGGCAAATACGATGAGGTCATCAATGCTTCGGATAAGGCCATCGAGATCGATCCCAAGAATTCAAGATCCTGGAAACTCAAGGGCACTGCTCTCTATTTTCAAGGCAAATATGATGAAGCCATCAAGGCTCTCGACGAAGCTATCAGGCTAAATCCTAAGGATGCAGTAGCCTGGTTCATCAAAGGCAGTGCGCTCTATCGCCAGGACAAATACGAAGAGGCCGTCAGAGCCTATGACGAAGCTATCAGGTTGGAACCCAACCTTGCAGATGCCTGGTCTCTT
>CAZDLZ010000052.1:0-19455 GCA_964506745.1 uncultured Methanotrichaceae archaeon | reverse complement strand
GGAAAAACATAGTAACCTGAGGTTAGCAACTGGATGTAGCGAAGAGCCATTTTTTTACCCTGAAGTCAATGACCACATTGTGTCTATGAGGTGCATAGCTTCTTACTATCTCTTTGCGGAGCACCTCCCCTCCGGCATTTATCTCCTCAGCCGCCTTTCTTATCAGCGCCTCATCCCTGTAAAGATCATCTTCAGGAGCTATGCAGTAGTAATGGATCATTCCTTCCGGCTTTGCGGCCCGCAGGGCAGGGAGAAGGAACGCAGAGGCGCTGTGAGGAAGGTTCATGATCACGTGATCTGCCCGGTTCTCATAGCAGAGGGCAAGCTCTGCTGCATCGCCTTCCAGGATTTTTATGTTGTTTACTTTGTTTAGACGCGCATTTTCGTGCAGGTATTTCACAGCTACGGGATTCTTGTCCATGGCGATGACTTCTGCTCCCTTCTTAGCCAGGAGCAGGGCAAACGGTCCCACACCTGCAAACATATCCAGCACCACATCGCCGGGCGAGACTTGGCCGGCGATACGAAGCCTCTCTGTGCCCAGGCGGGGCGTGAAATAAGCTCTTTCCAGGTCCACCCGGTAGCGCAGGCCGTGCTCCTTGTGGAGAGTGACGGTGCGAGCCTCTCCGGCCACATGCCGGAAGCGACGGGTGCGAAATTCTCCTTCCACATCGGAGATGGGAGCAATGACGGCCTTTATGCTCTTGCTGGTGGACATGAGGGCGGCAGCAATACGCTGTGCATCGTTGTCCTCTATCATGGCAATATCGCCCACTACCTCGAAGCTGGGACGAAAGCCCAGGATGTCCTCAGGGCTTAATATGCGCTCTTCCGGCAGAAAATTGATTTGCACCAGCTCAAACTCTGCAATGTCGCGAATACTGGAGAATGCATTTTCATCCAGATCTAATACCGGCAGATAGACATGGGATTCATCTGAGACTATCTTGCGGCTGGCGTCGAAAGCGCCCGTTGCCACAAGCGCCCTGCGAATTTTTTCTCCATTTTTTCTGCAAACCTTCAAACCCAGAGATTTTTCCGGCATCTGAAGAGAGCTAATAGCGAGCTTCTATTAATATGATAGCTTTATCTCTAATCGGATGCTGGACAAAATCATTATGCTAAAACGCAAAAATGGCAGCAAGCCAATATCTGCCTCAGAGATCTCTCAATATGTTTACTGTCCAGTCTCCTGGTATCTGAAAAGATGCGGTGTGCAGCCGCAATCTAGCGGTCTGAAGAGAGGAATCGATGCACATGAAAAAGCAGGGAACAGGCTGGCCTTCCTGGAGAGACGGGAGAAAGCGGGTGAAATGTTCCTGTTGCTGGGCTATTTCTCGGCTATTGTTGCTGTTTTGCTCACAGGATGGTTTTTATGGAATTATTTTTAATTTTACTTTTCTTGATATTATCTCTTTCAATTCTAGCTGTTGTTTTTCGATTTCTGTCAAAGAGAGAGTCGTCATCGGCAAAAACCATGCGCATGGTTTATGGAATTCCAGAAGGAAAGGTGATCTACTCTGATCTGGATCGCCCGGCAAAGATCCTGTATTCCAGGAATCTCGGCATCAGCGGCAAGCCGGATTATATAGTAAATGGCAGAGGTCGCAGCTTGATTCCTGTGGAGATAAAAAGCGGAAGGGCCCGGAAGCCCCATAAAAACCACATAATGCAATTGGCGGCATACTGCCATCTGGTGGAAGAGAACTACCACAGGTCGGTGCCTTATGGGATAATCGTCTATTCCGATGGTTTGCAGCATAGAATCAATTTCGATAAAACCTTGCGCTCCGATTTGCGGGCAACGGTAGACGAGATGAAGAGGGCAATAGGACACGGATGCCCTGGGAGAGCGCATAACTATCAACAAAGATGCCGCCACTGTTCATTTAGCGGGAGCTGCGAGAGACGTCTGGTGTAAAATTGTTGTGAGGATGCAAGCATTCAGAATTTTGATAAACAGCCATGTCGAGGGGAATCATTTATAAATTTTGGAATCGCAGGGATGATCAGGATATCGCTAGCAGATATTTGGAAGGTTGCAAAGACGAGTGCATGAGTCTTGAGGAAGTGAAGATTTTTATGAAGCAGCGGTTGGCTTTATTGGTTTTGTCATTGGTTCTGGTTTTTTTGTCCACAGCTTTCGGACTGCCCGATGAGGCAGTCGGGCGGGTGGTAAGCGTGATTAGCGGCGACTCGCTGGGTATAGAGATGCTGATTGGTGAAGCCAGGACAAACAACATCGATAGCATTAAGCTCGCAGGTATAGAGGCACCATCAACCGTAACCCCTCAGGGCAAAGCCTCCCAAAAATACGCCCTTTCCTTGCTGAAAGACAAGATGGTATATCTGGATATCAATGACAACACCACCGGTGCACGCAACGAATGGAGCCAGCTAATCTGTGTCCTTTATCTTATTGATTCGGAATTCCGGCCCATTTGGCCGCCCGTTAACAGGATACTGGTGGACGGTGGCTATGCCCGGCTAAAAAACGATGCGAGTAGCGAATTCAATTCATCCGCCTGGTGGCAGCAGCCTCCCGTCTTTCCACCGGGAGAAAAAAGAGCTCTGCTAATGGCCATGCTGGAAAAACCGCCGCTACCTGAACAGATGACCCTTGCCGGCCCGTCTTCCACTCCATCCAGTGCAATAATGGGCAATTCCAAGAAGGGCGGCATTTTGGAGAAGGACAATTCATCGGGACGCGTCAGCATTGGCTACCGAAAGTAATGATCTCAGGTAAAAGAACGGCAAGAGCGAGATGAAGATAAAGATCGTCCTGAAAACCCTGGGTTTGCTGGCCGTCTTGCTCGGAATACTTATGGTGATACCGGGCATTGTCTCTGCCGTATACAAAGAGCCTTTGGGCGTGGTAACCTTTGGCCTTAGCTCCTTAATCGCCATCGTAACGGGCCTCGTCTTTAAGCATTTTAGCGAAGATTCAACAATGGGCCACAGAGAGGCTTTCGCTACCGTTTCTTTGAGCTGGCTTCTCGCAGCCCTGCTGGGCGCTCTTCCCTACGTATTCCTGGGATTAAGCCCCATGGATGCAATATTTGAATCAATGTCGGGATTCACAACTGCCGGCGCGACCATTCTCAGCGAATATAATCCACAGGGCTATTGGATCTTAAACAATGATCTGGTGCGGGGCAGCCTGGCCTATGCATTGACAGATCGAGTCGCAAGCTATTTGCTTTATTGCTCATCTTCCGACACAATTTGTCTTCACTTCGGAGTAACCTTAGATCTAAAAGATATGCTTGCCATCAAGGGAACTTACTTCGGCCTTCTCTTCTGGAGATCCTTTACCCAGCTCCTGGGCGGTTTAGGGATTGTACTGCTATTTATCGCGATACTGCCCAATCTTGGCGTTGCCGGCAGAGAGCTCTATTCCGTGGATGGCCTGGGACTTACGAAGGAGGCCATAACACCGAGGGTGAAAAATACCGCCAAAACCTTCTGGGGGATATACCTGGGACTGGCAGGCCTTGAGGCTCTGCTGTTGGTAGCGGCCGGTTTGCCGCTGTACGACTCTCTTTGCACAGCATTTGCCAGCATCGCTACAGGCGGTTTTTCTCCTGTTGCCTACAGCATTGCAAAATACAATAGTGTGTTAGTGGAATTCATTGTCTGCATATTCCTCCTGCTGGGCGGCACCAATTTTATTATCTATCACCAGATAATATTAAAAAAAGACTTAAAAAATCTTTTTCGGGATTCTGAGTTCAGGTTCTACATCCTGATTATGAGCATCTCCATATTGATGTTGATGATCTTTGGCAAGATACCGGGATATTTTCATACACAGCTTCGTTCCTCTATCTTCCAGGTTATCTCTACCATGACCACAACGGGCTTTGTAAACAACTTTGATTATGATGCCTGGTCCCTGGCAGCCAAGATTACATTGATACTACTGATGCTGATCGGTGGCTGCACCGGATCGACTGGCGGAGGAATAAAAGTAGGAAGAGTACTTATCGTCCTGAAATACACTTACAATGAGCTGATTCGAAGTCTTCACCCTAAGGCTGTGATGGCCATAAAGGTGGGCGACAAGATTATAAAAGAAAATACCGTCAAATCCGTTCTGCTGTTTGTGCAGCTATACCTTTTGTCCTTCATATTTGCAATGCTGGCTTTTGCCATTACAGAGGGCGCAAATCCTCAGTTCAATGCTCTGTCCGCAGTTTCCGCCGCAGCAAGTTGCCTTGGCGTTGTAGGTCCTGGCTTTGGTGTTGTAGCACTCGATTTTACCAGCATCTCCGCGTCAGGACGTGCCTTAGGTGTCTTTTGCATGTACATTGGGCGTCTGGAAATCCTTCCTGTGATACTGATGTTCTTGCCGGAGACCTGGAAAAAATAGCTTGGGGAAAAATAGAAGTAAAATGTCTCTCAAAGACAATTATGATATGACTGCTAGATGGACAGAATGCTGGGACGCTGCACCAGAACTATATGTGCTGCTAAGAGAGAGCAAGACTTTAGAGAGTGCCCGCAATAAGGTGGCACGCTACATAGAAGCCAGAGAATGGACTTATTCCTGTGATTTGGGAGAGATAGAAAACTGGGATTATGTCCTCTTTAGAGAAGTGATACGTATATTGAAAAACATCATCTCTCCCAGAAATGAGCGAATTTCCGGCACTTCATCTTTAGAGAATCTGTGGAAGGCTGCTGTAAATGGCGATGAGGATGTCAGCGACGACTTCGTTGCCGAGTTTGTCCATTTCTTTAAGGCTCTTAAATTGAAGGCAGATGTCTATCCTTCTCGACTGATGGAAGGAATCAAGATTCCCAAATTCGAAGATTATGAGGGGCGAGTTGCCGGCCAGATGCGCTCGGACTTTCTGGATCAGATGGGAAAGCGCATGGACGGATACCTGGCCAGATATTTATCAGGTCTTGATCCTCAGATCGCTGCCAAACGTGAAGAGAATAGAAAACGGATCCTGGAGACGCTGGATTCCACAGAGGATGATTGGAAGGATTGGCACTGGCAATTCCGGCACGTATTCAAAGACATCCAGGGACTGGATACGATAAAAAAAATAATCAAACTGGATCCGCACCATGAAAAATCCATAAGGCTGGCTCTGGAAAATCATGTGCCGTTTGGAGTGACCCCTTATTATCTGCATCTTATGGATGAGGTGCCCAGCGATCTGGACTATGCAGTTAGGAGACAGGTCTTCCCACCGCTCAGCTATGTGCAGAATATGATCACACATAGAACGGACAAGAAGTGGGCCTTCGATTTCATGAAGGAAGGAGACACTTCACCCATAGACCTGGTCACTCGTCGCTATCCCAGGGTGGCGATAATTAAGCCCTACGAATCATGCCCCCAGATCTGCGTCTACTGCCAGCGCAATTGGGAATTGACCTCGCCCCTCATGGCCTCGGCACTGGCACCTATGGAGAAGATCGAGGCTGCTTTGCAGTGGTTCTCAGAACACGAAGAGATGATGGACGTCTTGCTCACAGGTGGCGACCCACTGGTGATGGATGACTCCCTGATTGACAAGATCCTGGGCAAGCTTTCCCAGATACCGCATCTGAGGTGCATAAGAGTCGCTACCAGAACACCGGCAACCGTTCCCCAGAGGATTACCAGTGAGCTTTGTGAGATTCTGGCCCAATACCATGAGATTGGAAAGAGGAACATTTGCATGGTGACGCACTTCATGCATCCTTATGAGGTGACGCCTGAGACTCTGGTGGCCTTGAAGAAGGTGAAGATGACCGGTATTATGGTTTACAACCAGCAGGTCTTCACCTTTGCCAACAGCCGCAAGTTCGAGACTGCCGCCCTTCGAATGACTCTCAAGCAGATTGGTGTGGATCCGTACTATACCTTCAATATGAAGGGCAAGACGGAGATGGAGGATTATGCTGTGCCCATATCCCGCATCCTGCAGGAACGAAAGGAAGAGGCACGGCTTCTTCCGGGAATGATGCGCACCGACGAGCCGGTCTTCAATGTCCCCGGCCTTGGCAAAGACCATCTGCGGGCCTGGCAAAACCACGAGCTGATCGCCATAACTCCTGAGGGCAGGAGGATGTATTCGTTCCTTCCCTGGGAGAAGAACATAGCTCAGGTAAAGCCCTACATCTACACGGACGTTTCTATCCAGAAGTATCTGCAAAGGCTAAAGGAGAGAGGAGAGGACCCGGAAGACTACAGGAGCATCTGGTACTACTATTAGGATCAAAAAGTTCCATTGGGTGCCGATACTATCTGCAGCATGAGCCTGATAGATCCGGGCACCATTTTTATTTATGGCCGCAGTAAAACGGCGGCGGCAGTCCTGTGCAGCAAGCTAGCGGGATATTCGAATAAATAAATTGCCGCGAAGAAAAAGCTAAAAGGAATTTATCTGGCTGCCTTCCCTCAGCAGAGATGCCCCTTGCCTCAATCGCCCCGTTTGGCTGAGATGGCAATAGCCCAGACTGTAGTTGCGGGCTCAAGGTATCCGCCCGGTTTTTCCCATTCAAAACAGCGGGGCGCATTCATTCGTTTTTTCATTGCTCTTCTGGGCTCTGATTATCAGCGCAAAGTCTCTTTCTTCCGCTTCAGCCCCAAAGCCCGCTTCTTTGAAGATTCGTTCCCAGTCGCTTCCAGAATAGTTCGGGCCGTGATGGTGTCCGATAGGTTCCACCGCCACAAATCGCCCCTGCTTTTGGAGGACGCGCCGGATTTCCAGCAAACCTTTTGGGATCTCGTCGAGGTGGTGGAGCATGAAAAATGAGTTGACCGTCTCAAAGGAACTGTCTTCAAAGGGTAGGCAGTAGACGCTTGCCGTCTTGAACTCTACGTTTTTTTTGCCCAGAACTCCGGCGTTCATCCTGGCCTGCCCTGTAAGGGAATCGAAAAGATCGACTCCGAAAACCTTGGATTCTGGGTTATGCTCTGCAATATCGAGGGTCAGCCTTCCAAAACCGCATCCGACATCGAGGATCTTCTCGCCCCCGATCTCTGAAAGGACCATGGGCCACACCCGGTTTCTCGTGGCCGAGGGCCGGGATTCCGGGAGGCTCGCATCTTTGCAAGCAGCCGCATCGATGTGGGTGTAAGGAAGGATGGCATAAACCTTTGACTCGTTTGCGGCCATGAGCCCCTTGACGTAAATCGCATCTCCTCCGCCGTCTATCAATTCAACGATCGAAACCCCAGCACCGCCGCAAAAACGCTCGTTCCATTCCTTTCCGTGACCCGAATACTCCATGTCGAGCGGGGTGTGGACGATGATGTAGTGAGAATATTCGGGGCTGAAATATGCAGAGGAATCAACACTTTGGCTGAGCTGAATTTCGCTTATGCTGTCTTTGAAAAGGGCGAGAAATTGCAGCGCATCGCTGTCTGCACAGTTTCGGACGGTTCCGATCTTTTCAAGCATATTCATGAACATGGACATTCCTGAATAAATAGCCGCCTATTGAATGGCATTCCCTGGCCTTAACTGGTGAGAACGCCCCTGAGAGAACTGGAATCATGGGGCGGCGGGTCAACATATCGAGGGCCCTATTCCAGCACTTTGCCTTCATCGGCGCTTTTGCCTTGGATGCCTTCTTTGCCCAGAGCTGGGCAACCTGTGATTGCGTCTAAAAATCAATAGGCTCTAGATTTAAAGGGCCCACCAGGTCCCCATCTAGCCCGTCAGCCAGTTTGCAAGCGTCTTCGTGGCCTCTATGGTCTCTTCGCAGTGAGCTTGGATGAATTCCTCCGGCAGCTCATTATGCATGGCAATCGTCTCGCTGGCAGCCAGAGAACTTGCACCGGCAAAATTTATGTACGAGATCCTGGCAGTAAGCTCTTCGCAGGGTCTCTCGAACACTCTTCCCGGAAGCATGGCAACTCCTGTCTCGTGCAGCAGCCGCTCACAGAGCGTTGCGCTGTTTCTAATATTCCTCTTTGCCAGCTTCCCGGCAAAGGGTGAAAAATCGGGAAACATGTAAAAAGCGCCCTCCGGTGGATGTATCCGCACGCCTGCATCCGCCAGTATCTTGTAGCATTTCTGACCCAAGGTTGAGAGGATGCGCCGGGCATGCCAGAGGTAGCGTTCGATGGCCATCGATCCCCGAAAAGCTTCCACAGCGGCGTACTGAATGGGCGCGCTGACTGAAGTGTATGTCTCGCTGGCAACGGCGGCCATAGCCTCCATCAGCCAGTCCAGGCTGCAAGGGAAGGTGAATGTCCCAAGCCTCCAACCGCCAGCTCCGCACCACTTGGAAAGACCTGAGCTGATTATGGTGCCTTCCGGGTAGTAGCGAGCCACAGAAACATGGCTGCCCTGGTGATGGAGCTGGCCGTAGATCTCATCGGATAGGAGGATGATCTCATATTCTTGGGCTACTTTTGCGATCTCCTTGAGTTCATTTGCCGTGTAGGTGAGGCCGTCGGGATTTCCAGGATAATTGAGAACAAGCATGCGTGGACGATACATGTCCTGCTCTTCCTCCAGGAACGAAGCAAGGAGATTTGCGCTGATATGCCACTTATCTTCGAAGGTGGTGTGAATCAGGCTCACCCGTTTTCCCAGAATCTTGGCCTGAGGCACATAGGAGACCCAGCACGGCGTAGGCAAGATGATCTCTCCGTAAAATACCAGTTGCAACAGAAACATGAGTTCCTTTGAGCCCGGGCCTACCATAACACAATCGGCATTCGCTTCCACCAGGTCTTTCTGCCGGTGAAATCCGGCTACTGCCTCTTTAAGGGCCAGAAGGCCTTTAACAGGTAGGTAATCCTTTTCATGAGCATGCAGCCGCAAAGCTTCAACAACCGGTGCCGGAACTGGGAATGGGGATTGGCCCAATCCGAAGTTATATATCTTCTTTCCCTGGCTTTGCAATAGCTTAACTCTCTCGTTAATGGCCAGGGTAGGCGATTCGCCCAAGCCGCGAACATTGATATTCAAGCTGACACGCTTTTGCAGGGTCATCTTAGAGTTCCTCTGTCATTTATAATCAGAATTCGCAGGTCATTGTTTATAAAGATAGTCGTTTATTCTTTAATATACTATATTGTTTTTTGTATAATGTATGCTGACCAGCTTTTCCCCTGCACACGGAATCAGCTTATAATCTTCTGTAAAAATTTTCACTGACCCGTTACTGCCTATCAGAATTAGTGGATACGTATTTGCATCATGAAAAGGCGCTTTTGGATCATGCTTGAAGTTTTCTGTAAATTCGTTGATCACTAAAGACGCTCCTAATTTGAACTTTTCATCCAGGTAAGAGTATGTTAACTGGGGGGAAAAAAGAAACCGTCCGCGCAAATGCTCCGGTGCAAGTGTCTCCATCCCCCGAAAACCGGTGGTCTCTACGCGAATTTGATAGACCTCTTTTCTTCCAAATATCTCCCTGAATCTTATGGCTGCCAGGGAATTGACCATATCGTCTGAAGTCAGGGCCAAGAAGTGTCCTAGATTAGAGATATCTATTTCATCTAATATCGATTCGGAAATTATGCTGCCGTGGTATGTGGGCAAACCCTCCTCATAAGCTTTGGCAATTTCTGTGGAATTTGTATCGACCAGAAGAACTGGAAGGCCCTGATCTCTAATAATTGATGCGATCTTTCTTGCCCAGGGATGTGCTCCCGCAATTAAAAATCCCCTTTGTTTTCTGGAGGCGAGATGCAAATACCTGGCAAGCGGTCCCGCAGTTAGACTGTAAATTGCCACCGTCCCAGCAACTACGAAAAAAGTAATCGGTGCCAGCATTTCTGCTTGGGGAAAACCCTGCTCGGATAAGTAAAGGCCGAAGATGGAGGCTACTGCCGCCGCCACTATCCCCCTCGGGGCCATCCAGGCGATAAAGACTCTCTCTTGCCAGGTCAGGCCCAAACGGTGCGTAGAAATAATAACCGCTACCGGGCGCGCTATGAATATCAGACACCCAATATATGCCACGGAATTTAAATTGATATATCTAAAATATTCCATAGGCAGTTTTGCAACCAGGATGATAAATAAGAGCGAAATTAAGAGCGTCCTCATATCCTCTTTGAACTTGATTATGGGCGTAATATTGACCTTGTTCTGATTGGCCAGTACCACTCCCATCAGTGTAGCAGCTAAAAGCCCGGATTCTTCTTGAATAAGTTCCGAGGCGGTGAAGACCAGTACTACAAGCATGAGTGATATAACTTCCAGCAAACTATCCGGGGCCCAGTAGTTTTTCATTACTTTTATTATTATGAATGCTCCCAAAAATCCGAAGGAGCATCCTGCGATTATTGTCCCCATAATCCCCAATGCTGCTGTTAGAGCCGCTTCATGCGGGCCGGTGGCCAGGATGCCTTCCAGGACAATTATGGCCAGAATCGCACCAATCGGGTCATTCATTATTCCTTCCCATTTGACAATGGGGCCAACTCTTCCCGAAGGGCGTACGTACAGAAGCAGAGGTGTTATAACCGTAGGGCCCGTCACAACCAGAATCGACCCAAGAAGTATTGATAAGAGCGGATTTAGCCCTAAGATAATATATGCAGAGCTTGAGGCTATAAGCCATGTTGTGAAAACACCAATGGTAAGGAGGTTTCGGACAACAATTCTGGTTCCTATCAGGTCTCTGATCTTCAAGCTCAATCCGCCCTCAAAGAGGATCAAAGCCAGAGAGATGCTTATGAACGGGGAAAGGAGCGGCCCCAATAATTGATCCGGATGCAGAAAGCCGGTCACAGGTCCTGCTATAAATCCAAAGACCAAAAGCAATAGGATCGATGGGAGCTTTATACGCCAGGCAAGCCACTGGGCTGATATCCCAATGATGATAATACCTGCCAGCTCCATTAAGGGGATCTGATCCATGGACAATCTTACATCCAGGCGATCAAGACCTAGATAAGCCTTTTCAGATCGCACCGGGATATGCGATTTGGGAATCGATCAGATTGAAAAAATATATAATGATTCGGCCAGATTCTAAAATAAAAAAGTAAGGTCTTGGATCTGTTAATCTTAGGCTTAGTTCAATACTGCCTGGCCATATAGGTCCGGCCCGAACTAATCTTGCCGCAGACAGCACAGGCAGCCTCTGGGAAGCTTTGGTACTGCGGCTCGCCCAGCATATTGGCTTCCACCCGGTTTTCCAATTGATGGCCGCATTCTACTGCACCACACCAGGGCACCAGGGCCACACCGATCTGTGTCTGCGTCCTGGCTTCCTCAATGCCGGCAACCTCTTTTACCGTTGTCTCATGAAGATTCGCGGCCTTTGTGTAGAGCACCAGGTGTTGCTCTTCCGCCTCTTTGTTGATGGCTTCGACCAGTCCAACCATCGGCACAGCTTTCTTGGCTCCATCGCGACGGGCCAGGGTGACGACACCTTTCTCAATATCTCTGGGCCCTACCTCCAGACGAATGGGCACGCCCTTCATCTCCCACTTGTAGAACTTGGCTCCGGGCCGCTCATCGCTGGTATCCAGTTGCACGCGCATGCGGGCACGAGAAAGTTCGTCCTGAAGCTGCTGGCTGACGGCCAGAACCTTCTCTTTGTCGCCCAGAAGAATGGGCACTATTACCACCTGAATGGGGGCTATGCCCCAGGGCAGGACCAGGCCTCTCTCATCTCCATGCACGGAAATGAGGGCGGCAATGCAACGCTCTGATATGCCGTAGCAGGTCTGAGAGACCAGTTTTTGCTCACCGTTTTCCGCTTCGTATGTGATCTCGTAGGTCTTGGCGAAGGTCGAGCCCAGGTGGTGCGCCGTGCCCACTTGCAGCGTTTTGCCGTCGGGCATGATCACATCAATGGCTGTGGTGTAGTCCGCACCGGGGAATTTGTCCCAACTGGGGCGGCGGCTTACCAGGAAGGGCAGGGCCAGGCGGCGGTAGAACTCCGAGTATCTGGAAATGGCCACTTCCACCTGCTGTGCGGCTTCTTCCCATGTGGCATGAACCGTATGTGCTTCCTTGAAGGATGTGATCTCGCGCAGGCGTATGAGCGGTCGGGTGTGCTTGGTCTCATAGCGGAAGGTGTTGACAATCTGGTAAATTCGCAGCGGCAGATCGGCATGCGACCTGATCCAGAGCTTGAACATGGGGTAGATGGCCGTCTCGCTGGTAGGCCGCAAGGCTAGCTTGATTTCCAGTGGCGATGTCCCGCCGCTGGTCACCCAGTAGACCTCCTCCTCGAAGCCCTTGATGTGCTGCGCCTCTTTCATGAACTCATTCTCTGGGATCAGGAGGGGGAACTGGGTCTCCTGGTGATCGGGATCTAAAAGCTCCCTGATAACTGCGTAGACATTCTTTTTGAGGGCAAAGCCGAAGGGAAACCAGACGCACATGCCTTTGACAGGATAACGGTTATCGACTATCTCCGCCGTCATGAGCAGCTCGTGATACCACTCGCTGAAGCTGTCCTTGCCAGGAAGCTTGGCTTGTTTACCATTCTTTATCTGGGACTTTGTTTTGGAATCGATCATGTAACCACCGATATTGCAATAGGTGTGATAAAGGTTTCAATGGCTGCGGCCAGGAAGAGCAGTGGCGCGACATAGCGCCCTAGGAAATGAATGGCGATCCTTGTCTCACCGCAAAGGTCGGCTTTTTCTTTGGCCAGAGTCAGAGCCAGCAGATAGCCCAGCCTAAAGCCGATAGCAATGCAGACCAGGACGACGGGCAGCTCAATGATGCCGTGAGGCAGGATGCCAGCCGCCAGAAATGGGAATCCCGCCTTCTGCACGGAAGCGTAGCCTACGATTCCCAGAAGAAAGCCGTTGCTGGTAACGACCATCAGAGGAATAAGCCCCAGGCCCAGGCCCAGCAGCATGGCCATCGCTGAGGCGAGAAGATTTTTCAGGAATATTATTATCATTATGAGGATGGGTGGCTGATCCAAAATCCACTTCAGCATCTCCAGCTCTTTCATCCAGTTGGACGCCAGCCCCGGATCGACTGCGGCGGCATAATAACCCATTACCGTCGTAAGCCCGAAGATGAAGACGGATAGGCAAATGAATATGCGAATCGACTTCAGATAGGCCAGATCATCCTTAATTGACAAGCAATATCTCCCCTTCAACCTCGCCCGGCCTTTATTTAAGGATAGCGCGGTATTAAGATAGTGAAGTGCTCAGGAAGTAGACGCCAAAGCAGACCAAAAATACGCTGCATATTCCCAGGATTCGTCGATAATTCTTCAGAGAGAGTGCGCTTCGTCCCCGATCCAGGCTGATCGAGACCAGGATCAGCCATCCGAAGTCCGCGATCCAGTGGCCGATCATGAAGACGGCAGCCATGACTACTCCCGAGTGTAGACCGGAGAGCACCAGGGCGCTGCCGATGGAGAGCCACCAAATCCAGAAGTAAGGATTGGCCGCGCTGGTGATAATTCCTGCCAGGTAGGCATTGCCTATCATTTGGCTCTGCTGTGCCACCAATGTGGCGTTTTTAATCCCTTTTGCGGTCATGATTCCAAAAACGATGAGTGACAGGCCGCCTGCGATGGAAACGACGCGTGAATACTGCTGCATAGCTGCAGCCAGCCCGCCAACAATGGACATAAAGATCAGGACCTCAACCAGAGCGTGGCCAGCCGCCACCTTGGGCCCTGCCGTCCAGCCGTCTTTGAGGGAGGAGTTGACTGTGGCGACCAAAGTCGGTCCGGGAGCCAGCGCACCCGTAAGGCCTATGGCAAACGCCATGAACAGCATCTGAAGGACCTCGTACATAATCTCACTGCTTTGCCGTATTTACCGGTAATGAGCCTGTAACTTTCGGCCAAGGACTAAAAGAAAACAGACAAAATGGACAGGTCGGGATTTGAACCCGAGGCCTCTACCATGCCAAGGTAGCGATCTTCCAGCTGATCTACCTGCCCAACAGGACTGAAGGTGAGCCGTCCCCCATTTAAACATGTCGGTAGACGGGCAGCTATTGGGCCATCTGCATGTTCGCTTTTCCCCATTCATCCCGCAGGAAAAGCAAATCCTAAGATTTATATCCACCCATCTCATAAGTAGCTACGACTATCATGAAATACTGGGCACTGATATTTCTCTTGTTCACCCTTCTTGCAGGCAGCGGCGAAGGGACCATGTACCTCTATGGCGGCAGTGACGCCTACGGCCTGGGATTGAGCTATCCTGGATACAGCAGTCCGCTCTCCTTCGCCACCTTTGTGGCTGGCAACAATACCACCACCGTATCGCCGGTCCTGCTGAGGGCCACCATCTTCCGGCCCGAGTTCAGCCTTATAAAATACAGTAACCGTACCGGCTATTATCATCCTATTCAGCCCCTCTGGAATCAATTCACCTTTTACCTGCCATTTCTCAGCACGCAAGACTGGTTCTCCGGCAGCTACGACAGCTATGTTCCAACTGTCAAGGATTTCCGGAAAGACAACTGGAAACCGGCTGCACCGGACTATGATACTCAGGCAATAAGGCAGTTCATGAAAGAAGACGGCTATAGGGAAGGCATCGAGCCGCATGATGATACGGCCCGCATGGGACTGAATCGTTTTCTTGATGATGATGAGCCTCCAGGAAGACCATTATTATGATTTAATGTTCTGGTGTTGATTATGATTCATCCCGAGCGCGTATTCTCCTTCAAGGAGCTGGAAAGCGAGGACGATCTGGTCGAGGCCATGATCAACCATAAGTGGCCTATATGCTATGGTTTCTACTTTGGAAATCTGCTCTACCTGGGTGACGGAGAAAACGAGGACAAGCCCGAGTACGCCGTCATGACCGTCGATAAAACGGAAGGTCATCATGGGGTTCATGGCCGCGAGGTGGGAAGGATCAAACCCACTGGAATGTCCGCCGAAGAGGTTCATAAGTTCATCCAGGTGATGATGGCAGGCCACTACAACATTGAAAATCCAGTCAAGATCGAGGCCGAACCCATATGGCATCATAGCTGCCATTTCTGTCGTCTGGAAGAGGAATAGACAGGTAACTGTCACTTCCGTTTGATTTTATCCGCACGTGGAACATATTCTGCGCACTCTGAGGGTCTCGTCGCAGATTAATGCCCCATTCCTGGCTTCTTCACCAATTTAAAGGCAAAAATTCTGATGATTCTCCTGCCGTCTAGAGAAAATTAATATAATGGTATTCAGTATAACAATAATTCGAATATCATTCGGTTTGACTGGGAAGCACGGAGGGAATTAGATGGCTGAGACAAGAAATTTCGCCCTCAGGGACGAGAAAGGCAATGAGATTGGGGTATTTACAGGAAAACAACCAAGACAAGCAGCCTTGAAGGCGGCCAATAGAGGCATCACGGATATTCGGCTCAGGGAGCGCGGCACAAAAAAGGTGCACATCTTCACCGGGGAAAGGGTTCAAGTAACGAAGCCCAAAGGGGCGCCTACCTGGATGCCGGATAAGATCTGGAAGCCAAAGGTAAAGAAAATGGGCGTCGAGAAGCTGGAAGAGCTATAGAAACGTATCTCCCCGAACAATGAGTTTTGTCCTGTCTGATCTAGTAAAATCTATCCAAACCATCGCGAAGGCGGTGGGAGAGCTAGACGGTAGTTCTCCTTTTTTTCAACTCCATCAGTCCTGGCACACAGGAATCAAGCGGCTACAGCCCTGAAGGCAGGCAACTTGTAGCCGCAATCTATATCAATTTTAACATGGACGGATGGCATGGTAATTATGGCAAAAGACAACAAGAAGAGCAAGGGTCCCCAAGATCGCAACAGCAATTATCAAATGAAAAACGGCAATTCAGTCTCCAAGAAAAAGGATAAGAAATCCAATGCATCCAAGCCCACAGAGACGAAATCTGCTGCCCAGACAAAGCCGGCGGAGCAAAAAAGCTTCATTTCAGGCATTTCCTGCAGCATTTCCAATGCTACAAACAGCATAAGCAAGATGTTCAAACACTAACCGATATTTAGAATTTATAGGTCCGGCGCAACATGGCGACCTGTGCCGGAAACCCAGGCATTTTTGGGCGATTTAGGTTAAAGAGGCAGTTATAGAGAGGCCTGAGGCCCAGTTGGATGACCGCACCTAAGTGGTTATGTCTGTGCTTTTTACGGCTTCAGCCAGGGCCGAATACACCTCTCCTTGCAGCTTTCGGGGTTTTGGTTTTTGATGGGTCGCGGACGAATGAGGGTCTTGGACGGCGCGGTCCACTTCTTTTTCAGCTCTTGAGCACGCTGCCGCTCAAACTCTTCTCCTTCTCTTTTTCTTTCCCCTTTGTCCCGTTGGGTTTGGTGATGAAGTAGGTATAGCCCTTGAGCGCCCTGTTCAGTTGTGATTCAATCTGCTCCAGCTCTCTCTTAGGTATGCACAAGTGTTTGTCCACACAGCGATCCATGATCTCCCATATGTAGTCCTTGGTCTCGTAGTTAAAGAAGTCCAGGAGCTTTCGGCAGGTGTCACCCTCTACCTTCTGGCAGATGTACCAGTCGTCGCCGTCGGCCATGACATGCACCTCATGAGCGCAGCCCAGCAGGTTGTGAAAGTCGCCCAGGGTGTCCTGGTAGGCACCAAGCAGGAAGATGCCCAGGTAATAGTCCTCGTTCTCCAGGAGGGTGTGCATATCCAGGTACTCCAGGCCCTCGCTGTCCCCGGCGTAGCGCTTGATCTCCCCGTCCGAGTCACAGGTGATATCTACGATCCTCCCCCTCTCACAGGGCATCTCATTCAAGCGATGCAGGGGGATGGTGGGAAAGATCTGCTCCACGCCCCACATATCCGGCACAGACTGAAAGAGTGAGAAGTTGCCGATGTACTTCTGGCTGACCAGCTTCTTCAGCTCCTGAAACTCATCAGATTCGTCCTCGGCCTGTTTGGCCAGGAATGCGGCTTTCTTGCAGACCATCCAGAAGAGAGTCTCGCCTTTGGCTCGCTCCTCAAGGCCTATATTGCCCAGGTTGAAAGAGTCATAAAGCTCGTCACGATACTGCAACGCGTCGTGATAGTGCTCCTTGTAGTTGTCGATGTTGATCTCTTTAAAAGCACTGCACAGATCGTCGATCTGAATGGGATCCTCCTCTTTTGGGGTGCGAAGTTGCGAGTCCTTGGCATTCTTTCGGCCAATGATCTTGAAGATAAGCAGGCTGTGGTAGGCGGCAATAGCCCTCCCGCTCTCCGAGACGATGGTGGGGCAGGGGACATCCTCGTCATCGCAGATCTTCTGCACTGTGTAGACCACGTCATTGGCGTACTCGCGCAGAGTATAGTTGGCGCTGGAAGGTGTGGCCGTATTGGAGCCGTTATAGTCCACAGAAAGGCCGCCACCCACGTTCAGGTACTCGATATTGGCCATCTTGCGCGCCTTGGCATAGATACGAGCCGCCTCGTTCATGGCGTTTTTAATGGTCCTGATATCCGTGATCTGCGAGCCGATGTGAAAGTGAATCATCTTCAGGCTGTCTATGATACCCCTTTCTCGCAGGATCTTCATCAGCTCCAAGGCCTCGCTGGTAGACAGGCCGAACTTGGCCGATTCGCCGCCCGATTCCACCCAGCGACCGGAGCCGCGGGCAAATAGTTTGACTCTCATGCCCACGCGAGGAGTTATGCCCATCTGCTCAGCATACTTCAGAATATCAAAGATCTCTGCGAAAAGGTCTACGACTATTACTATATTATTTACATTATGTATGCTTAGAGCCAGGCGCAGATAGTCTTCGTCCTTATAGCCGTTGCAGATGAGGAGCGCCTCTTTGGGCAGGCCCAGGGATAGCGCTGCCAGTAACTCGGCCTTCGTCCCTACCTCCAGGCCGATCCCGTGTTTGGCTCCGTACTTGATGATATACTCGATTACCTCCTTTCTCTGATTGACCTTCATGGGGAAGATGGGCTGATAGTTGCCTTTGTACGAGAATTCGGCGATGGAGCCCAAGAATGCACCTGTGATCTCATTGATTCTATCCTCCAGGATCTGAGGAAAGCGAAGGAGCACGGGAAACTCCAGGTCACTGGATTTCTCGATCTCCTCGATGAGGTCCATAACATCCACGAACGTTGCCCTATTTTTGTTGGGAAATATAATAATATTGCCTTTATCATTAACAGAAAAATAGCCGTTGCCCCAATTTTCTATCCCGTAGAGATCCAAAGAATCTTCAGCTTTCCACATGTCACTTCGCCTTCCCCATGAAAACGCGGCCAATCGCATCGAAGTTTGCTTAAGAGTGCTTTTTGATATATAAAGCTTCATGCCTGTACAGATCATTCATCCAGATCGACAATCTTTAAATGCATCCAGAGAGAGATTGGTGTTGAGAAATCTTGAGGGATAAAATGGATCACGTTCACGGTCATAGTCACGATTCCATCTGCAGTGGCGAGAAGATAAGGACGACAATACCCATGAAAGAGAGAGGTGTTGCCGACTTGGTCGCGGATATGGGCAAGATGGGCTTTCAGGGAGGCCAGCTCGGCACATCTCTGAAGGTCTGGAAGCGCATGCACGACGAAGACGTTACCATATTCCTGGGTCTCGCCGGTGCCATGGTGCCTGCGGGCCTGGGCGAGTTCATTGCCTACCTTCTGCGGGAGAGAAAGGTAGACTGCCTGGTCAGCACGGGCGCCAATCTATTTCACGACCTTTGCGAGGGGCTGGGCATCGTCCACTATCAAGGCAGTGCCTGCGCCGATGATGCTTATCTCAATGAATGCAAGATCGACAGAATCTACGACGTATTCGTATCGGAGATTGAGCTGCACAAAGCCGACAATCACATATCGAGCTTCGTGAAGAGCCTGGACCCGGCCCGCCGCTACTCGTCACGCGAGCTGATGTACATGGTGGGAAAGGACCTGCCTGATACCACCATCCTTGGCGCGGCCCATAAAGCGGGAGTGCCAATATTCGTGCCGGCATTCGGAGACAGCTCATGGGGAATCGGCATGGTCATGGCTCTGCGCGAAGGACATAGCGTTATGGTCGATGGCATCAAGGATGTGGACGAGATCACTCAAATGGTGGAAAAGTCAGCCCAGACTGGAGTGATTTATATTGGCGGGGGCGTTCCCAAGAACTTCATCCAGCAGACGGAGGTCATAGCTGAATTGATCGGCGATTACTCGGGGGGCCACAGTTATGCCATTCAGTACACCACCGATGCTCCGCACTGGGGAGGACTTTCCGGCTGCACCTTCGAAGAGGCAGTCTCCTGGGGCAAGGTCAAGAAGGAGGCGAGCAAAGTGCAGGTCTTCTCCGATGCCACCATTACCGTGCCGCTTGTGGTGCAGGCTCTGCGAGAGTCGGGCTATCTGCGTAGGAGCGTTCCTGTCTTTGATTGGAAGGAAGAGGGGCTGAAGCTGAGATACGAAAAGAGATGATTAATTATCATATTTTTAAAATAAAAATCTATAGGGATTATTCTTCAATTCTTCACGATGAAAACAGGCCGGATGCTCGCGACTTCAGTCGTGAGAGGAAGGCCGTACACTTTCCCTCCAAACCATACATTCATATCTCCATAGATCCAATACGTCTATGACATGATGCA
>CAZDLZ010000051.1:18641-19832 GCA_964506745.1 uncultured Methanotrichaceae archaeon | reverse complement strand
GAGGACTCACAGAGGACTCGATTATTCTATTACCCATGCGAAACAGCGAGGAACCATTTTTTATTATCCTATTATCTGTCTTCTCTACCTCAATGCCGAACTGGATCTATTGGAGTTGTATCTTTCTCGATTTTGAAAAGGTTTTCCATATATAAAGCTAAAACCCAATCCGCAAGAAACCTAAAACCAAATGTGTTAAAATTAGCAGAATAATATAAACAATTATCCTAAGGCGTATCCCAGCAGCCTGGCCAGCCGGATGGCATCCCAGTCCAGGTGGCGCAGCATGCGGGCCATGAGGCGGCTGGGCCGGTCGATATCCCCGTGCTCTTCTATGGCTTTTATGAGGCGGGGCTTGCCGGCCAAATAGCCCACTAGCTCATCCAACTGCGCATCGCTCATTTTGCCCAGCATGCGGTTCACCCTCATGCCTATCTCCAGCTCCCGGCCAAGAGCAGCTCTCCAGAGCCTGTCGTACTCCATGAGCCGCTGGGCGGAGCCGTCGCCCTCCATTGCCGCGGCTGCGGCCACGCCGCCCGCAATTTTTGCAGCCACCAGCCCCGGATAGATCCCGCCGCCTGAGGTTGGCTTGACCTGGCCTGCCGCATCGCCCACGGCCAGCAAGCCCGCGACAGCTGTGGCCGCGGGCGGGCCCAGGGGCAGGCCGCCTACATTCAGAGCCACAGGGGAGCCTTGTAGCCTCTTCTTGATAACATCCGTCTTCAAGAAAGAGCGCAGGCGCTCGCACCCCTGATCGCGGGCGCACAGACCGATGCGAGCCGAGTGAGCGTCCAGGGGAATCACCCAGGCGAAAAGACCGGGCGCCGCTCCCAGGTGCACCTCTACCTTCTCAACGTCTTCTACCGCAAATGGCACCTGCACCTGTGCCCCGGATAGAATCCTCTGAGACTGCTCAATGCCGGCCCGGCGGGCGAGAAGGGCGGAGACGCCCTCCGCAGATATCACAATCTTCGCCTCGATCTCCTCGCCCCCGGAGAGAGTGAGGATACTGCCCTCTTCTTCCCGTCTAATTTGTCGCACTGATGAGCAGAGGCGGAGGTTCGCCCCCCCCTGCATAGCTCGGGCAAGCATTGCCTGGTCAAAGAGCCTCCGGTCCACGACCCAGGCCCTGGGAAATTTGGCTTTGAAGTCCAGGCGTGGGCCGCCAGGCGAAAGGACCGTCGCCCCTCT
>CAZDLZ010000051.1:7641-18631 GCA_964506745.1 uncultured Methanotrichaceae archaeon | reverse complement strand
CGTGGGGGCCAGGCGACAGCTCCGACTCAGACATAGCCTCCTGGCCCAAGAGGCCTGCACACTGCACCGGCCAGCCGGCTCCAGCGTGCTCCTCCAGCAAAATGGTGCTCGCCCCGGCTTTGGCGGCATATCTGGCGGCCATCGAGCCCGCCGGCCCGGCGCCGATGACTGCCACATCGAAGAAGTCCATGGTCAGGAAAAGAGAAACAAAGGCAATGATGTTAACTTTTTCCGTTTTCTTTAAAATTATTAAGCCTGTTCTGATGCTAAATGTTCCACCAACGGTTATGGATGCTCTACAAAGGTGTTCACGCAAAGCACCTCTCCAAAAACGTCGCCAGATCCTCGATGCACTCTATCTTCTCATCTATTGGCTGGCCTTCCGATATGCGCTCGTAAACAACCTCCCAGGTGGAGTACTCGCGTAGCCGCATAACCGGCTCACCTGCAGGCGTTGTGGCCAGATCAGTCAGAAAGCGCATCCATTGGCCGCCTTCCCGTTCTACCTCGAAGTTACTGCAAGCCCCCCAGGTGCCGCCGTAAAAAACACCGTCAACCACATCGATGTACAGCCTTATCCAGGAGACGCATTTGGAGAAGCGATAAACGCCATCAACGATACAATCTGGACCTTCCCATCCGGCGAGTGGTAACATCACCATAAGATCTAACCAGCGACTTTATGCTACTTGCGGGAGGTCTATTACAATTGCGGGAGAGATTTGTGAGACTGACCGCAGCCTTGCGTCAAGATTCTTTTAATGCAGGAGTGCAAACCCATACCTTATAAAGGGGAAGCCTCATTGGCTGCTACGAAACCAAGAACACTTTCAAGCCGATGGCAAAGCGCGCTGTTCTTGGCTGATTAAGAGGACAATAAATGGCAACCATCGAGGAACAGATCAAAGCACTGGAAGAAGAGATCTTTAACACCCAGAAAAACAAGGCCACTGAGCACCATCTGGGCAAGATCAAGGCCAAGATCGCGAAGCTAAAGGCGCAACAAGAGCTTCAGAAGATCAAAGGCGGCGGCGGGGGTAGAAGATACTACATCAAGAAATCTGGAGATGCAACTGTGGCCCTGGTGGGCTTTCCCTCCGTCGGAAAGTCAAGTCTGCTCAACTACATGACCGGCTCCAAATCAGAGGTTGCCGCATACCAATTCACTACCCTGGAGGTCATTCCTGGGGTCATGAAATATAAGGGTGCCGAAATCCAGATACTGGATATGCCAGGCATCATCAAAGGAGCTGCCAGGGGCAAGGGTCGGGGCAGAGAGGTCATAACAGCAGCTCGCGCCGCAGATATAATATTACTATTAGGTGACGTCTTCAACTACAGGCTGGATATTCTGGAGCGCGAGCTTTATGATGCGGGAATCCGGCTGGACAAACAACCACCCAATATTCACATCACACAGGACAGGAAAGGCGGTATAATCATACGCAGCACTGTTCAGCTCACCCGCATGACGGAGTTTGAGATCGCGGATATCATTCGGGCCTACGGAATTGTAAATGCCAGTGTCACCATCCGCGAAGACATCGATACCGACAGCCTGGTGGATTTCCTGGCAGGAAACAGAGTATATATCCCTTCCGTGGTGGCCATAAATAAGTTCGACCTCCGATTCGGAGATGTGGAGAACAGGATCAAAGAAGATCTGGGAAGGGATTATCTGCCCATCTCTTGCGCCACTACTCAGGGCCTAGAAGAGCTAAAAGATCTTATTTACGAGCGGCTGGGCTTTATTCGCGTCTACCTCAAGCCGAAAGGTGGCAAAGCAGACCTGGAAGAGCCATTGGTACTTCTGGATGGAAGCAGCGTCAAATCGGTATGCGAGCATCTTCATCGCGACTTCGTGAATCTTTTCCGCTATGCTCTAGTCTGGGGCAAGAGCGCCAAGTTCCCCGGTCAATCAGTGGGACTGGATCATGAGCTCAGAGACAACGATATACTCTCCATTATCACCAAGAGAAGGTAGGAACGCAAGAAAGCAGGGAAAAAGCAGAAGAATAAATCTTTTTTTAATTGAACCGGCAAGTATATAAGCGGAACGGTCCTTTAAGTGATGCTGGATTCGTCGATTCAAAGTGATTTGTTGAGATGTTTTCGGGAGCTGTTTCGATTCCCTGAATCGATCCAAAAGGTAAGTGAATTAGATGTTTGAAAGAAAATATGAGAACAGTGGAAGCAGCAGAAGCGGCTACAACAGCCGTCCTAGAGAAATGACAGAAGTTACATGTTCAGAATGCGGCAAACAGACACAAGTGCCCTTCAAGCCGGACGGGTCCAGGCCGGTATACTGTAGCGAATGTTATCAAAAGCATAGACCTGCCCGATCACCCGGCAGATACTAAACTCTTAATATTTATTAATGATCTGCAAATAAGGGGATAGCGTCCGCAGATAACGGAAACATTGAACGAATGCCAGACGCTTTACGCCCTCTCAATTTTTGATGTAACGGACGAAATAATGGATATTGATTTGAATTAACCATATATTGGGCAAAGGGGTCGAAATGAAACAACCTGAGAAGCAAGACATAGTGAAGTTTGATGACATAATATCCGAGTTAGGAAAGAGAGGGATAGTTGTACTGATGCACCGTCCCACCCGCTGGGGTTATGTCGTGGACGCGGTCATTCCTTCAATCAAGATAGTCATTCTAAAGATGCCGGACCTGACTAAACAGGTCAAAGTAGCCATGAGCCAGTTTCGGGACCTGATCAACAGGCTGGAGAGCGACGGGTATCAAGTCATGGTCATTCCCAAGAACAGTATGGATCAAGCACAGATCAAAGCTTTCTGCGATCGGATCGCTGCAGAGCCAGCTCTGGCTGCAGCCTGATTTTAGGAGATGAATGGACAGGAGATCAGTTCTAAGAGCTTTTTTTCGGTTTATCAATCGATTTATTGTAGTCCCGGCATTTCGGAGAGGCTGGGGACGATTCGTATCCAATCCCCTCACAGGAGATATTATGGTGCTGAAGATAACTGGCAAAAAGACAGGAAAGATTCGTTATACTCCTGTGAGCTATGCCCGGATCGGGCCGAATATCTACTGCTATCAGGGAAAGGAGATGAAAGGACAGTGGTACCTGAACCTTCTGGCCCATCCTGAGGTTGAAGTGCTCCTGCCGGAGGGCCGCTTTTCCGGACATGGAGAAGTGGTCCATGACACGGCAGAAAAGCTGCAGGCAATAAGGCGGATCCTGATGGGCAGCGGCCTGAATCGCTCCATGTACAAATTCGATCCAAAGACGGCAACGGATGAAGTGGTGCAGGAGAAGACAGTAGACATTCCCGTGATGCGAATTAGGCTGGATTCGTCTGGCGAAACCGTGAAACGAATGCGAAAGCTATAACTTTCTCCCGTCCAGAGTTTTATTGTGGACTGGCTTTTCCTCTCTCTATTGGGTGCATCTGCTCTCGCCATTACCGGAGTTATCGACAAGTTCGTGCTTGGCAGGTATGTGCGAAATCCTCTGGCCTACCTGGCCGCCCTGGTGGTGATACAGCAGATCCTTATCGTTGCCATCCCTGCCTATCTTGGATGGGGATTTGTCTATCCTCAGACACTTTATGCTCTGGCGGCGGGCGGCTGCCAGGTGATCCTCTGGGCGGCCTACCTTTTCGCCCTTCAAGTGGAGGAGACGAGCAGGGTAGCAGCTATGGTATTCGTCTTTCCTGTCTTCGTCTTTCTGGGCGCATTTCTCTTTTTGGGAGAGACTCTTGCCGCCAAAGACTATACGGGAGGCGCGCTGCTGGTCTGCAGTGCCTTATTAATATCTTACCGGCCTACGCAGGGAGGCGGACCTGCTATCTTCTCCCCGGCTCTGAGGTACATGACGGTCTTCTGGGTCTTCACGGCCGCCTATGCCCTGGCTGCCAAGTACCTTCTCGCCTTCATGAATGAATGGCATTTGATTCTCTGGTCGTCTCTGGGAAGTTTGCTGGCTGTGTTGCTGTTTTTATGGCATGAGCCGGTCAGAAAAGAGTTTTTTGCATATTTCCGGGGCGGTCCGGTTCTGCTCCTGGCTCTCTTCGCCGACGAACTCTTCGACTTCCTGGGCAGGGGAGCCTTCATCTTCGCCTATGCCGCAGGCTCCGTATCCCTGGTCTCTGGCGTGGCTGCCCTTCAGCCCTTCATAACCCTGGTCTACGTCATCCTTCTTGGGATATTTATTCCTGGAATTTTGGTGGAAGATCTGGATAGAAAGACAATGGCCCTGAAGACCATCGCCATTCTCTTGATAGTAGTGGGAGTATATCTGGTTTCATGATATATCTATTTAAAATCACCTAGGTCCTGTAGCCTGCGGATGGGTCTCGTTAACATTCCAGTCAAGGCCCTGCTCGCGATCTCCGGCCAGCTACGTTGTGATTGAAGGAGGTTTTTCCACCAGGTCCCTATCCCGTCGTCAATACACCGGCAACGCCCCAGGTATGTTGGGTCAAACCTGACCAGGTAGTGCAGGTCTCAGCTCAGGAGGTCACACTGGACGGCCACCTTCGCGCACGGGGTGTTCCTGCGCACCAGAGATGACAAAGAGCCGCAAGAGTGCACAATGGATCAGCTCAATTGATTACCCTGTCTTATAAAAAACAGAACTGAGGGCTGGCCTATCGCCGGCACCTGATTGTCTGCGGCCACTTATGCCATCACCTGCTCCTTGAGAATATAGCGTATCAAGTCTTCCGAGAGCTTGGTCTCCCTTTGCAGCTTCTTTACAGTCTCGTCGATGCTGTTGCCCTCCGCCATGAGGTTTGATATTCGGCCCACAATCTTCTCGCCGACTGCATAATACTCATCAATATCCTTCCTATGGCCCCATACATCTCCACGCAAGAGCTGCACACCCTGAATCTCCAGGAATTGCTGGGCGGCCTTGGACATGGTCTCATGGTAGGATGGCGGAATCTGCACGGCCCGCAGGCGCGGGCAGGATTGGACCAGGTTCATCACGTCCATATTGGAGGCACGGAATGCCAGATGAACCAGTTGCTCGTTCCTGTTTAGATCGGTTATCTCTTTCTTAGAACTAACTACCCTCAGTTTCATGCTACTTACCAATGCTCTTAAAATATTTATAGATAATGGTAATCATAGTAATCCTTAATTAGATATACTGAGATCAGTAACAGAACATGTAAAATATTTATGCATAAGCGCTAATGGTCTGAGATATTTGCAGAGTTATGTCAATCATTTGAATATGTTTACACGATACGTCGATTTTTATATTAGGAAAGCTAGTGCTTAACTAGTTAGCGCTGATCGGGTAAATTGCGTTCCGCTATTGCTTTAATGCCAGACCCCGAGCGTCGCTTGCCTACGCGCTATCCTGCCGGAAGGATCGTATTGCATCGGCGCAGTTGGCCAGCAATCTGCCTGCCAGGTCCTGACTGGGCCAGGAACCCAGGCCACAATCAGGGCCTGTCGCCCTCAGTCGATCCCCGAATTGAGCATAGGCTCTGTCCAGCCTCTTCCTCATGACCTGGGACGATTCCAATTCCAGGATCTCCCTTTCCAGCCTTGGCATGTCCTGCCAGAGGTTGATGCCCAGTTGCTCGTTCAGGCGAGCAGACAGTGACAGAATGTCGGTTCGAGCGATCCCGGCTCGAAGATAACTATCCGTCTCCTCCAGGACCTTCCTGTCGATCAATTGCAGGTAGTCGGGATGCGCCGCCGATTCAATGCCCACGATGCTGATACCGGGAACGCGAGCACAGGCCTCGGCATAAAGGGGCGAATGCAGGTGTACTTCACAGTCCATGCCCTGGCAGGGCGCGCTCGCGATCTGCAGGGCATCAAGGATCTCATCCTCAGAAAAAACGATGTTGGAATTCAAACCCAGACTGGGCTCGTCAAGAGAAGCAACGGACATCTTTCCGTCCTCCAATGCCGCGCCAAAGAATCTGGCCACGCTCTTTGCCAGGGTTATGAGAATATCCGGATAATGCGTGGCCCCGAAGGCGGAGATATACAGTTCCACAGGTCCCGTGACGCAGACGCGCACATCCCGGCCGGCAGGCACTGCTTCCAGCTCCATGATCCTGGCATGCTCTTTTTTGATCAGGTAGGGGCTTTGTGCCAGGGCCGGATTCTCGATGCCGTCCATGAACATGCGGATCATATCACGAAACTGTGGATATGTGGGGACCTCCACGCCGGCACGACTTTTTTGAGCCAGAACATCGCGCACCAACTCCAGGTACTCATCGCGCGACTGTCTCTCCAGCCTTACCCCTTTAGGCAGAGGAAAGCTGCCTATATCATCGAAGAATATGCCCTCAATTTGCCGCGACATACCGTTAATCACCTCTAAAGAAAGCGCCTCAGGCAATTCTTCAATGAGGAGTACTGCCCATCCATCTTCTCGAAGTTCTCCTCCAGCTCATCCAGCCGGGCCATGGCCGCAGGCAAAGGCGGATTTATGCCGGTGGCCCGCACGATCTCCTCAGGGAACTTGGCAGGATCGGCCGTCTCCAGTGAGACGCAAGGACTCCTATCTCCGCATTCCTGCAAGTATTTCATGAGCCCGGCCCAGGCCACGGCTCCGTGCGGCTCCAGCAGGACGCGGTGTTGGCGATATGCTTCCTTGATGGTCTGGCGGGTCTCTTCATCGGTAATGCAAACGGCATAAATATCCTCTCGCATGGCTGCAAGATCTGGCTGCTTGCCCACCTGGCCGGTCTCATCCATCTGGCCGCCGTAAAGGCAAAAGAGGCGGGCCAGATTGCTGGGGTGGCCGACGTTCATGGCATTGGAAATGCAGTTCTTGCTGGGCGCGATGGGCTCGTAGATGCCTGTATTCATGAAGCGGGGAAACTCATCGTTCTCATTGGTCGCTACCACGAACTTTTGCACGGGAAGGCCCATCTTCATGGCCAGGAGGCCACCCATGAGGTCTCCAAAGTTGCCGCTGGGCACAGAGAAGACTATCTCTTCACCGCTCGCTGCGACGCGCGAGTGAGCGTAGAAGTAATAGACTGCTTGAGGTAGCAGCCTGCCGATATTGATAGAATTGGCAGAAGAGAGATTGAGAACGGACAGATCGACATCGACAAATGCCTGCTTGACCAAAGCCTGGCAGTCATCAAATTTGCCCTGCACTGCCAGGGGGAAGATATTTTTGCCCAGGGTGGTCATCTGTCGGCGCTGTCTTTGTGTTACCTCATTCTCAGGGAATAATACTACTACCTGTACATTATCCAGGCCGTAGAAGGCATGAGCTACGGCAGAGCCCGTGTCTCCCGATGTGGCGGTGAGGATGAGTATGCTTCTGCCTTCCTGTTTTAGGAAGTACTGGATCAGCCGGCCCATGGCCCGGGCGGCAAAGTCCTTAAAAGAGCATGTTGGGCCGCAGTCCAGCCGCATTACATACTTTTCGTCATAAACCCGCTCTATCGGAACAATATAATTGTAGGCGTCTTCTAGCATGGCCCGCAGGTCCGAGTCGATGACCAGATCGCCTAAATAAGGTTTGATGACCTCGTAGGCGATTTGCGAATAGCTCATCTTGGGGAATTGCCCCATCTGGCTCGATGGTATTTGGGGGATCTCTTCGGGCATATAGAGCCCCTTATCCGGTGCCTGGCCCATCAAGAGCGCCGCTCGAAAGTCCACGCGCTCGGGATGGCCGTTGGTGCTGAAGAATTTGATCAGAGACATGTTCGAATAAATAGGGTGAAGCTGATCTTTAAGGCTTTTCCATGCAAAGACCGAAATCCTTATATTCGATTATTGTCTAAAAAAAGTTCGTCTAATACCGAAATAAATTAGACTGCACTGCAAACCTGAAGAGTCCCATTAATCGGGAGGATACCTTGCTCAGATTCGAAGCAGACTACTTGTTTGAAGATGCCGCAGGCATCGGCACAGGCATGAGACCGGCGAATTGGGATATGCCCGAGGGCCCGCAGCCCGGACCCCAGTGGCCCCGGAAGAGAAGGCCGCAGATCCTTTGAAGCAAAAATTGGGCCGGAAGGTGGCCTATGCGGCCCCGGCCCAAAGAGGATTTAAAATACCAGCTTTTTTTTGCGCTATGCGCAAAGCTTTTTTGTCAATCCTATTTCTTATGCACCCCACTTTAATGGTGGCAATTTCGGGCGGCGGTGAGGGAATATTTAAGTATTAGTTGTCAGGTAAGTTGGACGCAAATGATGGTCGTATCGCCCCGATATAGTGATAAATATAACGAGGAGGAAATGAGATGGCGTTCTACACGTTGGGCCTCACTTTTAATCTTGTGATATTCCTGACAGTTATTGTACTTGCTGTTTGGGTATATGGTATATATTTCAACTTTAAGAAATGGGGCCTCGGATCCACCGGCTACCATGACCAGTTGCGCAACAGCTTCTGGCTCTTCCTTGCCACCTGGATTCACGAGGCATTTAAGGATGGATTATGGGTATTTTTGAGGACAGTAGTGCTTGATGTTCTTCTATTGAGGAGGACGCTGGCCAGAAGCCCGGTGCGATGGGTTATGCACATGTCCATGTTTTATGGATTCCTGATGCTAGCGGCACTTTCCGGCCTTGGGCTTATGCTTGATATCATCGAGCATTTCAACCTGTTCGGGCTCTTTGAGCAAGCTGAGATGGCCAAGGAACTTCTGGCGTTGCCTTTTGATATCTTCGGCTACCTGCTCCTCATCGGAGCCACCATCGCCGTATCCAGGAGAATCCTGCTTAAGTTCGTCCGGGATAACACCAGCGCTTATGACGCGTTCTTGATCGGCGCCGTATTTCTTATTACTGTTACCGGATTTTATGCTGAGTGGATGCGCGGCAATTCCTTCCTCATCGGGAATGCTTTTGAGTATCCCATCTATGCACCTCACTTCGCATTGATTCACACCGTCATGGCAATCGGTCTGTTCGCGCTGGTTTTGCCATGGAGCAAATACATCCACGTCATAGCCACACCCATGACCCTGATAGCCAACAGAGGAGGAGAATAAAATGGCTAATAACAAAGAATCAAAGCCCTTGATGACGGGCTTTATGCTTTCCACTCAGCTCATGGAGGTAGATGGCTGCAACAGGTGCCAGGAGTGTATGAAATGGTGCCCGACCTTCGCGGTTAGACCGGATAGGCCAGGCATTACACCTATGTATAAAAACGCAAGGTGGAGAGAGCTGCAAGCCAAGAGCCAGAGCCTGCGCGCCAAGATCTTCGGCCCCAAGTCACTAACCGATGATGAGATGAAGGTCTTCACCGATGATACATACAGCTGCACCACCTGCGGCGTCTGCGGCACGGTATGCGAGGCAGGAATCAGAACCGTAGAGCTCTGGGAGGCCATGCGGCCCAACCTGGTAGCGCGCGGTGATGGTCCCGTTGGAAAACAGAACATGTTTCCCAAGCTCGTCAAAGCAGATAGAAATCCCTACATGGCCAAGCAAGAGGATAGGCTATGCTGGGTCCCGAAGGACATCAAAATACAGGAATCTGGTGAGGTAGTATACTTTGCAGGCTGCACTGCGGCCTACCGCCAGCAAGCGCTGGGCGTCGCCACAGTCAGGATTCTGGACAATCTTGGCGTGCCCTTCGCGATGCTGGGCAAGGATGAATGGTGCTGTGCTTCAGCAATGGTAAGAACCGGACAGCGGGAAGTCATGGCTGAGCATGCCGTGCATAATGTCGATGCTCTCAAGGACGCAGGAGCAAAGACTGTGCTATTTGCATGTGCTGGCTGCATTAGAAATTCAACTGTTGACTGGCCCAAATGGTATGAGGGTTACATCCCTTACAAGAACGTGCCGCTCTCGGTGTTCCTCAGGGATAAGATAAGAAATGGAGAAGTAGAGTACAAGATTCCGCTCAACTACAATGTTACATACCATGATCCCTGCCACAATGGTCGGCACCTAATGCATGAGATCGGAAAGGACTGGGCCTTCGAGGCATCTCGTGATTGCATTACATCCATCCCGGGAGTGAAGTTCACAGACATGGTGCGCAACAGAGCCCTGCAAAGGTGCTGCGGCGCAGGCGGTGGCGTTAAGGCCGGCATTCCTGACCTGGCCCTGGATTGTGCCAAGGCGAGAGTCAAGGACGGTGAAGAGGTTTCCGCGGATGTCATGGCATCAACCTGCCCCTTCTGCAGAAGGAACATCATGGACGGCAGGAATGACGCCAAGTCCGGCATAAAGGTGCTGGACGTTGTAGAGCTCATGGCCGCATCCATGGGCCTGGATACAACCATACCGGAAAATCCGTACACCAAATTCCAGGAGCAGGATGTGCTGGTTTGCGGCCCGGCTACCTGTAAGATAGAAACGGTCGAGCGCAAGGCGCCCGGCAAGGATCTGGTGGGCGAGGCTCACTAAAAAGAATGCCCGCTGCTGCGGCCATTCTTTTCGCTATTTTTTTTTATTTTAAAGCTATTTCAGGCAGTTGTACGTGAAGGCTTTGGGCAAGAGATCAGCAAGCGTAGCTGTCAAAGCATCTCCTTTTGCGTTGCTCATAATGACGATAATATCTTCTCCGAACTCGATCAGGCTCTGCCGGCAGATGCCGCAAGGAGACACCGGCTCGACGGCATTTCCTGCGATGGCAATCGCCTCAAATTCCCTCTCGCCCGAGGCTATGGCTCTGGCAAGAGCCGCTCTCTCCGCACAGATACTCGCCCCGGAAGCGGCGTTCTCAATGTTGCCGGCCGAGTAGATCCGGCCGCTCTGGGAGAGAAGCGCCGCGCCCACCAAAAATCCGGAGTAAGGGGCATAGGCACCTTTCGCTGCCTGTGCGGCCTGCTCGATGAGATTATCATACCCACCGGTGTAAGGACGGGGAGCACTGCGAAGAGCGCCGATGTACATGCACTCATGGGGCGGAATGGTGGGTATGGCGCTGTGCACCTCGCTGATCGATACAGGCGCGCCCTTTATGATCACAGCCGGAATTCCCTCGTCTCCTTCACCCATAACTATCTGGGCGGCAGAGACCAAATTGTCTGCCACCGCCTTACGGGTA
>CAZDLZ010000051.1:0-7631 GCA_964506745.1 uncultured Methanotrichaceae archaeon | reverse complement strand
ATCTTGAGCTCCCGGCCAAAGAGATCCTTTTGGCCTCGTGCGTCTTCTACCGGCTCCAGGCCCACACAGGCCAGGGCCACGCCTACGCAGCCCAGTCGCAGGGGATGAGTCCTGCTGTCTCCTATTATAACTGCGATCTTCCGGCCTTTTGACATACGCTTCCTGATCTCAGAAGCCGATTTTTGGGCATCAGCAGGAAACAAAACCACATGACCGGGAGGGGCATTAGAGCTATCGATGCCCGCGTTGGGATAAAGAAAACCCTCTCGCAGCGTCAGCACCACGCCCGGGATGCCCCCCATTATCTCATCTGATTCTTGCAGGATCAGCTCCATCTCGCGCGGATCTTTGCAGTACTTGGCAGCCATAGAGAGCGCGAGAGGTCCGGCTGTTACATCATGCAAGGCCACAACCCTTCCCTCTGCAGTAGCTACAGTGCTCTCCGAGATGACCAGAATGTCGCCGTCCTGCAAGGATAGGCCTGATACGGCCATGGCCTTCTCAAGGGCCGCCACCAGGTCATCGCCCGGGCTTATAAGATCCGTCTTTATGCCTAATACCTGCAATGTACTCACCTGTAACGCTCAGGGCTTTCTATTATTGTAGTAGCCTCATCTATCCTGGCGGCCAGACGCGCGAGCCGAAAAGGCTGGCCGCTCAAGTTCTTCACCAGACCGGCTATCTGATGGGAAGTGCCGAATATTAAAACCTCTTCCGGTCGGGGATCACAACGAAGAGCAAGTTTCGGAATGGCGGCATCTCCGCCTCGAGCCAGCATCTCCTGCTTTATTATTATAGCCTCCATGCTGCTAACACCGCGCACGGCCAGGATGCGAAAAGTGCTTTTCTTGCAGAGCGTGGCAAATCCCCGTTCATCTACCTGCGTTCTGCGAAGGGTCTCGGTCAGATCTTCTCCGTGGCCTAAATAGCCCAGCACCTCCACCTCCATCTCTTCATCCCCGGACTGTGCCGGACTGCCCCTGATGGCCTTTGCCATGGCTATGGTATCCAGGCTGGCGGCGATATCATGCGTCCTGACGATATGGGCCCCAAGATAAACAGCAATGGCTGTTGCCGCCAGCGTCCCGGCCAACCGTTGTGAAGGATCGGGCTTATTGATACACTCCCCGATGAAGGACTTGCGGGAAATCGCTGCAACCACCGGTCGCTCTAAAGCGCGCAGACGGAGCATGCCATCCAAAATGGCCAGATCGTGAGCAGGAGCCTTTTCCGGTATCCATTTGCCGATGCCCGGATCAACGGAGATCTTAGCCGGGCAAACACCAGCCTGGGCCGCAGCTCTCACTTTTTCACCCAGCAGGGCAATAATCTCGCTAATTTGGAGAATATCGCCAGCTCTCTGCCGGGAGGCCATGATGATCAAGGAGCCGTCGTACTCGGCTACAGTGGCCGCCATATTGGGGTCAGACAGTCCGGAGACATCATTTATGCAAGCAGCGCCACGAGAGAGAGCTTTTGCGGCAATGCAAGATCTCTGCGTATCTATAGAGACGGTAATATCCAGGTTGTCCAGGATATCCTCGAGAGCAGGAAAAAGCCTCTCTCGTTCCACGGCCTCACTTATGGGGGGAGAGCCTGGCGCCGTGGAGACGCCGCCCAGATCGATCATGTCCGCACCCTGCCCTTGCATAGCTGTCGCCAGGGAGAGAGCCTCATGGGGGCCGGCCACTGAGCCCTGGTAGAAGGATTCACGACTGAGATTGATAATACCCATCAGCCGTACGCTCTGACTGTCTCCTACCGGGACGCGACCTAAAATGCCTTCTATCAATCTCAACACCTCGCAAACCAAAATTATATCGACATTATTCTTTGGCAATACTACTCCGATAGTCGCAGCAGGATGCCTGTCCTTCTCGCCCTCTCAATCGCTCGGTCCAGGAGGACCAGCCCCAGACCCAGGTAGAAAACGGCCAGAAGTGCGCCAATTGCCAGATGGTGGGGCCCTGGAATAAATATTGACCTGTAGTATTCTAGAAAGTAAGTCAGGGGAATGGCTCTGGCAAGCGTCTGCAACGAAGCAGGCAGCACCTCTACCGGATAGTAAATTCCACTCACGAGGAGGACCATACCACTCAAACTCCAGGCGGCAACATCCGCCTTCTGGCCGAAGGTGAGAATGGATATGCACACAGTGATGCCTATGACCGCAGCCGTAGAGAAAACACCTGCTAGAAATATCAGCACCGGTAGAAGGCCGCCTGCCTGGAAGTCAAAGCCAAAAAGGTAGCGGCTGACTATTGCCAGGATGAAGAAGACCACGCTGCCCCGTAGGATGCCGAAAAGTGTTGCTCCAAAGACCAGATGGTAGCTTTGAATGGGTGCGATGAAAGTGTTTTTAATGCTCTTGGACCACATGTCAAACAAAAGAACATAGGCTACATCGATCTGAGCCACCTGCAAAATGGTAAGAGCAATAGCGCCTACCAAGAGAAAAGAGACCATAGAGCCTCCTACATTCAAGAACCGCGTGAGCAGACCGATGGATAGCAAGCTGATCATGGGCCAGAAGAATAGCTCGAATAAGGTGAAGATATTCCTCTTGGAGATGATCCAGTTCTTGTAGGCACTGGCCAGATACTTATTCAATTCACCTCGCCAGTTCAAGGAAAACATCCTCCAAATCGGGCTCTTTTATGGTTATGTCAAGTATTCTGGCATTGCAAAAGAGCTTGACTATCCTGTCCAGACTATCCTCGCTTCTGTCGATCATAATCTCCAAGCGGCCCGTCTCCGCTCTTATGCCCAAAACGCCGGCCATTCTCTCCAGAGCCGTGATGTCTACCGGGCCTTCGTAAGAGACCACCACCCTTTCTCCCAGCCCCAGATGCTTCTTTAAATTGCGTGGCGTATCCAGTGCTACAATCTGGCCCTTGCGCAAAAAGGCAATTCTGTCGCAGAGCATCTCCGCCTCAGGCATGTAGTGAGTGGATAAAATCACGGAGATGTTCTGTTCTTGATGAATTCTCTCAATCAGCCTGCGCGTTTTTATGGATATATCAGGATCAAGGCCCGTGGTGGGCTCATCTAAGAACAGCAGACGAGGATGGTTGAGCATGGCCTTGGCCAGAGAGAGTCGCTGCTTTAGGCCTGTGGATAGGTTCTCGAACCTGATATCCCTGAATTCCCCCAGCTCAAAGGCATCAATCTGGTCTTCCACCGATCTGGAGAGGGCGCAGCCATAAAGGCCGTAGAGCATTGCGTAATGGCGCAGGTTCTCTTGCACTGTCAAGCTCCAGGGAAAATTGGGCTTCGCAGTGCTGATGTTTATGACTTTGCGTATCTCTTTGCTGCTACGGCGTGCGTCCATTCCCAGGATGAAAAGACTGCCCCGTTCCGGGTAGATGAGAGTGGAGAAGATGGAGATGAGAGTAGTCTTGCCTGAACCGTTAGGGCCGAGCAGACCGAAGATCTCTCCCGGCTCTATCTCCAGAGATATGTTCTGGAGAACTGAAGTGCTGCTCCCGAGAATGCTCTTATATATCTTGCAAATACCCTTAGCTACGACCGGTTTTTCTGTCATTTGTCTCTCTTGATCTATATTTCAGCAACTGGCAAGCTACCGTTTTCTTCTCTTGCGACGAAAGAGCAGATCTCCTCTTTTCCATATCAGAATTGCTGCCAGGCCAGTTATTGTCAGGCCTCCCAATATAGGCCATGCATAGTCTCCCAAAACCCAGGCACGCGAGAGAGTAATTTGCAGGGGGACAATTATGCTTTTCTCCTGGCAATCAATCTCACAGCCCAGTTGGTAATCCTGCAGGCCGGCATCTCCATCCACATGCACCTTGAATGTGATTACGTCCAGCGATCCGGGGGCCAGATCTCCGAGCACAATCGCCTGGCTCTCTATGTAGAAGGGAGGCGCTGCCAGGAGCTTTGCCGAGCAATTATGAAGCTTGGTGCCGCCATTATTGCTGATCACCATGCTCAAGCTTTCACTTCCACCCGCATAAAGCTCGGACTTGATCCCGGAGATCTGCAAAGTTTGATTTGATCCTGCTAGAAACACAGGACAGGTGAAGTTTTGCCTTTCCGCTTCATAAAGGGGAAAGACCTCGCCGCTTTTCACGCTGACATCCACTTGCCTCTCATAATCAACGATTAAGGGAAGGGCATACCAGCCGCTTGCATTCTTCTGTGCGGTGATATTAAACTGCAGCATTGCCGCGCCCCCTCCAGGAAGTATCTTGATGCACTGCTTGATCTGCTGTGGCTCTGATGTCACCTTTATGGGTCCAGATCCCACCAGGACGGCGTTGATGAACATGGCATCACTGCTATTGGTCTCCTCTTTTATCTCCAGCAATATGTCTTCATTCGAGCCGCTCTCGTTGATGGGCATCAGTTCATTCAGCTCGCCTATATTGGCCAGGTTTATTCGCAGAATACATTCGCCTGCGGCCAGGGCCGGATTGACCACAGAAGCTGTAAGCTCTGGCCGGCCCAGAGATTTATAGTGATCATCTGCGAAAAATATGAGATCTTCTGCCAGGCTCGTCCCGGAAAGAAGAAGCAGAATGCTGATGACATGCAGGAGCTTCATCCTCTTTAAAGTTAAATTGCATCCATTAATTAAACCTATCTATTTGGAAAGCGCGGTGCTCAGGAAAAAGGCTACTGCAGCCGTCAGAATTATGGTCGCCCCGGAGGGGACATCTAATTCATAAGATATCAAGAGCCCTATGGTTACGAAGACGGCACCCAGGAAGATGGAGCCAGCCATAATGACGGGCAGACCTGACAAGTGCCGCCGGCTTATGGCACCGGGAATGGTCAGAAGCGCTATGACCATGATGATGCCCACGATCTTGATGAGGACGACCACGCTAAATGCCACCATGGCTAAGAGCAAGAGGCGAAGGCTTTGCACGGGAAGGCCGATCGCCTCGCCATAAATGGGGTCAAAGCTGAGCAGCAGAAACTCCTTGTAGAGCAGAAAGACGAGGGCCAGGATGATCAATGTGAGTGCCAAAATAAGCAGCACGTCGCTTCTCGTCACCGCCAAAATATTTCCGAAAAGGTAGCCGAAAAGGTCTTTGGCATAGCCCTGGGAGAGGGTGAGAAGCATAATTCCCAAGGCCATTCCTGTAGCCATGAAGACTCCAATGGCCGTATCCTCAGAGACATGCGTCCTTGAGCTGACCATGGCTATGCCAAGAGCGGTTAAAACGGCCGATCCTATGCCGAAGGCCAGGGGATCGTAGCCCAGGAAGTAGCCCAGACCGATGCCCCCGAAGGCGGCGTGAGCTATACCGTCGCTGATGAATACTATTTTATTTAAAATTACATATATCCCAATTATGCCGCAGAGCACCGAGGCGACCAGGCCCGCTGCCAGGGCATTTCTCATGAAATCGTACTGAAGAAAATCCAGATCAATCATGTTTCCTCAAGACCCGGTGGGGCGTGCCGTGCGCTATCAATTCCACCGGACAGCCGTAGGCCTTCTCGATATCCTCATTGGAGAGTTCCTTGGAGCCGTGATAATAAAGCCGTTGGTTTAAGCAGGCGATCTTGCTTACGTAAGTGGAGACGGCAGTGATATCATGCGACACAAGCACAATGGCGATGCCCAGATCGCGATTGAGGTGGAAGAGCAGTTCGTAGAAATCCGTCTGCTGGGCGGAATCAACGCCTGCCGTGGGCTCATCCAGGAGGAGCAGCTGCGGATCGGAGACCAGAGAGCGGGCCACAAAGACCCTCTGCTGCTCTCCTCCCGAGAGAGTTCCGATCTCGCGAAGAGCCCGATCCTCCATTCCCACTGCCGCAAGAGCCTTGAGCGCTGCCTGGCGGTCCGTCTGGCTATAGCGGTGCATGAAACCCGTGCAGCTATATCTTCCCATGAGCACGACATCCAGCACATTAACTGGAAAGCTTTGGTCGAATACGTTCTTCTGAGGCATGTAGCCTACGCGGCTACGCGCCGCCGCAGGCGGCATCCCGAAGATGGTAATGCTGCCCCGATCGGGCTTGATCAGTCCCAGCATTGCCTTTAGCAGTGTTGATTTGCCGCCGCCATTGGGACCGATAATGCCCAGAAAGTCTGCAGCATAAAGCTCCAGATTTATGTTCTCAAGCACGGCGTGCTCTCTCCGGCAGACCCAAAGGTCGCGGATGGATACGATATTGTCCTTTGCAGTCATGTCTGGCTCTGGGCAATCTCCTGGCTGGCATATCTCATATTTTCGAGATAATCTCCCGCTAAAGGATCGAGGGCCACTGTGCCGGCATTCAACTCCCGGCCGATGACCTCTGCGGACTTGGGATTGAACTGCGGCCCTACAAAGATGGTAGTGATATTATTCTTTCTAGCCAGCTCGATCACCTCTCCCAGGTACCTGGGTCCGGGCTCCTTCTCGTTCTCCATGAGCGGCATCTGAATGAGGCTGTAGTCCCTGGCAAAGTAGGTCCAGGCAGGATGCTGCACAATGAACATCTTCATCTTTTTGCCGGCAAAGGTTCTGTTTAATTCCTTGTCCAGAGCATTTAACTTTTCTAAATAAGCGTCTCGGTTCTTGATATAATAATCTCTATTTTGCATATCGACCTTTATCAGGCCGGAGCAGATATTTTCCACTTGAATCGCAGCATTTCGCAGGGATAACCAGATATGCGGATCTATTTCACCCACATTCTCTTGCAGCAGGGAGATGCCCTGTGAAGAATCTACTACTACCATTCTCTTATTGGCCGCCAGCAGATTGTCAATCCAGTACTCGAGACCTGCCCCGTTCATAACATATAGATCGGCTTTGGCCAGATCCATCATCAAAGAAGGCGTTGGCTCGAAGGTATGGGGCTCGGCCCCAGGCGGAACTACCACAGTGACTTCGACCTTTTCGCCGCCCACTGCTCTTACGAACTCGCTTAGAGGAGCTAGGGTTGTGGCCACTCTGATCGGGCCGGAAGCATTTACAGAGACATTACCGGTAAGTGCGCCGGGAGAAGGCTCATCTTGCGAGACACAACCGGAGAGAAGGGTCACTGCCAGCAACAAAGCAAAGATCTTGATATCATTAATGCGGATAATCATATTACTGCACCTTTTTTTTGTTTCTTGAACTCAGACTTTTGCCGATATATTTGGAACGCGTCTTGCCACCCTCTCGCCAGTAGCCATACCAATAGGGACCATGCGGGCATCCTTTACAGTTCTTGCCACAGGAGACCTTCTCCAGGCGGTAGGTGATGCAGCCGGTCGTCTGCACATCCAGCACCTCCCTGTCATCCGGCAGATCCTCTGCCAGGAGCGGCTTGCCACTCTCTTTGATGAGATGCTCGACGAGGTCTCTTATCTCGCAAAGCACGGAAAGATCCTGATGCTCCAGTGCGTGAATTATGGTTTTGGGTATCAAGAATGCCTCTTATGTAACTGCTATTTATAACCTTATTGCTTGATTACATAAGAAGATCTTCGCTGTTTCATGTTACCCATTGCCTGCTATGAGCAGATGTTGATCACTCGTGCGTGAACATTCACATGCGCGTCCAAGGACGTATTTGGGCATATGCGAGATCTTGGCTAGTACAGCGAAGCCGAAGTCAACTACATGCCAATGAATTGGCGAGCATGTGTGTCGCCTGCATTGGAAGTTTGTAGCTCCGCA
>CAZDLZ010000050.1:12167-19942 GCA_964506745.1 uncultured Methanotrichaceae archaeon | reverse complement strand
CTAAAAACATTTTGTGGTAAATTTAGGATTGAATGATCGGGAGCTAAACACGTACTCCCCCGGATATTTTTCCAGGCTTGTGGAAGGACCTTGAATCCCTTGTTGATCAGGGATTGCTCATTGCACCGGATGAAGTCTTTCACGAAATTTGTGTGAAGGACGATGGATTAGCAAAATGGGGAAAGTCCAACAAGAAGATGTTCATTCCTCTTGATGTTGATCAAAGTCAAGAAGTCTCACATATCCTGGAAAAATTTCCTGGCCTTGTGGATCAGAACAAAACGATTCCTGAGGCTGATCCGTTCCTAATCGCGTCAGCAAAGTGCAGAGCTTGGACGGTTGTTACATCCGAAAGACCCAACAATAGCCCTGTCAAGCCAAAGATACCGAATGTATGCAAGAGCCTTAATGTAAGATGGATCAAATTATTGGATTATTTCAGGTCGTCTAATTAAGCTTCAGAGTCCGATCAGATATGCCTACGAAAATTGATGAACTGCTGAAAGCCAAGCACCATGAGATCCTGGCCATAGCCGCTAGGCACGGTGCCCATAACCTTCGGGTCTTTGGTTCCGTAGCCCGAGGAGAGGCCGGGCCGGAAAGCGACCTGGATATTCTTGTAGGTATGAAACCGGGAAAGAGCTTGATGGATCATGTAGCTCTTACGCAGGACCTCGAAGACCTACTGCAACGAAAGGTGCATGTGATCAGCGAGAGAGCTCTGCACTGGTACATCAGAGACCGAGTGCTTGCCGAGGCGATTCATCTCTGAAAGCTGCAAAAATCTTTAACCTCTTCTCAGTATCCGCATGCTATTGGCCAGTCGATCTTTCTTCGCTGCCAAAAGGTCCTCCGTACTAAAAGGACACTTGACAAGATCAACAAAATCTCTGGTGCTGAGGCCAAGCTCCTTTGCCATAGCGTTTAGCAGAGGTGAGCCGATATCCTGATTCTTCCCGTGGCTTAGAAAAGTGGCTGCTTCTTTCTTTCCGTCCACATAAAGGATAAAGTACCTGTGGTCTGTATGGCTGCGACGAAAGCCCTTTTTGACAAGTCCTGCCTCGACCTCATCCTGGCTTAACGCTACCGCCATCAGCTCACCGAAAACAATTCCAAAAGAAGATCTCTCTGCATTTTGCCCGTCTCGCCCAGCTCTTGCTCAGGATAAAGGACGTACTCATTCCACAGGAAGTTGATGTATTCAAATAGCTTCTGTCGAGCTTCCAGAAAATCCTGAGAGCATCCTACTGCATCGAGAGGGGACAGACTGACAGACCACAAGCCATCATAATAATCCACTTCAAGGTTGGTGATTCTGAGGGGAACGAATTTCCTGACGCCTACCTCGAATTCTCGCAAAGGGTGCTTTTCCAAGAATTCTATTGTTAATGGTTGAGCAGCCATTATTTCTTAATCAGCTCGCTCCATATTTTAATTTTCCGCATCCATCACACCCGGTGACTATGGCATCCCGTCGGAAGATTGAAGAAAGAGTAGATCCTTTATCTAATTATCATTATTACTCTGGGATGGTAGTATGTGCATGTCCAAAACTAAAGTGATCCGGAGGGCTCCAGGAAGCGAAATGGAATCGTTTTCCCCAAAAACTGCGCGCGGGCGTCGCCTCCTTGAATTGCGGCAAAAGATAATAGCTGCCGGCATACCGCTCCTGAGCCCGGAAGAGATCGACGAGGAGATCCGGGAGAGTAGAGGCGAAGATGAATGAGCCTGAAAAGGACTTTTTTAGACTCCGGAGTTCTTATTTCTGCGGCCCGCGGAACAGATAATACAGCCCTTAAAGCCCTGCAAATACTTGACGACTCCGATCGGGCGTTTGTTTCCAGCATCTTTGTTAAGCTTGAGGTTCTTCCGAAAGCCATTTACAACGGATTCCACGAAGAGGCTGTATTCTATCAGAGCTATTTTGAGAACGATGTGGATCTCTGGGTCAGCTTCAGTGATGAGCTGGCAGAAACGGCACAACAACAAGCATGCCGAGCCTCGTTGGTTTGGCCATTTTCAAATCCTGGGAGGATGCATCTCCCTTACCTTCTCCCTATCCTCTCCACCCCGTCCGCTCTCGCCAGATAAAGCACGTCCAGGTTGTCGAATATCCCGTGCTCCACCACTCCCGGAATGGGGCTTATCGTCGCCGCCAGGCCCCTGGGATCCTCTATCGTCCCAAAGTCCACATCCATCACGAAGTTGCCGTTGTCCGTGATCACCGGCCCGTCCTTCCTCAATCCCTGTCGCAGCACCGGGGCTCCACCCAGGTCCATAAGCCGCCGCTCCACCAGCCGCAAAGCAAAATGCAGAACCTCCACCCGCACCGGCCAGGTGAGTTTTTCCACATATTTGCTCTCGTCGGCTACTATTACGAATCGCCAGGCCGAGCAGGCCACCACCTTCTCGCGCGCGTGCGGGATTGGGGGCGCGTGGCCAGGGGGCCGGGTGGGCCGGGCTCTATGAAAATCAAGAGTACATGGGCAGATAATTTGGTGGCCGGTGAAAATCGCGAAGGGGTCCTTTTGAATTTGGAATTTTCATAAATAAATTTAATCAAAGTTTAACTAGTATTCGATGGCTGCAAAAGGTTTAGCGAAATGGGCCCGTCGAAATCAGACAACATCTAGTTTGTATTTTTTTTAAATGACATATTTTTAAAGTTTGGCAGTGCATTGCTATTATTAATAATGAAAATAATCAAATATGAAAAATGTTTTCTGTGACCTATTACCATCCCTCCCTTCCTGAATACAGGAGACTTCTTAGTGTGGTCTTGTCCATTACTGTATTACATTAAGTGTTTTTCATTTTGATCGATAATGATAATTGTTAATCGTTAGATAAAATCACCTCGACAACTTTATAAATGAAAAACCAGGATAATTATCGATCGCTACAGTATTCCCAGAGACGCCCGTTTTTGGTCCTGGAACGGAAAGGAAAGATGATGCATGGCGTCTGCTCCAAGGCTATGGACAGACATTCAGGCAGATTTGTGGGAAGTCGGGGAAGAAGTGGGGATTTAAAGGAGGTTACAAAATTGGCTGAGCAAAAAGCAACAACGTCTGTTCTTTATGAAGAGACCAGAGTATTCGAGCCGTCCAAGGAGCTCGTTGAGAATTCCAATGTCATGGCCTGGATGAAGAAGAAGGGATTCAAGACCGAGCGGGAGATGCGCGCCTGGACCGGCCAAAATTTCATCGCCTTCTGGGATGAGATGGCCAAGACCTATGCCGATTGGTTTGAGCCCTATGGCCAGGTACTCAACTGGATTCCGCCTTATGCCAAGTGGTTTGTTGGCGGTAAGATCAACGTGGCCTACAATGCGGTCGATCGGCACGCTGCGGGCGCTAAGAAGGACAAGGTAGCCTACATATTTGTCCCCGAACCCGTCGATCAGCCTACCGAGAAGATTACCTATGCGGACCTGGCCAAGAGGGTCAACAAGCTTGCCAACGGCCTGAAGTCCTTAGGAGTTGGCAAGGGTGATAGAGTCAGTATCTACATGCCCATGATCCCCGAGACCCCCATTGCTATGCTGGCATGTGCCAAGATCGGTGCCATACACAGCGTAGTCTTCTCCGGATTCTCCTCCGGCGGCCTTAACAGCAGGGTTCTCGATGCCGAATCCAAGGTAGTAATTACCACCGACGGTTTCTTCAGGCGCGGCAAGCCGCTCCCCCTTAAGCCAAATGTTGATGAAGCAACGGCCAATACCCCAAGCGTCACCAATATCATAGTGGTAAAGAGGGCAGGCATCGAAGTGCCCATGAAGGCCGGAAAGGATGTCTGGTACCACGAACTGGTGGCCAAGCAGTCTGATGTGTGCGAAAGCGAGAAGATGGACGGCGAGGACCGATTGTTTATCCTGTACACCTCAGGAACTACCGGCAAACCCAAGGGTATCGAGCACGTTCATGGCGGTTACTGCGTAACTCCTGCTCAGACACTTTCCTGGGTCTTCGATATCAAAGACACCGATGTCTGGTGGTGCACGGCAGACGTTGGATGGATCACCGGCCACAGCTACGTCGTCTACGGGCCTCTTTGCCTTGGTGCTACGAGCATGATCTATGAAGGGTCCCCTGACTATCCAGACTTCAGCAGGTGGTTTAAGATCATCAGTGAGAATAAAGTGTCAGTACTCTACACTGCGCCTACAGCCGTGAGGATGTTCATGAAGGCCGGAGATCAGTGGCCCAAGACGCACGACATTTCCTGTCTGCGGCTGCTGGGATCTGTGGGCGAGCCCATAAATCCAGAGGCCTGGATCTGGTACAGAAACAACTTCGGCGGCGGCAAGCTGCAGATTATGGACACCTGGTGGCAGACAGAGACTGGATGCTTCCTGGTGTCACCCTTGCCTATCACTCCCCTGAAGCCCGGATCCCCCACTTTCCCCCTGCCCGGCTTTAATGTGGACATTCTGGATGAGGATGCCAATCCCGTGCCGCCAGGCTCCGGAGGCAACATCGTCAGCAGTACCCCCTGGCCATCCATGCTCAGGGCCTTCTACAGGGATGAGGTCAGGTACAAGAAAGAGTACTGGTCCACCTACTGGGACGTCAGACCCGGCACCTATCTGGCCGGCGACAAGGCCACCAAGGATAAGGATGGATACTTCACCATCCAGGGCAGAATCGATGATGTGCTGAAGGTAGCAGGACATAGAATCTCCAATGCAGAGGTCGAGAGCGCCCTGGTGTCTCATCCCAAGGTCGCCGAGGCTGCAGTCATCGGCAAGCCCGACGAGGTCAAAGGTGAGGTCATTGTGGCCTTCGTCATTCTCAAGACCGGCATTGAAGCCACTGCGGGTCTCGACAAGGAGCTGTCCAAGCACGTGCGCACTGTCCTCGGTCCCGTGGCCTATCCAGAGTCCGTCTACTTCGTGAACGATGTGCCCAAGACCCGGTCCGGCAAGATCATGCGCCGTGTCATCAAAGCCAAGGCTCTGGGCAATCCCACAGGCGACATCTCCGCTCTTGCCAACCCAGAATCCGTCGAAGCCATTCCGCTCATCAAGTGAGCGGAAAAATTTTTCTTTTTTTATTGCCATTATTCTTGCAGCAGGCATTGAAAATCAGCATTAATAATTGTTAATTATTATCTAAAACATAACCAATTATCTTAAAAACGCCATTTTTTTATGAAAAATCGTTATAATGGAAGATCATTATGATTTATATCGCGATAACTTTATAAATGATCAGGTAGGTTTTGAGCCGATGTTTCCCAAAATCATTCCGCGCTTTGTCGGATGGTGGTCAGGGCATGGCAAGAGAGAGGTATAAGCAATGATTCTACAGAAATAGGCCCGGACACAACAGATAGGGGAAACACTTGATCTTAAGGAGGTATGAAATTGGCTGACACAGCAAAAACGTCTTCACTGCAGGAAGAGACCAGGATTTTCAACACCCCGAAATCGATAGTTGAGCACTCCAACGCATATCAGTGGATGAAGAAAAAGGGCTTCAAGACTGAGACAGAGATGCGCAAGTGGTGCTCGGATAATTATATTGACTTCTGGGATGAGATGGCCAAGACCTATGCTGATTGGTATGAGCCCTACACCCAGGTTCTCGACGACTCCGGCAAACCCTACTTCAAGTGGTTTACCGGCGGCAAGATCAACGTAGCTTACAACGCCGTAGACAGGCATGCCAAGTCCGCAAACCGCAACAAGGTAGCCTACTACTTCATAGGCGAGCCAGTGGGCGATAACAGGACCATCACCTACTACGAGCTCTACCGAGAGGTCAACAAGATGGCCAATGCCCTCAAGAGCGTTGGCGTTGAGAAGGGAGACAGAGTTGTCGCATACCTGCCCATGATACCAGAGCTTCCCATCACCATGCTGGCATGCGCCAAGATCGGAGCCATCCACACCATCGTCTTCTCCGGATTCTCCTCCGGCGGTCTGGCCAGCAGGGTTAACGATGCTGAGGCCAAGGTTGTCGTCACAGCAGACGGCTTCTACAGGCGCGGAAAGCCCCTGCCCCTCAAGCCCAACGTGGATGAGGCCATGAAGAGCGCCCCCTCCGTCAAGAAGGTAGTCGTCGTCAAGAGAACCGGCGTCACCGTACCCATGACCGAGGGACGCGATGTCTTCTATGATGATTTCGTAGCCGGCCAGTCCGCCCAGTGCGAGACCCTCCCGCTCGACCCAGAGGACAGGCTATTCATTCTCTACACCTCCGGCACAACCGGCAAGCCCAAGGGTATTGAGCACGCTCACGGCGGATACGCAGTAACTCCAGCCCAGACAACCGCCTGGGTGATGGATGTTCATAACGATGATGTCTTCTGGTGCACCGCAGACTGCGGCTGGATCACCGGCCACAGCTACGTGGTCTACGGCCCGCTTTGCCTGGGCGCTTCCGTCATCCTCTACGAGGGATCTCCCGACTTCCCCGATCTGGGCCGCTGGTGGTCCATCATTGAGCAGTACGGCGTCTCTGTATTCTACACAGCGCCAACTGCCATCAGGATGTTCATGAAGACCGGCGAGGCCTTTGTGAAGAAGTACGATCTGTCCAGCGTCAGAATTCTGGCATCTGTGGGCGAGCCCCTCAACCCAGAAGCCTATATGTGGTACAGGAAGAACATAGGCGCCGACCAGGCACCCATCATTGATACCTGGTGGCAGACTGAGACCGGATGCCATCTTATCGCCCCGCTGGTTATGACACCCGAGAAGCCCGGCTCTGTATGCTTCCCATTGCCCGGATTCAACATCGATATCTTCGACGAGGATGCCAACTCGGTCCCATTGGGCTACGGCGGCAACATCGTTTCGAAGACCCCCTGGCCGAGCATGCTCAGGGCATTCTTCAGGGATACCGTCAGGTACCAGAAGGAATACTGGGAGATGTACTGGCAGACCAAGCCCGGTACATACCTGGCTGGAGACAAGGCCACCCGCGACAAGGATGGCTACTGGTGGATCCAGGGCAGAATCGATGATGTGCTGAAGGTAGCAGGACACAGAATCTCCAACGCAGAGGTCGAGTCCGCCGCCGTTTCTCACCCCAAGGTCGCCGAGGCAGCCGTTATCGGTCAGCCCGATGAAGTCAAGGGCGAGAAGATCGTGGCCTTCGTCATTCTCAAGGATGGCGTCGCCGAGTCTCCAGAGCTCGCAAAGGAGATCTCCGTCCACGTTAGGAAGGTACTGGGCCCGGTCGCCTACCCCGACAAGGTCTACTTCGTCAAGGATGTCCCCAAGACCCGGTCCGGCAAGATCATGCGCCGTGTCGTCAAGGCCAAGGCCTTGGGCAAAGAGACCGGAGACCTGTCTGCTCTGGCCAACCCAGAGTCTGTAGAGAATATCCCACGCATTGATCTGTAAGTGGGATATCACCCTTCCTTTTTTTAGTGCTTGATTGTTATTCTCATTCGCGCAGGATTTACTTTCATATCATCTTTAGTTTCGCTACATTGTTTTATATAAAAATAACTCATTAATTCAACTTTTTTTTTTTTGCTAATGCACCGGTGGCATCCTTTTAAAGAATGGCAAGGTGACCAAAAATGAATTTTACGAAAAAAGGCTATTTGGAAGAAAGATAACGTTTAACAGGGAAGAATCAACTGCTCTTTTCCATCTGCCAAAAAGTTTTAATGCTTCGAATCAGTAATCCGAATTAAGAAAGGAGGAGCAAATAGATGTCCGGCTGCGAGCACAAGATATCAGGCAGCAGAGAAAAAATCTGGCTGACCTACTACTTTGAAGGAAGAGAACGAGGACTAAAGCCACATCCTTACTGCAT
>CAZDLZ010000050.1:4484-12157 GCA_964506745.1 uncultured Methanotrichaceae archaeon | reverse complement strand
ACTGCATAGAGTGTGGCCTGGTCATGAACCTATCATCGGAAAGGCCACGCAGTATCGGCTATTTCATGAATATCATTGCGGAGATTGGAATTCGCCACAAAGTTGCCAAGATCCAGACAAGGCTTATAGCTCAGGAGATGGAAAGGCTGGCCCTGGATGACAAATTCGGCATGGATCGAATGCAGCAGGAAAATCTTTTCGTAGAGATAACCACAAGAATCCTAAATATTCCGGCCAGGGCGGTATTCGAGCTTCTAGACTAAGACAAGATCATGATCTTCACAATAACCTTTCCAGTTCATCCCTCTTTAGCATATAAACCTCTACCATATGATGGGGATGATATCTTGTCTTCGCCTCCCTGATGCCCTCTATGCCCATGTCGCTCTCCCGGTTTATGTAGATATAATCTTTTGCCAGGATCCTGGCAGTCTCGGCATTGACGGCCCGGTAGATTCCTTTGCAATCGGAAAGGCCCTTCTCGAAATGCACCAGTGCTGTATCTCTGTTTAGCCCTTCAAAAAGAGACATGGCCCCTACCTTGCCTTCTGACCGGATGGCAATGCCGGAGAGCTGCAGTTCTTCATAGTGAGATAGGGCAAAGGATACGGCCTCCTTTTCGCTGGCGAGCACCGGATCGGAATCGCAGTCCTTCCAGTCACACCACAAATCGAGAAAAATCTTGATCTCGCCCAGATTCTCTTTGCTGATCATCTCGACCAGAGGCTTGCAGGTCTTTTGAAATTTGTTAAGTTGATGCCGCAGGGTCAGATATTTCTTGCCCGGCAATTTTGCCAGATCCGAGGCCAGATAGACATATTCAAAGTATTTCCTCTGTGCATGAAATGGCAGATCGGGATAAAGCCCGGACATCCACTGTTTTGTCCCCGAGTCCAGGATTACGAATGGATGCTCTTCCTTGCTCCTGGCGGCAAGTCTCAGCACGTCTGCGAGAAGCTCGGGATTTCGAGGACCTATGGGCGGACGGTAACGGGTCATTCCTGCAATGGTGCTACAAAGTACTATGCAGTCATCCTGGTAGGCATATCTGTAATGAGCATAATCGTTCCAGCATACCATGTTGGTGAAGGTATTATCACTATGATCCTGGGGAAATTGCCGGTAATGCCGGTGAAAGAGATCCCGGTCCGAGAGTGTTACTGGCTTGAAGTCTGCAGCGCTGAGCATTATTTTGCCACCTCATGAAAGAGCATGGGCACATGTCCGGGCATGGGTGCAAATCCCAGTGATCTATAAAAATTCTCTTTGCCAGGCTCGGCTATCAGGCCAATCCAGGAGATCTTGCGCAGACAGCACTCCTCTAAGAGCCTGGTGAGAATCATTTTACCCACGCCCCAGCACCTCTTGTCGATCTGAACCACCATATCCTGAATATATGCATCTGCAATCCCATCGGAAATCACACGGCCCATTCCCACGGCCTTGCCGGTAGAAATATCAATCGCCACGGCGAATAAAAAGCTTCCCCGGATCAAATCGTTGATTCTACCTGGATCCATTTCCTGCTTCCACCAGCCTGCAGCTTTATAGAGATCAACTATCTGCTCCTGGGGCCAGGATAAAACGAGATCGACCCGGAATGATTTTTCGATGGATTCTTCTTTATGCAATTTGTCTTTTGTCAATTTAGTTTCTCCTGCCTTAAAATGAATGAATATCATGCCAAATTGTCCTGGGTTGGAATATGAAATGCTCGACAGCTAGATTAATATATGATAGGCTAAAACCGTCACGGTATGTCGCGGCTTATAATTTCCATTTTTAGTCGAGAGCACGACACTGGTGTGTATTTTTGTACATCAATTAAAACCCCGAGTCTGTAAGACCCAATCTGGCATTTGCCTGGATTGGGTTGTAGAATATTGACTTGATTGCATTGAACAAATTATATATATCTGCAATTTAGAAGCTATGAAATTTGCAGGTGATTGAATTAGATTTGCGATTTGATCAGAGCGGTAACAGGGCGACGGTCAAATCTTCAGGAGTTGGAAATGATAATTAGAGGAAGGGAGCTAAAACAGGATGTGAATTTTGATTCGAAGACCAGCCAAAACGTCGTTATAATCGATAAGATAATCCATAGGTATAGCAGTCTCTCCAAGCCCTTCTTCGGAGAAGTGAAATGCAGGAATGCCTGCCCGGGCTACATGAGTCCGACAGGGGATATTCTATTCACACTGGCTCTGACCATCTTTATATTTGGAGCAGTCTTTTCTATGGCAATTATGGCAAGGATATAAGCTATCCTATATGATTTAGAGCGCCCGCCCTCCCGGCCCGGCTGCCCATTCGTTTCGATCGGTATCCGGGAGTTTGGAATCTATCACTCGCTCACGGGCGCTGGGGCACTCAGGCGAACGCGCGAGTGCGGGCAGGCTCGGGAGCCCTGGCAGCTATCATCCCCAAAACCTCTTCGTCCTGGCATACTCCCTCTCTGCCTTCAGAATATCCCTGTAAAACTCCAGCTCATCACTCTGCCTTTTCCCCACCACCCGCGCCGCCGTCTCCGGGCCGATCCCCCGGCTGGCCAGGGCTATCGCCGCGGTCTTGCCGTAGCTCAGGACCAGGTTGGCATTACGAAAAACCCGCTTTGTCCTGCGCCTGTCCTCGGCGGTCTTCTTCTTCTCCGGCTTCTTGACGATCTTGATCTCTTCTTCTTCCCAGGGCTTCAAGGCTGCGATCATGCGTGAGCCGCATAAAGGACATTCAGGCTGCTCGGACACTCGTTCTACCTGGCGCATGCTCTTCCACTTCTTGCAGTTAACGCAAAACAGGAGGACACGATCGTTCATGATGCGGTTCTTGAGCAGATCAATTACCGCGGCATCGGCGTGCTCAGGTGATGTAACATCCCGGCCCCCACCTCTCCCCGAGGTTCCGATGGGACTGGGCAGGCTGGTAATAATCTCAATCGAGCCGTCTCGAATTCTTTCCAGGACCCATCGGGCCCGTTCGATATCCAGCCGGTCATGATAAATCTCCCGCAGCGCCTCCCGGTGCATAGGGGTGCCCTCGAAGACGGCCAGGAGCTTGGCCATGCTCACCCTCTGATAGTCCATATCCCGGGAGAATGCCCCGAATTTCCGGGCTACGTGCACCATCTTCCAGCGTAGTAGCGTGGTGTTCTTGAGCGTCATCTCCAGGATGGGCTCCACGTAAGTCGGGTCCAGCTCCAATAACAGCTTCTTGATCTCTTCGGCCAATAGTGGCCGGGGCATTGTCAGCTCGATTCGATAGGGATCGATCTGCAGCGCCACGTTGCTGCCGAACCGGGCGGAGAGGATAGATGTGATGACCCGGCCCAATGTGTCATTGGTCTTGTGGCCGAAACAGGCGTTGATGACGGCCCCCTCCCCTCCACTCTCCACCACGATGTGAGAATCGTCGGGAACAGGCAGATTCTTCTCCATCTGCTTTTTTATGAGATCGACCAATTCTTTTGCGGCAACCTCCTCTAGCGGGTACTTTTTCTGCAGCATGGCCACGGCCGTATCGCCTGCGTTTCCAGCGCCATCTCCCCCTTTGCTTCCTTCGCTTTCCAGGACCTGCATAATCTCCCGTCGCATGCGTCCCACCTCCTGGGCCACAGCAAAGGGAACGGGAATCTCTTCTCCGGTCCAGCTGGGAATCTCACCGCTTCGGTGGATGGGCACCACCTTGATCTCATTATCTCCAATCTCGGTGATCTCCCAGATCTCTCCCTTGGTGACAAACGAGGCTCCAGGCTGGGCAAAACCTATGACAAAGGCCTCGTCCAGAGTTCCCACAGAGCGTCGGCCCACGATGTCGTAGACGTTGTATCTCTTCTCATCCGGAATCATGGAGAGGTTCTCTATGTAGTACTCCCGCGCTTTGCGAGTTCGCTGCAGAACGTCGCCGTCCGGCCACACCAGCCTGTGCTCCTCCATTTGAGTGATGACACCGTTCATCTCCTCCATCGAGAGGTTCCTGAAGGGATAGGCTCTGGTGATGATTCGATGCGCCTTTTCCCGGCTGATTTCCCCATAGTCCATCTCCAGACCCACAATCTGGTTGGCCAGTACATCCATGGGCTTTTCATGAATCTGGATGGCTTCCAGCTCACCGGCTGCCGCACCGCGGGCGATGGCACAGCCCTCGGCCACGTCATCGGCGCAGGTGGCGATGATGGTCCCGGAGGAGATGAGGCCGATCTTGTGACCGGCTCTGCCTACCCGCTGTAGCAGGCGTGATACTTCACGCGGCGAGCTGTACTGAATGACGTGGTCTACGTCACCGATATCAATTCCCAGCTCCATGGAAGAGGTGCAGATCAGGCCGCGCAAATCGCCAGCCTTGAAGGCCTCTTCAGCTTCCACTCGTGTCTCCACAGAAAGGCTGCCGTGGTGCACTCCGATCGGCTCGTTAAGCTGGCGAAACCGGGATCCCAAGACTTCTGCAGCCTGCCGGGTATTGACGAAGATGAGGCACTTCTTGCTATGCACCGTCTCCCGGATGAAACGAATCTGTGCCGCCAGACGGGGGTCGCACTCCAGGGTACTCGCCATTGCATGGTCTCCTCTGCCAGGAGCCGGACTTACTACCTGAAAGTCGCTGGCCCTCTCCACATCTGTCTGGACAATTCTGAAGCTTCTAGCTGTCCCCACGAGCAGCCTGGCCACAGCCTCTGGCGAGCCCACTGTAGCAGAAAGGCCGATCCTTTGAAAGTCGCCGGCAAGCTCTGCCAGCCTTTCCAGGAGCACGGCCAGCTGTGAGCCGCGCTTGGAGGTGGCCATCTCGTGCACCTCATCAACCACAACGGTCTTGACGGTGGAAAGATTTTGGCGCAGCAGCTTTCCTGTCAGCATCACCTGCAGCGTCTCAGGAGTGGTGATCAGCAGATCCGGCGGCTTTAAGGCCTGTTTCCTCCGATCTGCCTGGCTGGTATCGCCATGCCGAACAGCGACAGTGATGTTCAGCTTCTCTCCCCATTCTTGAAAGCGGCGCAGCATATCACGGTTCAGAGCTCTAAGTGGCGTGATGTAGACGGCCTGTGTGCCCTTGCGTTCGCTGGAAAGAATCTTGTGAAAAATGGGCAGGCTGGCCGCCTCCGTCTTTCCCGTGCCTGTGGGCGCGATGAGCAGCACATTTTCTCCTGAGAGGATGGCAGGAATGGCTTCTTCTTGCGGCTTTGTGGGCTCAAAAATTGAATCTCCCACCAGCTTTGCTCTGATCTGGCCATGAAGCAGGCCGAAAGCATTCACAATTAATCCATTAGATTAAAATTTATCATTTGCCTGTCCATTCGGGCTCACAGCAGTTGCTGATTTTACCAGTTCGTATAATGCCTCGTTTAAGGGAACCTCTATTCTTTGCCTTTTTGCCCGGCGAATGATGTAGCCGTTTATGGAATCAATCTCAGTCATCCTGCCCTTCAAGACATCCTGGAGCATGCTGGAGGTGTTGCCGGATGTCTTCTCGGCCACGGAATAAACCATCTTCCCAACGCTCTTTTCATCCCTCTTTATGCCTTCATTTGCAGCAACGCTCACTGCTTCCCTGACCAGGCCCTGTACTGTATTCTTGAGGGCGGGGGAGAGGACTATTCCGTTCTCCCGGCGGGTTAAAGCAGTTATGGGGTTTATCACGGAGTTTACGAAGAGCTTGCTGTATTGATGATCCTCAAAATCCGGGGCAAATTCCATCTCAAAACCCTTCTCCAAGAACCTCGCAATCATATATTTTTTCTTATCATCCTTGATTCTTTCCTCGAAAATTGTCTTTCCTTTGCCTTTGAGCGAAACCATACCGTCCTTTGAGAACTTTACTCCCAGAGAGGTGATGCCCTGCAATACTCGAAAATCGGGCAGACCAAGCTCATCAAAGACCTCCCGATTTCCCATGCCGTTCATCAACAATATGAATGTGGCATTCTTCAGCTTCTCTTGCAGCAGGCCTGATCTTCTCAATTCATGGCATACACCGGGCAAAGAGTAGGTCTTAACGCATACTAGGATGATCTCCGGACAAAAATCGGTTGCGTTCAGATCGTCAAGACTTGTGAAGCAGTGTTTGAACAGAAGATGCTTTCTCTCTTCAGGAAGACATATTTGCAGACCGACAGCTCTTATTCGATCTATATGGCTCTTTCTTCCCAGGAGAGCCACATTTTCGATTCTATTTCCATTTAGATCACGAGTGTCCGAGAGAAGATATCCCATGAACGAGCCAATGGCTCCTGCACCGTAAATCAAGACGTTTGTCATTTTCCTTCATCATTAAAAAATTGGGAAAAATATGATCTACTCTCCCGGCTCATCCCGGAAGATGGTCTGCTCCCTTCCCGGCCCAACTGAGACGGCAGAGATGCAGTTATCCAGCTGCTCAATATAGAGCAGATCCTCCAGCCGCTCGACATAAGCCCGGGCGTTGTCCGGCAGATCGTCATACTCTTTGGCCTTGGTAATATCTTCGGTCCAGCCGTCCATCTCCTCATAAATTGGAACGCATTTGGCCAGCTCCTCTGTGCTCTCCGGAGGATAACCTATGGTCTCGCCATCTAGTGTATAGCCGATACAGATTTTTATGGGATTTATGCCAGTCAGCACATCCAGCTTGGTTAGAGCCAGTTCCGTGTAGCCGTTCAGATGCACGGACTTCAGGCCCAGGACGGCATCAAACCAGCCGCAGCGTCTGGCCCGGCCTGTTGTCGTGCCATACTCCCCGCCTTTTTCTCGCATCATCACGCCCAGAGCGTCTTTCAGCTCCGTAGGCATGGGACCTTCTCCGACGCGGGTGATGTAGGCCTTGATCACGCCTACCACGTTGTCTACCATCACCGGGCCGACGCCCAGATTGGCGCAGGCGCTTCCCGCAGTAGTGAAGCTGGAGGTTACAAATTTCTGTGTGCCGTGGATGACATCCAGGAATGCTCCCTGAGCCCCTTCGGCCAGAACGCTCTTGTCCTCGATGAGAGCGGTGTTGATCTCACGCGAGACATCCGTCACCCTGTCCTTCAGGCGTTTTCCGATCTCCAGATACTCGTCGATGTACGGCGCATACCTGACCACCGTGGGGTCTCCACCCATGTCGGCGATGGCCTTCTCCTTGGCCGGACCGATCTCCTTGAGCTTGGCCTCCAGCAGAGCCGGGTCGGTGAGGTCTCCCATCTGCACCTCCTCGCGAGCGATCTTGTCTGCGTAGGCAAATCCAATGCCACGGTTGGTAGTACCGATCTTCTCCGTTCTGGCCTTCTCACGCAGGCCATCAAGCTCGATGTGATAGGGCATGATGATGGTCGTCTTGGCATCAACTCCAATGTCGACCTTGATGCCCTCCGATTCCAGTTCCTGGATCTCGTTCCACAGGACGCGAGGGTTGAGCACCACGCCCGGACCGATGAGCAGCCTTCTGCCAAAGATGGCGCCGCTGGGCACCAGATGCAGCTTGTACTTCTTTCCGCCGACAACCACGGTGTGACCGGCGTTGTCGCCGCCCTGGAAGCGAACTACAACATCGTAATTTTCGGCAAGCAGATCAATAACTTTGCCTTTTCCTTCATCGCCAAACTGTGCACCGGTGAGTATCGTAAACATGAGCCTTAATTTAACGACCACGTAGATAACAATTTTGATGCACGTGGCTTGCTATAGCCTGGGTCACATCCACGCCCAGAGCCTCGAAGATGCCTT
>CAZDLZ010000050.1:0-4319 GCA_964506745.1 uncultured Methanotrichaceae archaeon | reverse complement strand
CCCACGGCATCTGCCGCCTTTGGTACCATTTCGACCAGCTCCTTGTTAAGTGGGCAGAGGACTGCCCGGCCTCCACGGGCCAGGTTACTTATCCACTGACCGGGAGGAGCGAGGCGATAGATGGCGCCCAGAACTTTTCCGTCCACCACGAAGGCGCGGATGTCGCGCGGTGTCTCAAGTGCGATGAACTCCTGCAAGTAGACCAGCCCCTGGCTGGCCACGATATCCTTAAGCAGGGCCGCGTCAGCCTCGATGCCTTCTTCCAGAAGAATTATGTCCCGGCCCTTGTAGCCGAAAAGGGGTTTGGTGACTGCTTTTTTAAAATCCTGCAAGGCTTTTTCCGCTTCATCCAGGCTGTTAGTGACAACAGTCCTGGGAGTGGCAACTCCTGCATCTTGCAAAGAACGGGAGGTTGCATACTTATTTGCCGCCCGGGCAATTGCGTCGGGCGGATTGATGATGGCAATTCCTCTCTCCTGCAAGGCCTGCAAGACCTCGAAGCGGAAGGCGACATCGCCTGGACCCCGCCTCCCCAGGTCCCGCACCACTACTGCATCCAGATTCAGCAAGTCGACTCCGGCACAGCTAAAGGATTGGCCGTCGTTGATGCCGGCCGAAAGGTCTGAGAAGTTCAGGAAAAATGCATCTATGTCTTTTGCAGAAAAGGAGGCAAGAAGAGCCTGAGCAGTCCAATCCAGGAGGTCGGAGACGACGATTGCAGCGCGCATGAATAAGAGGATTGGTAGGGGGGTATATCACAGTTACCTCAAATGGCATCATTTCATACGTTTTTAGCTCCACCCCACTGCTTGAAGAAGAATGGGACACATGCTCTGTTGCACTGATCCCTTATGCTTGCCCCCCACAATGGATTCATGGGCCGGGCCCCAGGGCCGGATTCGCCACCGACGATTACTCAATCAATCCCGCATAGATCAAGATCACTCCGCCAGGCAAATCTAACCAGGTTCCTGTTTGCAAAATCTCAGCACGCATCTTCCCTCTCCCCGACAGATCCTCTCCTCTCTCTCGAATGCGATCTCCGGGCACATGCCCTCAACGGCTTCGCCCTCACCTGGCTTCCCGTTTTCCCCAGAAAACTCACTCGCCCATACCGAGTTTTCCACCCTGCAAATCAGTTCGCTCACCCTTTCCGAAAGTGCCCCGCGCCCCGATCTTTCCATGAAATCATGCCAGGGGCACCTCTTGACGATCACGGCAAAGCCATCCTCCCGCGGCTCGATCTCATACAGGAAGCCCTCCAGGTCCAGGCGGGCACATAGCGCCTGCTCCAGCCCCGGCAAGCCGCGTTTCAGATGCATCATGCCCTTGAGGGCACGGGCCTGAATCTTGGGCAAAACCTTCCAGACAGCCTCATCCAGCCGCAAGGCTTCCTCGAAGCCCAGACTCTCCTCGACCTTCATAAACCACAGCCCGTCTGCTGCCGTGTAGGATCGCCGGAAGTACTCCATCTTCTGCTCCTGCGTCAAGCGGGTCATGTACTCTACCTCGCTCCCGGCTTCTCCTGTGGCATCGCTGCCGCTCCCGCCTTTCGCCCTGCCTTGAAGATGGCCTTGCACGACTGCATGGAGCGGTGGCATTTTTCCGCCTGCGCCCGCATATCGCGAGCTTCCGGGTCGCTTTCTCTCTCCAGCTCTTCCGACCTGGCTTGATAGATCTTGAATGCCTTCTTGTAAGCCTTGAGCGCATTTTTGCTGCACTCCTCTCTATCCTTAACCGCCGAAAGAGTGACATAAGCAAAGGCCAGATCCCTGAGAATATCAGCGTGCTCCAATGGAGCCCTCTCCACTGTGTAATACCTTAAGGCGCGCTCGCAAGCATCGATGGCTTTCTGGCAGTTTTCCGCCTTATCCTCCATTTCGGCTAGAGTGATGTAGCTGTAGCCCAGGCTCTTCTGAGCATCGGCATGCTCTGCCGAGCTTGTCTTTTCGTAGATTCTGATGGCATCCCGACAGGCCTGTATTGCCAGCAGGCAGTTCTCCCGGCGCTCTTCCACCTCGGCCAGAGCCGAATAAGCTGCCCAGAGCAAGATCTGCGCCTCTGCATTCTCCTCTGCGTATCTGGTGACATTATAGATCTGCAAAGCCTCATGAGCTGCAGAAATGGCCTTCTTGCAGTCTTCGGCTTTGGCTTGTGCCGAGATTTCCATATCGGCCAACATTATGGCCGTCATGGCCAGATCCTTGCAGCAGGAAGCAATTTGCAGCGGCTGGGCGGCCCAGGCCCTGTAAGACTGAAGTCTCTCCTCACAGACCTCCAGAGCCAGAGCGCAGTTCTCAGCGGGATACTCGATATCGGTTAGAGTAAGATAGGCCAGCCAGAGGCTACCTTTGGCTTCGGCATAATCTTCGGGAGAGTCTTCCCTGGAGAAGACGCTTAGAGACTTCTGAGCTGCCAGGATGGCCTTCATGCAATTGCCGGCTTTGTCGACTCTCTGCCCCTGGGTAAGATAGACATTGGCCAAATTATTTTGAGCCGTGGCATAAAGCCGGGGGAACTCTTCCAGAGAATAGATCTGCAGAGCATTGCCGTAGGTTTCCAGGGCTAGTCGGCAGTTTTCCAGGCATGCCTGATCCTGCTCGTCCCTCTCTTCTGCTTCTTCATTCTCTTCGGCCAGGGCGAGGTAAGCGTTACCCAGATTGTTCTGCGAGGCGGCATAGGCCTGAGGGTCATCCTCTCGCGTTCTGTATAGCAACGCCTCCCGGCAGGCTGCAAGGGCCATCCGGCAGTTTACTGCCTTATCCTCTGTCTCAGAGAGGGAGAGATAAGCGATAGCCAGATTGTTTTTCATGGCAGCATATTGCATGGGACTATGGACTGGAGAATAAACCTGGATGGCTTCCTGGTAAGCTATGATGGCTTCTTTGCAGCTCTTTGCATGATCGGCAGCATTTGCAGCCTGGGCCAGAGTTAGGTGGCAGCTGCCCAGGTTGGCCATGACCGCTGCAAATTGCTGGGGGCAGTCTTTGGAGTTGTAGACGCGAAGCGCTTCTTTACAGGTCTCTACTGCCTTTTTGCCGTTTTTCTTTCGGCTCTCCAGCTCCGCCAGCTTTCGGTAGGCTGTGCCCAGTTCATTTTGAATGGAGGCATACTCCTCAGGAAGAGAGGTTATCGAAAAGAATGGCAGGGATTCCTCCCAGCAAAGGATAGCCTGCTTGAGGTTTTTGGCTCGATTGGCATGGTCTGCATAAGCGGCATAGGCAAAGCCCAGGCCTCTCATGACTTTGGCGCGAGGAATGGGATGGCGCTCCTTTGTATAAACGAGCAGAGCTTTTTCATAGGCGGCAATGGCGCGCTCGCAGATCGACAAATCATTTTTTTGCTTGATAATTTCCAGGCAACACTCGCCCATCTTTCTTTCTATATTGCTGCGCTGCACATGGTCCATCTCAAAGGTAAGCATCTTCTCGTATACGACCAGAGCCTTTTCATATTCTGCGACGTCACCGGTTAGCATTTCAACTCCCGACTAAAAAATTTCTCAGATGGATACATCCTGATAAGACCATTATAACCGCGGCTACTTCTAATCTTCGCCCGCGCCTTTTTCATCACCCTGCCCTAAAAAATTTCGTATATCATGCAGGAACTTGATTAATATACCAAAAGTGTTAAATCCCAAGAGATGCAATATTAATCATAAAAATTCATTTTGATAGGAGTCCCGGCTAGAGGCGGAGAGTTCAGGTCCTAAACCTCCTTCCTGAACATCTTCCTCCTCGTAATGATTTTCAATATCACCTGATTACCACTACGTCCAGCAGGAGCAAAATTGCTCCCAAAAAGCCCACTATGGTGATTATGGTCTCAGTATTAATCTCTGGGTTATGCACGGGCCATGCGCTAAGCAGATCTAGGATATATAGTTTTCCGGATTCGAATCCTTCATCTGCAGATAAGCTCTATTGAATCAGGAAACGTCCTGCCCTTCAATCTCTCTCTAATATTCAGGGCAATCCGGCGAGCCTGGGCCGTGTCTACTTTAGCCGATTGCTCCAGGATATGCCGAACCTCCGCCTCCAGGGAACGATCGTTATCCCGAGCACGGGTTTTTAGCCGATCAACAACAGCGTCGTCGAGATTTCGCACGATGATCTGGGCCATTTCATTCACCTTGATATCATATTGATAGCATGAACGTATAAAATCCTTTGTAGGGGATACCGAAGTCATCCATATATCGATAAGCTGCAAGCTTAATTTTATCGGAATAAACACCAGAAAATTAAAAGTCAGAAAAGAAAAGGCTCTTCGCTACATCCAGTTGCTAACCTCAGGTTACTATGTTTTTCCAGTTG
>CAZDLZ010000049.1:0-21749 GCA_964506745.1 uncultured Methanotrichaceae archaeon | reverse complement strand
AGATGGAACTGCGGTCGAGCTGGAGATGCTTGTCACCTCAATCAACGAGCGGGCAGGAGAGCTGATACGCCAACAGCTTGAGCAGGCCGGCTTTAAGGTGAGCCTTCGCAATGTGGATGCCAAGACCCTGGACAGCCTGGTGGGAGAATGGAAGTTCGATCTGGCTTTGAACAGCCACGGCGGCATGGGCGCAGACCCTGAGATCTTAAACCGGATCATCGGCGAGGGTTATACATTCAATAGCGCCCGCTATACTGCAAACTCACGGCTCAATGAACTGCTGGATGAACAGGTCGCCGAGATGGATGGAGCAAAACGCAGGGACCTGGTCGATGAGATTCAGGTGCTCCATGCCCTGGATCTGCCTGTCCTGCCCCTCTATTATGCCGATTCCTACTGGGCGCATGACGGCACGGTGGAGATGTATTTCACCAAACAGGGAATTGCCAATGGCGTTCCCCTGGCACTGAATAAGCAGATATTTGTGAGCTGAAAGGAGGAAATAAAGATGAAACTGGTAATTTGCGGCAAAGGCGGAAGCGGAAAGAGCACTGTATCGGCTCTTATGGCCCGAGAGATGGCGGCCAGAGGTGAGAAGGTGCTGATAGTGGATACAGATGAATCCAACTTCGGACTTTACAAGCACCTCGGCCTGCCCCAGCCCAGGGACTTTATGGACAGCTTTGGCGGCAAGAAGGGTCTCGGGGAGAGGATGAGGAAATTCATGAGATCGGAGGGCAAGGAGAAGCTCTCCATCCTGGAGGCTTTCTCCCTGGCGGATATCCCGGCGGAGCTGATTGTGGGCGAGGACGGCATCAAGCTGGTGGCCATAGGCAAGATCCATAACTACGGCGAGGGCTGCGCCTGTCCCATGGGAGCGCTGGCCCGTGAGTTCATCGAGAAGCTGAAGGCTGATGGCATGCAGGTGATTGTGGACACGGACGCCGGAATAGAGCACTTCGGCAGGGGCGTGGAGGCAGGCTGCGATAAGATCGTGGTGGTGATAGACCCCAGCTTTGAGTCGGTGCAGCTCTCTCAAAAGATCTCGGAGATGGGTGCCAAGATCAATAAGCCGGTCTTCTTCGTGCTCAACAGGATGAACGAGGATGCCGCCGAGCTCGCGGAGCTGGTGGACAAGGGAAAGATCATAGGCACTCTGCCCTTTGATAAGGAGGTCTTCAAGGCCTGCTTGAAAGGCAGCCGGGTGCCGGAGGTCAAAGAGATGAAAGAGATCGTGGACAGGCTTTTAGCGGCGTAAATTGGTGAAGAAGAATGATCTTGAAGCCAAACCAAAGGGGTCAGATCATGCCACTTCCCGTGGTGCTCATATCCACGATCTCCCGCGGCGGCGTTTGCAATGCCGCTCCCTGGTCCTGCGTGACTCCTATTCTCAGGCCCCTGGATGAGGTGCTGATCGCTTCCTGGCTGCAGAGAGATACCCTGGAGAACATCCGCCAGACTGGAGAGTTCGTGATCAATGTGCCCCCCGCAGGCATGGAAGAGGCGGTCATGGTCTGCGCCAAAAGCTTTCCCCCCGAGGTGGATGAGCTGGAGAAGGCGGGTCTTCAGCCCCGGCCTTCCAGGAAGGTCAAAGCACCCGGCATCGAGGGCTGCCTGGCCTGGGCGGAGTGCGCTCTTGAGGAAGAGATTGCCAGGGAGAAGTTCGTGCTCATCATCGGCAAGGTGGTGCACCTGGAGGCAGACGATCGGTTCTTCTCAGAAGCGGAAGGGATGGACTATGAGAGGGCCATGCCCCTCTGTTCCATGGGCGGTCCGAATGGAATGCAGTTTGTCAGGCCAGTCTCCACCGGCAAGGGCGATCAATATGCATCCATGCTGAGTGAGCCCAAAAAATGAGGCCAAAAGAGGCAGTTTTCATGATGGATCCCCTGAAAGAAATCGACTGGAATGAGGTCTGGAAGAGCCGGACTGAAGGCAACCGCAAATCGAGCCCCGGCCGGGACTGCGCCCGCATCTGGGAGGGCCGGGAGAGCGCTCTTCGCTTCTGGAATATGTGTGTGGCGAATTATCACAGAACGGAGATGGTCATCCAGGGAACGGACATAACCGCTGATTCCCGCGTCCTGGACATCGGGGCCGGGCCTGGCACCCTGGCCATACCATTTGCCGGAAGGGTGGCCCATGTCACGGCAGTAGAGCCTGCGCAGGGCATGTGCAGCGTTCTTAAAGAGAAGATGGCCGAGTTTGGCAGAGAGAACATCGACATTGTGCAGACGCGCTGGGAGGACGTGGATGTGGCAAGGGATCTGCAGCCGCCTTACGATGTGGTCATCGCCTCCTTCTCCCTGGGAATGGCGGACATCCGGGCGGCCATTGAGAAGATGATGCAGGCCTCGTCCAGATATGTGTACCTCTATCACTTTGCCGGGCCGACCTCCTGGGACAGGCAGTGGCAGGACCTGTGGCAAAAGCTGCACAACCGGGCGTACCAACCGGGCCCCAAGAGCGATGTGCTCTACAATGTGCTCTACCAGATGGGCATCTACCCGAGCGTCAGTGCCTTCCGGCTGGAGCACAACCAGCCCTATGCCTCACTGGATGAGGCTGTGTCAGCTCTTGCCCCCCAGGCCCAGGCGGAGAGCGAGGAGCAGAAGGCGGTGCTGCGGGAGTACTTGCAGGGAGTGCTGAGGGAGCAGGACGGGACGCTGGTGATGCCGGGCTCGTCGGTGAGGGTGAAGATGTGGTGGGAGAAGGAAAAGGGGGAGTGAGTGCTGAGGTGCTCCCTATTTCTTTTCAATTTTAATGCCTGGCTGCAGAGCCCTGAAAATCGTTTTGCTCCTGCCTTATTTTATAGATTTAATTTTATTCATATGTTTTAAATATTTAAAACACTATGTACAATTGCAATATGCAGATTTTATGTAGTTTTTGGTGTGCTTCGATGATAGGCCTGATGCTGCCGCAAATCCCACCAGGACGGTGGCGGATGCAGCCAGGGCCATTCGTACAGGGAAAGGTTTATGTGGTAAATGACTATAAAACAACCTGCTTTATGGCTAAACATACTGGGTTTCCGATGTTTTCGGACCAGCAATGAGGAATTGGTTTTGGATCTAAGCACAACTGCACTTTTAACATTACTCGGCTTTCTGCTCTGCTTATCGGCTTTCTTCTCTGCATCTGAGACCGCATTGATGTCGCTCAGCAAAATTCGACTTATTCATATGCTGGAGGAGAAGATGAAGGGTGCCGGCGTAATAAACCGGCTGAGGGAAAACCCCAGCAAACTGCTGGGCACAATCCTTGTAGGCAATAACCTCGTGAACATCGGAGCGTCATCCATCGCTACTGTCCTGGCAATTAATTACTTCGGCGATACCGGCATAGGTATAGCTACTGGAATAATGACCGTTCTGGTGCTCATATTCGGAGAGATCACTCCAAAAGCATTAGCTGCACAGAAATCTGAAAAAATCTCGCTAATGGTGGCAAGGCCCATTTCCATTTTAGCATACTTTCTAAGCCCGATCGTGTTTGTCTTCACTCAGATTGCCAGTCTTTTCATGCGGCTACTGGGCTGCAAAAGCAATGCTAACTTGCCCACTATCACTGAGGAGGAACTTAAGTCGATGGTGAATCTGGGCGAGGAAGAAGGCATCATCGAAGATCATGAAAAGACAATGATCTGCAATGTTTTCGACTTCGGGGACCAGCTGATCAAAGACGTTATGATACAGAGGATGGACATAGTAGCTATCAACATAAACGCCACCTACGACGAGATCATCAAAATAATAAAAACCGAGCAGTACTCCCGTTATCCCATCTATAGCAAAAGGATCGATAACATCGTAGGTATACTCAATGTCAAAGAGCTGGTCTACCGAGATTTTGAAGAAGTCTTTGACATAAAAAAGTTCGTGAAAAAGCCCTATTACACATTCGAGTTCATGAATACTGCCGAACTTTTCAAAGAAATGAAGAAGCGTAGGACACACATGGCGATAGTCTTGGACGAATATGGGGGCACAGCCGGAATCATCACCATAGAAGATCTGGTCGAGGAAATCGTCGGCGATATCTCAGACGAGTACGATATGCATACCCAAGAGATCGAAACGATCCAGGAAGGAGAATATATCGTCGATGGAAGTACCAGGATCGAGGAACTGAACGAGCTAATCGGGACCAGGATCGAATCAGAGCACTATGACTCCATAGGCGGATTCGTAATCGAGTTGATAGGCAGACTGCCCAAGCAAGGCGAATCTGTCGAGTACATGAACACGAAGTTCCTCATCGAAAACATGGAAAGAAACCGGATCAGAAAGATCAGGGTGCTGATGACGGAAGCCATAAATGAAGACCAAAGTTATATAGCTTAAAAACTATTTTTATTGCAGCGATAAATGGTCTATTCTTAGATCTTGGCGTTTCTCTATCCGTCCTCTGTGCCCCAGCGTCTGTGTGGTCTGGCCAGTTTGCCACGTGCCTGGAATACTCCCATACACCCAGACCAAAGCCGCGGAGAGACGCAGAGGACTGATTTTTTCTCACGAATGCTTCTCTATTTCAGCACCTCGCTCATCGATATCCCCAGCGCCCCGGCCACGCTCTCCCCGCAGGCCTGATCGGCCCTGTAGCAGTTGCCGATGTGCCGGACCCTGATCATCCTGTGCGCGTCTCCCATGGCGCGGGCGATGTTCTCGAAGAGCACCTGCCGCTGGGCCTGGTTCATCAGGCGGAAGAGCTTTCCCGGCTGGGAGCAGCATTCGTCATCCGCCCGGTGGTTCCAGCGGGCTGCTGCCCCCTTCAGCTCCAGGGACAGCTTGGCATAGCTAGGCTGCTCCTGCCACTCGCCATAGCTGTTGGGCTCGTAGCCGAAGGGGAGCTGCATTTCCGTCCACCCGCATCAGGCCGTCCCGGTGGAAGCTGTTCACTGGACAACGGGCCCGGTTGACGAGTATAAGGTGGTGGTTGACCCCCCCAGGCGGCATAGCACTCTTTTGGCGGCTCCATCAAGAGGTACTTAGTTTTAATATAACTTTGATTCTAATCTTTTTATCATACTAATATGAGAAAAGTTCTTAAATTAAGCTCTTTATTATAGGATACATAGAAGTGATTATGATGCCAAGAACAACTAATATGCTTGCAGTAAGGAGGCCCCTCCCATGAGCCGCCTCCCCCTTCTCGGACTGGCAGCCGCCGGCCTGCTGCTGCTCGTCCTTTGCAGCAGCGCTCCGGCTGCGGACGAGACGGTTGACGTTCTCACCATCGCCGATGCCACCGGCGACTGGGGCTATCCCTCGCCCTATTTGCACTATTCGCGAGGGCCCGGCTATGTGAGAATGAGCCTGATCTTCGATACCCTGGTCTGGAAGGATGACAGCGGCTTTGTGCCCGCTCTTGCGGAAAGCTGGGAGTACCTGGCCGATGAGAAGGCTTATGTCTTCGTTCTTCGTGAAGGCGTGACCTGGAACGATGGCGAGCCTTTCACTGCCAAAGATGTGGCCTTCACATATCAATACATCAAAGACCATCCCTACAATTGGGTGGACTCAAGCACGGTAGCTGATGCAGAGGCCATAGATGATCGCACCGTCAAGATCACACTCACCAGGGATTATGCGCCCTTCCTGGACCAGGTGGCAGGCACCCTTCCCATCATGCCCGAGCATGTATACCAAGATGTGAGCGATCCTGCCAATTTCAAGGATGCTGCGGCACTGACCGGCACCGGCCCCTTCAAGCTGGTCAATTACGACAAGGCGCAGGGCACCTATCTCTACGAGGCCAATGAAAACTACTACCAGGGAGCCCCGAAAGTCAAGCAGATCAAGTTCGTCAAGGTCAGCCTGGAGATGTCGGCTGCTGCCTTGGAGAAGGGCGATGTGGACGCGGCGACTGTGCCGGGCGAGACGGTGGATGGTCTGGAGAACAAGGGCTTTGTTGTGGTGGAGGGCTCGCACGACTGGGTGGCCAAGATCATGGTCAACCACATGAAGGCTCCCTTCTCGGATCCCAAGTTCCGGCAGGCTCTTTACTATGCCATAGATCGCCGGGATCTGGTGGACACGGGCCTGCGGGGCTATGGCCTGGCAGGCAGCCCTGGCCTTTATGCCTCTGATAACCAATGGTACAATCCCAATCAGGAGCAGTATAACTACGATCAGGCCAAAGCCGGCCAGCTTCTAGAAGAGCTGGGGTATGAAAAGAAGGAAGGCAGCTCGTATTATACCAAGATCAGCAAGCAGGAGCCGATTGAGCTGCTGGTTACCGCCACCACGGAGCGGCAGGGAGAGCTGATTGCAAAGCAGCTTGAACAGGCCGGTATCGAGGTTAATCTGCGCAGCGTCGATGCAAAGACCCTGGACAGCCTTGTCGGTGGCTGGCAGTTCGATCTGGCTTTAAGCGGCCACGGAGGTCTGGGCGGCGATCCGGCCATTCTAAACAAAGTTGTCCTGGATCAGAAGAGCTTCAACAGCGCTCGCTACGACGAGGACACACAGCTTAACGACATCTTGGAAGAGCAGCTCGAGGAAATGAATGCGGCCAAGAGAAAGGAGCTGGTCGATTCCGCCCAGGAGCTCATTGCTCAGGACCTGCCTGCCCTGCCTCTTTACTACACGGACTCTTTCTGGGCGTCAAATGACAAGGTCAGCTACTACTACACCTACGGCGGCGTGGGAAGCGGAGTTCCCATAGCTTTGAACAAGATGATCTTCGTTTGAAAGCGAGAACGCGACTGCGGCGTATGGCCGCAGCGAATATTTTATAATAATACCACTAATTTTTTCAGGCATTCATGCGAAAGAGTCTTAAATGATAGACCAATATGTTGTAATATTATTACTATATCGGATTGATTAAATCCAATTATAACTATATGCAATGGAGATGATGATATTGGCAGAAGAAATGAGTTCCATGATCCTGTGTCCCATAGGATTGATCCATACTCCCTACGCCAGGCGGGAAGACATCCCCAGACAGGGGAGGCTCTCCGCAGAGTTATGTGAGATAGAGGTCTTTCCTGAGTTTGCACCGGCAATCAAGGACATCGATCAGTGCACGCATCTCTTTGTTATCTTCTGGCTGCATCTGGCAGATAGAAATCGCCTGACTGCAACTCCCCCACATAATAACCAGGAGCATGGCGTCTTTGCCACACGCTCCCCTAACCGGCCAAATCCTCTGGCCCTGGACATCGTAGAACTCCTGGAGGTCAAAGGAAACCGGCTCACAGTAAGAGGCATGGATGCACTGGACGGCTCCATGCTGCTGGACATCAAGCCCTACTCGACTGAAATAGACTGCCACCCTCAGGCTGAGATCGCCTGGCAGAAGGAAAAATGGTGAAACATAAGTGAATAGCACAAAAGCGGAATGCAGCCACCTAAAACGTGAGCGAGAGACAGATCTTGGGAGAACGCTGGGCAGTCTCCTTCCAGCAAGCATTTTCAATTACTTCATCGCCCTAATCGCTATCTTCTCCCTCAACTTCATTCTACCCAGGCTAATGCCCGGCGATCCGCTCCATGCTATTTACGGTGATGAAGCCCTGGTGGCCATGACGCCCGAAATGGAAGCCGAAATCATCCGTCAGTTCTCCCTGGACAAATCCTGGTGGGATCAGCTGCTGGCCTATGTCATGGGGCTCCTGCAGGGCGATCTGGGCTTTTCCTACTACTACAGAGAGCAGGTCTTCCAGGTGATAATGGGCGCTCTGCCCTGGACTCTTCTCCTGACCGGCCTGACTTTGATCATAGCAACCGCCATAGGCATCATCCTGGGAATAGAATCCGGATACCGGCGCGGCTCATTTCTAGATCGCGGCATGGTCGCAGGCCTCATGTTTTTAGGCGGCTTTCCCGATTTCTTCATCGGAATCCTGCTCTTGCTCATCTTTGCCGTGAGCCTGGATCTACTGCCTCTTTCAGGTGCAATATCTCCCTATGCAGGCTGCACCGGCCTGGCTTACATCTTCGATATCCTCAGGCACCTGGCACTTCCCCTGGCCTCCATGATCCTGGCACAACTGGGCGGCATCTTTCTCTTAACCAGAAACACCATCGTAACCCTGCTGAGAGATTCTTTCATCCTAACCGCCCGGGCCAAAGGCTGCACGGAAGATTCCATAAAATACGCTCATGCCGGCAGAAACTCTCTTCTCCCTGTGACCACGGCCACAGGCATGCGTATCCCTCATCTGCTCACAGGCGCCCTCTTCATCGAGATCATCTTCTCCTATCCAGGGGTGGGCTCCCTGCTCAACACCGCCATAAGCGCACGCGACTATCCGCTCATCCAGGGGATACTTCTCATGGTCACTCTGACAGTCCTTTCTGCCAATATTCTCGTGGATCTTCTCTACACTAGGCTCGACCCGAGGGTGAAATATGCACATTGACACTCTGGGAGAGATCTCTCACGACCCACTGGCAAAACTTGGACTGTTTATGCTGGCCATGATCACTCTTATGGCCATATTTGCCCCCCTGTTATCCAATTATTCGCCGCATGACTATTCCGGCAAGATTTTCAGCCCCCCCGACATGGACCATCTCCTGGGGACCGACTCCATGGGCCAGGACATCTGGGTGAGGCTTCTTTATGGTGCGCGCACTTCCCTCCTGGTCGCCGGTGCGGTAGCACTCCTTTCCTCCGCCATAAGCGTGCTTGTGGGAGCCTCGGCGGCTCTTGTAGGGGGCATTTATGAGCGGTTTTGCATGAGAATCGTGGATGCCATGATCTCTCTTCCCACCATCATCGTCATGATACTGGTGGCTGCATACCTTCGGCCCAGTCTGACGCTCTTAATTCTGCTCATGTCCGCCATCTTCTGGCCGGGCGGAGCCAGGGTTGTTCGCTCTCAGGTTCTCTCTTTGCGGGAGAGGATGCACATTAATGCCGCCAGGTCTTTTGGCGCAGGAAAGAGACATATCATCTTCACCCACATCATACCGGACCTCTCTCCTATTATCTGCGCCATGATGATGCAGGATGCCAGAAGAGCGGTCTTCATGGAGGCAGGACTGGCGTTTCTGGGGGTGTCCGATCCTGCGGTGATAAGCTGGGGAAAAATGATGCATCAGGCCCTGGCTTTCACATATCTGGATGTATGGCAGTGGTGGCTGGTTCCCACCGGCCTGGCCCTCTCTGCCACACTGGTTGCCATAAGCTTTCTCTCCTTTAGCATGGAGACGGCCATGGATCCCAGGCTGAGAAAAAGAGATGACGGTGCGACGAGGTGGCAATGATGCTCTCTATCAGGGACCTGTTGGTCTCCTTCGGCAAGACGCAGATTTTGAGAGGAGTAGACCTTCATATGGAGAAAGGAGAATGCCTGGCCCTGGTAGGGGAATCTGGTTCGGGAAAGACCACGCTGGGACTGGCCATCATGGGCCTTTCCAGAGGATCCGCCTCCGGGGAGATCTCTTTTCAAGGAAAGAACCTCCTGGCGACCCCAGAGGATGAACTCAGAGAGTTGCGGGGGCGCGATATGGCCATGGTCTTTCAAAATGTCGAGGATGCTCTTGACCCGGTGCAGCGAATACGGGATCAGATTGCAGAAGCGATAATGGTTCACCGCAGCATAAGCGCCGGGAATGCAGAGGACGAAGCTGTGCAGCATCTGCTCTCCGTGGGGCTGAGCCGCGAGAAGGCCAGCATGTATCCTCACCAACTGAGCGGAGGAGAAAAACAAAGGGTGCTCATCGCCATGGCCCTCGTCAATGATCCCGATCTGCTGATACTCGATGAGCCAACCGCATCATTAGACGCACTCACCAAGTCAGACATCATAAGGCTATTTCAGTCTGCCATTCTGGGAAGAATCTGCATAATCATAACGCACGACATCTCCCTAGCAGAAGCTCTTGCGGATAGGATGGCTGTGCTTTATGCCGGCAGAATCATGGAGATGGGAAGGACCGAAGAACTGCTCGGAAATCCCCGTCACCCCTATACTCGTGGCCTGATCCGCTCCTATCCGGCAATGACCGCCACCAAAGACCTGCAAGGCATTCCCGGACGCATGGTGCACGGCCTGCCAGGCTGTCCATTTTACGAGCGCTGCACGCAGAGGATTGAAATTTGCAGCAGGCAAATTCCACCACAACTCGAAAATGACGGCAGGATCGTTGCCTGTCACAGAGGCGGCATTGTGCCGCTGCTTGAGATCAAAAATCTGAGCCTCGATTTTAATTCCTATTCAGCCTTACGCGATTTGGATCTCACTCTTTGCGAGGGTGAGACGCTGGCCCTGGTGGGAGAGAGCGGCTCGGGAAAGACCACGTTGTCGAAAGCGATCATGGGCCTTTATGAAGCTGACAGGGGAGATATCATCCTGGAAGGCAGGAGAGTGAATAAGTGGGACAGTGCCTTTTACAGCCGGGTGCAGATGATCTTCCAGAACCCAAAGGAGTCAGTCAGCCATCGCATGAACGTGCTGGATGCTGTTCTCGAGCCTTTGCAGGTGCAGAGGAAGGGCAGTCCTGAGACGCGGCAGGAGAGGGCAAAGGAGGTGCTGCGACTGGTTGAGCTGCCCAATGATGGTGATTTTCTCGAAAGGTACCCGCATGAGCTCTCCGGCGGTGAAGTACAGCGGGTGGCCATTGCCAGAGCACTAGCCCTCGGCCCCAAGCTGCTCATTGCCGATGAGCCAACCTCGGCCCTGGACCCCAGTGTTCAGGCTAAGATCTTGAAGCTCCTAATGAATCTGCAGGAAAAGATGGGGCTGGCAATCCTCTTTATCACTCATGACATTGCGTTGGCCAGGAAAGTGAGCGATCGCATGGCTGTGATGCACAAGGGCCGGATTGTGGAGATGGGGGCGACAAATGAGATTCTTATCCATCCCCTGCATCCCTATACCCGAAGGCTTGTGGATTGTGCTTTAGGAATATACGAGAGACAAAATAGCGAAATTGGTATGATCGCGCAAGCTGTAGCTCTGGAAAAATACTGCTGATAAGATATCTATATTCCAAAAAGCTTATTACCAAGTAGCATTAATCTGAACATTGCGAATACATATGGATCAAGACTTAATGAGAGTAGGCATCTCCCTGCCAGAAAATCTGCTTAATAAGTTTGATGAGATAATTCTGCAGCGAGGCTATTCATCTCGCTCTGAGGGTGTTAGGGATGCCATAAGGAGTTACATTGTCAACTTCGAATGGATGAGCGACGTCCAGGGGGAACGGGTAGGCGTGATTACTATAGTATACGCTCATTCTCAAAGAGGCCTGGAAGATAATCTCACCGATATCCAGCATGATTTTGGTGGGATAATTCAGTCCAGTCTGCATGTCCACCTGGATCACGAGAATTGTCTGGAAGTTGTAGTGCTCAGGGGCGAGGGGCAGGATGTAAGAAAAGCGGCTGAGAGGATGATGTCACTAAAGGGCGTAAAGCATGTCAAATTAACTACCACATCGCTTGGCAAAGAACTCTAGCCGTCTTTTTTTCGTTCGATCTTCTCAGCATAATCATAAAATCATGGAGGAATTTTCTATTAAAGTAAAGATGGTCATTTTTTTGCTGCTCCTGATATCAAGCACCATTTATGCTTGCGCAATGGATTATACTGCGAACTACTGGCAGCAAAAAGGAAATGAATTCATGCAGATGGGCTCCCAGGAAGTTGCCCTTGATTGCTTTAACAAATCCATCCAACTGGACGGCGCAAATGCCTCTGCCTGGATACGCAAAGGCCAGGCACTGAGCGCCATGGAAAGATATGCTGATGCCCTTTCTGCTTACAATGAGTCAATCGAGCGAGACCCAAATCTGGCAGAAGCATGGTATGGCAAAGGACTTTCTCTGGCTCACCTGAGCAGATACAATCAGTCAATTGCAGCTTTCGACAGAGCCATCAAGCTGCATCCTGAGGAGGCATTATCCTGGTATGGCAAGGGGCTTGCTCTGGCAAATCAGGGAAAGTATAACGACTCATTATTAGCCTTTGATAAGGCCAGCAAACTCGACGACACGCTGGCCATTGCCTGGTACGGCAAAGCGCTCATATTAGCTGATTTGGACAAGAATAACGAATCATTAGCCGCTCTGAAAAGAACAGTAGAACTGGACACAGAGAATGAAGACGCCTGGTTTAACCTGGGTCTGACTTTCACAAACCAGGGAAATTACGACGGTGCTCTCGAAGCATATAACAGAGTTACATATTTAAATCCGATAAATGCTCTTGCCTGGATCAAAAAAGGTGAAGCCCTCCTGGCCATGAGCAGATATACCGAGTCGTGTGCCGCATTTCAAAGAGCTTCTGAAATTGAGCCGATGAACGCCGGTGCCTGGCAAAGCAATGCCTTAGCTTTGCGGCTATGCGGCAGATACAACGATTCCATTGCTGCCTATAACAAGACCATTGAACGAGACCCTGAAAATGCGGCCGCCTGGAACGGCCAGGCCCTTGCTTATGCAGAATTGAAATACTACAATATTTCCATAAGACTATTTGAGAAGGCCATTGAAATAGATCCTGAAGAGACTGGATTTTCGTATAACAAAGCCTTAGTGCTTGCCGAAATTGGCAATTACAGTGAAGCAGTCGCTGTTCTTAGAAAGACGGTAGAGCTGCATCCAAAATGTGCGAGGTGCTGGAATAGCCTGGGACTGTATCTGGCCGAAATGGAAATGTTCAGCGAGGCGATAAAAGCCTATGATAAGGCCATTGAGCTGGACTCAGGATATTTAGAGCCCTGGAATAACCGGGGCATTTCTCAGGTGATGGGGTACGAGGATTTTGTCGAGGCCCTCAAGTGTTTCGATAAGGCTATCAAAATTGATCCCAACTGCATGCAGGCCTGGGTCAACAAAGCCAATGCACTTAAATTAGCCGACCGCGGACCAGAGGCGAATGATGCCCTGGAAAAGGCTAAAAGGCTGGGTTACCAGGCCAATTAGAACCAATTTTTAAACTCCTCCCACGCCCTGAAGGGCGGAGCTTCCCTGCGGTTTCCTGGTTGTTGTGCCGTCATAGCCCTCTGGCATCGGGGCTACGTTTTGCGGGAATTTTCGGTTCCCCCTTCATCGTGGCGGTTACGCGTATCCAGGCGCCTTATCAGGGCGCAGATCAGCCAGGTAGCACTTTGAGCCTCCAAGGCTTCATGCCATGGTTATATATAGCAGAGCTGCAGGGTATTCAAAATAATAAAAAAATTCAGGCCTTTGCCAGGCCCTTTGCCTCGCGGGCGATCCGGGTTACGGCATCCTTTCGCATCATCTCCACAAATTCCTTCTGAGTGGCAAAGATAAGAGTGCCCGTGGGACAGGCGGTTACGCATGCCGGAACATCCAGATCTTTGCAGCGGTCGCACTTCACAGCCATCCGCACCTCGGTGTGCCGGCCTATGACCCCGTAGGGGCAGACCATCGCACACATCCAGCAGCCCACACAGTTCTCCTCAATGCGATCGACAATGCCTGTAACCGGGTCCTGTTTCATACCACCGGTGCGGCAGACCGCAACGCAAGGCGCATCCTCGCAGTGACGGCAGACAAGAGGCATCTTCTGCCCTTCCGCCATCTCCACATAGATCCGGCGCACAGGTCCCGGCTTCTCGGAAACAGCCGAAATGAGGCTCTTGCCTGCCGAATGCTCCACGGCGCAGGCTATCTCACAGGACCGACAGCCCAAACAGCGGTCCAGACGGACGAATACTTCTTTCATGCTTACTGCCTCACAGGCCCAGCTTCCTGCGCTGGCTGTCGATGTGATCAATCATGAGCGATGCAGCTTTGAATGGGTCAGGCTCCACGGCAAAGCATGCACCCACTACATCTTTAGCGCCTGAGGTGAGCAAGCCGGTAACAACCGAGCTTCCTAAGACCGCGGGCACAGTCCCCAGCACCGTGTACACGCCTGAGCTCACCACGTAAGCTCCAATGGACACCGCTTTTTCGCTCATCCACTCAGGAGCTGCGCCAGCAGCCGGCAGGTCGCTGATGTCCACGCCCAGTGCATTGGCGAGCGCGGCTGCGGCCGTCAGAATACGGCTGATGTCCACGCAGGAGCCCATATGCAGCACGGGCGGAATTCCCAGCGCCTTGCATACTCCCTTCAAGCCCTCTCCGGCCATGTCTGCCGCTTCGGGAAGGAGCAGGCCGGCCTTGGCGCAGGCCAGGGCATTGCAGCCCGTTGTAAGTACAAGCACATTGTTCTTGATCAGCTCTTTTACCATATTGATGTGGCCAAAATCATGAACAACCTTGGGATTGTTGCAGCCGACAACTGCCCCGATGCCCCGCACAGCGCCGCTCTTGATGGCGCCGAGAAGTGGATCGAGCGTTCCACCTAAAGCGGCCACGATGGCCTCAACTGAGAAGCCCACCATGCACTTGGTCTTGCTTCTGGGGATATGGACCTTGGAGGGATTGCGGCCTTTGTAGTTCATAACCGCAGCCTCTACTATCGCCTTTGCGGTCTCAATTGCCGTCTCCTCATGAAATTCCATGTGCGTAGCCCCTGGGAACATGGCCTTGGGGGAGGTGGAGATGAACTTGGTATGGAAGCAGCCCGCGAGCGCTCCCAGCGCTGGCATGATACACTGTATGTCTACCACCATGGCCTCCACAGCGCCCGTGGCCACTGCCAGCTCTTGCTGCAGGAAGTTGCCCGCCACAGGGACACCGTGGCGCATGAGAATCTCATTTCCCGTGCAACACATTCCTACAACATTTATTCCAACGGCTCCCTCTTTCTTGGCCATCTCAACCATTGCGGGATCTGCGGCTGCAGCCACTATCATCTCTGAGAGCAGGGGTTCATGTCCATGCACTATGATATTGACCTGGTTAGGCTCCAAAACGCCCAGGTTGGCTTCAGAGAACGTAGGACTGGGCGTTCCGAACATGACATCCTGAAGCTCTGTGGCGATCATGGACCCACCCCAGCCGTCCGCCAGGCTGGCGCGCAGTCCCTGCAAGATGAGGTGGACCGGATCGTTGTCCACGCCAATATGGGTGCGATGCATAATCTCTACGATCTCCCGATCGATGCCGCGAGGGTCAATGCCAAACTTCTTCCAGAGTTCAACTCTTCTTGCAGGCGCGCGGCGGGTAAATTGAATGGGACCATCCTGCATGCCGAACTGTTCCATGACAGCCTGTGCGAGGGCGATCTGAGTTTCCACACCGTATTCCTTCATGAGGCTCTCCAGCTTGGCCTTATCCTTGACCTGGTAACTGGGGGCCTTGCCCTCGGACATGAGCTTGAAGGTATGAGCCACACCTCTGCCGTGGTCGGAGTGGGCGGCGGCCCCGGCGGCGATGCTGCGCAGCAAATTGCGGGCAACGATAATATCAGCCGTCGCTCCGCATACACCTTTGGTGGCACCTTCTCCAAAGGGATCTATGCGGCATGGTCCCATGTTGCAGTTTCGACAGCACAGACCAAGCTCGCCAAAGCCGCATTGTGGCTGCTGCTTTTCTAAGCGATCCCAGGCAGTCTCCAGACCGGCCCTCTGGCATACATCGAGCATCTCCCGACTGGCGGGATCTATGGACCTATCACGAACATCCTTTGCCATATCCATACCTCTATAATAAGTTCTAAGCACAAATCAGGTGCAAATCAGCCTACAACTATTTAATGTTAATCTATTTTATTTTAAATTATTTAAGAAAGTTTTGAAAAAGAAATCCTATAAGTGTGAAATTTATTTGAGTCTTAAAAACAAAATGCACACTGTGACATCGTTAGTTAATGAATCATTCAATTATTGAGTTATTTTCCCTGATTTTTGCTTTCATGAAGGTTATTGCATATTTTTCAAATATTGAAAGTTATAAAGTAATAATTAAAATTGATATAATAATACATAAGGTCGTGACCTTGACATCAATAATTATTTATTAGCAATATATTACTTAATTGTATTAATGATCATAAGAAGGCCCTTTTCATCTCCGAGAGAATGATTTATACAATCAGACCGCACAGTTCTCGTTCATGGGACATGTTTTTGTAAGTCCTCTCAATTGGGGTCTGGGCCACGCTACCCGAGACATTCCCATCATCGAGGAGCTTTTGCAGAGGGGGCACGAGGTAACCGTCGGCACGAGCGGAAATGCTCTGGCCCTCTTGCAGAGAGAATGCCCGCAGTGTAATTTCATCCTCTTCAAGGATTATCCGGCGCCTTACAGTGACTCTCGATTCTTTCTGCCATCATTTGTCGCAGGCATTCCTGCCCTGCTGAGGGCCATTGCCCAGGAGAAAAACAGGTTTGAAGGGATCCTGGCTGAGAACAGATTCGACCTGATCATCAGCGACAACCGCATGAGCGTCTACAGCAATAAGGTCCCCAGCTATTTCATCTCTCACCAGCTTCGCTTTAGCATGCCCGGCTATCTCTATCCATTTGAGGTGATGACTATGCCCTTCAACAGCTTCTTTCACAGCAAATTCGAAGGGGTGATTGTGCCGGATATAAATCCCAATGGCTACAGCAATAACCTGAGCGGCAAGCTCTGTCGCTCCAATGTGAATGCCACTAATCGCAGAGTCTATTACGCAGGAATTTTAACCAGCACCAAAAAAATGGCGGTGGACAGGGATCTGGACTTTTTGGCCATTGCATCCGGTCCCGAGCCGCAAAGGACCCGTCTGGAGGAGATTATCTTGAGCCAGGTGCAAAAGCTGCCCGGCGAGAAGGTGGTCCTCCTGGGAAGCCCGCAAAAGGAATCGCACACAGGACTGGACGAGCACACCACGGTGCACTCCTACGTTTCCACGCAAGAGAAGACAGAGCTTATGAACCGGGCCAGGTTCATCATTGCCAGGTCTGGCTATACTACTATGATGGAGCTGGCGGAGCTGGAGACAAGGCATGGCCTCTTTACACCCACCCCCGGCCAGACTGAGCAGGAGTACCTCTCCCGCTACTATGCCAGGCAGGGCTGGTTTTTATCACGCAGCCAGTATAAGCTCCGATTGTCCGAAGACGTGGCAGAGGCTGGGCAGTTCCAGGGATTTCCAAAGATGGCCAAGACCCGGGAGAACGTAAAGAGGCTTTATCAGGATGTATTCAGACGGCATCTGAGCTGAGGGCAATTTTGACTGTTCCTGGCTTGCGATTAAATTGCCAGCCCCGTCCTTGGGCAGGCAGGCATCCACCAGGGGCCCGATCTCAGCGGGCTTGCCCTCGCCGTAGAGCTGCTGGCGGGCCTGGGCGAGCGCGCTCGGGCGCTGGGTGGCGAAATCTACCATAAGATGAATTCATTGGCCCAGGAAATGGTTAGGATTCTTCTATTCCCACGACAATTAGTTTCTCTTCATCGCTTGTGTTTTCTTCATTTGCGACAGTCTTTTTTTGGCTCTTCGCTACATCCAGTTGCTAACCTCAGGTTACTATGTTTTTCCAGTTGTTAGTTAGTCGCTCTGTGCGTTCTCTGTGAACTCTGTGCCTCTGTGGTGAAGACGTCGTTAGCCACTGGTTATAACCAATGGTTTACGGACTACCACCACAGAGACACAGAGCGCACGGAGGACTCACAGAGGACTCGATTATTCTATTACCCACGCGAAACAGCGAGGAACCCTTTTTTTGTTAATATTTTTTATCTTCAGAGTATAGATTAAAATACATGGGCGGAAAATCTCGACCCTTATGCTTCTTTATTAATCTAAATTCATATTTGAGATAAAAATTTATTGATTCTCGTTTTGCATCCACGGTTATGTATCGGCAACCGATTTGTTTTGAAATTTCGTAGGCTTTGCCCACCGCCCAAAGTAATAGACTCTGCCCGATACCGCGTCTTTTGTATCTGTCATCAACTGCAAGTCGTGCTATCTTTATTGCAGGATATTTTTGATAAACGTATCCCTCAATTCCATCGCACTGCTCCACCAAATTGTATCCAATTGTATCGGTGGTTAGTGTAACGAAACCTGCGAGAGCTCCTTTCCAAAAGCACAAATAAGTCCTGCTTATCAGATCATTTTGAGCCTTTAGGGCATCGCTTTTCAGGAAGTCGTTCAGCTCATCACTGTTTGAGCAGAAAGATGCTAAATCATTCTCTTCTCTCAAGCTCACAATCCTAAGCTGTGTGTGAGAGATGCCCTTCATTTGATTCAAACCGGATGCGCCTTATAGATTTCCTGAGCTTTCTTAAGTATGCACATCTTCTTTTCACAGACTTTAGGATGAAGGAGATCTTCTATAAACTCCTCGGCGTCTTCTCCTTCCAGGATCAATCCGAGCTCAATAGGTCTGGCCATACAGGTGAACTCCAAATTTTATTTCCATTCTCAGTACTTATTTGTTTTTATCCATCCGGATCTAATGAGTTTCTCCCCGTACAATCCCAATCTCCTCTTCTGTGAGCCCATACAGCCTGTACACCGTCGCATCGATCAGCCGGTCCGTCAGCCTGATCCTCTCCCGCAGTGGCAGAAGCTTGCGAAGCGACCCCTCGAACTCGGCCCGCAATGCTTCCGCTGGCTCCCGGCGGGCGGGATCGATGGCCAGCTTCTTTCCGTTCTTACTCAGCACCGCTAAAAAGCTCGCATAATCATGCTCGTAGTAGCTCTGCAATTTGGTCTTGGGCGTGAGGTCCTCCACTTTGGCCCCCACATAGCTCTCCAGCCAGCCCAGGAAGCCCTTGACCTCCGTTTGCTTCTGCCGGGTTCATCTCCAGCATCCTTTCCGCCAGGAAGGCCTGGAGAATCGTGCACCACATCCGACTTTTCCTGCTCGGCGATGAAGTTGCCAGCCCCGTCCTTGGGCAGGCAGGCCTCCACCAGGGGCCCGATCTCAGAGAATTTGCCATCGGCGTAGAGTTGCTGCAGCTCCGTTCCCAGGCGAGCGCGCTCGGGCGCGGGGTGGCGGCAGAGATGCGGACAGACGATTGTCAGTCTTTGTCTTTTCTTGAAACGGAAACGACAAACAGGGAAATGGCAATAAAAAATAATATTATAGCCAGTATAAAATTTGGTGCGCTTATTAGGTAATCCTCTTTAACAATATTCAATCCCAAAACATTTTTTAAATATATTAAAATATAAACCAGAAACAACCCAGCCGAACCCAGTGAAATCGACGAATTTATTATTAATCTTACTAACAATTTTTTACTGTATTTCTCAATTAACTCATTTACAATTTCGTCTGCGTCGCTCTTTACTGTTCCATTCGCAATTAGAATAGAAATAAACTGGTTAATCTCTTCTGTGGACGGCTCCTTCTCATTCCGCTTTTTGTAGCTCTGCTCGTACTCACTGACTTTGGCATCTTGAATGCCCTTGACGATATATGGCCTGATCTCTTGAATTAAGTCCTTAAAATTCTTTTCCATTATAGCAGACCAATCTTCTGTTTTTCCTCGTCCGTCAGACCTTTTAATGTGTCCATTGCCTTCTCTTTTATTCTTTGTTCTAAGAAATCAATAAGTTCCTTTTTATCTATATCTTTGCTGCTTTTTTTATTGTATTCTCTCAAGTATTCTTCAACTTCCACGTCCATGTATAATTTGGACAAACCGACGTCGCTTTCTCCCAGATATTTGGCATCTTTTCTTTGGCTGTAATCTCTTTCGGGGTCCGGTTGGACATCAAATATGACTAACTGACAGATCCTCATCCCAGGAACCAGATCTACGGAGAAACTTCCCAAATTGTGGATGACTATGGGCAATTGACCAAAGTAGCCTGGATTTATGTAAGACGACAGTCCCACGTTTATTCCCAGACGAATCAGGCTGTTTCTATTTTGAATGAGGCCGGTCATCCTTTTTGAAAGGCCGATGTTCTCCTTAACCTGGCCGATGATGAAATCTCCTGGTTTGAGGGTGTACTCATCAAGAATACTCTCTTCAAAGCATTCCTTGATATCGGCATCAAATGCATTCAATTCAATGCCTCTCTTGGGAGTTCGTATTCGATTATCCAGGGTCAGATCGATAGAGGAGGGCTGGATATTATCGAAGACGAAGGGCTCTATTTTGAGTTCTTTATCGTAGATCTTTTCTAATAGCCTGACATCGGACAACACGCTCATGTTCAGTCCCTCCTCAAAGTAATTCCAATCCTTCCTTTTTTAGATTTTTGTTTTTCAATAATGTCTCTAATGCCTTATTAATTGATCTACACGAGTATATATCTTTATCGCAATCGATTGTGTCCTTATGATATTGAATCAAGAAACTATTGAATCGCATTATCCTCATATCAAGCCTTACCTTCCACAATCCCGATCTCCTCCTCGGTCAGAGCGTACAGCCTGTAAACCGTCGCATCGATCAGCTCATCCGTCTGCCTGATCCGCTCTCGCAAGGGCAGCAGTTTGCCCATCGATCCCTCGAACTCGGCTTTGAGGGCCTCGCCCGGTTCCCGTCTGGCCGGATCGACTGCCAGCTTCTTGCTGTTCTTCCTCAGCACCGCCAAAAAGCCCTCGTAATCGTGCTCGTAGTAGCTCTGCAATTTGGTCTTGGGCGTGAGGTCCTCCACTTTGGCCCCGACGAAGCTCTCCAGCCAGCCCAGGAAGCCTTTGACCTCCGTTTGCTTCTGCTTGTTCATCTCCAGCATTTTTTCCGCCAGGAAGGCCAGCAGGTCGTGCACCACATCCGACCGTTCCCGTTCGGCGATGAAATTGCCAGCCTCGTCTTTGGGCAGGCAGGCCTCCACCTGGGCCAGAATTTCGGCGTGCTTGCCATCGGCGTAGAGCTGCCGCAACTCCGCCTCCAGGCGGGCACGCTCGGGCGCGGGGGTGGTTAGGTTGAATTTTGGAATAGGTATTACGTCTAATTCATAAGAATTCACATGATTGGTAGTACTAGTAAGGCCAAAACGCCAATCAACAAGACAAGAATTCAGCAATGCTAAGACGGAGAATAGATTATATTTTGCTCCTGCGAAATATGCCACCGTATCAGAACAAAAAACGCCTGGACCAAGCATCGTAGCAATAACTCGCCTATAATTGTCAATTGCTGATCCTCTTTGGTAGCCTATCCGGTGTTTGAGATGATCATAGGCTTTAGAATCGGAATCATTTCCACGTTCTTCGAGATATTTTTCCTTATTCAAGTAAACAGGAGAACCTTGCTTGGGAACCTCATAAAATTCATATCTACCGATATTTGCGCCTCGAAGTATTATTTCGCCAGGTGGCTCATTAGACAAATATTTTTCAAATTGTTTATTGATCATGATTTCTCCCGGAGAAGAAGACGCAATTTCTTGGAATAAGCACAGAGCTGGATTTTCGTACAACTTTGAGGCCAATCTCCAAGCATTTTCGTCAACCGTAGGTATCGAGAAACTATTAGGATCAAACTTGAAGATATCTTCGGAAGTAACACAATACGACGGAGATGATTCAATGAGATCTTTGCCGGGGTGAGTTCGAACTTTAAACGCACCACTGGGATGTCTGCGACTTAAAATGTAAACGCATGTTGATAGCTTTGCATCCAAGAAAACCCTATCTCGGGGATCGTCTTTTTGTGGAAATGCTTCTATGCTTTTAAGAGCTGTTTCGGATAGAATCTTGCGCCTAAGTTCGAACGAGAAACGATCGCCTAAAAGCGACATAGGAACGATGAATCCATGGAATCCATCGTTCTTGGTTTTATCGATTGCAAGAACTACAAATAATCTAAAGAGATTAATTCGAAACGTCGCGGCTTCTTGGTATATTCTTGTTGCTGAAAGATAAGGCTTCTCGTCTATTTTTCGACCACTTGCCGCTTCAGATAATTCGTCGTAGGGCGGATTCCCGATCACCACATCGAAGCCGCGCCCTTCCCCCTGGAACGCCTCC
>CAZDLZ010000048.1:0-21914 GCA_964506745.1 uncultured Methanotrichaceae archaeon | reverse complement strand
AGGGGGTCAAAATCGGATCGGCGCGAGGGGTCAAATTTGGACCGGCGGATACATTCTAACGTTTCCTTACCACAAAATACCAACTGGTTAGTTACTCACGACCTACTTTTCTGATATGGTAAAAAGAACGGCCTTCAGGCCGTCTTCATACTAGCCGCTTCCTCCAGGCCCAGCTCCTTGATGGACTCATCCCTCATCTTGAACTTCTGGATCTTGCCGCTCACGGTCATGGGGAAGTCGTCCACGAACTTGATGTACCTGGGAACTTTGAAGTGCGCGATCCTTCCCTTGCAAAAGGCCTTAATCTCCTCTGCACTGACAGAAGCGTCCTTCTTGAGCTTGATCCAGGCCATGATCTCTTCGCCGTACTTCTTGTCGGGTACACCGATGACCTGCACGTCGCTTACTGCGGGGTGAGTGTAGAGGAACTCCTCGATCTCTCTTGGGTAGATGTTCTCTCCGCCCCGGATGACCATGTCCTTGAGCCGGCCCGTGATCTTGCAGTAGTCCTCGTCATCCAGAGTGCCCAGGTCGCCGGTATGAAGCCACCCTTCCTTGTCCACGCACTGGTCGGTGGCCATCGGATTGTTGTAGTAGCAGCGCATGATCATGTAGCCGCGAGCGCATATCTCGCCCGTCTCCCCGCGCACTACCATCTTGCCTGTCTGGGGGTCCACGATCTTCATCTCGGTGTGCGGCATGGGTCTGCCGATGGTCGTGACCCTCTGCTCCAGGGAATCGTCAGTGGAGGACATGGTGATGCCGGGCGAGGCCTCCGTCTGGCCGTAGGTAATCACCACCTCTCGCATATTCATGAGTGTGCTCACCTTCTTCATGAACTCAATAGGACAGGGCGATCCTGCCATGATTCCCGTGCGCAGCGATGAAAAATCGTACTTGGAAAAATCGGGGTGCTCCAGCTCTGCTACGAACATGGTGGGAACGCCATGCACGGCAGTGCAGCGCTCCTTTTCGATGGCCGACATGACTGAGGCTGGATCGAAGTACTCGGCAGGCAGCACCATTGTAGCGCCGTGCGTCATGCAGGCCAGATTGGAGAGCACCATGCCGAAGCAATGGTAAAAGGGAACCGGTATGCATAATCGGTCTTTGTCCGTGAACTTCATGCATTCGCCAATAAAGTAGCCGTTATTCAAGATGTTATGGTGGGTGAGAACCACGCCCTTCGGAAAACCAGTTGTGCCCGAAGTGTACTGAATGTTTATGGGATCGTCAAAATCCAGGCTCTCCGCCCTCTCCTGTAAGATCTCATCCACCACCTCATCTCCCATCTTGAGCACATCGTTCCAGGAATACATGCTTTGCTGCTTCTCGCCCCGGATCAACACTGCCGTTCGAAGGAAAGGCAGCTTCTCGGAGTGGATCTTGCCCGGCTGGGCCGTTTTGGCTTCGGGGCAGACCTCGTAGAGCATCTTCACATAGTCCGAGCTCTTGAAGCGATCCATGAGCAGAAGGGCCTGTGCCTCCGACTGACGCAGGGCATACTCCAGTTCATGTGTCCGGTAGGCTGGATTGATGTTCACCATGATGATGCCCGCTTTTGCCGTAGCAAACTGGGTGATGACCCATTCCGCTAAATTCGTCGCCCAGATGGCCAGACGGTCGCCCTTCTTCAGGCCAAGTGCAATGAAGCCCTTCGCGGCGCGGTCCAGCTCCTTTTGCAGCTCACGATATGTGTATCGCGTTCCCTGATGGATGGATACAATTGCGTCGTTATCGGGGTATTTTTCCGCCATTTCATCGAACATATCTCCGATGGTCTTTCCAATAAGCGGTTTTTCCGAGCCGCGAAAAGCATAGCTGTGCGAGACTTTGCCTGGCATGAAGTTGCCTGTCAATCGCTAAGGAGATATAACAGTATCTCAAGGCAAGTTTAGAGAATGTGGGAATTAATGTGATTGATTACGTCACAGGTTCTTCGCCATTTTGACCGACAGATATATATCCCAGATTGATATACTAGAGAAGGTTACATTTTCGTCGATTCAAAGAGATTTGTTGAGATGTTTTTTGTAGCGAGCTTTCGGTTCTTTGAATCGATACAAAAGGTAAGTGAATTAAATGTTTGAGAGAAAATACGAAAACCGTGGTAGCAGCAGCAGCAGTGGCGGCTACAATAGTGGTCCTAGAGAAATGACAGATGTAACTTGCTCCGAATGCGGCAAGCAAACCCAGGTACCCTTCAAGCCGGACGGATCCAGGCCGGTTTACTGCAGCGAGTGTTACCAGAAGCACAGACCTGCCAGAGCACCCAGAAGATATTGAAACGATTTTGAGTTGATCGGTCTGTTTTAGCCGTTTTTCATAAATCGGCTTTAAGGGGCGACAATCTGCTCAGCAGATTTCCAACTTTTTAGCAGCCCAATATTTTTGCCTCGCCAATAGTTATTCTGAAAAGGATGATAACCGCGGTTAGCGAAGAGCATTTATCTCCATCCGGCAGGTTATGAATGAGAGAGGCAAAAGTTATGGTCGAGATTGGAGATGTAGCTCCCCAGTTCTGTCTGCCGGGAGGAGACGAGCAGGAAGTCTGTCTGAAAAGCTACCTGGGAAAATGGCTGGTGCTTTACTTTTATCCCAAGGACAATACAAGCGGATGTACCCGCGAGGCGGTGGAATTCACCGATGCCCTTCCCGTCCTGAGAGATTTGGGCGCACAGGTGTTGGGCATAAGTCGCGATTCGCCCGCAAGCCACAGGAGATTTGTCGAGAAGCATAGCCTGGGAGTAAAGCTGGCCAGCGACCAGGAGCATAAGGTTACAGAAGCCTACGAAGCATGGGCTCTTAGGAAGATGTATGGCAAAGAGAGCTATGGCGTGGTCAGGTCAACTTTCCTCATTGATCCGCAAGGCAAGATCGCCCACATCTGGAAGAAAGTTTCCGTAAAAGGGCATGCTGATGCGGTGGTAAAGAGATTGCAGGATCAACTGCATGATCTGCCATAGTGGCTCTTTCCCGACCTTGGGCTCTAGCCACCAGGGGCACCAAGACGGTTCCTGGGCCGTCTGAATTCTTGGCCCCTTCTGATCTGACAGAATGAACTGGAGCGCAGGAGAGCCTCGCCAGGCGACCTCCCGGCAGCAACTGGAGTGAGAAGATCAGCCCAGCCTTATGGCCATGAAAACTAATATCATCCCCAGTCCGCCGCCGATTATGGCAGATCTCAGGCGATGGGATAGACCGGCGGCCTGCACCTGCTCCAGAGAAGAAAGCCGTTCTTGGGAATCGATCAACTCATGAGACAGCTCTTCGACGCTCAGATGCAAAGACTGAATTCTCTTGCACGATGCTTCATTTTGATCAATCAGGAATGAGAGCTTATTGGAGATGGTCTTAGCATCTTGGGGCAGATCTTTGAACCTCGTATCGAAGATTTCATTAATCCTATCTTCCCAATGGGTCTCGAAATATTCGGCCTTTCTCTCCAGAGTTACTAAAGATTCCTTGAGGTCTCTGGCGCAGGTGTCAAGCGACTCATGTGCTCGATCTAATGATCTTCGCTCCTCATCTACATCTCTTTTCTTGTCTTCTATCAGAGCCCGAAACTGTCCATTCAGCTCCATGAAAGATGATGCGGCAGCATCCAGCATCTTTGCAGCCTTATCCGCTTGCTTAGTACTTGCGCAAGCTTCAGCCATTCTTCCTGCAAGTTCTCGTATGGCCGCCTCAGCCTTGAGAATCTCATGTTTCCTATCCTCTTCATTCATAGACATTCACCTTTGCCGTCTGGAAAGATTGCAGCACTCCATTTACTAGCGTATATAACGATGAATAGCATATGTCGCTGCCAAATTTCGATCTTTCGTAACATAATCTGGCCATGTCTGCAGAAGGATCTGCCCGCCATATGATCTCCAAAATCATCTCCATTTTGGAGGGCATAAGGGACTCGGAAAAGCCGACAATCTGCCGGGCAGCACCGGCTCGATAGGCTGGCGTATTCAAGCTCTTCAGTCCGGCAAAGCCTTCTGACAGATCGATTTGAGCTCGTCCATTGTCCGGGAAGGCCAGGGCCAGAGCGCAAAATCCGGCGACTATTCGCAGGGCGGCATCATCCGGCTGTAACCTGAGCTTTTCCCGGCAGGCCAAAAGCAGCCCCATAAGTTCGTCCAATCCCTCTACCCCCTCAAGAACTTGCCAGCAGCAGTCCACTGGAAGGTGATCCAGCCTATATCCTATATCCTGGGGGTGCACGAATTCATGCAGAGACTCCTGGAGCCTTTTTGGCGAAACCCGGCCTGCTTGCATGAGCTGGTCCATCTTTGCCAGATCATCTTCTCTTTTCATCTTGATCCTGCAGTAGCTGTAGTCAATCAGCTTGCAGCCACAATGCAGAGCTGCCTTCTTATAGCTGAATGTCTCCCTTTGGGGAAGAAAATCCCTACCTCTGCTTTCCGTCTCAAATCGATTTATATAATTTTTATAATTGCTGTAGATATTCGTGGCTGTGCAGATGGTTATGTAAACATCAAACGATTCCTCTCTTCGTTCATAGCTCTCAATTGCTCCCAGAAGTAGCAACCTGTAAAGAGCCTTCTCCAGAAGCTTCTGCCTGCATTGGAATGAGTCATTAGATTGCCCCTCTGTCTGGAACACTCGGTCGGAAAGAAACGAGAAAGAGATCGCAAAATGCCTTCTGCCTGAAGTGTTGCTTGGGGCTATAGAGAGCAGTCTCAAGACAAGCCGGGCAAAGATTCGCTTTTCCCTGACCCTTCCCGGAAATTCGTGTGTGACAGCATCCTGACCATAAGGCTCATCGGAAAGAAATAGCATGCAGCGTGACGGTCTTCCATCCTGTCCCGCTCGAGAGATCTGCCTTTGGAACTGCTCGATAGAGGCAGGCTGAGTGGTGTGAATAGTGAACCTGATATCCTCAGCACTCAGTTCCTCGCTTCTTTGCGCGGAACACACCAGGATGGGTAGCTCATGTCTTTTGAATTGCCGCAGGGCCTTGTCGCAGGCTCTCTGCCAGGTCAATTTCGAGCCTCCCAACCGGAGAAATTTTCCTGGGGGCGAAAGAGAGCAGACACCAACAGGCATATTCAGGTAAGAAACCAGCGACTGGGAAAATCCGGCCAGATCGAAATGCTCATCATCCTCGGGGGTGCAGATGACAAGGCCAGATGCCGTCTTACCGTCTCTATTCTGTTCGCCGTATTGGCGCACAGCAGCCCGCAAAGCCGCAATCAGGACCTGCTTAAAATTATTGGTGTGCACATTGAATATCTGAAAATCAAATCTCTTGGCATTGAATGATTGGCATTGCACAACATGGTCCGGATCGTGTAGGTTAAGCTCATTCATGATGTCGAGCAGCACCAGCTTGGAAGTGCTGGAACTTAATGCTATCACGCAGGGCTTTGAGGCGCAATTGAGCATAACAACGCGCACCAGGTTCAAGTAACCAGGCTGAAAGGAGTGGCTCCATTCACTCAGGTCATGAGCCTCGTCCAAGATCAAAAAATTGAAGGCCTGCGAAGAGATATCTGCCCTGCAATCTCTATCTAATGCCCCATCAGCCGGCAGGAAGAGTATGGTAGCATCATTTACAGGCTCCCTGTGACATGGCATCGATTCGTCTGCTTGGACAATTGCTCTGTAGCGATGTATCCCCCTGGCGGCCAGGTTTAATTGCCGGTCCAATGCCGCATATCGGCTGGGAACTATCACCAGGGCGAGACCGGGCTGAAGAATTGATGCCAGAAGGCAGGCTATGCTCTTGCCGCTGGCAGGCTCCGATAGAGAGATTGATCCCTGCATAGAGAGCATCTGTTCAATAAGCTCCGCCTGGCCCTCCTTGAAATCACAAAACCGCATCACATTATTCAATATAAATCGCAGTCCATCTCGGGCCGATGCACTGGAGAAGGCGCAGGGCCTTGCAGAGGCTAATGCTACATTGTGACAATATTTGGGCGCTATGCCATCACTGAAAAATGCGTATGCTGCGATGGATGAGTAGTATTCGATATCTGGGGGTTGATGATCATCAGCCAGGGTGATCCGGATTGTACAGTTGATGCCATAGAGGGAGGAAAGTGCGCCGATCATCTCGCGAACGGATTGCAAGGGCACAGCCAGGTCAACCTTCTGGGGATTGCCGATTTTTATCTCGCCGATCTCGCCCCGGCTGACCAAATCAGCCACGATGCAGGTTAACTGAGCTTCGGCCAGAGGAAGGGCTATAAGCTCTAAAATAGCCTGTTTCTTTTGTGCGGGAAGATCTCTTAATTGTCTGGCCGCCACCAGTATGCTTTTTGGCAGGGCATAGGAGATCTGGTCAGCCAGTTTTCTCATCTCGCTCTCCCAGTGTTGCGGTTTCATCCTGTCAAATCTTTTGACTGTCCATCCTTCCACCTCCGGCGGCAAAAGGCAGTTTTTTTCACCCAGTACGATGGCCATTTTGAGAGGAGTCTTTCCCTCTAGATTTGGGATATGAATGACAAAATCCACTTTTTCAGGGGTATTTTGAATTCGATTATGGAAATGCTCTGCCATAATTCCTGGCACAAGAAAGAGAGCCAGGCGCCTGTCAAGCAGAAGGGTCAAAAGCTTCTCAAAGAATTGTGTCCTGAGAATAGAGCCTTGCAGATAGCTCTCGTAGCGGCGCAGCAGCGGGTCAACCTCGATGTCTTCAAACAGCAGCTCCGGCATAAGGCATATCCTCAGCATCATCTGCAGGTCTTTTTGCTGGGGCTGGCAGGTGAACCTGATCCTGCCGTTGTCAACTGATTTCTCAAAGAGCAGCAGCCCTGCATCCTGGGCCTTTTGCAGAACGTAGTTCTCCACTCTAAGGCTGCAGGGAGCAGGATCGCCCCGGCTGGCCAGTTTATCCAGAACGGCACCTATGAACCTGTTTTCTTCGTCCGAAGGACTTTGGCCAAATCGATGGCTCTGCCATATGAAGCCGGATCGATTCTGAAACAGTCTGCGGACCTCTTCTGACGCGAATCCCTCGCGGTTTATGAGATGCACGGCTGCCTCGCAGGCATAGGTAGCCCGGGCATAGTGCCGATTACCATGCAGGGATACGCTCACATTGTTCATAATAATATGGCAGTGCTCCATTACTATATAAAATATTTGCTACAGATAATACCTCCAAATCTATATTGACACAGGTCAATTCATTTGCCTTCGTCAGTCGGACAAAAGTCTGCAGCTTCCCGATATCTGCCACTCTATTCGACTGACCAAAATCCAATAGAGTCTATTTGGATGAGCGCAAAGAGAGAAATATCATGTGAATTTATTCGCGATGTGTATCATGCGAAGAGATGTGATGAGCCAGCCTGCGATCCAGAGAAAGCCGGGCGTATTTGGCTGGGGGGTGCAGGCTGCTATCCGGCTCTTGGCATCAGTATTGCATAAATCTTCAAAGTATTCGCTGCCTATTCTGATAAGGCCATTGTAGTTTTTTGCATTGCACCCTAATGGTTAGGTGGTATGAACTCCGTTCTGCTTTGCACATATGCGGTCTTCTGAAGCTCTTTAACTATATGGGCCGCGTTGACATTATACTTGATATATGTTTTGCCGTTCATCTCATCCGTATGGATCAGTTTACAATCTTTTAGTTTTTTCAGGACTCTTAATATCTGTTCCTCAGAAAGTCCGTCCTTCTTTGAGTATTTTAGAACTTCAGTCTCGGTGCTATGTTCATAAGGATCTGCCTCGCTTCCCAGGCTCCACATATCTATGATTCGACCAAATACCTTTTTCTCTTCTATATCCAGATCTCTTTCAGTCAAAATATTTTCTGCCATCCCATCATCCTCCTTTTTACAGATAGCAAATGTTGTTTTTGGCATTGTATATTAACCTATTAGATCGTACGTTCCCATAAACGAGACCACAGATCGCATCAGTCTTTTTAAGTGGGATTTACAACCATAAATGCTTCACGATCTACAGGTACACAATTATTTCTAAAAGTCGTGCCTAGGAAGGGCCATCAATAAAGTGTGCGAATGTATAGAGTTTTTCATTAGGGCAGAAGAAACGATTATGATGCACGCTAAGCCGTGCTCCTGCACCTGCTGGCAGACGGATACCCAGCAGCTCTGAAGGTCCCGCGAGCGCCGGAAATATGAGTTTGAATGCCGTATGCGAAAGGTCCCTCCGGCTCAATGCGTGGCGAAGGAAATAATAAAAAAGAGCCTCCAAAATAGCTCTTATAGCTCCTATTTTTGCTTTTTTTTCTCTGGCTCTTGGAAGAGCTCGTAACCTCTCCTGCTCCTGCATGCTCGCAGAACTTTTTCGGCCTTCTGCATTTCGAATTTGCGCTCGCGTTTCATTTTTCTGTCTCTGGCTTCGCTCATGAGTTTCACTTCCTTCTTTCTTTAGCTTTGCCTTTCTGGGCATCGCTTTATTTCTTTCGCCTTGGGCTCTCGGTCTTTGCCAGCCATATCATCTGCTGCGGACCTGGGTTTCGATATCCAGGCAGTCAGAGCCGCCCCTGTATATGCCACTTAATGCCTGCATTGCCAATCTCCTCCTAGTATATCTATTTTCTCGCGGGCAGCTATGCTTCAAAGCATTGGGAGGACAAGATGAAGATTAAGGTCACGGAATATGACTGAGCGAGAATCAAAGTCAAATGTTCGACTATTGGTTTGAACCTGTCACTTGATAGGATAGCGGCAAGCTTTATCATGGACGATTTTTGTTGACTATCTGGTCTGCAGTGTATCGCCAAAATTGTTTTGTTGCCTTTCGGGAAGGGCGTTGGTTTCGTTGAAAGCGGTTGTCTGTCTGGCAAAAAGCCGTCCGCGCGACGCTCCCCCGACGCCGTTAGCTTTCCAGGAATTCATAAGCAGGGCCGGGCCGCATGACCCTGTTTACCCGGCCCTTGAGGATGGCGGTCCGATATACCGCCGCACTGGAGCCCGAAGAACTCGGAGATCCATGAGCCTTTGATCGTTTGATTCTGGCATTTAGGGCAATATGCTGAAATCGGAAAACCAGCCTGCTATCTGATCTATCTTTTCCCCCTGCCCCATGAGAACGGCAACATCGTCAGCTTGTAGCAGCATTTTGCTACCTGGATTGGCGATGGTCTGCAGATCTCTGTGCAGAGCTAAAAGTTTGATGCTCTGCCCTTCCTGACTTGTCTCTTCCATCGATTTCCCCACTGCCTGTGATCCGGCCAGGACCCTGAAGGAGCGGATCTCATCGGTTTGCAAGCCTAAATTGGAAATGCAGTATGGTTCCTGGGAGAGGCTGCGAAACATCTCATAGCCTTCCAGCCTGATGTGATCAATGAACTGCTCGATCTTTTCTCTGGGCACATCATAGTGCTCCAGTACTCGGGCAAATATCTCCATGGAAGTCTCGTATTCCTCAGGTATTACCTCATCTGCCCCCAGTTCCTTCAGAGGATTCATCTCTTGCAGGTAGCGCGTTCTGACGATGATATACAGGCCGGAGTTCATCCTTCTCGCCAGCTCAGTTATCCTGCGAGTGGCTGAGGGATCTGATATGGCTATTGCCACCACTCTTGCGCTTCTAATGCCCACATATTGCAGTACGACTTCCTGAGAGGCATCACCGAAACGGATCGGCTCCCCTTTTTTCTCTTCCCGCATAACGATCTCGGGATCCATTTCAACTATGACAAATGGTATGCCTTCCGACCGGGCAGACATGGCCACGTTTCTGCCATTCACACCGTAGCCGATGATGACCAGGTGATCTTTCCATTGCGAATCTCTTGCTACCGCTATGGGCAGTGTTCTATTTCTCAGTCTATCCGGGATGGGAAGCTTCAAAAAGCCGTCTGCAACTCTTGGTGAAACAGCCATGAGGATCGATGTGGCACCCATGGTGAGCACGGCAACATCGAGGAAAACCTGGTAGACATCTGCTGAGAGGATGCCGCTATCAAAACCTGCTTTGGACAGTATGAACGAGAATTCGCCTATCTGGCACAAAGCCAGTCCCACCAGGATGCTTATGCGAAGTGGCAGGCCTAAAATGGAGACGGCAAATCCGGAGATAAAGGCTTTTAGAGCCATAACAGCCACTGCCGCCAGGATTATGTAAACCGGATTTTCCAGGAGAAAATTCAGGTCGAGGAGCATGCCGATAGAGATGAAGAAGAAGCTGGTAAAAGCGTCACGAAGTGGCATCACATTACCAAAAGCCTGGTGGCTGTAGGGCGACTCGGATATTATCAGTCCGGCAAAAAAGGCGCCAAGACCCAGTGATAGCCCGGCCAGCGAGCTTATCCAGGCAACGCTAAGGCAAATGGCAACGATGCTGAGAAGAAACAGCTCCCTGTCCCCAGTCTTGGCGATGTGATAGAGGATTTTGGGCACAATCCACTTGGCGCTCAGAATTACGAGAGCGACTAGGCCCAGGACTTTGGCCAGGATAAGCCAGGGCGATTGCAGCGTGGTCTGCATCGCACCGGGAAGAAGCGGAACAATGAGCATCATGGGAACGACGGCAATATCTTGAAAGATCAGTATGCTCAGTGTCGTGCGACCATAGATGCTATCGAATTGCTCTTTTTTCTGAATAATGCGAAGGACGATGGCCGTGCTGCTCAGAGAGATGAGAAAGCCAAGCATCAGTGCCTCGCCGGTGGGCACCTGCAGCCTTAGAAGAATGGCAAAGACGGCTAAAATAGTCAGAATTACCTGAAGCGATCCGCCCACAAGAACATATTTCTTTATCTTCAGGAGATCCTTGAGAGAGACCTCCATTCCAACCGTGAAGAGGAGAAGGACAACTCCAATCTCAGCAAGAACCGCTACCTGCTCCGATGCCTTTACCAGACCCAGACCCTGGGGGCCGGCTAAAATCCCGGTAAGCAAAAATCCCACAACGGTCGGTGCCCGCAGCCTGTGAAAAAGGAAAAGAACTGCTACCGAGAGCACGAATATGACCACAGCATCTTTGAGCAGCGTAATCTCCATAATTAAAACTACCTGTATTGTTCTGATTTAAGTATTCTGATGAGCGTTTCTATTCGCCGGTGCATGTGACTGAGAAGATTGTCAAAGCGCTTATTTTTTGCGCCGGCGAAAGCTACGACGGCGCCTTTCCATCTTCCTCCTTCCAGCCCCACCTCGGAAAATAGCAGCTCAAATGTATCATGGCCTGGCAACGCGTTCTTCGTGTCCATCATGTACCAGCAGAGCACAATCCATCCCAGGTCTTTTGCTCTTTGCAGCAGCTTCTCTGCAAACCGGACATCTTCAGGATCGATGTAGGCAGGATCGATGAAAAGCAGCCCCGCCGGTGAGTTATGTAGATAAGAATGAGCTCCATGAAAGCCGTCTCCCTGGTGAAAGACGATTTTAGCCGGAGAAATTGATCCGGTAGACTCTGCCGCTCCCGCCGGATTGAAGCCTTCCCAGGAGCCGGCTACATTCGGGTCATTGTCCCAAAGATCGGCCTGCAAATTTGCCCCTTTCCTCTTTGCCAGCTCATAGACGAGCCGGGCAGATCCGGGATAGAGTAGAGGTCTCAAAATCGGTGCCGAAGCGGGGCCAGGAACCGGTTCTAGACAGGGAACAAAAGACGGATTTTCCTGATTCAAATCAGCCAGGATATCAAAATAGCAAAAATTTCGCAGGGATGGCAGAAGCGGCAGGATCCTGCCCATTCCGCCCTCCCAATCTCCAGGTGCTCTCAGAGTATACTCGGGGCGTCCTGCATGACTTTCCACATAAACCAGGCTGCCGCCGGGGTCGAGGAGACAATCAGCCGCCTCCAGCAGGAGGAAATGCTTCCAGACATCGCCTGCATTGCCCGCATGCACTCTGTGATCGTAGTGGACCATCCAGGCCTTTGGTTTATCCTTCTTTGTACATCTTCTTGGCGATATTGAAGGCCTGGGCAGGAGTGGCCCGGGCAATCTTCTGGGAATCATCAAAGGACGACCTGGAGGCGGCAGCCGTGGCCGCTGCGGTTCGTAGCAGCCTCTTATCAACCTCGTTGGTCAGCCAGCGCGCTCCGCCTATCCCGATCAGGACTGCGCCGGCAATGGATGCGATGGAAACGGTTACCTCCGCGGTTCCTATTCCCGTGTTCGCGCCCCAGATAACCGCATTGCTGAAAGCTCCGTAAAGGCCCCAGGAGATGAAGGCGGCCATGCTTCCCAGAAGTATGTTGCCTGCAAAACCGGGGCGGATTATGGTGACATCGCCCGCCGTCTCCTCACTCGGCCTGACAAAACCGTTATCGCTCACCAGTGCATTTACAACTCCGCCTACAGCGCCACTCAGCATGATTATGCCGATAGGTATCAACATTGACGTTTTATCTTCCCCCTTCATTTAAGCCGGTTGAATCAAGCAGGATTTCGGGAAAGCTGCATCCATCCCCTCAGAATGGCTCACGAAGACCCGCATCTCTTGCTTTTGTTATTTCTAACTAATTTTTTTAATAATGATTTATCCTAATACTATTTGAACTTTATGTTTCAATTGCTTCTAAATTTATGAATATGAAATCTGATAATCTGCACCGTGCCAGTTAAGTACAGAATGTCCGAATCATGAAACGAATATCCTGAGTATGATACCCTACCAATGGAGCTTTGGGTCTTGAAGATCCTTCTCATGGGAAACCCCAACGTGGGCAAGAGCGTCATCTTCTCCCGGCTGACGGGAATCGAGGTCATCTCCGCCAACTACCCGGGCACCACTGTGGAGTACACGGAAGGGCGCATGAAACTTGGCGAGCAGATGGCCACCTTAGTGGACGCTCCCGGCGTCTACTCACTCGATCCCACCACACGGGTGGAAGAGGTTAGCCGCAAGATCTTCCTGAAGGGCGCGGATGTGGTGGTAAACGTCATCGATGCCACCAATCTGGAGAGAAACCTCAACCTGAGCCTGCAGATTCTGGAGAGGGGTGTGCCCACCGTTGTGGCTCTCAACCTCTGGGATGCCGCAACCAAGAAGGGCATCGAGATTGATGTAGCAGCCCTGGAGAAGGAACTGGGCGTTCCTGTAGTTCCTACGGTGGCAGTGAGCGGCCAGGGCATCCGCGACCTGGTGGGGGCTCTGGCCAGAGCAAAGACGCCTCCCCCTATTCATTTTGCCTCCCCGGACCAGAGATGGGCGCGCATCGGAGAGATTGCGGCCAGGACGCAGAAGGTCAGCCATCGTCATCCATCTCTCTTCGACCGGCTGGAGGACATCTCCATCAAGCCGTTAACGGGAATTCCCATCGCCGTTCTGGCGCTCTATCTCTCCTTCAGCCTGGTGATTGAAGTGGGAGAGATGCTGCAACTCAGTATCACCGACCCGATATTCATCGCTTACTCTCAGTTTATTACCGGCATCGTGGAAAGCCACATCAGCTCGCAGTTGCTGCGTGACATCCTGGTAGGAACGTCTCCACAGCTGCTCAAGTCCTTTGGCATTCTCACCACCGGTCTTTATATTCCGTTAGGTGTGGTCCTGCCTTTCCTCATTCCCTTTTACCTGGTGCTGGGTGTCCTGGAGGACATCGGCTACCTTCCCAGGCTGAGCATCATTTTGGACGCTTTCATGCACAGGATCGGACTGCATGGGGCGGCAATACTGCCATGTGTTCTGGGCATGGGTTGCAGCGTGCCGGCCGTCCTCTCCGTGCGCATCCTGGAGTCGCCCAAGCAAAGGTATCTGGCAGTTACGCTCATGACCATGGCCATTCCCTGCGCATCGCAATCGGCCATGATCTTCGGCATGCTGGCACCCTACGGCCTGAGGTACATTTTTGCCGTTTACATGACCCTGTTCACCACTTTCGCGGTTACAGGTTTCCTGCTGCACCGGTTTATCGGCGGAGACTCTCCTGAGATTTTTTTGGAGATTCCGCCTTACCGTATGCCAAACGTGGGGTCGCTGCTCAAGAAGACCTTCATTCGCATTCGCGAATTTTTAAAAGAGGCAGTGCCTTACATTGGATTAGGCATGATAGTGATGAATTTCTTTTACCTTTCCGGATTGATGCGTCTCATCGGCGAGACAATGCGCCCTCTCGTGTCCGGCCTTTTAGGACTGCCAAGCGATGCCGCTACGGCATTGATCATCGGTTTCTTGAGAAAGGATGTGGGGATAGGCATGTTTGCGCCCCTGGATATGACGCCTGCGCAACTGGTGGTCGCCTCAGTGGTGCTGGCTATGTATTTTCCCTGTGTGGCCACATTCATGGTGATGCTAAAGGAGCTGGGCATCCTTGGAACCCTGAAATCCGTGGCACTCCGGCTGGTGGCGGCGCTATTGGTCGGAACGTCTCTGCACTTCCTCCTGGCCCGAGGAGGGATGTAGATTCACAGCCAAACCGTACAAAAAATTTATAGGTAATGAATGGAATTTATCCCTCTGTGTTGAAGAGTAACATTTGTTCAAGCTTGAACAATTAAAAAAAATATTGTGAGGAAATAATGAAAGCCGATCATCTGCTATTTCGGATTGCTATAGCCACTCTTCTCCTTTGCAACATATCATTGGGTGGATTGGACCAATCAGGAAATTCTGGCGCGGAGAACCTGACCATCTCCGAGTTTAACGCCCTGGTTCCAGCAAGCGGCCTGGAAGACGTCTTTGTTGATACCGGCGCGCCTCAGGCGACTTCAGGAAACGCAGGAACTGAAATTGCCACGTACACAGAAAAACCTCCGTCCGTTACGGATATGAAGACGCTTATGCCTTCGGCAGTTCTCAAGAGTCCGCCCAGGTACATGTACTTCAACGGAGAGTATCTGCCCTGGAACGACTTTTCCACAACCTTTCCTTCCAGCAATCCGGGCCTGTGGATAGAGAGAGCAGTCAGCTGGACGCTATATGCCACAATGCCCTGGGGCGGATGGACGCGAGAGCTGATCTACGTGCCGCAGGCGTCTCCTGTTACCATGTATGAGATCTATCCCGGCGGCTATGTCCTGGGATATAGCCTGGGATTTGTGCAGAGCGGATTCTACTACATCTGGTATTATGCCGATTCGCCCGGCAGGCACAGAAACCTGTTTGCCACCAATAGCGGCTACAGCAATGCCGTCGTCATCGATGTCTATTCGCCTATCGCTCCCAAGCCCGTTCCAGACCCCAAGAAAGAATGTGAATCAAAGAGTTCCGATACACAAACATGCGAATGGCGTGACGGAAGATGCCAATGCTTCATGAAGCCCGCCCCCAATCCCGTAGCGGACTGTGAGGCAAGGAGTTCCGATACACAAACATGTGAATGGCGTGACGGAAGATGCCAATGCTTCATGAAGCCCGCTCCCAATCCCGTAGCGGACTGCGAGAGAAATCCTTTCTGCGATTATGTGAACGGCCATTGCTACTGCCGGGGGCTGGACCCTTCGCCCATGCCGGGACCTGTACCCAATCCTAATCCCGAGCCGGGACCATTTAACCCGGCACCAAATCCCGTAGCAGATTGCCCGGATGGATGCTACTGGTCTAACGGCGCATGCAGATGCATGGGACTGGGAGGCGCAAGCGTTAACAGCAATAGTGGAGGAGGAGACGAAGATCTAATGACTGCTGAGTGAGGCAGTAGGCATCTTTTTTTGCGATCTATTGAGACAAATGTGACTGCTTTCTACACCATTGATGAAAGTTGATTAAAGTGCAGAATCTGGATTTTCTTAAATACAGGATTTTTTCCATTAACGTAATTGAGCAAATAACCGACGAATTCAACGTTAACGTTAAATACAATCTTGGCCACCAAGTTGATAGCTTATATGCTCTAGAATTAAAGGCTCAAACCGCGGGATGAATGGATGAAAACTACGCATAAGATCTATATTGGCAACTCCAGGCAGATGAAAGAGGTTCCTGATCAATCAGTAAGCTGTGTTATAACTAGTCCACCCTACGTGACCACGTTGATGAAGAAGGGACAAAAGTTTGATTATGCAGCATATCGATCCATGATTCAAGATGTATTTAACGAGGTTTGGCGTGTGTTAATACCCGACGGAAGATTCTGCTTAAATATTGCCGATATCCGGAGCAAATACTTCTATGAGGAAGAAAATGGCTTATATCGGGTTCCAATTTCTGCTGATCTTCTCATGCTTTGTCAGGAAATTGGTTTTCGGCTTTTTGACACATTCATCTGGGACAAAGGGTTTAACCGTTGTTTTGGAGGGCCATTGCTTGGCTCTTACCCGTATCCGGCATCTATCTACAATAATGTGTACTTCGAGTACATTTTTATTTTGAAAAAGCCAGGAAAGCGCAACAAGCTGGATCCAGAAATCAAAAAAGCCAGCGAGATTGATAAGGAAACCTGGAAACAGTATGTCCAGAAGATCTGGCGAATAGAGTCTGAAACGGAATGGTTCAAAGGACATAGTGCCGTTTTTCCAGAAGAGGTACCTCGCAGACTCATCCACATGTACTCTTTTGCAGGCGACACGATCTTAGATCCTTTTGCAGGATCAGGGACGACTATCAAGGCTGCGATAAACCTAGAAAGAAACAGCATAGGATATGAAATTAATGAGGACCTTATACCAGTTATCAAGCGACGCTTGAATATCGGCCAATCGTTGCTTATCGAGAGGGAGGCTCTGATCGATATCTCTTTAGCTGAGTACAGAGTTCGTGAGTCAATGGAGTAATCCATGACTGGGCAAGTGACATTAGAGGAGCTTCTTGGACAGCTAAAACGTATTCCTGCAAAGTGGTTGGATGATGACGGCCGGAAAGTGTTGGAATCCATCACGCGTGTGGTTGAAAAGATCGATGATTTGTCTCTCGATCAGGATCTTATCAAAACCATCCTTGTCGAAGATCCGTATGCTTTAGACGTTTTTCGTCTTTTTCTGGACATGTCTCAGGATATCTTCGCGAACGAGATGAGTGCAAGAAATATACGGGGTGATTTCACAAGCATCCGAAGCAAATGTAAAAATGACGCGGAAAATATTGCAGGAGCGCTTGTAGAACTTGGTTTGGCCGATGCCATCGACACACATAGATCTCATAGATGGACAATGCAGGATGTTTTATGGGATAGATATGGGCATATGAGGGGAAGGGCAATGACCGCTCAAAAGCGTGGGGCGACCTTAGAGGATGCTGTTGAGAGCATATTGAATGAGCTTAAGGAGGAGATGGGCATAACCTTTGATCGTGGCGGCAACTTTGTCAGCAAATCAGGCGAGCAGGCAAAAGCTGATTTTTCGGTCCCATCCCGTGAAGTACCACATATCATCATCGAGGCTAAGGGTTATGAAGCTACGGGCAGCAAGCTCACCGATGTACTTGGAGATATTCTCAAGGTCCTGAGAGTAAAGGATAAAGACGCCCACTACTTCTTCGTAACCGATGGCATAGGTTGGCATCGACGTCTCAGCGACCTGAAGAAGATCGTCGAACACCATCAGCGCGAGAATATTGAGATGATCTATACCATGAGCACCTTGCCGGACCTAAAAGAAGCCATCCGAGAAATAATGGCGGCTTAATAGGCGAAGCTTACTCTTTCAGGACTTTAAGTTGAGTTAGGATCTTATCCAGAGCCTCATCCTGGGTAGTCAGACGGAAGTGCTTCTGGTATGCCACAAGAGTCGCTTTGGCTTCATCAGATACCATAACGTTGATCCGTTTCATGGATGTAAGAAACTATGTTTAAGCGTTTAAATGTTGTTGTTAATGACGTTAAAGTAATCTAATTTATAAAGCAAGCAATATCATTTCAGGTATAGACATGATCTCTCTGGACTCTCTGCCCCATCTGCCCGGTTGCTATCTATTCACTGATGATCAGGGCACTGTGATCTATGTAGGCAAAGCTAGAGATCTTAAGAAGCGGGTCGCGAGCTATTTCCAAAAGCAGGACCACGGCCCCAGAACGCAGGCTCTTGTCTTTGCGGCAAAGTCAGTAGACTTCATCGTCACCAACACCGAGGTCGAAGCGCTGCTCCTGGAAAACACTCTCATCAAAAAGCACCTGCCCCGCTACAACATCAAGCTCAAAGACTCCTCCCGTTATGCCTGCATCGAGCTGACAGAGGAGCGATTCCCACGCATCAGAATCTCCCGCAAGGCCACTGGGAAGGGCTCGTTCTTCGGACCCTTCACCTCCGCCCGGGAGAGGACGTTTGTCTATCAGCTCCTTCGCAAGACATTTGGTCTACGCACCTGCAAGAGGATGCCCAAGAGGGCCTGCCTGCGCTACCATCTGGGCCACTGCACCGGTCCGTGTTTGGGCAAGATAGGAGAGGCAGAATACCAGGCCAGGGTAAAAAGAGCGGCCTATGCCCTGGGGGGCAAGACGGGAGAGCTTGTCGAATCTCTGCAAAGGGAGATGAGGGAACTTTCCACCAGGCAGGAGTTTGAGAGAGCGATAGAACTTCGTGATGAGATAGCAGCTTTAGAGCATCTGCAAGAGAGGCAGCAGGTGGAGAAGAGCCGCAAATACGATCAGGATGTTCTAAGCTATCAGGTGAATGGTTCCAGCGTTTTTCTCATGCTCTTCAAGGTCTACCGGGGCAGCCTGGAGGGAAAGGAGGACTTTGTCTTTGCCCAGAGCGAGAACTTTCTGGAGGAGTTCCTGGTGCAGTACTATTCAGAGCATGAGCCGCCAGAGGAGCTGATCATGGAGGAATCGCTGGAAGAGTCGTTGGTTGATTTTCTCTCTCATGTCAAGGGCAAAAAGGTGCACGTCACCGTTCCCAGGCAGGGAGAAAAAAAGGTGCTTCTGGAGCTTGCCAAAAAGAATGTGGAGATAGGCTTTTTTGGCGACAGGATGAAGATGCAGGCCCTGGCGGAGGCTCTGCGCCTTCCCAGGATACCCCAGGTAATTGAGTGCTTCGACATCTCTCACCTGGCAGGCACCTTTTCTGTGGGCTCCATGGTGCAGTTTCGGGGAGGCAGGCCGGATAAGAGCAACTACCGGCGTTTCAAGATCAAGAGTGTGCAGGGGGTGGATGATTTCGCTTCCATAGCAGAGATCGTCGGGCGCCGCTACTCTCGCCTCAAGGGGGAAGAGCTGCAACTTCCTGACCTCATTGTCATCGACGGTGGCAAAGGGCAGCTCTCATCGGCTCTTGCAGAGCTGCAAAAGCTGCGGCTGAAGATACCCATCATATCTCTGGCCAAGGGCGAGGAGGAGATTTACGTGCCGGGCCTGGAAGGGCCGCTGCAGATCACGAAGAATGAAAAGGCATCGCTCTATTTGCAGGAGATCAGAGACGAGGCGCACCGGTTTGCCATTGCCTACAACCGCTTGCTGCGAAAGAAGGCGATAGCAGAGTGACATGGATGAAACCCTGCGGTCTACGTACTATCACCACAAAGGCACAAAGTCACAAAGGCGGCTTAATTTTGCTTGCACAATGAGGGCACAGAGAAGGCTCTGGGACGAAGAGGTACCATTGCTGCTGTGGGGATAACTGAGGCTCCTCGCTAATTTCCATGGGTAGCCAGGTAAGTCTTTATACCAACTCCTACTAGAAAATACTTCATGCCTATCTCACATGAAGCCCTCTTTAAGGTAGCATTGAATCTCGAAGATCCATGGTACATTACGTCAATGGATTTTAGCGTTGAAGGAAGGCAACTCGATATTCATGTTGATTTCAAATCCGGTAGCAAATTTCCTTGCGCGAAATGCGAGAAACCAAGCTGCAACGTGCACGATACAACCGGAAGAACTTGGCGTCACTTAAATTTTTTTCAATTTAAAACCTATATCCATTGTCGCGTTCCTCGTACCAAATGCGAAGATTGCGGAGTGAAACAGGTCAAGGTTCCCTGGGCTAGAAAAGGTAGCGGATTCACGCTTCTCATGGATTCCATGATTGTCTTGATGGCTCAGCACATGACTGTTACTGCGATTGCTGAGATGATTGACGAACACGATACTCGAATCTGGCGAGTCTTGGGGCATTATGTTGCAGAAGCCAGATCTCATGAGGACTTATCAAAGGTTAAATCGGTAGGTGTAGATGAAACTTCAAGGGCGAAAGGGCATAAATATGTTTCAGTATTTATAGACCTTGATAAATCAAGAGTAATTCATGTATGTGAAGGAAAAGATGCCTCGACCATTATGAGCCGCCCCAGCTCCAGCAAAGCCATAATCTTCTGAGGAAATTCTCCCTGATAGGTTATCTCACCCGCAAAGAAAGGTGATAGATGCTGCTTTTTCATCATCTGCTTATGAAAGTACCTCTCCGCTCTAATCTCCTCGGTCCTGGCTCTCACTATGCTTATGGACCGACATAAACCCAGCAGGGCGAGCACCTCTTCATTATCATACAGCATTATCGAGCCGTAGAACTCCGCCATGGCATTGGCCCGGAAGAGCAGCCGTGACACCAAGGCCCGGAAAGTGGGAGTGGCTGTGAACCGGTCGTCCTCCTTGATCTGCGCCGGGGTGAGAAAGCGAATGGTCAGGTCGCCCCGGTGCTCGGCTGAGCCCTTGAGCATCTCATCGAAGCTAAGCGGAATGGCGCGGTTGTAAACGGTGTCACCTGAGAAGATATTGCTCCTGGCAACGTAGCCAATGCTGTCCACCGCCTGCAGGGAGAATCTGCCATATCCCAGCCGGTAGCCTCGACTCATGCCGCTCTCGCCCAAATTTCGCAGGGCCAGCAGGAAGTAGGGCAGGTATTCGACTCCCTTGCCGAAAAGGGTGAAACAGAAAGACGCATCCGTTCCCGCAGAGTGCCTGCCGGGAAGGGGCGGATAGAAGACGAAGGGCCTGGGAATATCACTTTGCTTTCGGAGCACCTTTGCGCCTTCAGCAGGGCTACTATTATAAAAATAATCGTAAACGCAAGCTTTCTGAAGTGGGCAGACCTCACAAATACCGGGCTCTTGCCCGCCTGCTGCGGGCCGCTGGGTGCAGACTAAAGAACGAAGATGGGCTCCAAAGCCGCTTCGCAGGGTGTTTCCTGACCAGCGGGAGAGGTCGGCGTCTGAGTCGAATTTTATTCTGGCTTCTAACTGAGATAGCTATAGGTCACCCATGGCAGATTGATGGATAGGAAGGTAGTAAAATATTGCGGAGAGAAAAAAGGCAAGTGCCCCGCTGCCTTCTACCAGTGAAGGCATGATTGCTTTCAGTTTCCTTTTTATCCAGATGGGCCTTGCGATAGCCCCTTGAAAGGGGGTCTATTTAGTATAAATATTGTGCTTAAATGCTCCTTTTAGGAGGGGTCTATTCGCCAGCCACTCGGATGCAATGGCATATTTAAACTCTGGCGAAAACCAAATTCGGATCAGCATCTGAGGAACGATTAACTATAGTTGAAAGAATAGAACGAGGAACATCACTTATTCTCCGAGACTATGGCATGTCATTCCATCCGCCATCCCCCACTCCTCGCCCAGATCCACCCCGATATTCATCCCCGGCTCGATCCTCTGCAAGCCTGGCGTATATGATGCACAGCAGCTCCCGTGCCGAGAACGTCCTCCCCGGCAGCGACCGCAGGACCCGGGATCTCCTGGGGATCGTTGATATCCAGTCCGTACTTGCCCAGCATCCCTATCTCGAAGGTGATCTCCCGGATCTCCGGCAGCGACCTTCCTCGAAACAGCCGCAGCGCCCAGCCGGATAAAAGACCACATCCATCCTCGACCCACGGGCCTTGAGCTCTCGGGCCGCAATCTTGCGAAGCCCAGATCTTTATCATATGACAAGCTATAAAATTTAGAAATTCCGTTTTACAGAGCACTAGCTCTTAGGTCGTTAAAAAAAGATGGAATTGGTTTACATGTTATGCATACTTCTGAGGACCGAGATAGGCCTGCAAAAGTCGCCTTGATGGCCTCCTCGAATGCTTTGAGGGATTCACCATGATAGATGTCTTACAAGACATTCTTTACCTCTACATTAAAAGGCAAATCCGGGCCTATTTGTCTATTGTACGTGTTTAGCTGGCCAGTTTCTCGGTTAGCATTTGGAGACTATTCAATCCT
>CAZDLZ010000047.1:0-22121 GCA_964506745.1 uncultured Methanotrichaceae archaeon | reverse complement strand
GACTCACAGAGGACTCGATTATTCCATTACCCACGCGAAACAGCGAGGAACCAAAAATTCTATCTTGATCCAATAGAGATAATAACCAGTTGCGCATCATGCCCTTCCCAAGAGGTATTATGGTGACCGTTAAGAGAGAACAGGTGCTCATTGAGGCTCTGCCTTACATTCGTGAGTTTTACGATAGTATCATGGTATTCAAGATCGGTGGATCGATCATGTCCGATCGCGCCGTGCTCGAGGATTTCATTCGGGATGTGGTGCTGCTGCGCTACATCGGCATTCATCCCATCATTGTGCATGGCGGCGGCCCGGAGATCTCTCAGGCCATGGAGAAGTTCGGTAAGAAGGCCGAATTTGTGGGGGGCCTGCGCGTCACCGATAAAGAGACTCTGGGCATTGCACGCATGGTATTGCTCGGCAACATCAATGCGGAGCTTGTAAACCTCATCGGCAAGCACGGGGGCAAGGGCATTGGCCTATCCGGCCAGGACGGCATGTTCCTCAAGGCCAGAAAGAAGGCCCTGCTCAGGGTAGAGGGCATGGAGCCGGTGGACCTGGGATTCGTGGGCGATGTGGAGACCGTGGACCCGGAGATACTCATGATCATGGCCGGCAAGGGCTATATTCCTGTCATCTCGCCTATTGCGGCCGATGACCAGGGTAATAACCTTAACGTCAACGCCGACACCGTAGCCGGAGCTGTGGCTGTGGCCATGCGGGCCAAGAAGCTCTTTTCCATAACCGATGTGGAAGGTGTGCGCATGAATCCAGATGATCCGGCAAGTGTCATCTCTGAGTTTCCTGCTTCCGACTTCGATCGGCTGGTGGCGCAGGGCGTCATCAAGGGTGGCATGATTCCTAAAGTGGAAGCCTGCGTAACCGTCGTGCGAAGCGGAGTAGAGAAAGCTCACATCATTGACGGCAGAAAGCATCACGCCATACTGCTGGAGCTGCTCACCCACGAGGGCGTTGGCACCATGATCAGCAGGAAATAAGAAAAATTGGGTGGGGTGAGCAAAGTTGAATCACCCCATAAATTATTTTACTTTGATTGTCGTGTTCCCTATGACGCTCAATGCATTAAATGCATGATCTTCTACCTTGACAATGGCAATATATTCTCCTATTCCTGCATTCGATCGCATTAGTCTTAGATCGTAATTTGTGGAAGGTGAACCGGAGAGCACAAACGGCCCAATTATCTCTGACCCCGGCTCATCCTGCCTGGCGGGGATCTTCATATCGACGAATCCGATCTTGCTCGTATCTTTGATTATGGTAATGTTGTTCTTAGCGAACATTGCGTAATCTGTGCCGGGCTTTGTGATATTCAAGACATCTTGCGAAAGATAATGAGTAAAGCCATTCGCATCTCTCAATGCATTAAACTGTCCGTCCTCTCCGAAATAGGCTTGCCCTGTGAAGTTCATATCTTTTTCCAGCTCAAGGATGCAGGGCGCAGAGTAGGCCAGCAGACTGCTCAAATTCATCACAATCCCTGGATTATTGATCACGAATAAAACGCCTTCATCCTGGCCTTTTGCTGAAATTCTGAAAGCATCTGCCGGCCAGGAGAACTCCGCCTCGGCGCTGCTTCCAGTCATCTCCATCATATGCGCCCAGACGATCTCTCTGGTCTTGTTATCCACAATGTACTGTGTGGCGCTTTTTAGATTGCCGTCTGGGTCTGTAGCTTTCGCCTTTATTTTTGCGGGGCTTTTTTCGCTTGCCGTATCGGATAGAACTGTCATGACAAGGCAGGGCTCTGGTGAGTGTCCTACGGCCCGGATCATCCAATTGGTCTGGTTCTGGGTACGGTTTTGCACACTCCAGTTCAATATTCGGTTGGGATTTCGGGCAGCTAGAACGGACCTGCCTGATGAAGGGGATGTGTCAACTCCCTGCCATATGCCGGCGAACTCGAAGAAGGCGATGAGAAAATTGCCGGAAACCTTGACATCAGGCAGGTCAACCAGTGACCAGGTTAAGTTCTCGCCGAAATATGCACTTGCTTTGTCTGTAACTTTACCCAGTAAGGACAGGTTTTGATCCCAAACCTCAATCACAAACATCTCCGATTTGGACGGCATAACCAGCTTTCCTAAAATGTCCACCTGGGCCAGACTCCAATTATCGGTCGGTGCTGTGAAGACCACGCTGTGGCCCCTATGTTCATCGATCCAGACCGCATCATCAACATTGCCATCATCATAATTCAAGCTTACCATCCCGGCGCAAACGCAATTTATGTTTAATAGTATGGCAATTAAAACCATTATCCAAATCCTGCTCATCACTTCACCCTCAGTCCGGCACCTTCTTTGCCGGTGATCTCCACGGTCTCTCCTTTCTCTACCGTCTCCTCCGCTTCAGCCTGCCAGTACTCTCCTCGGAAGAGCACGTATCCCTTCCGGTCCAGCCTGTCAATGGCCACTGCCTTTTCACCGACAATGCGGCCTTGCATCGGTGGTGCAAACCTGGCCCGTGCTACCTTGTAAATGGCGAAGGCCAAAAATGCGCCCAGGATCAGCGAGGGCAGTATAATGGCCAGGGCCATGGACCGCTGGTAGCTTCCGGGTACATACCACTGAGGGAAGCTGGTAGGAACAAAAAGGATGCTCCCGACTATTACGCATATTAGCCCGGCTGCCGCCAATATTCCAAAGGAATGGCTGTGCAGCTCCACCAGAATCAGTCCCAGGCCAAGAATCAAGAGGAAGGCTGCTGTGATATTTACATTATAGCCCAGGCCAATCAGCCCCAAAGCCAGGGCCAGCACGCCCAAGGCCTCCGATCCTATGCCGGGACTGGACAGGCCGAAAACAAGGGCATAAAGGCCTACCAGCATGAGCAGCCCGGCAAGCGTCGGATCGGAGAGGAGCCTCAATAGCTGCAAGTTTATGGGCGGCTGAAAGTACTGCAAAGCAGCGTCCGCGGTCAGCAAGGTAGTATTCTTGACCCGAATGCCGTTGATTTGACCCACCAGAACCTCAGGCGAAGGAGCGATGAACTCGATCACACCGTTGCTTTTGGCTTCATCGGCATTCATGTTAAGATTGGAGACTACGAACTCTCTGGCAGCAGTCGTGTTTCGTCCATGAGCTCTTGCTTTCTCCTCGATCAGGGCCACGATGGCATTGGTGGTCTTGCTGTCGTTGATGGCCTCGGCATTGCCAAAAGGTGAGAGCTTTACCGGCTGAGCCGAGCCAATGATGCAGTGTGGCGCCATTGCTGCCACGTCTGAGCCCATCAGGATGAGCGTTCCTGCTGACCAGGCCGCAGCACCGGAGGGATATACATAGGCTATGACGGGAACCCTCGTCTCCTCCATCAGCCTGAGGATTTCATAAGTCTCGGTCAGGCCGCCGCCCGGCGTATCCAATAGGAGCATCACGCCGGAAAAGCCGCCCGTCTCCGCCTCCAGCAAGGCTTCTTCGACGATGTCATCACTGGCTGGCGTGATGGGACCTTGCAGCTCTACAGCCAAAACCAGTGCGGGAACTGCATGGGCAATGGGAAGAGCCGGCGATAGCAGCAGCAATAGCAATAAAAGGAAATATTGCGAGCCGGACCGCCTCTTCACCATCTGTTTTTCATCTCCCGGTTCTTGCTGCCTCTTTGGCTGCTTCTCTCAAGGCATCTTTCTTAGCCTCGTCTTTTCGGGATGTCTCTCTCTCGGAAAGCTCCCGGTTCAGGGCTGCCGTCAGGCCGACCATGGTCCCATTTCCCGCGTCGCCTGCAGGCGTGATCACGATAAGCGTCTTCTCTCTGGCGATATCGACCAACGTCTGCAGCTCTCGCAGCTTCAGAGCGGCAGGCACTTCCTCGTAGAGCCGGGCGGCATCCGTCATGGTCTTGGAGGCCTGGAACTCGCCGTCTGCCAGGATGATGCGCGACCTCTTTTCTCTTTCCGATTCGGCCTGTTTGGCAATCGCCCTTCTCATGGACTCAGGAAGAGATACGTCTCTTAGCGTGACTGCAGCAACTTTGATGCCCCAGGGGTCAGTGTGCTGGTCTAGGATTGATTGCAGCTTCTTGTTCAATTCGTCACGCTTGGAGAGCAGATCGTCCAGTTCAATCTGTCCCAGAACGTCTCGCAAGGTGGTCTGTGCCAGCAAAGAGGTAGCAAGCTTGTAATTTTCCACCTGTATGATGGCTAGAGATGGGTCCACCACCCGGTAGTAGATGACTGCATCCACTTCCACGCTCACGTTGTCCTTGGTTATGACTACTTGCTTGGCCACGTCGATGGTAAAGACCCTCAGGTCAAGCAGAATGACGCGATCAATGATGGGGATGATAAAGAATATGCCTGGACCCTTCACTCCGGAAAAGCGCCCCAGACGAAATATGACCACTCGTTCATACTCGCGAACGATCTTAATCGCCTGAGATAATATGATTAACGCCACCAGAAGTGCTATTAGGGTAGATGAAGCAATTTCGGCCAAGTAAACACCAAATATGTTAATCGTGCTCTTATCTTAAATAAGTACCCTGCCGTGGAACCCTGCGGCTGGCACCGACCTTATGATCGAATAAAATAGGAAAACCAGGTCCAAGAAATAAGACCCGCGCATACCTTGGGTCTATTTCTTGAACTCTGTATAACCGCACTTGCCGCAGCTCTGTCTGTCGGCATGGCTGGCTAAGAACACGCCGTTGCCGCACCTGGGACAGACCGACTTCTTGGACTTGATGGTGTCGCCGGTTACCTCATAAAATCTGGAAGCTCCTATAACTGCACCCTTCTTGGCACCTTTTTTGGCAGCCATCTAGCTAGGCCTCCGTCTTGGCTTCTTGCGGCTTGTTGAATGTATTGCGCTCAATGATATGAGGTCTCTCTATTTCATTGGCCCTCTCGGCGGTCTCGTAGATCTTGGCATATCCCATGGTCTCCCGCTTTCCAAATACAGTCTTCAGGCTGTCCACATATACCAGGCCTATCTTTGAGTTTTGAGTTGCCGCCAGCCTCTCCACGACGCTCTTTCTGGTAGGCGTCGACTCATCGTGAATAACCTTGAATACAAGCTCGCGCCGATTCAAGATTGTGTTGTTCTTTGATTCTATTACTTGAATATCCAACTTCATTCCTCCACAATCATTCGCTTCATGAATTCTTCAATATAGAGCTTCCTTTCCGGAGTAACATTAACCAGAACGCTTCCCTCATTGGGCTGGCCGTAGACCACGACGGAGCCCATTGGCGCATAGAGGATGGCAGGAAGCGTTGCCAGATCTTCTTCGCCTTCTACTACTATCTTGACATGATCGTCGCTATTTAGAGAATCCTGGATTAGATCTATAAGATCTTTGCTGATCGTTGCCGCCAGATTCTTTACCCTTATCGTTTTATAACTTTCGTGGTCCAGCATCTCTATGATACGATCGGAGACCGGCATCCTCTTGGTCTTATTGTCTACGACCAACAGATCCGGCACGACGGATGCCTTCAAGAGATAGAAGGCGGTCATATCACCGATCGCAACAACTTTCTTGGCAAAAAGCAACTCCTTTTCCATGGCCGTTATGCATTCCTGGCCGTTTCCTTTGTATAGCCTGCCAAGCGGCTCTTTCAAAGAAGTGCGCAGCTCATCGGGGAGAAGGAGTAGACGCAATTCTAACGCACCTTCAAAGCATATCTTCCGGGAAGAGTAATTTCCAGCTTTTGCGCGAGGATCGATTCCTTGGGATCGATGATCACGACATATCCGCTCCAGTCCTTGCTGAGCGAGGCTGAATTACAGATTGGACAGACCTGACCTTCAACGATTCTGCGACATTCTCTGCATGCCTGCTCTGTCATTTCGCCTCTGCCTCACACACACTTTCAGCATTGGTATCGACTTCCAGCCACTCCAGTCGTCCCAGGCCAGTCTGCCTCATGGTAAGTCCTATCTTGCTCTCCCTAGGCTCTTTCTCATTCAGGCTTACGGCTATTACCCTGGCTCGGACCTTATCGCCTTCACCTAAGGACTTGCTCGACTCTTTGCTGACCAGCCGCGCGTTCTTTTCATCATAAGATATATACTCATTGGTGATCTGGCTGACGTGCAGAAGGCCATCGAATGGTCCCAGAGAGAGAAACGCTCCGAATTTGACTATCTCCACTACCTCGCCTTCGATGATCTCCTGCATCTCGGGCTTAAAGACGAGGGCATCAAAATTGACTTCGTAGTAAATAGACCCATCTCCTGCCAGGATGTGTCCTTCTCCAATGTCATCTGCTCCGAGTACGGCCACGATGGTCCCCAGTGATTTGTCAACTACTGCCTCGTATTTTTCGCGCAGTGACTTGTCCACTGCAGCTTCGAGGGGATCACCCAGATGATCCGGTTCTATCCTGGCCACACCCTTAAGCTTCATCTTCTTATACATCTAGTACTCCTTCTTCGACGCCTCTAGATATTGCCCCTGGCGCAGGTATACTACGGTGATGCCTTTACTAAATAACCTTTTCTTTAAAGCCTTGTCATTGGTAAAGACAGCCGCGCCCGTTTCCAGAGCAAGCTCAACGATCGCCTGATCGGCGTTATAATTGTCCACCCCAACCGCAGTGCAGCTCTCAATCAGACCCAGTGCCACGCGGGCGGCAATTTTATCCTTTCCTCTGTCGGCCCGCGTTGCCAGCGAGCGAAGCTCTCCCTGGACCGAGGCCGGGACCAGCCACTCTGCATACCCCAGGCGCAAGAGTTCGCTGAATATGTCAACTCCGAACTGTTCGGGCACCATCAATGCGTTGGTATCGAGGATGACCTTTACGCTACCTGTATCAATGTATGCCTTCATGCTACTCGGTTATGGTGCCGACGCCAATGAGACGCCATCTGGCACCAATTCGCCTGCTAACTGCCACACGTTCACCTTTGTCTGCGCATACCGGCCTCTTGAGTTGCACTTGAACAATGCCGCCCTCACGAGCGCTTGTTACGACACCTACGGTTGTGGCTGTGCCGACATTGAGCATCAAGGGTTCGCTGGAGTGGATGGGCTCGACACTCGACTCGTCTGTGACTCCAACGACGCGCTCCAAAAGTCTCATATTCATGGTGAATGCGGACTTTGCGGGCGGAAGTTTGCCCGGCTCTCCTGCCACCTGTCCCACCAGCGCATCGCTCTTGGTCATGATGGGGTCGAGCAGAGTGCCCACGCCCATCAGGCCTCCGGGGGTAATCTCGTCCTGAACATGTTTTCCTGCTAGCAGTGTTACCACCTTGGTCTGGATGGGCACCCACTGTTTCCTGCCCTCGTACTCCACGAGCCGACCCGGACAGATCTCTATCTTGTCGCCCACATGCAAGATGCCCTGGCTGAGAGAGCCGCCTATGACTCCGCCTTTGAGGGCTTCGGGGGTTGCACCCGGCCGATTGATGTCGAAGGAGCGAGCAATCTTAAGAATAGCCGACTTGTTGACGTCTCGGGGTGGGGTGGGTATGTTCTTCTCGATGGACTCAATGACCATATCGACGTTGAGGTTCTGCTGAGCGGAAATAGGCACAATGGGTGCATTCTCGGCTACGGTTCCCTTAACGAAATCCTTGATCTGGCGATAGTGCTCCATTACCTGCTCACGGGACATGAGATCGATCTTATTTTGCACTATCACAATTCGGTCGATGCCTGTGATGTTGAGGGCCATGAGGTGCTCTTTGGTCTGAGGTTGGGGACATGGCTCGTTGGCTGATATGACCAGCACGGCTCCATCCATGATAGCCGCTCCGCAGAGCATGGTAGCCATGAGTGTCTCGTGGCCGGGCGAATCTACGAAAGAAACGGTGCGCAAAATCTGCGTCTCTTTGCCGCAGTGGGAGCATTTTTCATCCACGGTGTAAGCATCCGGTTCCGGACAGCTTGGGCACTTTCGGAAGGTTGCATCTGCATACCCCAGGCGGATGGAGATGCCCCTTTTAACTTCTTCGCTGTGCTGATCGGTCCAGACGCCTGAGAGCGACTTTACAAGGGTGGTTTTGCCATGATCGACATGGCCCACCATGCCGATGTTGACCTCTGGTTTAGGGGCCGCAGGCTTCTTGGCCTCGGCTTTGGTTTCTGAACTGGCTTCAGATTTGATATCGGATTTTGCCAAATTGAAATCTCCTTAAGGATTGTAATGACCAGGAATTGATGGTGATCACTATATAAATACTTCCTGGCCAGTCCCGAGCTTTGAGGAATAGCTCGATTCATAGCCACGGCATAATCAAGTACGTATCTTCTCTCCTGCCTGGGCTCCTTATTCTCTCTGTCTGGGACAGTTCGCGAAAGACCACGGTCCGGGTCTTTGAAATCCTCGTAAGCCTTCAGGATCCTCTTTGGTCTCGATAGTCTTCTTCAAATCTCTCAGGATCATCAATTTTTCATTTCCTACAAGGTGAACGAGGACTGGTGTTGGTATAAAGAGTTACCTCGCTACCTACAGAAAATCGCCATGTGCCAAAGTATTTATCTATGATTATGAATTAAACAAATGTGGATGTGGGGCGGGAAACTTTTTTAGAAAACTCGGCACACGACCAAGATAAAGGATGGTGACAGTTGCATGAAATGGGCAAAGGAGTGGATCATAGTCCTATTAGCCATGTATTTGGTCGGCTTTACTGGCGCGAGCAGTTTAGATGAAATCAATAGATCAAAAGGGACCTCTGAGTTAAAAGTGGCCTTGCTCGATACGGGACCTATTGGTGATCATGGCTATACCTATGAAAGCCACGTGGACGCTGTTAGAATGGCAAAAAAGCTGGGTTATGTGAATCTTTCTGAGAGGGAAAATGCCGCAGGTCCTAACGCATCCCGGATAATGAGAGAATACGCAGACAACGGATATGAGGTGATATTCTGTCATGGCGAGGAATTCGAAGATGCTCTTAAAGAAGTGGCTCTTGATTATCCAGAGACTATATTTCTTTTAGGAGATAACGTATATGCCAAAAGTCTGCCTGTTAATGCAGGATCTTATTATGTGGAGACTAACGAGATTCTGTATCTCATGGGAATGGTGGCTGGCAAGATGACAAAAACGAATAAAATAGCTTTCATCAACTCAATTCCCCAAGCCGAGACGGCGATCTATACTGATGCCTTTGCCAGGGGTGTGGCCTATGTAAATCCTAACGCAAAGGTATATATGAGCTGGATAGGCAGTTGGCACGACCCCTCGAAAGAGAAAAAGGTAGCTTTATCTCTCATAAATGACGGGTGCGACGTCATAACCCATACCACTGATTCCGACGCCGTAGGTGATGCAGCCGAGGAGACGGGCGCTTATTATCTTTCCTTTGGCTCAGACACTCGCAGGTTCTTTCCTCATGTATTTCTCACCGGTATGGTCTGGAACTGGGAGCCCATCATGACCGATATAGTGGAAGTGGTGTATAACGGGACCTGGGCGTCTCATCCCAAGCGTGAATGGTGGTACGGTCTGGCTAAAGGTGCGGTGAAGCTGGCTCCATTCAGCGACCTGGTTCCCAGCGATGTCAGGGAGTTGGTAGAGGCCAAACAAAAGTCGATTATAGACGGAGAGATGACGATTTTCCCAGGCATCAGCGATGAGGATCTGCTAACGATGTATTATTTGGAATCCAATGTGGTGGGGCAGATGCCGATATTGTAGGGATGTGCATTTCTTGGCTCAAGTTAAATCATGGGCACCGTTGCGCCAGCAATTAGTATTCATTCGCACTGGCCGATGCGATGAAGCCGCCCAGGAGCAATGTTCGCCTGGAAGACCGACGCCCATAACTGGGGATTAAGGGTGATTAGCCCTGTGGTTATGCTAAAGAATGGCATAAGGCACCCATTTAAATGTATCATTATCTTTCTTCAGATGGGCTATGGTAAATGGCACATCGTTCAAATCTCCTGCCTCATTTAGCTTCATCCAGCCAAATTCGCCTCTATATCTCCCGGCAACTATGGGAAATGCCAGCTTAAAAGCCTCTGCATCATCAGAGCCTGCCAGCAGATATGTATAGGTGATAAGCCAGAGCGCATCGTAATCATTGGCAGCAAAGGAACTGGCCTCGCGACCGGTTTCATTGAATACCTCATTCTTTATTTGCTCATATTTGGGTCCACCCATTCCCCCAAATACAGGCGAGAAGAAATGCGTTGAATATGCGAACTCTCCGGCCGTCAGATTCTGATTTATGGCCACCGCCGAAAGATCGTTGCCGTACCATCTGACAGAGGAGAGCACCGGGTCGCCTACTGCTTGGGATAAGATGGTAACGATTTCGTCGAAAGCTGACACATAAACTGCCACATAGTGCGCGCCATTGCCCTTAACCGCACTTCTAACCTCTGAACGCAATAGGTCCAAATCACTTGAGAAGTCGGTGGTCTGCGGATCGTAGCGCACAGCCTCCAGCATTATTCCGTCCTCTCGCTCAAACTCACTCTTGGTGGAGCTTAGCATGCCATCAGCCCACAGATCTCTTCTGGCGATTGGCACTAGTACTTTTATGCCGTCATTTTGCATCATAACCGTTAGCAAATGAGCCAAAGTGGCGTCATCCGGTGCCAGCCGGAAGATCGTATCATTTCTAATCGCAAGAGCGGGCGCTGTACTGGCACCACTTATGAGGACAATTCCATTTCTATTGGCATATTCCCGTACATCGGCAAGAGATTGGCTTTCATCCGGCCCCACGATAATTCTTATTCCCTGGGCATGCAGCTCTTTTAGGGCATCCAGGGTTGAATGGGAGTTGGTATGTGTATCCAATACCACCACTCTAACTCGAAAGGTTCTCCCAAGGTCCGAGAATAGTCTATTGATATCCGTCTCAGCTATCTTCAGAGCCATCTGTGCCGATATTCCATGGTTATCGCTGTCCCCATGAAGAGAAAGAAGAGCTCCTACGGTTAGGACTCCATCTGAATTGTCCTGAGAGGTTGAAATGCATTGCGCAGCGCTAATGTAGGCGAGCATTACAGCGAAAATCAGAACAGCAGGTCGGAGCATCATGCATCAATACTATCATATTATCTGGATTTAGGTTTTGCGGACTATGCAAAAAGATTTTGAACTATGGGACACAACAGTTCCTAAAGACTCAAGAATAAGATGGCATCGGGGGCTATGTCTGTTCCGATTCGAAAATTGAGCATATTTGTGCTTGCCATTGCTTTATTTCTTCAGTCCTCTTGTGCCAATGAGGAGAATGATCTGTGGCTGCTCATTTCCAGCTACGAGGACATTGGAATCACTCCCAATGACCTGGCCACATTTCTGACAGCTCACGGTTACAATGCCAAGCCCATCAAGTCCTGTGTGACTGTGAAATTCTCCGGAGGTAAAGAGGTTTACCTGACCCCGAACGGCGCTTCCCCCAGGTTGGCAGATTTGTGGATGACAGCTCCGGAGAAGTCTATTGGACCTGTCAGAGTCAGTTTTGATGAGGCCATAAAGAAGAGTGTGACCTATGCCATGTCTTCAAATCCCGAGTTTGTAAAGAGCATCAGCAGATCTGTCCTCTTCCCGCTGGCCCCTCTTGGTATGTGCTACGATGGATCAAAACAAATGGGAATAATCTACACGGGTTTGGGACATAATATAACGTACATGTTCAATCCCAACAATACCGGGCACGAATGGGTTTTGGTAGAGGATGGCAGCACGAATACCTGGCTGGCTGTGGATAGCTATTACGGTGTTATGATGACCAGCGATTATTATACGGCACCTTACAGCTTCCAACAATTTGATTTGTTGGATCTGGTGAATCCTCAATGGAGGATAGGTTGAGATAATGAATTTGATTAGGTGATCGCAAATGACTGGTAAATTGTTCCGTTTCGTAATGGGTATATGTACATTGGTAATCCTCTGTTTGTTTTGGGTGGGCGGCTCCTTTGCCGTCCCGGCAGATGAGATCCATGATAACGCCAACCTCAGGCAGAGGGATCTGACAGGAATCAATCTTAGCGAGGCTCATCTGAATCAGTCCGATCTATCCTATGCCAGGCTCAACCAAAACGACATATCTCATGCCTTTCTTCGGTCCGCCTGGCTTATCGGCTCGGATCTGAGCTATGCGAAACTGGTGGGCGCGGACCTCTCCGGTGCGGACCTCTCCGGTGCCAATCTCACCGGGGCCGATCCAAGAGGTGCGGTCTTCGAGGGCGCAAAGCTTACCAATGCCATACTGGTGGGAGCCAGATTGGAGGGAGCTAATCTCACGAGAGCAAACCTGGGCGGTTCGGATATGGGCAGATCGGACCTGTCCGGGACAAACCTGAAAGGAGCCCGAATGTCCGGAGCCAAAATGATCGGCTCCAATCTGAAGAACGCAAATCTGTTGGATGCTGATCTGGCCAGGGCTGATCTTGAGGGCGCCGATTTATCCGGAACGGTTATGAGACAGGCTAAATTAATAGGTACCTCGCTGATTGATGCAAACCTCACTGGGGCCGATCTGCGTGAGGCGTGTCTTTATGGTAGCGACCTTTCTGGGGCAGACCTCTCCGGGGCAAAGCTGGGAGACGCCACGATACAAAATGCTAACTTGAATGAGGCCAAGCTGAAGGGAGCTGATCTCACCTGGGCCAGATTGAACGATTCGGATCTGTCCGGAGCGGATCTGAGTCGTGCCAGGCTCACAGATGCCGATCTCTCAGGAGCTGATATGGGTGGCATATACTTGATAGGGGCGACGATGCTTGGAACGCATATGAACTGGGCGGATATGAGTGGCAGCTTTCTGCATGGCGGCCAGTTCACCAGGGCAGAGTTCTACGGCACCAACCTGAGCCATGCCGATTTGAGTGACGCGGACCTGGCCAGAGCCTCGATGATGAGATCTGATATGAGTGGTGCGAATCTGAATGACGCTAACCTGGCCTATGTAGACCTCACCGGAGCCAACCTTCGCGGAGCTAAACTGCAGCGCACGAAGCTTCCCTATGTAGATCTCACGGATGCCGACCTGAACGATGCCGATTTAAGAGGCCTCAATCTGGGATACAATTACCTGACCGGGACACAAATGCGCAGGGCCAATTTGAGGCAGGCTAACATCTTCCAGGTCACATTCAGAAATGCCAATCTCAGCGGAATTGATCTCAGGGAGGCATCCATCAGCAAGTCGGTTATGGAGAATGTTAACCTCAGCGGCGTGGATATGATGGAAGCCACAGTTGAATCAGACAGCTTCTTTAAGGTCGATTTGCGAAAAGCCAGTATGAAGGATGTCTCTGCTTTTGATATCAGCCTCGTGGATGTCAACCTCAGCGGGGCCGACCTACGTGGGGCCAGGATCAATGATGCCAAGATCGCCAATGCCAATATGACCCGTGCGGATCTGAGCGGAGCTGAGTTAAACTCGGTGATGATGACTGGTGTCGATCTGAATGGGGCCAACCTGAAGGAGATCAAGTGCGATAAGATCTCTCTTCAAAGCCTGAGCCAGGCGAAGCTGGATGGCGCAATTATGAGCGACGATCTTTTGGCGAGCCTGGAAACGCTAAGAGGAAAACTACCATAGGTGATTGTTTATGGCAGAAATAGTGGTGGGCAAATACAGGAAGCTGATCCATTTAGGGATGGGTGTCTGTCTAGTGATAATTCTCTGTTTGTTTGGGGCAGATTTGTCCTCATGCGCCCCTATGGAGGATGTGCACGATCAAGTCAATCTCAGCCAAAGGGATCTGGCAGGGATCAATCTCAGTCGGGCTCATCTCAATCAGTCCGATCTATCCTATGCTATTCTCAATCAATCCGATCTGTCCCATGCTCACCTCAGATCGGCCTGGCTTAGGGGCTCAAATCTGAGCCATACGAACTTGCAGGGCACGGATCTCACCGGGGCCGACCTCTCGGGAGCCGATCTCACCGGCGCCAATCTCAGCAAAGCAAAGCTCATGGGATCCAACCTGACCGACTCGAAGCTCTGCGGAGCGGACTTGGGCGAGGCAGACCTCTCTCGGGCCTATATAATGAGATCTAACCTTCGCGGAGCCGACCTCTCCGGCTCGAACCTGATATCTTCAGATCTGTCTGGATCCGACGTCTCGAATGCGAATTTGACCGGGGCCGACTTGCACGCAGCTGCCATTCTAGGCGTCGACTTTTCTCATTCAGACCTGACAAGAGTAGAATTATCCGAGGCGTCATGGGGGATCGCGAACTTCTATAGTTCCAAGCTTGTTGATGCCAAATTGATCTACGTAAACTTCACCAATACAAACTTCAGCAGAGCAGACCTCTCCGGCTCGAACCTGATGTCTTCAGATCTGTCAGGATCTGACCTGTCTAATGCTGATTTGACCGGAACCAATCTGGAGAACACCTGGATAAAGCGGGCCAACCTTTCTGGGGCCAGGCTGAAAGGCTCTAATCTAAAGAGATCCCAATTAAACGACTCCGATCTCTCCGGGACGGAGCTGAGTGCATCAATCCTCACCTATGCAAATATGGCGAATAGTGTCCTGGCAGGGGCCAATCTGGAGGATGCGGACCTTAGCGGAGCCATCCTCACGGACGTCGATCTGAGCAATGCTGAAATGACCCGAGCCAAACTTCGTGGGTCCGACCTCACGGGAGCCAATCTTCGCGGAGCTAATTTAGATAATGCCTTATTGCTGAGCGCAAAGCTGAACTGGGCCGATCTGAGGGGGTGCTCCCTCTTCCAGTGCGTATTATCCCGGGCGGAGCTGTCTTCCTCAGACCTGAGCGGCGTGGATCTGGGTGAGACAGATCTCTCCCGGGCCTTCATGATGAGATCAAACCTCACCGATGCCAACCTTGATGCCGCCGGCCTGGCATATACGGACCTCACTGAGGCCATTCTCAGGAGAGCGAGCCTGAGATGGGCGAAGCTGATGTCCGCCGACCTGACCAGAGCGGATTTCACGGAAGCGGAGATGACTGCCGCTCATTTCGACTCGTCCCTGCTGGCCCAGACAAAAATGGTCCGAGCCAGAATGGATAAGACATCTTTCGAGAATATGGTAGTTACTGGAGCGGACTTTAGCAATGCCAGCCTCAAAGGAGCAGAACTAAATCGGGTATTCCTGTACGATGTTGATATGAGTGGAGCGGATTTGAGTGGCGCGAGCTTTGGCGCAGTGACGCTTATTAACTGCAAACTAAATGGCATAAATCTGAGGGGGATCAAATATGATGATAGCATCCTGCAGTTCCTGGCAAGATCTGATCTTCAAGGCGCGTGGATCGACGATGATCTCAAAAACAAGATAAGAGTGATCCGGTCAACGCAAGCAGATCAAGGCAATTCGCCTACGACGTTGGGCACGAAGTAGTAAACCTTCTTGAGATCTTTGTAGCGATAGCCGGGGAATATCACCAGTTCCCCCCGCACTATGATCTGCCCAGGACCCGTTATTTCTTAATAAGTCCCACGATGATCAGCAGGACAATTGCTCCCAGGATAGAGGTAATCCATCCACCGATGCCGGATGTCCCAAAGAATCCACCGAATATGGCCCCTCCGATCATGGAGCCTACGATGCCCACCAGCATATTTCCTAACAGGCCGAAGCCGTGACCCACCCAAACCTTTCCAGCGATCCAGCCGATGATAGCTCCTATAATCAGCCAGCCGATGAATGAGAATATGCCAAACATATTGATTCCTTGTAGGTAATTCTATAAATTATTTTGGGAGAGGATACCCAGGATCTGCTTTCAGGCAGATATCTCCACATGGAAAGCTCTCGTGTCTGCCACAATATTCTCCCAGGACCTTTTGTAGACAAAGTAGATGGTGCTCTTTCCCGGCTTTATGGGCAGGAAGACAAAGGCCGATGTTCCGCCAGCTCCCACACGCTTCGCCACCGGGGTGGCTTCTTCGAACTGGTCGCTTTCCTGTTTGAGCAGGACATAATCGTAATCAACCTGCCACTCGTAACCCGTAGTGGGATTGGCAGGAAGGGAGATGGTGAAGGGCTCGTTAACCCTGGCACGAATGAGCTCCACTTTTGTCTCCTTTTCGTCAGGTATTTTGTAATTATCCAAAGTAAGCATCAGAGGACGAAAGTCTATATTTTTTTCGTTCAGGATCACTGGCTGGTCGCCAATTCCGTCGTTATTCTTATCAGTTCCATTGTAGTCGGCCCAGTAGTTGCCCAGGCGGCCGCGCAGCACCCGGCTCTTGAACTGGTAATTGATGCTGTCACTGGAGTTCCAGGATGCGTCACCCTCCGGGCAGACGCTCTTCTTGCTGGAAAATTCGTTGAGGTAAATGCTGGCCGGAAGGATGACCTCCAAAGTGCAGTTGCCGGCACCCGGGCCGGATTCATCCCGGCCGGCCGGCCCGCCGATCTCAAAGCCTCGCATGGCAGCGCCGCTGCCGGCCAGGATTGCCCGGCCATTTTGTGGCGCAAGCACGGGGTTTCCTTTGCCCGTATCCAGGCCGTGCAGGAAGACATTCTTGCCTATGATTAGTGATTCGTTGTAGATTCCGCTCATTACAACTATTTTGTCACCGGGAGAGGCGGCATTGAGCGCTGCCTGGACAGAAGAGTAATCGCACCCTTGGGAGCAGACCCGTGTCTCCGCAAGAGAGGGCGGCAGGAGCGGGAGGAGCGCCAGGAGGGCCAGCAAAAGGGCGATCTGGGTGCAAACAAATAATCTTTTGTAATCGGGCATGGTATTGATAGTAATGGCCCTTTAAATTTTAATAGTCTTTGCAAGAAGAACCAGGGCGAAGAAGAAGGCTGGCATTCATGACAGGAAATGTTTTGGGCGAGAGAGAATTGATCTGGCGCATATCCGAGATCCTGGGCGGTGTGGAGAACGACGACTGTGCCGTGATTGATGCAGGCGAGCGCTATCTGGTAGTTACTACAGATATGCTGCACAAGAAGACGGACTTTCCTGATATCATGAATCCCTGGCAGATGGGCTGGATGTCGGTGGCTGTGAACCTGAGCGACATCGCTGCCATGGGGGCAGAGCCTGCGGGCGTTCTTATCGCCGCGGGACTGCCGCCAGAGGCTGACCTGTACTTCATCGATGAGCTTTTTTCCGGTTTTGGGGACTGCGCCGCCTACTACGGCACGCGCATCATCGGCGGCGATACGGACTCACATGATGAGCTGACCATCACGGGAACGGCCCTGGGGTTCGTCGAAAAGGATCAGGTGCTGCGCCGGCGCGGCGCGCATGTGGGCGACCTGCTCTGCACCACGGGCAGGCTAGGCGGCGCGGGCGGGGGACTGTGGGCCTGGCAGCAGGGCAGGCATGATAGCCCGTTCATCGAGAAGCTGCTGGAGCCAGAGCCGCGCCTGGCTGATGGCCGGGCGCTGGCCCAAAGCAGGGCGGTCACGGCCATGATGGACAACAGCGATGGTCTCGCGCTCTCGCTCTCCGACCTGTCGCAGGTGAGCCATGTGGGCTTTGTGGTGCGGGAGGAGGCGCTGCCTGTGGCCGCGGGCCTGGCGGAGATGGTAGGTCAGGAGAAGGCGCTGGAGCTTGTGATGAGCGCAGGCGGGGACTTCGAGCTCGTGTTCACCGTCCGGCCGGATGGGCTGGAGGCGGCCCGCGAGGCCTGTAAGCTGACGGTGATCGGAGAGGTGATGGAGGAAGGGATCTGGATGGAGCGGGGGGGCCAAAGGCGACGGATGGAGGCGAGGGGGTACGAGCACAGGATCGGGGGGATGGATTGAATGAGAATGAGGAGCATGAAATGAATCCGAATTCTCCGGGAATTCACTTATGATGATAAGAAGGAGGGAGGAGAAAGTCAATTGGATGTAGGAGGGAATTGGCCATCGACTTTCGCCATTACAATATACGTCAATTGCCGAGATATAAGGCTTTCGCTTCAAGTTGAGAAAATAGATGGATAATTGAGCTGGCACAGCATGCGGGTTCAGGCGGTAATCCTGGTCTTGGCGATGTACTTGATCAGCTCTGAGCCGATCCTGGCTTTTCTCTGAAGCGGTATCGAGACTTAAAAAAGCAACTGACGTTCAATCATTATTGGCTCAAGGCTGTTCTTGATCTGAGGGAGTTCCTTTTCTATAATATTCCAGACTTCGACTAAATCAACTCCCATATAATTATGTATTATCACATCTCGAAATCCTGCCAGTCCTCGCCATTGGATTTCCGGATTTGATAGTCTCATCTCCAGAGACAGATGCTTGGTGGCTTCTCCAATAATCTCAAAGTTCCTGATAATTGCATCTTGCATCATTGTTGACGCCAAGAATGCAGACTTACCTTCAATTGAGTAAGACTCGATGCGCTGAATGCTTTCCCAGATGTGGATCAAGTAAAGACGGTCGTCCTTCATAATGGTGTAGCCTCAGCGTGCACTTGGTCCCGGATATACCAATGCAGAGCCCTCTCGCTAACCACATCCACTTTTCGTTGCAGGAGGTCTTCGAGATCTTGCATGAGAGCAATGTGATCCATTAAGCTCTTATCTGGCTGCATCTCGACAAGAATGTCCAGGTCGCTTTCCGGCCCGGCTTCCCCTCTGGCGACAGAACCGAAGACCCGAAGGTTGCTGGCACCATGTCGAGCTGCAATGGCCAAAATCTCCTGACGCTTGACTTTCAATAATTCATCAATTTTCAGGGGCATATCTCTGGGACCATAACTTGTCTTCAAGCTCTTCCAGGCTCATGGGCAAAATTCCGACTGCAATTATCTTTTGTCGCAATATCAAAAGGCGTTTATGGAGTTCATCTTTATTCAATCTTCCGACTAAAATCCAAAGATGCTCAGAGAAAAAGAGCAATCTCTGTAGCAAAGGACGGCGGAGCCGCAGGTGAGCGCGCGCGGGTGGGGGCCTGTGGGCCTGGCAGTCGCGAAGTGGAGAGCGAATTCATTACGCGGCTGCTGGAGCCCGAGCCGCGCCCTGGCCCGGAGCGGCGCAGTCACAGCCATGATGGACAACAGCGACGGCCTGGCGCTCTCGCTCTCTGACCTGGCACAGGTGAGCCATGTGGGTTTTGTGGTGCAGGAGGAGGCGCTGCCCGTGGCCGCAGGCCTGGTGGAGCCGGAGAAGGCGCGGGAGTTGGTGATGAGCGCGGGCGGGGACTTCGAGCTCGTGTTCACCGTCCAGCCGGAGGGCCTGGAGGCGGCCCGCGAGGCCTGCGCACTGACGGTGATAGGAGAGGTGGTGGAGGAAGGGATCTGGATGGAGCGAGAGGGCCAAAGGCGACGGGTGGAGGCGAGGGGGTACGAGCACAGGATCGGGGGGCGGATTTGATTTTTATTATGCTTCTTGCTTGTTCTGGCAATCTGATCTGTAAAGCGTGGCCACCCGTGTGAGACAGGGAACTTTGCCGGTCATCAGGGAGAGCATCCAGCGCGGCCAGGAGTGGCTCTTTCCCGACCGGAGTCCGGGGCACCTGTGCACCAAGATTGCATTCAGGACTGCCTGGCAGAAGAGGCCGGGATCCAGGTAGTTTCGCGCAGGAGTAAGCTCTCCCGGAGGAAGGCCACGCCATAATCCTCAGGCGTAGCCATGTGGTGAATGCGCTGATGGCCGGGCGTTGCCGGTGCCCATGATCCGAAAGCCAGGATGGGCACAAGAGGCTCTCTACGACGGAGATCTACGTCACCTTGGCGCAGAGGCTGGCGAAGTTGGCGTATGATCTGCATGGATCTAAGAGCATCTCGATTAAAAGAGATGTGAGTATAACTTGCAAATCTTTCCGCCTATTATCTCTTTTGGTTTCGATGGTCACAAATTTGGTTCTGGCAAACTACCTATTCTAGGACACTAAGGAATACTTTATCGACGATTGCTCGTTATCGGAAAACCGCAACACATGGCGGTAAAAATCGAAATAAAATCCGTCGCGCAACATCAGGGGTTATCAGGGCGAAAGCATGTTTAGAAAATTATGTAGGCCACTTATACTCGCCAAGAAGATTGTATATCAAAGTGCGTGCAACTCACGTTTCTCAAAAAATTGATTCTATGGCATTTTCTAATTTTCCTCTATAATGCCATAGATATTTTAATAGATTCTAATACGCGATGCAAACCGAAGCTGACATCAGGCCCATGGCACCGCCGCCGTTGCAAGAAAGGGTATAGTTGCCTGGCACAAGGGTCAGACTGCCCGAGCTCTTACCATCTCTCCTCTCGTAGGCTCTCACGCCATCTGCCCCTACGATCCCGAAGTTATCTGCGTTTACTTCTGAGATAATCGTGACTTTCTGAGGCACCGTGCCTCCGATAGTAAACCCGGCACGCTTGAACTGGCTGCCCTCAGTGAAGCTTGGGTCTGCCGAAGCGCAGACCGTCTGCTTGACTGAAACTGTTGTTTTAGATAACTCCAGGATCGGTCCCTTGGCCTGTTGGGGCGTCACCTCAACAACTGGATACGCGATGCAAACCGAAGCTGACATCAGGCCCATGGCACCGCCGCCGTTGCAGAAAAGGGTATAGCTGCCTGGCACAAGGGTCAGACTGCCCGAGCTCTTACCATCTCTCCTCTCGTAGGCTCTCACGCCATCTGCCCCTACGATCCCGAAGTTATCTGCGTTTACTTCTGAGATAATCGTGACTTTCTGAGGCACCGTGCCTCCGATAGTAAACCCGGCACGCTTGAACTGGCTGCCCTCAGTGAAGCTTGGGTCTGCCGAAGCGCAGACCGTCTGCTTGACTGAAACCACCTCCTCAGGCTCGGATGAATGCTCTTTTGTATAGAATCCGGACATAGCCACAGGATCGCTGGCTGTAGGGTGCTCATTGGCTGTTTTGATCATCAGGCCATAGTTGAGAGTTCCGTCTTGCCACTGTTGCACCAGCGACGTAATGTCTACATCTACCCATGCGGGCACCGCAGTTGCTGAAGTGAAAGTCGCTACCGGCACGGGATCGAATGACGGTTGCTGCATCCAGCATAACTCACCAGATGCCGCTGTTTCTTCCACAGCCCCCGAGTGATAAGTGTCGGTGCCCTCGTCCCACGGGCCAGTTACTCTGTACACACCAAGGGTGTGGACTGGGCCTGCATTGTGGTACTGGTAAAGTTTGAGAACTGCACGGTTAAAGCCAAGATCGGTGGGCACGTCAAAATTTAGGTAAGCGCGCTTTTCTCCACCCACTGGGTGCCAGCCAGCGCCCATAGTTTCGTGCATGCCCCAGTTAGCCCAGTTCCAGTTAAGGTACGAGTAAGCATATACGTCCCCGTCAGCCACGGGCGTGAGACTCAGCACAGGTTGGCCATCTATATCGTCGGGAACTCCGTCTCCATAACTTAGGGAATCCGGTCCCTCCTGCGCCTGCATCGGCACCACCATCAAGGCAAAAAAAATCGCTACAATTGTAATTTTCATCATTTTTATCACCCGTCCTTCTTCCCTTCTATTCTATTAAATGATATAAGATTCTCCCCCTCTGTCGTGGGTGAAATCTACTGAAACCATCACGAGAACCGAATGCATGGAGTTCATTTTGACAGCAAGATCCAATTACGTCAATTGTTAGCGTTTTTATAAACACCGTTCTAACTCGATTATCAACGATGGTGCGCTATGGTAAACATGCCTACAAGAACCGCGAGCAGTAGCAAAGATTGGCCGCTATGAGGAGATCGATCAAACTAAATTGCGCAAAATTCCAAAGTTTATGGAATGACAGCTTTGCCAGAAATGGATTTAGGCCGATTTGAGACGGTTGTATAATGCAGTACATATAACTTACAAGTCTTAAGTACATGCTCTCAAAAAGTTCGGCTCTTCGCTACATCCAGTTGCTAACCTCAGGTTACTATGTTTTTCCAGTTGTTAGTTAGTCGCTCTGTGCGTTCTCTGTGAACTCTGTGCCTCTGTGGTGAAGACGTCGTTAGCCACTGGTTATAACCAATGGTTTACGAACTACCACCACAGAGACACAGAGCGCACGGAGGACTCACAGAGGACTCGATTATTCCATTACCCACGCGAAACAGCGAAGAACCAAAAGTTCTATGACAACTCGGGAGAAAAAGCAAAAGCTTTGAAAGCCGAAGCCGAGAGACTGGCCAGGAGAGCAGAGGCAGCGATGAAGGCGGCTGAGACATTGCCCGAGGCAGGAGAAATGGCCCGCAAGCTGAAAAGCCAGGTCGATGAAAGCTGCGGCCCTGGCGATCAAGATTTAACTTGTAGGATCGCGAAGGACGGATTTCGCTGACTGCGGGTCAGCGAG
>CAZDLZ010000046.1:0-22218 GCA_964506745.1 uncultured Methanotrichaceae archaeon | reverse complement strand
GATAGTAGGATACAGGGTCGCTACGAAATTACAGCAGATTCGGGACACTACCTTCGATCTCACCAGCTCCTCAAAGTATGATACGCTCTCTTCATCTCCTTCTGCCAGGACTATGACCGCAGGATTTCCCATCTCAATGCGATTGCTGGCCTGAAAACCGCATAGCCCGCAACCTATGGCCACATCGGTAAGCCAGGGTCGATAGCCTACTCCGTGCACTTTGCTGCCCGAGATTGTCATTTTGATCTTCATGCCAATGTATTGTTTGGCTTGAAGCTATTTAGCTATTTCCGGTCCTCTGCGCCGCTGTGGTTGAGAAGTCGTTAAACGCTGCTGGTTATAGCCAATTGTTACGAATCAAACACCTTCCACCGCAATCCTCCGGTGGGGCAGAGCGCTTGCCATCAAGGCAGACCGGTGCTTTCAGTTCTTCCGCAGGCCGCAAGATCTTCTCTACAAGGATGGTATGATCCCAGCCATCTCCAAAGTCGTATTCATAAGTGAACTTGAACTTCTCACCAGGAATTATTCTGCTCAAACTGAACCTCTTCTCGTCCTTGAAATCGTCGCCCAGCATATCAGCCTCAATAGATATGACGCTGTAGCATTCGCCCATTATCACAAACTGATGCAGATGATAGTTTTGCCAGCCCATGACCACTTGTAGAATCTTGTGAAGCTTGAATAGGGTTATGTCCCTTCGAACCTGAATTCTTCGCCAGATGGACGGCCTTATTCCATCAAGGGTCACTTTCAGCTGGTAGACGGCCTTGGGCTTTGTCGGAACTGAGGAATCCTTTGTTTTTTTCGCCATGGTTATGCAAAGAACGATAGAGCTAAATAAATTGCATCTAATCCATTAAGCTGGTGATTTAAATGGTAAAGATGCCAGCAGAAGTTCGTGAGACATTGGAGAAGCAAAAGCCCATACCTATTGCCACAGCCAGCAAGGATGGCATGCCCAATGTGGTCTTTGTGGGACTGATGAAGATCATAGACGATGAGACGATCATGCTCGCGGACAACTTCTTCTACAAGACCGCCCAGAACCTGGCCGAGAATCCCAAGATCTCCATCCTCTGCTACAATGGAGACACCAAGAAGTCCTTCCAGATCAAGGGCAATGTCACTGTTACCAAGGAAGGGCCGGACTTCGAGGCCATGCGGGCCTGGGTGCACGGCATAAACAACAAGCTTCCTGCCAAGAGCTGCGCCGTGGTCAAGATCACGGAGATCTACAATGCCATGTGGGGACCGGCAGCGGGGAAACAGATTGCTTAAATTAGTTTCTAATATTTTTTGCACAATAAATTAATCAAGAATTTAGTATAAATTTTTCCATCCAATTGGTCAATCAAGAGAGGGAAGCGAAATTGGAGACTATGCAATCACAGGCACCGCAGGAAGACGAAGACCGGTTGGGCACTCTTACCATCCAGGTCCTGGCCCTCCTGGGCGGGCTGGCTGGATTGCTCATCGCAGCCTTTAGTCTCTCGGCCTCGATAATAGGCGGCTCATCATCTCATATCCCTTCCGGCTGGAGCGATTTGAGCCAGGCAGGGGGCATCGTTTTCCTGCTGCTGGGCCTGGCTGGAATTGCGGGCGCATTTCTCTACAACAGAAACCGGAAAAGAGTTGCGTGGCTTCTCCTCGGCTGCGGGCTCCTGGGATTTCCAGTGGGATACATTGCCTGGATTCCTTTCCTGGGCTTTCTGGGATGGGTCATGTGGATTCCTCCCGGCGTCCTTCTTACCGTCGCCGGTCTCCTGGCAGTGATCACTCCAGAGCGGCTCCGGTCCATTCTGGGACAGGGCAACACGAAGGAAGAGCGCGCCGATAGGAAACCCATCGATCAGGCGCTATTTGTGAGCGTGATATTTGTCGGAATAGCTCTGATGACCATCATCCTCATGTTCGCCGGCCTTCTCTTCTTCGGGGCGGAGGATTACCTCAAGGGGGATGCCGGCCGCGATCAGGATGATTTTGACAATGCAAATATTGCCGGCAGCATGGGCAGATGGGACAAAGCCCTCGAATCTTACGATGACATCCTCTCGCGCAATCAATCCAATGTCCGGGCCTGGAGAGAGAGAGCTTATGCCCTGGAGAAATTGCACAGATACGATGAAGCCAACGAGAGCTACGAGAAGGCTCGATAAACAGAAGACACGAGTCCACAAATTAGGGGGAACCTGTTAGGCCCCCACTACATCTCAATAGAACTGTTTATCTTGAATGTGATGTATGGCGAGAAGATCGATGTGTTCTTCTTTGTCACAGGATCTATAGGCCCATTCATGAGATAGAATTTCACCTTCATGCTCTTATCAGTAAGATCCGTGAGGACATGATAGATCGTATTGATTGGAAGCGGCCTCATAGCGCCTTCTGCCGCGATCACTGTGTTGGGGGAGACCTCACTCAAAGCATTGGATGCATCCATCTCTGTGAACCTGCTCTCATGGCTATTAGTGATGTTACTCAGAGTTATATAGCGTCTGAACGAGTCGTAGGGATCGTTGTAAGGGATCAGATTAGACTCTCTTGGAAGGTCCTTCAAAGAGTACTCGGCATAGAGGTAGATAGGATGATTGGTCATGATGTTGGGCTTGCCGTTGCTGCCATCTGTGAAGATCACGCTTCCACTCATCGCGTTCCACTCAACTACTGTGGAATTTCCCAGACTATCATAGACCATATAGTGGCTTCCTATCCCTGTGAAGAACTCTTTGTTATTCAGGAATGCTATCTTTGCTTCTTCTACGGTCCTGCAGGTCTCCAGGATGAGCCGCGTTATCTGCAGGTTATTAATTCCGCAGTTATTTCCCCCAGCAGGAGACGTTTTTGGATCCGGGACCAAATAAACATCTTCCAGCATTGATATGCCCAAACCTTCGGAGTTCAAGCCATCACAGACAGAGTTCAGGTCGTTCATGCTAATAACCATTGTAGAATATCCCTGATATGGATATATCTCCATTATGAAATCACGAGAGGCTACTTCATTGCCGGTGCTATTGTCAGTCACGTTGAGATAGACATCCATTGGAACGAGATACCATTCTGTATTCCTGGAAACTACAGCGTTGCCGCTTATCATAGTCTCAGGAGGGAAGTAGATCATGGAGCAAGCCAGAGATCCGGCATCATAGGGCAAGGTTGTGGTATCATATGTATCGTTGTCTGATGAAAGGCCATAGGCTTTGGCTATGCCTGCCATCCTCTCGCTAATGGGTGGGCAATTCCTCTCCATATACCCTCGTCTTGCTTTGCCATAAATGGGATCTGCATATTTCGGCAGTGATTTGATGCCATAATCTCTCTGCGCTATTTGGCCCAAAGCCATGCCTATCTCGGTGTTGTTCCCTTTCAGGACTATGTGTCGCCACTCCACCCGTGACCCATTTTCCTTGGCAATGACGATATCATCTTTTATAATGGCTGGATTTTCTGGAGTGGATCTTATCAATTCGGTATCCGTAATCTGGAGCACCTCAGCTGCAGAGGCAATAAAAAATGGCACCAGAAATACTGCAAGTACTACTATCATAATTTTTTTGGACATAAAAAGGTGTTGTCTGTTAAGTATATAAAACCACTTAACATTTCTTTGGGATGTGTGGTCCTGAAATCATTTCACATGTATCGCCAGCGATAATATGCGATTGTCAAGAAAACACTCGAATCATGAAACAAACAGATCAAATTACCACGCTCATCATATCCCAGCCAACGATGGTCGGCGCTCCGGACAGTTCTATCACCTGTTCAGCCATCTCATCCTCGCATCCCTGAGCCTGAGGGTAGAGGTGGGTGAGTACCACACGCTTGATGCCCAAGCCCTTGATCATGCTGCCCAGCTTCTTAGGCGTCGTGTGGTTGGTGACGTCAAAAGGCTCAGGAAAGGAGCACTCATGGATGAGCAGGTCGGCGTCCTTTGCAAGAGCTGCCACGCGCGGGCAGGGCTGTGTGTCCCCGGAGTAGACAATTATCTTTTCCTCAGACTCCAGTCGGTAGGCGAGAGCGGTCACACTGTGGCGCGCCTCCTCGGCAAAGATGTCAAAACCATTCAGGGTAAAAGAATCCATGGGTTTGAGCTCCTGCACTGCCACACTCATCTTCTCAAGGTTAGGGTAGAGGCTCCGAGCGACCTTAAAATAGACATCAGTACCCCGCGGCCCGAAGATTTGCAGGCCGGGCATATCTGCCAGAAAGCGAGCATTGGCCAGAGCCAACAGATCGGAGACGTGGTCCAGATGAAGATGCGTGAGCAACACGCTGTCCAGCGCTTCCAGGTCGACTCCCACCTCGTCCAGGCGCAGGAGAGTACCCGCCCCGCAATCCAGGAGCAGAGTCCTATCGTTCTCCACTAATACCGCCGCCTGGGAGCGTCCGGGCTGGGGGATGCCCACGCCCGTTCCTAGCATTGTGACCTTCAGGCTCATGCAGGTCTCGTTGGCTGCCAGTAGTAAATAATGATATTCATATCAGCAATGAATAAATTTAAAAATATTTAGGTCCGTGTCTTTTTCCGAAATTTTGGGGCGAAAAGACAGCGTCATATTATTTTAGGAACTAAAGGCTCGGCTTATATCCTCGCGGCTCATCCACAATTTCTATAGTGGCAATGGCGTGCTTGAAGACCAATATCTCGCCCTTCGCGGTCAAGAGGAGAATCTCATAAGAGTTGAACGAGACAATAGTTCCCGTGACTGGCTGGCCTCCAGAGAGCAGACGAATCACGACTTTCTTGCCTTTGAATTTGGGAATAAATTGCGGCAATGATTGTCTTGTAGTGGACTTTTCTTCTTCAGACATTTCCATCCATCCATATTAAGCAGACACTACTTATTAACCTGCCCCTTCTCTTTGAAGATAGATTATTTGTATTTTCTGAGTCGTAGTGGAATATTGAATGCGATCAAACATAATTACATCACAAAAAAAGGATTACTTCCCCAAAATGATCTTGGTTTTTCTGGATAGATACTGGGCTTGAGTTATAAAACCAGCATCATGCTTTTGTTTGAGCATCTTAATCTTATTGATTTTTTCCTTCATTTGATCCAGATACTCAGTTTTTTCCAAATCCCCCAATTTCTCGGGAAGAATAAAACTGCGTTGGCCTCTCCATAGTTCTGGTGCCAAGATTCTAATGGTACCTAAGAGATCGGCCAAATCCTCATTTGATTCATCTGTTATTAGCTTCGTATTTCTTCCCCTGTGCTATTATACGTACCTGACTTTCTAATTTAAAAAATTTTTGTTGTTTTTAGAAAGTGAAAGAAAATATGGGGTGATTCTCACCACCCTTGACTTTGCCCTTAACCCAGGCTAGGTTCCGCGAAAAGCAAGGCTATTATTTCTCTCATTGGTCTCAGGGATTTGATTATCCGGATCTACAGTCACAGTGATCTCGCTATTCCGACTGCCTCCTGCCGAGGAAATTGCACTGGAAAAGCCGATCGTCTCATGCAATGAGCCGCCCGCGACCGGCATGAGAAGAACCAGTTCGGCAACCGCGGTGGGCGTGCCCTGACGATCTTCCAGCACTCTAACCTTTACCGGCTGATATCCAGTGGAACCGGTGGGAGAAGGAGTTATTGTCAGCAGGAATGAGACTTGATTGCAGGTGGTATTGCTCTGATCCGCAAAGATCGACAGGTCGGATACAGCTTGATTATTGAAGGGCTCAGAGACCATGATAGGGGATACGAACTTCTGGCCCAGGCCCATCATGTTCTGATCACCGGTCTTGGGAAGCTTGCTCCCAAAAAATGGGCTGTCCCGGTTCATCTGAGAGTTTGCACCTGAGGCCAACAATAAGAAAATGCCAAGAAGCGCCACGTATTTAGATATATTACTCCGTACTATCATGATAATGAAGAGAGGAAATATGGATATAACCATTTTGGGCCGGATACAACCATGATATATAACTCTTAAAATAACATAATTAATACAACCATACAGTTTGATATTTTTCGTGGCGAGACTTATTCCAATGAAGAAAAAATTCGAAGTTTATTTTTCCACTGGAAATAAAGGGGTTGATAGTGAGGATAATACGCCCCGATTTGCATTAACTATAAAAGGTTCCAAGCAAATTAGCTTCTCATGCATAGAATTCCGATGATCATCTTCATGGCCTTGCTCATCTGGCTTATGCCAATCGATGGAGCAAGAACATATATCGTTGACGACGGCGGCTTTGCCAATTTTAATACCATTCAAGAGGCCGTTGTTGCTGCCAGTAATGGAGATACCGTATACATCAAGCCGGGAGAGTACAACGAAGAAGTAATCCTGAACAAAAGCCTGACGCTAATGCCTCTCACCGGAGAGAGCGGGGCCATAATCCTCAAAGGAGACGGTAAGGAGACAGGAATCACAATAACCGCAGACGGCTGCTCCCTGCAAGGCCTAACCATACAAGATTTTGCCGGGCCGGCGATATACGTTCAATCCAGCCAAAACTCCATTAAGGATAACGTGTTCAAAAACGCCAATCCCGCCGTACTGGTGCGTGGCTCGCATGAGAACACCATTACCGAAAATACAATAATGGACAGCCAGGGGGCATTGGCCCTATGGGATAATTCCACAGATAACCAGGTTTTTGAAAATGATATATTGGGCTGCAATGTGTCCATTATCGTGCGGGAAGCTGCGGAAAATAGAATCCTGCGCAACAAAATATCGGATGCTTACTGGGGCATCTGGCTTGATAATGCCAAAAGCTGCCAGATCGAAAGCAACGATATACAGAGCAAAAGATACGGCATGTGGGTTTTGAACAGCAGCAACATCAATATTTTCCAAAACAAGGTCCTCATCGGAAGTTCCGATTCTGACATGACACAGGGCATTAATCTCGCGAATACCAGCGGGACTACATTGCAGGACAATGCTATCAATGACGTGGCCTTCGGGTTGCTCATTTCCAGCAGCAAAAACAACAAACTAATGGATAACAGATTACTACGCAGCATAAATGCCGTTTTTATCAAGGACTCAGAAGGGCAAGAGCTGAAAAATAACAGCATTATTGCGACGGAGTATGGCATAAGAATGGAAAATTCAACACGAAATACCTTGCGTCAAAACAAGATAGAAAACTGCACAGTTGGCTTTGACCTGGGCACAAGCAGACAAAACGATATTTCCGAAAACAACATCTCCGGCATAACGGACACTGCTATGCAGATTATATCCTCTCGCGAAAACACCCTCACCAGCAATCTAATCGTCGATAGTTCTAAAGGGATCATCTTGTTGGATTCAGCAGCAAATCAGCTGGCGTCTAATCGCTTCCAGAATGTAGAGTGGAGTCTTTACGCAGAGGCTGAAACCAAAGAGGGCTTCAATAATTCCATAGATGAATCAAATGTGGTGGACTATGTACCCATAGTATATCTTTTTGGCCGCCATGGCGAAATGATTCAGGATAGAGATATCGCTCACCTCACACTGGCCTACTGTGAAAATGTCACAGTGAAGAATACAGCCGTCACCAACGATGCCGTATTCCTCTTCGATTCAAAGAATAGCAGAATCCTTGAGAACAACATCTCCGGCTGCTTTGGCATGCGTCTCGTGAAGTCCAATGAAAATGAGATATCGGGCAATCACCTGCTGGGTAATAAGTTTAGCGGCATGTTCCTGTATGCCTCGGATTTGAATCAAATTGCAGGAAATGATGCCTCGCATAACAACCAGAACGGCATATCACTCCTATCCAGCAGCAGTAACATCATCTGCGACAATATGGTAAACGAAAATGCTGCCAGCGGCATCTGGCTAAACCTCTCCCATGATAACCAGATGTATCTGAATAACATCAGCAACAATCCTATCGGCCTGCAGGTAATGCTCTCAACAGGAAATAAAATATACCACAATAACTTCCTCGGCAACAAAGAGCATTCGCAGGATACTGGCGGCAGCAATAGCTGGGACAATGGAAATGTCACAGGCGGCAACTACTGGAAAGGTCACGTGGCCAAAGGCAATCCCAGCCAGGAATGGCCAAGGATGATCAAAGGCGCAGGCATGCTGGACAGATATCCCTTCCAGGACGAGAGCGGCTGGCAGGAAGCTGCCGCCGTTTGAAGCCGCAATACTTAATATGATGAAGAAAGAAGGAGTTACATATGGCAAAGAAAAAGAGTGAAGGCAGCGGTCTTCAGTCATCAGCAGGCCTCATGAGGTACTTCGAGGCAGATGATACTGCAATAAAACTCAATCCTAAAATGGTACTTGGAGCCTGCATAGGTGCAGGTGCAGTAGTAATGGGATTGAATATCGCCTTTGGCCTCTGGCCTTAGGCAATAATGCTTTTTTGCCCAGAGGCCCTATTTCCACTACCTCGTCTGCACTATTTTAACAGAATTAATAAATCGTTCTGTAGATTCTTGACTATATGTGGATAGAATTAAACCTACTGCCGTGGATGCCAGAATGCCCCCCGGCCGATCCAGATGATACTCAACAGGATAGACCGCAACGTAGACAGGTTCATTCATGGGACATTTCAGGCCATATGCACTTATCCCCGATCGACCGTCTATCACCATCTTCGTTACATTGATATCTTTACATACTTTGGATTTGGTGAGGGTACTGTTGGCAAGGGCCATCATGCTGGATTGGTTTATAAGAGACGCATCGTTCTTGGAGTACATTATGACCGAGACCTTCAAGATCCTGGACCGATCGGACGGAGACGTCAGCGTTAATGCATCTGTCGCGATGGCCACTTTTCCGGAGGTGCTGTCTCCATGCGAGACGCTGCTCTGGTACTCGTCCATCTCCGACCAGTTGAAGTTGACCTTCCATTTGCCGCAGTCCTCGGAGACGGAAGTAACGGCCAATTCATCCATCATCGAGCCAAGTCCCGGCATGATTAACATGAGGGCCAGGCCCAGAGCCTGGACAAGAAAAAAATGTGTAATGAAGCATTTGTCTTTTGCCAGTATCACTATTACCACCTACAGCGGTGCCATCCTGGGCAATATATCCGGATTGATGCCCTTTGCTAACTTTGTAACATCTTTGAAGCGGGCCTCGCTATCCAAAACAATGCCGGGCTTTTTGCTCTCTTCGTTGGCAGGAGACTCAGTCTTCTGCTCCATGCCCGCTTGTTCTGTTTGGGCCGCTGGAGAAGGAACATTCATAACCGTCGCAGCGGTGTAGCCAGATGTGTCCGGGCTGATCATTGTCGCGGAGAAATCGCCCCTGCCAGCTTTTCCATTGCTATCCGACCGGATGAAAAATCCCGACATCCTGTCTCCTTCCAAGGTAGCGCTTATGTAAATGGATGCCAGCACCCCGCCCTCGAAGGCCGCCAGGGAGAAAGATACCTCATTTGCAGAGATGGACCCGGCTACAGCTCCGTTCCAGGGATTGTCGCCTTCGGATTTGGCCAGGCCGAATAAAGATTGAGCTGATTGGTTCACGGCCATGACGATCTCCTCTTCTCCCAGGGAGGCTTTCCAGATGCCCTGCGCGCCATCTGACGCAGCGGACATATCATATTGAGTCGTCGTATTATTTTCTATGGGTGAGACTTCCTGAGCTAAGACCATCGATACCGATGCTGAGAACGTCAAAAGAAGAATTGCCATTAAACCAAAATTTCTGATCATCTAGGCCCAAACCTCCTTTATTGTTCATTTGAGCCTGCTCTATTGAGCTACAATCATTGATATAGATTCCCTCGGTTCGACATGGGCGATCCCACAAGCTAAATATATGAATCGAACTTATTGCTGAATGATGGATGCACTTCAAGCCCAGATAGGCGGAGATACTGTAACTACATTAATCAACAATATCTGGATCATTTTATTCATAGTTCTCTTTCTGGTTCCCATGATGCAAAGGTACTACCTGCAGGCGGCAAGAAAGAACGTCCTGGCAAAGCTGGGCAAGACGCGAGGCACGCAGGTCATAACGCTCATCCATCGCCAGGAGACTATCAGCTTTCTGGGCATCCCATTGGCCCGCTACATTGATATCGATGACAGTGAGCGGGTTTTAAGGGCCATTCGCGCGGCGCAAAAGGATGTGCCCATCGACATCATCCTGCATACCCCAGGAGGGCTGGCTCTGGCTGCCACGCAAATTGCCATGGCGCTAAAAGCCCATCCCGCCAAGAAGACGGTGATTGTGCCCCACTATGCCATGAGCGGCGGAACCCTCATCGCTTTTGCCGCCGACAGTATAATCATGGATCCACACGCTGCCTTAGGTCCCGTGGACCCGCAACTGGGAGATATGCAGGGCAGCTACCCAGCGACATCGCTCCTGGCAGTCGTCGGCAAGAAGAAGATCGATGAGATAGATGATAAGACCCTCATCTTCGCCGAGGAAGCGAGGAAGGCCATGAGCCAGATGAGAAACCTCTTGACGAAGATCCTTGAAGGAAAGTGCGGCGGCGAGAAGATGGAGGGCATCATCGAGGAGTTCGTATCGGGAAAATATACTCACGACCATCCTTTTATGGCCGAGCAGGCTCAAGCCCTGCTGGGTGAATGCGTACAGACCGATGTCCCGGAAGAGGTCTATGCTCTGATGGACCTGTACCGCATGGAAGCGGGAAGGAGCCGGCCGGGGGTAGAGTATGTGCCCCTGATGAAGAATTAGGGAGTTTTATTCTAATTCGCGATGATATTTGCCGACTGGGACATAATATTTACCTCGGCGAGGCGCCCTTCCACTTCCATGGAATCGCCGAAGATGCCTTCCATGAGCACCTTGCCGTTATGGGCCATGAGCCTGACTACTCCATCCATAGCCTTTTCGCGAGCGTTGCCTTTCAAAATGTAGACTGTAAGTTCGCACATAGATCCTCCTAAAATGGTAATAATAAGGCGGGCCCGGCGGGATTCGAACCCGCGACCCCCGGGTTAGAAGCCCGGTGCTATATCCTGGCTAAGCCACGGGCCCGCAAATGGATTTTAGCCGCCCTTGGGCGGCATCTGACCTAATGACATTTTGAGCTGCTCTTGGAGCTGTGTGAACCGGCCCTGAATGCGCTCTTCCTGATTGGCCATGTTCTTTTTCCGGATCTCGTTCATATCCTTTCTCTCTTTCAGCTCTTCGATCAGCTTTGGCTTATCAGCCTTAAAGAGAAGTTCCCCGACGCTCTTGTATATAACGGCGTCGTCTGCGCTCTTCTCCAGTTCCCTGAGCGCCGCCTCAGTCTCTCTGATCAGACCTTCTATCTGACCCTTCTGAGCCATGATAGCCTGGGCTTGCTGCTGGAGCTGTTGTAGCTGAGCCAACTGATTTTGTATCTGTGGGGGCAATTCGCCACTCATAAACTCACCATCTCAAATGCGATCTTAACCAACCTTATCCAGGTATTTAAGGCTGCCCGGAGAGAGACTATATCATCGCTCCGGATCTTCAATTGAATAGAACCGTCTTCCTGGCCCAGAAATACATTGGACCTATGCAGCTCGTCCTCAATCTCAAGGGCAAGCGCCTGATAGATCAATCCGGCGTGCCTGCTCTCAAATACGCACTGTGCGCAGCACATCATATCTTAAGCCTGAACTTGGTTTGACACTCATCTATGAAATCGATATTGTTAGGTGCAACCCAGATTATGCGTCCCTGGTCTGGAGAGGTCTCGCCAAGCCACTCCAGCTCAAAGAACTTTGCAACTGGAAGAGCAACCATGCCCTTGCCGGCAACCTTCGTAACGCTCCTTTTAAGCCGTTTGCTTTCCGTTTCTCCTGATAGCCGGAAGCTCAAATGCTCCACTTTTTCCAAGGAGCGCTTGACCAGGCCAGCCGGATTGCCGTGGTCCTCTATCACCACCAGCCAGGTTTCGTCCTCTTCCATCCTTTGCTTTCCCCGATTCACATAAGGAAGAGAAAGGAACGAAGCCAGAGCCCTTGCGAACCTTCTCGCCTTGCTGGAAGGGTCACGCGAAGTGGTGACTAGCATCAGACGGCTTTCATCTTCTTGACCGTGGTGGGCCGCTCCTTCATCAGGATCCTGTGCCCACAATAGGGACAGCGTATGCCGCTGTACTCGTAATCAACCTCCACGGTCTTCTTGCATCTGGTGCACTTATACGCCATCTTCTAAGCCGCCTCAAGAGTCTTCTTTAGAGACCTGAGCACAGAGCGGCCCAGAGACGTTTCCGGCAGGAAAGAGCCGCCGGCAAATGTGTAGCCGCATTTGCTGCAGCTCCAGATGGCTGTACTTGTCCTTGTCACTCTATTCCGATTACATGCGGGGCAATCATACGAAGCCTTGCTCTTTTCCTCTAAATCTGCCACGAGCTTTCGCGATTTGCGGCCGTACCTGGGACCAAACCGGGCTGCGGACCTGCTCTTCCTTCCTTTTGTAGTATGCTTTGCCATGATCTTTACTTCCGTTTATGCTTCCAGAAACTTTTCCCGGATTTCTTTCGCCTTCTCACATGCTATATCAATGATGCGGTAGACCTGCTCAGGTTTGAGCATTCCAGTACCGCCCTTCTGCGAACCGCAGATATTGCCTTCCGCCGTAGATATAATCGTGAGACGGGTGTTGGCAATGGCCTCTTCATCCACACCGGGATCAAACATCAAGACGTCATTGAACTCAATAGCCGTCGTAGCTATAGGAATATCCCTTATGGGCAAGATGTAGTCATCGCCCAGGCCATACCGGGATGCCGGCACCTTGGTGGACATTAGCGCGGCGATAGCTCCCAGCGACGCAGCATCGAGGATATTTCCGCAGTCATCCAGGACATGAACATCGATGAATATAATCCAAACCTGCTTGCCGGGCACAATGCAAAGTGCTTCCAGATCCACTGCCTTGGATTCGCGCACGCCGCGATCCACCACGCGCGCCAACTCAATTCCCACCTCATTGGGTGGACCCGGCTCAAAGGAGGGTGAAGCAAGCGGCACAAGCTCGGCATTGGTAATGATGACACCCTTATTGGGCGTATCCTGGAACGGCTCGCCGGGCTGCATCTTCACGCCAACCAGCACCTGGCTGGAACCCAATTTAACAAGCGCACTGCCTTCTGCCTTGCGGATAATATCTCTCTGGATGGATATCTCCCTGTACTGATCAAAGGTACGGCCATCCATCCTCTCTCCTTTGAGCAGCAGGTTGTAAATAAAATCCTTTTTGATCTCAGAGATGACGTTAGTCACAGGCATGCACCTCCTCTCGTTCTGGCTGTTCTGCCATCTGGCTGTATTTCTTCACCAGAGCATCTCTTTGCAGCTCATAGATGTTTCTCGCTCCCTTCATGGCCATCTCCACAGCCCCCTGAAACTCGTCGGGGGTAAGGCTGCCATCCATTTGCAGCAATGTGATGTCCCCGCCAGGAGTCATGGCAATGGGCAGGTCTGCCTGGCCGAAATTGTCTTCCTCTTTCATGGGATCAAGAATTATGGTATCTGCAACTTTTCCGGCAGCACAAGACGATATCATGCTCTTCATGGGTATTCCCGCATCAGCAAGAGCCACGGCGGCTGCATTTATACCGGCAGTCCTGGTTCCCGCATCGGCCTGAAGCACCTCTATAAAGACGTCTATGACCGATCGCGGGAAGAAGCTGGTAAGAATCACCGGCTCCAGTGCCTCCCGGCTGACCTTGGAAAGCTCTTGTGACCTTCTGTCCGGCCCCGGTCGTTTTCTATCCTCTACGGAGAATGAGGCCATATTGTACCGGTAGCGCACTATGGCCCGGGTTGCTTCCTGCAAGTGTCTGGGATGTACCTCCCGAGGTCCGTATACTGCAGCAATGACCTTATTTCCACCCATCTCGATGTAGCATGAGCCGTCTGCTCTGGCCAGGACTCCTACCTCGATTTTCACAGGTCGAAGCTGATCCGCCCTTCGGCCATCCAGGCGCAGTCCATCTTTGAAAAATGATATATCAGTCTCATCCATAGCGATCAACTTCTGGCCCTTTTCTCCGTCTTCAGGAAATCCACAACCCTGTCTGTGAGACCATTGGTATGGGCTTCCCTCTCAATCAGAGTTATGGTCTTCAGAGCCAGATCCATATCCTCTGTACCCCCGTGGATCCAGATTCTGCCATTCTGTCCTACGAAGATGTTACAGTTTACCTCTTTCTTCAGCATGCTGATCATGGAGCCTCCCTTGCCGATGAGCCTGGGAACCCTCGTATGGCTTATCTCGATGACTTGGCCGGCTTTGATCTGGCCGAGCTTTTTATCGTTCAAAGTAAGCTCCACCTTCATTGTGGGATCTACATCAGTCACCCTTGTCATTATAGAGCTGCCGATGCGCAAATGCTTGGACATCTCGTCCGACTCGATCCTATTTGGAAACTCAGAGATGTGCAGCAGCCCGTCGTAGGGTGAGTTTATATCCACTATCCAATTGGAGAAGGTTATATCCTTCACTACACCTATGACGTTGTCCCCCGGTCCGGGTATATATTTTCCCGCCAGAGGTATGACATTTATCTTATCCCTAAAGTTTGCAAGACCATATAGCAGGGAGTAGACGCCACCATTCTTAACATACGTCCCCTCGCCCGACCTCTTGGCCTCCTCAGAGAGAAGATCACCTGGTACTACCACCTTGCGATCCATGCGCTTTTAACTCCCATCTTCAATGCTTAAGAAGCTTCGTCTCAGCTTCGCCTTTGGTCAGCCGGTTGATAAGGGCGTAAAATTCCGTCTGCATGCCCGCCGGTATCTGGACCACGCCAATCCAAGAGCCATCGTTCTGCCATGCCTCCCTACTGAGCTTGCCAAAGGCCGCAACTTCGCCATAAGCCTTGGGAGCATATGCGGATGGGATTTTTACCGCCACCTCTACCGTCTCGAATCTTATGGGGATGAGTGGCCGAATGGCCTTCATGGCGATCTTGACCAGTTCATCGGTTGATTTCGTGGGATCGATATTGACACGGGCCTCGGTCATGGCCTGATCAATTCTTGTCGGCGGGTGAGGAGTTTTTGTCTGAGGATTGATAGCATTCCTGGCTATGACCTCGATGACCTGACGCCGCTTGTTCTCGATGAACTGCTTTCTCTGCTCCGCCGTCAGGCTGATATCGCCCTTTTTAATGATTATCTCGGCGATGGGCAGAACTTCCAGCGTACCGAAGGCCTTTTGCAGATCCTCTTCCGGGCTTCTGTCTCCGCGGGAGGCATTTTCGAAGATATCCTCTACGGCCAGGATATCTTCCAGGTTGACGCAGTCCCCCCTCTTCAGAGCCAGGGCACCATCAGGATCCACCAAGACCTCAAAGGTGCTGCCGTGGGTCTTGAGTCTGGCAGGAACGGCGTCATCCAGTCTGACCATTCCTATGCCTCTCCTTTTTCTCCTTTCTCAACTTTGCCAGCGGCTACGGCAGACTTCATCCGGTCAACATAAGCTGCTACTTCCTTCTCAGTCAACTTGTAAAACTTCTTGTCGCCCAGTTTGATGATGCCAATCTCAGTTGTGGCAGCTTCTACCTTTCCTTCCGCAGCTTTGTAGAGCGCCTCCAATCCCATGAGCACGGCATCATCCATTGTGAGGTCTTCTCTGTATTTCTCTTCGAAGAGCTCCATCACTGCCGATCTGCCTGCGCCAATGCCTGTAGCCTTGTATTCCAACAAAGCGCCGGACGGGTCGGTCTCAAAGAGGCGAGTTCTATCTTCCTCTGCGCCGATGATGAGCAGCGCCGTTCCAAAGGGCCGAACTCCGCCATACTGAGTATATTGCTGCTTGAAGTCGCAGATCTTCTTAGCCAGTGCCTCCACTCCGATGGGCTCGTCGTAGACAAGCCGGTTTATCTGGCTCTCTACTCTGGCCCGGTCGATCAGGACTCTGGCATCTGCTACCAGACCTGATGTGGCGGCTCCGATATGTGTGTCTATCTGAAAGATCTTCTCAATGGACTTGGGCTCCATGAGCCTGCTGGTGATCCTCTTATCTACCAGTACAGCCACGCCGTCTTTTGACTTGATGCCCACAGCCGTCGTTCCTCTCCGCACGGCCTCGCGGGCATATTCAACTTGAAATAATCTGCCGTCAGGGCTGAATACGGTAATAGCCCTGTCATAACCCATCTGCGGTGCCATCTGCATCCTAGTGTCCTCCACTTAAATCAAAAGAGGTCAGCCCCAGGTATTGGGTGTCTGATCCTATGCTCTCATTGCGGTCGTCCGGGCAGAGATCGACTTTTACACCATGGGTGCGAATAATACACCCGGAAACGTCTTTCAGTTCGATTCTTCTTCCGTCGCTTTCAGCACATATTTTACTCAGTCTTGGTAAATACTTTTCTGTAGCGGATTTGATTGTTCCCGAGACGCCTTTTGTATGCAGGACGACCCGAATCCCGTGAATGGAATGAACCGTGGCCAGTGTGGCTCGCGTCTCAGGTACATGGATATGGGAAAAACGGATCAGTCCGTAGCGACCATTGAACGCTATCATTTTGAGCCGGTTTTTCGCTGCACCCCCGTCGCCAAAAAGAGATAACTGAGCAGAGTTGATCTCGCTCATCAAATCTTTAGGCGAAATTTCGCCTTCTGCCTGCAGCTCGAAGATCATGTACCGTCTTCGGCTGCGTAGAACGGGCAATCTGCTTCTCATAGAAGCTCAACTCCCGGTCCCACCCATTTTCTGCGATTAAGTGCCAGCAGTATTCCCGGACGACGCAAAGCTTCCTTTGCCTCATCCGGCTCAAAGCCCGCCACCTCTGCCATGGCAATCAGGTCGCGCGGAGTGTGCAGGTCAAGATGAGAGACTGCGTTCGCAGTGATAACCGGGTGCAGCTCGAACTTTCTTACCAACTGCAGATTGCGGCGAACCGCTTCCAGCCAGCGAGAGCGCGAGCTGCCCCGCAGAATAATCAGGGGGCGCAGGTCAAAGCCGATGGATATCTGATTCAGCTTAGCGGCACGTGCTGTGGCAATGGATAAAGGGCGCCGCACTTCGCAAGGATACATGAGAAGGTCCACATTGGGGTCTTCAGAGGCCGCCCGGATTGTCTCCTCTGATGCTGCCCGAACCACGATAAACGGATATCTGGCCCGCAGAGCTGAGATGCGGCTTTTAAGCGCCTTGCTGCCCGATGCAGTCACCTCTACGCCGATAGCCACTTCAATTCCTTTGACCTTCTCCGCCGCCTGGGGCATAAAGATCCTGCCCGGCTCAGAGTTGCAGATGATTATGCCCTGATAGCCCAGCCCCTTAGCAGTCAAAGCCATGCGACTGGCTGAGGCAGCACCTTCAGGAAAGGCGCGAAGACATTCGTAAAAGCTCATATGAGCTCGCTGAGGACCTTCAAGGCAGACTCGCGCCGGGCCGGATAGGTCTTGACGAGAACTGTTGTGTCCAGGGCATCCTTGGAGTCGGTCAGGCGCAGCAGCCCTTTGTAGGCGGCCTGTTTGTCGAGGCGCAGGTGAAAGTGGCTTTCGCCCTCCAACCGGTCCGGGATCTCCCGGCGCAGCCTCTGCAGATCTTCGGCTGGAAGCTGCTCACGGAGAATTTGAAAGAAGGCGGCAGCCTCGCGTTTTCGCAGCGCCGCCTCCAGTATTTTTATCTCGTTTCCATAGTGGCCCTCGGCAGCAACTCCTGTGATTCTGTCCAGAGGGACGAAGACGGCGAGCGCCTCGCGCACGCGGCCCTCGTCTTCCGTTGCTGCCACAAAAGCCCGGAAAGAGACCTTGTCAATCACTTACTTTCCTTTTCCGTCGTGGGCTCTGATGCCGGGCCTGGTCTTCTCAGTGCCGAAGCCCTTGTGCCTCTGGCCTCTGCCCTTGCGACCCGCGCTGGTCTTGCCGCGCACGGCTCTGCCGCGATGAACATCATTGCAGACCCAGTTGAGGTTCTTATCATTCATGATGGAGGGAGCGCACGGGTCCACCAAAATGACCTCATAGAACTTCTGCTTGCCGTCCTCGGCCACCCAGTAGGAGTTAAGAACTTCCATGTTGCGGTATCGCCTTCCGGCTCTTTCCTCGGCGATCCTCTGAATGGACTTGCCCATGCTGATGGCGTTCACGCCCATCTTGCTGGTCTTTCTGTTTCTCTCGTAACGCGACTTCTTCCTGCCGCCACGCCTTACCTTGACACGTGCGACGATTATGCCCTGCTTGGCCTTGTAGCCGAGCGCCCGCGCTCTATCCAGGCGGGTGGGCCTATCGATCCTCTGCACGGTGCTGTCCTGGCGCCAGGCCTTGAGCCTGTCCTGCCGCAGTGCGCCAACATATCCCTCTCGGGGAGAGGACCAGGCATCACTGATATAACCGTAAAAAGACTTCATTCTCTTTTCACCTTTACCGGTTCGACCTAAATCAGGTCACATTCCGGAACTAGAGGGGAGATGGGGCGATAGGAGATAAAGGTTTGGGAGATGGTATGCATTAGGGCTCGACGGGGGATCTTAAGGCATTTAGAAATTCGTCTCGATGTTCAAAAATCAATCTATCTAATTCCCAGCCCTCTATTCCTGCTTCTTTAGCAATATTCAAGTAGAATTTTTCATGATCCTGGTACGCCTTTAGATTTAACCTCAATTCGTTAGATATGGACCGAATGCGTGAATCGAGCGCTATCTTCTCATGGAAAAAAGGATGATAGCAATCCATCATAATATTGTTCGCATACTTCGGACCTATTCCCGGAAAATCGTCAAGGAATTCCGTCATTTCTGCTGCGCATTCTTTATTGAGCAGCATTGCATTAGCCTGTTCTAATCCACCTATCTCTTCAATTTTCTCAAAGCATCGTGCAAGCATCGGTGCTTTTTTCTTGTAGCAGTGTATCTTTGCGTCTTTCATGATTTGCCGCAGCCTATTCACACGGTCTTCATTGCTGAGGTTCTTCAGTTCAGCATAAGTGATCTGTTGATTTTTATTTTTGTCTGTGATCATACCTTCGTTTCTGCTTATGCCGCCCCAAGTTGAATAACTCACTAATAACTCATACCACAAGAAATCAGGTCTCTTGAGTATAGCACGTCCTTTTTCTTTCTTGCTCTCCAATTCATATTTGTACTTGTATCGAAGATTTTTAGCCACTGCCACCAGAGTCTTAACTTGTTGATCGGTTGCATCATCAATTCTCATTGAGGTCACTTCATGCAGCAAAGTTTTAAAATGTTTTCATGAATGGCCCTAATGCAATTACCAAAAACTATTCATAGCTATGTGAGCAAGTCACAGAGAGGATAAAAATGAAAGTCGCCATAACTACGGTCGGGTGCAAAGGGCCTGAAGATGAATCCAAAAATGAAGGACGACTAAAAGCCGGAAAGCTGGCGATGGCAAAGGCGAAATCGTTGGGCGCGGATATATTAGTACTTCCCGGGGGCTTCACAGTTGGTAATGACTCTGAATCAAGGCGGCGAATAGCAGATGCACTCATCGATGAAGCTCGTAGCTTAGAGCTTGCAGTGGTTTCTGGCGTGGACGATAATGGTTGGTTCCAAGCATATGGATATGCCTGGAGCCCAGTTGACAAAATAACACGTACTTGGGAACAAAGATCATCTACCAGACGTTGGAATAAAAGGAATGAGCTGCCAATTACGCTAACCGACAATCAATGGGAAGCCAAACTGAAGAGTTATGATGATTTTCGCCTTCTCACGACAGCTGGTGGTGTTGTTGGCGTTCTATTATGTGGAGAACTTTTCAATGAGCGCATAAGGAATGCATTGATAGAAAGGAGGCCTAAGATTGTTGTTGATCTTATTCACAGAGGTCATGGCTTTAGATCAACGGACGCAATGAAGACGCTCTGCCATTATGGCATAGCATCAGCTTGTTCTGCTCACGTACAGAAAAATTATGCTATGAAGCGCTGCTATATTCCAGGCAAAGGGAATGACGGAAATGTATCCACCAGAGAATTTGACAGCATTATTGACGGACCACCAAGGATAGAACTCAAGCTATTTGAGGTTTGAACATGGTCCAAAGTATTTGAAATTAGTTATCTCTCTGCGTCCTTTGTGCCTTCGTGCCTTTGTGGTGGGATCGTTAGTTGTTCGGTTATAATTATCCACTAATAGTATTAGCAAACAGCCATCTTTCCCAAAAATTCAGCACCTCGAAGCGGCCCGGCTACAGCAAGCGGCTGCCCACGCGAGCAGCAGCGCCCCCCCCCCGCACGAGCGCACGCGCGCGGGGCCGATGCCTGCTTCAAAATGGTTCTCCACCCAAGGGTCAAAGGCTTAAATAAAAAGAGAGCAACATATGTTCTCATGCAAAGGCTAACCGCTTACGCCTCCGGCAAGGTCCAGAAGACCGGCTACAGAGCCAGAGTTCTCACCATTGCCCGTGACTTCGGTCTGAAGGGTTACGTGCAGAACCTGGATGATGGGCGAGTCAAGGTGGTGGCAGAGGGCGAAGCATGTGATCTGGAGAGCTTGCTGGCGGCTTTGGCTATCAAGAACACAATTATCAATGTGGTTGATATCAAGAGCGAGTATTCTTCTGCAACAGGCGATTTTGACAGTTTTGTCAAGGTTGTATCCGGAGGCGAGACGGATCAGAGACTCGATGTGGCAGCAGAACTGCTCACGAAGCTTATCGTAGTAAACGAAAAGATATTGGATGAAATCCGGGCGACTCGCACGGAATTGACGGAGACGCATGAAGACGTTAATGAGTCGCGCGATGCCATTGTAAGCGAGATCAGAGAGCTTCGCGTTGATTTAAAGGAAAACCTTGAAGGCAGGTTGATAAGAATAGAATCCGACGTATCCCAAATAAAAGCGAAGATCGCCCTCTAGCTATTTATTTTAGTAATCGGCAGCATTCCTTAAGCGCCTACTGATCTCGGCCCGACCGGCCTCCTGCCCCCGAAGCGACGGTCGCACGCATCCGGGCCCGTCTGGCGAGCGACGCAGCAAGCCCGGACGGCCCGGCCCACAGGTGGCGGACGGAGGGGTGCAGCCGGGATACCCTCAGCCATGTCGCACGGGCGACAGGCTGCCGGGCGCTGCTTCCGGTAGCCCGCAAGAATTGCCAAGCTGAAGACTGCATCGAAATCAGCAAAGACGTCTTACGATTATTAACCGCAGAGTCGCAGAGCGGTTCAATCTGCTTATTTTCAGACTTGGAAAAAAGTGCACTGCTTCTGAGCAATAGTCGTCTCCGTCCGTTCGTCCTCCGTGTGCTCTGCGCCTCTGCGGTTATATTCGTTGTTGTTCAGATATAATAATCTGCTAATAGTAGCAGCCAATTGTCGCTTTCCCAAATCCCGCGCCCGCAAAGCTGCCCGGCCACAACTAGCGGCTGCCCACGCGAGCAGCAGCGCCCCCCCCCCCGCACGAGCGCACGCGCGCGCTTGCCCAGCAACTGCTCTTGCCTCAAGCATCTTTGCCGGCTCCTATGTGCTTTCAAAAAGCAATGGCGCAAGATATATTTCCAAGACCTCACGATATAAGCTTAATATGTTCGCCGAGTATATTGAGGCGGCTCTGGAAAGGGCTGTTTACAAAACCATCGATGATGAGGATCCGATCTTTGTTTCAGTACCCGAGCTTCAAGGGGCCTGGGCTACGGGCAAAACGGTTGAAGAGGCCCGCAAAGAGCTTATCTCGGTTATTGATGGCTGGATCGCTCTAAGGCTTCGCATGGGACGGTCCATACCACCAATCGGCGGCCACCTGATAACTGCATCAATTGAACCGGTGAGCGCTATTGAGTAAACTTGTACCGGTTTCAAGGGCAAAGCTGATTCGGCGATTGAAAAACATTGGATTTGAGGGACCGTTTCCCGGTTCGGATCATGACTTCATGGTCCGCGGTGATAATTTTGTGCGCATACCGAATACACATCGGCGAGAGATTGGCGCAAATCTGATTTCAGAGATTCTTCGAGAGGGTAATATCACTCTTGATGAGTGGCTCTCTGCTGATTAGCGATCCTCTTTTTCTCTGCACCATAAATTAAGACCTGAACGATATGCAGACAGACGACGACATTGGCCGGGACGATCGGCCCACAGGCAGCGAACGGGGAGGCGAACCGTACCCTGCCAGCGATGCCGCAAGTGCGACGGGCTACCGGGCGCTGCTTCTGGTAGCTCGCAAGAATTGCCAAGCTGAAGACTGCATCGAAATCATCTAAAACATATTACGATTATTAACCGCAGAGTCGCAGAGTTCGCAGATCCGTTCAATCTGCTTATTTTTCAGACTTGGAAAAAAGCACACTGGTTCTGAGCAATAGTCGTCTCCGTCCGTTCGTCCTCCGTGTGCTCTGCGC
>CAZDLZ010000045.1:0-22236 GCA_964506745.1 uncultured Methanotrichaceae archaeon | reverse complement strand
GAGGATTGAATAGTCTCCAAATGCTAACCGAGAAGCTGGCCAGCTAAACACGTACAATAAATCTAATGACTCGAAATACTGAGTTATGCGCACCTCTTTGGCCTTGCCCTTCTGCAACAGATGCACAGCCCATGGGTCGGCCAAGCGAGCCACCTGGCGGGAGACTGTGCTTTCGGAGACAGAAAAGCACTTTGCGATATTGATAATAGTAGTAGGCTGGATCTTGCTTACGTCTTTTAAAATTCTCTTTTGCCGATAATTGGAGAGACTCAGGCCAAGGCTCTGGATGATATTGTGAATAGTTGTGAAAAGAACGGCTAAAAAAAAATGCAACAACGGGCTGGCTTTCTATTTATCCAGTATTTCATACAATGTCTTCATGCCTTTGGTGAAAGGGGGCATTCCAGAAGTTAGCAGAACCATTCTCAGGACATCCACAATCTCGTCCTTGGTGATGCCCAGCTCCTTCATGCCGCTAATCATCTGCTTTTTGGTGGCCCGCTCGTCTGAGGCAGCGGCATTGATGCCTATGGCAATCAGCTTCTGGCACTTGTAGTCCAGGACTTTGCCCGTGTAAGTGGCCTCATTTAGTCCAACAATAGCTTTGTAGAGATCGGGATATTCAGTCTTGGTCTTGGCCATGCCTTCCCCAAAGAAAACTTCTTCTTTCATTCTTGTTTCACCCGATACTACTATTCTTTCTTACACTTTATAGTTTTCTGCATAGGGTTTTTCTAAGGGGGGCGACCTGGCGAGCAAGCGAAGAAAAAAGACAGGGCAGGAGTGGATTATCCGTTCTTCACTCCAATATACATCATCCATCCGCCCACCAGCACAGCCATTCCGAAGAGCACCAGGCTTTGCAGTGCCATACCATTGGGCAAATCGAATATTACCACCGCGCCCATGATCACGCTGCCGGCACCCATGAGAATCACACCAAGCCTGGCAGAGATGAGATAGGTTATGAATCCCAGGGCGATAAGGGCCGCGGCTATTAAGAGTGGCGTAGAAAACAATGGAATGGATAGATTCATGATTTCCCCGTCCTTTGCTGCATACTTATAGTTTCTCATAAGTTCGCCATCTATTTACCCTAGCATTTCGTAACACTTAACGATGAAGCGGATTTACATGGATCACTCTGCCACTACCCCTGTGGCGGCGAGGGTATTGCAGGCCATGCTGCCCTACTTTTCCGACAAATTCGGCAATGCCTCCAGCCTGCACAGCTTTGGCCTGGAGGCAGCGCAGGCTCTGGAAGAATCCAGAGAGAAGGTGGCAAAGCTCCTGGGAGCAAGCCCCGAGGAGATAATCTTCACCTCAGGGGGCACAGAATCCGACAATTTAGCCCTAAAAGGAATAGCCCGGCGTAACCGAGAGCTGGGCAAGCATATTATCACTACCTGCGTTGAGCATCCTGCCATCCTGGAGACATGCAAGACCCTGGAGAAAGAGGGCTTTGCCGTCACTTACCTGCCCGTGACCGGCGAGGGTCTGGTGGACATGGCAACCCTGGAAGCGGCCATTCGCCCTGAGACCATTCTCATCTCCATCATGCATGCCAACAACGAGGTTGGAACCATCCAGCCGCTGGAAGAGATTGGCCGGCTTGCCGCTGAGAAGGACATTTACCTGCATACGGATGCCGTGCAGAGCGTGGGCAAGATTCCCACGGACGTAAACGCCCTGGGTGTCGATTCTCTCTCTCTTTCCGCCCACAAGCTCTACGGGCCCAAAGGCGTGGGGGCGCTCTACATTCGCCGGGGCACAAAACTGGAGAGCATAGTGCAGGGAGGCGGGCACGAAAGAGGCCTGCGCTCGGGAACGGAAAACGTGGCTGGCATCGTCGGCCTGGCAAAGGCAGCGGAGATGTGCGGCGAGAGCATGGCAGCGGAGGGAGAGAGGCTGACAGAGCTTTGCGATCGGCTGGCGGCAAATGTCCTGGAAAAGGTCAAAGATGCCTGGATAAATGGAACCATGAAGAGAAGACTTCCCGGAAGCCTGAATTTCGGCTTTTCCTATGTAGAGGGCGAGTCGCTGCTCCTCTACCTCGACTCCAAAGGCATAGCGGTATCCACGGGATCGGCCTGCTCCTCTCACAAGCTGCAGCCTTCCCATGTGTTGCTCGCACTGGGCAAAAAGCCGGAAGAGTGCCACGGCTCTCTGAGGATCACCATGGGCCGGTCGAATACCGAGGAAGAGGTGGACTACGTGGCAGAGTGCATCGCAGAAGCTGTGGAGCGGTTTAGAGGAATATCTGCTCTAGGAAGAAAATAGAAAGATGGCCTGCTATCAGCTAATGATAATAGGCAGAGATGATAGAAATCAAGGGGCTGCCGGATCAGTGCTCGGCAGCCTTCCTGGCAGACACCGCAATGCCGCGCTTGATCTGCAGCATCTCTTCAGGTGCAAGAATAGCGGTTCCCGTGGCCAGCAGACGATCCTGAGCGTCCACAACCAGCACCTCTTCTCCTGCCCTGATCTCCGGATCCACGCTGACAACGTGCCTGGCAAATAGATTGCCGCCTTTGGCGACGAATGGCGCAGCATCCTCCGAGGCCACGACTCGAAGATGCGGGCTTTCGAAAAATGCATGCAGCCTTCCTGCGCCCAGCATGCTTAGCGTCAAGAGGTTGTCGCTGGCTCTAACCGTGGCGATCCGCTCCTTTTTGGAGTAGAGGTACCTCAGCCGGCGCGTTTTGGAGAGGCTGTAGGTTGTGTCTTCAGGAAAGAGGGCCTCGCCTGCTCCTCTACCAAACTGATAATCCGCTATAATCCTGGCACGCTTTAGCATAACATGTCCTTCCAGCAATACCTTCCGACAGCGGACAATAAAGAGTTATGGCTTGCATCCAAACGGCGTCATCACCATAATCTATTTTGCTCTCCTCATTGCACCTTCTCCAATCCTGATAGCATGACAATATACTGGTGATTTGATTTGAAACCTTTGAGCGCTGAAGATCCCGAAATCGCATCCGCGATCCAGTCTGAGCTGGAGCGGCAGCGAAATAACATAATTCTGATCGCCTCTGAGAACTTCGCAAGTAGAGCAGTCATGGAGGCCCAGGGCTGCATCATGACCAACAAGTATGCGGAAGGCTATCCAGGCAAACGCTACTATCGCGGCACAGCCTGCGTGGACGTGGCTGAGAATCTGGCTCGCGAGCGCTGCAAGAAGCTCTTTGCCGGCGCAGAACATGTCAATGTGCAGCCGGTTAGCGGCACTCAGGCCAATATGGCAGCCTACTTTGCCGTGCTCAAGCTTGGCGATACCATTATGGGCATGAACCTGGCTCACGGCGGCCACCTCTCGCACGGCAGCCCGGTCAACTTCTCAGGCAAAATGTACAAAATCGTGCCCTATAACGTCTCGCCCGAGACGGAGATGCTCGACTACTCCGAGATGGCGGCGATTGCCAGAAAGAACAAGCCTCAGCTCATAGTGGTGGGCGCCTCCAGCTATCCCAGAACCATCGACTTCAAGGTCGTCCGCGAAATCGCCGACGAGGTAGGGGCAAAGGTCATGGCCGACATCGCCCACATCGCCGGCCTGTGTGCCGTGGGTGCGCATCCAACACCAGTGCCCTACTCGGATATCGTTACCACTACAACTCATAAGACCCTGCGCGGGCCGAGGGGCGCATTGATCATCTGTAAAGAAGAGCTTGCTTCTGCCATTGATAGATCTGTCTTCCCAGGCACCCAGGGCGGGCCTTTTATGCATGCCATAGCCGCAAAAGCAGTGGCCTTCAAGGAGGCACTGGCACCCGAGTTTCGGGAGTACCAGTTCCAGGTGGTTAAGAACGCGCGCGTCCTGGCGGACAGGCTTCTGGAGAACAAATTTGATTTGGTATCAGGCGGCACGGACAACCACCTCATGATGGTCAAGCTGATCAAAGAAGGCATAACCGGCAAGGTTGCTGACGAAACCCTGGAGAGGGCGGGCATAACCCTGAACAAGAACATGATACCTTTCGATCCGGCCACGCCCTTCGTCACCAGCGGCATTCGCATCGGCACACCCGCCATGACCACGAGAGGCATGAAAGAAAAACAAATGGTGCAGATCGCCGACATGATCACCTCCGTGATTCGCGACATTATGAACGAAGAGACGATAGCCGATGTTAAGAGGCAAGCCGGAGAGCTGTGCGCACAGTTCCCGCTCTATCCGGATCTGGCATGATGATATGATAATCGATGGAAAAGCTCTGGCGGCAGACGTTGAGGTCGAGACTGCCCGCAGGGTGAAGAATCTGGCAGAGAGAGGAATTGTGCCGGGCTTGGCTACTGTGCTGGTGGGTGAGAATCCCGCCTCGCAGATGTACATCCGTCTCAAGCATTCCGCTTGCACCAGGGTAGGCATTCGATCCGAGAGTGTTGTGCTTCCCGAGAACAGCTCGGAGGAAGATCTCATAGCCAGGATCCAGGAACTGAACGACCGCCAGGACATAAACGGCATTCTCCTGCAACTGCCTCTGCCGAAGGGGCAAAGCCCCCAGAGGGCTATGATGAGCATAATGCCCGAGAAGGATGTAGACGGATTTCATCCCGTGAATATGGGCGCTCTTCTCCTGGGTGCGGAGCGCCTCGTGCCCTGCACTCCACGGGGCATCATCTATGCCCTGGAGAGGCTGGACAAGAAGCTTGAGGGAGCAGAGGCTGTGATTGTGGGCCACAGCAACGTAGTAGGAAAGCCTCTGGCGGCCATGCTGCTAAGCCGCAATGCTACGGTGCAGGTATGCCACGTCTTCACCAAGAATCTGGCCGAGCACACCAGAGATGCTGAGATATTGGTAGTAGCGGCAGGCGTTCCGGCCCTGATTAAGAAGGATATGGTCCGGCCCGGTGCCATTGTATTTGATGTGGGCATCAATCGCGTAGGAGACAAGACGGTGGGAGATGTGGACTACGAGGCCGTAAAAGAGATTGCATCGGCCATAACCCCAGTTCCTGGCGGAGTTGGGCCGCTCACCGTGGCCATGCTGCTCTCCCAGACGGTCCTGGCGACAGAAAGCCAGATGGTCTAAAATGTCCCTGGTCATCGCACTGGCAGCCAGCCGGGAGGCGGTTATCGGATCCGACCGGCGGGCCATCGTTTTTTTGGGCTGCAGTCCCGTGTTGGAGGAGGAGCTTTACAGCGGGCAGATCGAAGATGATGAGAAGCTGGCAGATAGGGCCGGAGAGCTTGGCGTCACTTTCCATATATCTGACGGCAGGGAGAAAGTCTGGAAGCGGGGGGATCTGCTGGTGGGAGAGGTCACTGAGATCTCGCTGACGCTTTGCAGACGCAGGAGGATTTATCTTTCTCCAGGAGCCAGTATGCAGGTAGACATCACGAGCGACGAGGCGAGTGTCCGAGCCTGGGGTGGTGTGGGATGCATAGTCTTTGGCAATCGCTTCACCCAGAATCTGGCCTACCAGGAGGTGGGCCTGGCAGGTGGAAGGGTAAACGAGGCTCTCATCAAGAGCATTCTTTCCAAAGCTGGGAAGAATACGGCATCGGTAAGCCGGGAGTGCACTGTTTTGCGTAGCATTGTCAAACAGTCAGACCCCAAAGCGGCCCTTCTAAAAGCTCTGGAGGAGGACTGCAAAGAGAACGGATGGAGGTTATGCGCTCCGCAGTGATCCTGGCAGGCGGAAACGGTCGTCGCCTGGGAGAGGAGAAGTCGCTCCTGGAGTTTGAGAGAAAGCCGCTCATCTGCTGGACGGCACAAAGACTCTCTCAGGCCGCGGATGATATAGTTGTGGTGGCCAGGAGCAAAGCTCATGCCGAGCGCCTGGAGATGGTTATCTCTAATTTTGCACCCCAGTCGGAGCAAAAAGTCAGCTTCACCTGGGATAGCGTGGCAGGGTTTGGACCGGTAGCGGGCCTTTTTGCCGGGATGAAGCGGGCGCGCGGTCATTTTGCCTTCGCCACAGGATGCGACCTGCCTTTTTTGAACCTACAGGTCATCGAGAGGCTCTTCGAGCTGGCCGATGAAGAGGACTATGAAGCTGCTGTTCCCGTGCAGCCCAATGGCTTTTTTGAGCCGCTTCACTGCGTTTACCATCGGGAAAAAATGCTGCTCGCCTGCGAGAGGGCTATAGAAAGGTCTGAGCGCAGAATCCATGCACCGCTACAGGAGCTTTGCGTCAGACGCATTTTTGTGGATTTGCTGCGTCCCCTGGATCCCGATCTTCTCACGTTCTTTAATGTTAATACCAGAGAGGATCTGGAAAGAGCCAGATCGCTATGGACGGATTGCAGAAAAGCTCCTTATCCTGCTAAACGTTAGTGCAGTGCTTCAGACGTAGTGCTTCAAGATCTGATAGATCGTGTAAACCACCACTATAAAGAGCACAATGCGCATCAGCCACCAGAAGGTGTTCCAGAGGAGCACCGCCGTTAAAACGGCAAGCAATATCAGGACCAGATTCTTCTCGCGGCTCAAGGCCGGGCGCGGCAGGCTAAAATTACGCCTATGCATGGCAGCACATCAACATCGGTAGTATTAATTGTTTTTCCTACGAACCAAAAGCATTATACATCCCCATTCCTCTGTGAGGGTGGTGAATGTGCATTGGATAAGCTTGAGCTGGTGATGAGAAATACTGAAGAGATTGTGACGGTAGACGAACTCAAGGGCCTTTTGGAGCAGAGCCGCAGGCCGCGCGCCTATGTGGGCTACGAGACGAGCGGCAAGGTGCATCTGGGCCATATGCTGACGGCCAATAAGCTCCTGGATTTGCAGAAGGCGGGCTTTGACGTTGTGGTCCTTCTGGCAGATCTGCATGCCTTCCTCAATGAGAAGGGAACGCTAGAAGAGGTACGAAAGATTGCAGACTACAACCGGGACTGCTTCATGGCCCTGGGCCTGGACCCGGAGAGGACGGAGTTTGTTTACGGAACAGACTATCAGCTCAAGCCTGATTACATGCTCAAGATCCTGCAGATGGCCAGGAATACCACCCTCAACCGTGCCAGGCGCAGCATGGACGAGGTGAGCAGAAATGCGGAGAACCCCATGGTCTCCCAGATGATTTACCCCTTGATGCAGGCCATCGACATCGCCGACCTGCACATCGACCTGGCGGTAGGCGGCATCGACCAGAGGAAGATTCACATGCTGGCCCGTGAGGAGCTGCCCCGGTTGGGTCTGGCGGCCCCCGTATGCATGCATACGCCCCTCATCGCCGGTCTGAATGGAGAGAAGATGTCCTCCTCCAAGGGAAACAACATCGCAGTGGACGAACCGGCTGAGGACGTGGAGAAGAAGATCAAGAGCGCTTTTTGTCCTGCCAAGGTGGTGGAGAACAATCCAGTGCTGGCCATCTGCAAGTATCACGTCTTCCCGAGGATTGAGGCGGGGATGACCATCAAGAGACCGGCTAAGTTTGGCGGGGATGTTTCCTACCAGAACTATGAGGCGCTGGAGGCCGATTTTGTCTCAGGTGCGATGCATCCCATGGATCTCAAGAAGGCCTGTGCAGAGTGCATGAACGAGATACTGGCGCCGGTGAGGGAGAAGATGAAGGGGTGAAGAGCCCACATAATTCTCTATCATAATCAAGACCATCAATTTTGATTGTTTTGAGATACATTTTTAATGAGCACGGCATAAATGCTAATCCCATGACGCCTGAAGAGGCTGCACGTCAGAAGATAGATGAACTTCTGACGAAGGCAGGATGGCAGATCCAGGACTTCAATGATCTGAACCTCGGAGCAGCTTTGGGCGTCGTGGTCCGTGAATTTCCACTCGAATCAGGCTTTGCGGATTATCTTCTTTTCATTGATCGTGAAGCAGTGGGAGCCATTGAAGCAAAGCCCGAAGGCAGTACTTTAAGTGGCGTGGAGGAGCAGACTGGAGGCTACCTTTCCGGGCTTCCTGAAGGAATTCCACACATAGATAATCCGCTTCCCTTTGGTTACGAGAGCACTGGCACTGAGACCTTTTTTGTAGATCTGAGAGACCCAAGTCCGCGCTCTCGCCGGGTGTTTGCTTTTCACAAACCAGATACACTAAAAGGCTGGCTGAATCAAGGAGAAACACTGAGAGCAAGGCTCAGGGGGCTGCCCGCCCTGGCGGCAGGAAACCTGAGAGATTGCCAGTCGGAGGCCATAACCAACCTGGAGCAGTCCTTTGCACAGGGCAAGCCTAGAAGCCTCATTCAAATGGCGACCGGAAGCGGAAAGACCTTCGCTGCGGTGAGCTTCATCTACCGGCTGATCAAGTTTGGCAATGCCAGGCGGGTGCTTTTCCTGGTGGACAGAAGAACACTGGGTGAGCAGGCACTTACCGAGTTCAAGCAGTACGTCACTCCGGACGACGGCCGAAAGTTCACCGAGCTTTACAATGTGCAGCATCTTACTTCCAACACCCTGGACCCGGTGAGCCGGGTTTGTATTACTACTATCCAGAGGCTTTACTCCATGCTGAGGGGCGATGAAGAGCTTGATACGGAGATCGAGGAGCAATCGCTCTTCGATGTAACACCCATAGAAGGGCAGCCGCTGGATATCACTTACAATCCAGAGATCCCTGTGGAGACCTTTGATTTTGTGATTACCGATGAGTGTCACCGATCCATCTACAACCTCTGGCGGCAAGTGCTGGAGTACTTTGACGCCTTCCTGGTGGGGATGACAGCCACGCCTTCCAAACAGACTCTTGGTTTCTTCAACCAGAATCTTGTGATGGAGTACAACCACGAAAGGGCGGTGGCCGACGGGGTCAACGTGGGCTACGAGGTCTACAGGATCAAGACTGAGATCTCCGAGCGGGGCAGCAAGGTCGAGGCGGGCTACTACATCGATATCCGGGACAAGCTTACAAGAGAGAAACGCTGGGAGATGCTCGATGAGGACCTGGAGTACACTCCCCGCCAGCTTGACAGGAATGTGGTAGCCACCGACCAGATCAGAACGGTCATCAGGACCTTCAAAGAGAAGCTGCCTGAGATCTTTCCGGAAAGAGTCGTTGTTCCCAAGACGCTCATTTTTGCCAAGGACGATTCTCATGCTGAGGATATCGTCAGGATCGTGCGAGAGGAATTCAATAAAGGAAACGATTTCTGCAAAAAGATCACCTACAGAACTCAAGAGAAGTCCAGCACGCTGATAGCCAATTTTAGAAACTCCCCCAATCCGAGGATTGCGGTAACTGTGGACATGATCTCCACGGGAACGGACATCAAGCCCCTTGAGTGCCTGATTTTCATGAGGGATGTCAAGTCCCAGGTCTACTTCGAACAGATGAAGGGGCGGGGAACGAGGACAATTTCACCTACCGATTTAGAGTCCGTCACGCCGGGTGCTCGCTTTAAAACCCATTTTGTGATCGTGGATGCTGTGGGAGTGTGCGAGCGGGACAAGACCGATACCAGGCCGCTGGAACAAAAGAAGAGCGTGTCCTTCGAGAAGCTGGTGAAGTCGGTGGCTCTTGGCGTTCGTAGCGAGAAGACCCTTACAACGCTGGCGGGGCGGCTGGCCAGGCTGGATCGGGAGCTGGGTGATAAGGATCGCTCGGATCTCAAGAAAGCGGCAGGGGAGCGGCCGATGAAGCAAATCATGAACGATCTTCTTGACGCCGTCGATCCCGACAAGCATCAGGCAAAGGCCAAAGAGATCTTCCAGACTGAGAAGCCTGGTGTTGAGCAGCTCAAGTTGGCTGCCAAGGAGCTGGCCAGGGCCGCATGTCTTCCTTTTGACAATCCCAAATTTAGGAATGCGCTGATTGATATCAAGAAGAGAAATGAGCAGATCATCGACGAGCTATCCAAAGACAGAGTGCTTTTTGCGGGGGGCGACGCAGGAGCGACGGAAAGGGCCCACAGGATCACGGATAGCTTCAAAAACTTCATCGAGGAGAACAAAGATGAGCTCACTGCGCTGCAGATCATCTACGGCAAGCCTTATGGAAAGCGCCGCCTAACTTACGAGGAAATCAAGCAATTGGCGGAGGCCATTGAAAAGCCGCCCTACAACCTCACACCCGACCTGGTCTGGCGGGCTTACGAGTATCTGGAGAAGTCGAAGGTCAAAGGCGCAGGACCGCAAAAGCTGCTCACTAATATCATCTCTCTGGTGCGCTTTGCCCTGGGAGAAAGCCAGATCCTTGTGCCTTTCACGCAGACGGTAGAAGAGCGCTTCAGAGCCTGGCTGGCAGTGCAGGAGCAGACAGGTCAGAAGTTCACTCCGGAGCAGGTGGAGTGGCTGGAGATGCTCAAAGAGCACATCGCCACAAGCCTGCGAATAGATATGAACGTCCTGGAGCTGGCACCCTTCTACGAGCGGGGCGGGCCGGTGAAGGCTTACAGGCTCTTCGGGCCGGGCCTTAACGGGATGCTGGAGGAGCTGAATGAGGCGCTGGCGGGGTAAGGATAATCGTATTTTTTCCGGATTCCTAAGCGCCGCGCAAAAAACTGCCAAGGTCGTCTTTATCGTTCTTCTTTGTTATTCTCCAGCCGATATCCTTATCTCCGAATTTTGCTTTTAAGATTTTTATACATCCTGGGTCCAGCTTTATAGGGGAAGCGATTCCGATCAGGATATAAGCTTTCCATTTTGTGTGCCCAGTGCTTTCAGAGCTTCTTTCTAGAGCTTCAAATGTTTCGAGTATCTGCTCCAAGGCATCATCTATTTTCTTGCCCTTTAGTTCTACGAAGCAGAGTGCATCTTCATGATTTCCATCTTTGAGATAGTAGACTACTAGATCGCAGATTCGTCCATGCATGCTCAGTGCTTCGCGCAAAGTGCTTTTTGGATTGGATTTTTCATCGACCACGAAGAACTTTACAGATTCTCCTTTTTGCGGCCTGACGTTAACAGTGATACCATTATCCGTGAAGGTTGTTCTAGGGATCAAGCAAGGACTCAGGATATCGAGCAGCATATTAAGAGCGTCCTCTAAAGCTCCAGCCGAAGCTGCATTATCCGATCGGATATCTCGCCAAAGGTCTCCCAATCGATGAATCCGGATTCGTCCATGATGTTCTTGGCCGTGTTCTTCTCAAAAAGATAGGCTGAGACATTATTTTTTGAGATGAAAGCGTCTGATCTTTTAAGAAAGAACTTTTCCTTCAATGTCACCAGGTCATTATGTTCTGCTGCCTTTACCAAATTGATAAGGTGATCGACCAAATAGGGGCTATGTGTAGTGATAATAATATTAAGGCCCGCATTGATGAGCATTGCAAGAAACTCAGTAAACTTTGCCTGAGCCTCCGGGTGAAGGTGCATCTCCGGCTCATCAATCACCAATAAATCGTTAGGCTTGGCTTCATACCGCAAATAGAGAACGAACATAGATAGCTCTTTCACCATGGAGGAGACTATAGGCATATCCAAGTCGATCCCCTTTCCCTGATCGGGTTGGAAAACCACTTCTCTCAAGGGGTCAGGTTCAGGTGTTGAGAAATCAAGATGGCCTTCAAGAATGTCGTTCTGCAAAATCTCCGCTAATTTAATGTAGTTTCCAATTCTCTTATCGTTCTTTGCCTGTTCTAACCGAGCTGCATGGCTTCCGATTAATCGCATTTGAGTAACCGTATTCATGAGCATCACAATCGGGTCACCCACGAATATTTTGTCTGCACGAAGATCATTCTTAATAACTTCATCAGCTTCGGTTTTTCTATTTATCTTTGCGGACAATGCAAGAATTGCAAAAGCCGTACGCTCCGCAGGAAAGATATAAACGAAATTATAAAGAGCTCTGTGAATAACTTGAAAGACCAGGCTTACAATAAATTCTTTTATTGCCCGGACCGGGAATTTTTCTAATATGCCACTGCCTGCGGTGAAGAAATAGAGTGATGTATCACCTGACTCTTTTAGAGCACTTAAAAGGGCCTCGCCTTTTTTGCTAATTGAGAATTTAGAGTTTACTGTGGAGTCTAAAATTTCCTTGATTTCAATATCCTGATTCTGCAATGTTATTTTAAACTCAGTCTCTTTAAAAGATGCAAGGCGGGTCCCGAGAAACATCTGTGTCCATTGAGGAGCTAAGAGGGCTACGTTATTAAAATAAGCGGACCCAAATTCTTGGAAGAATTTTACTAAATCAATTTTCGCATTGCCTTCCTCCAAAATTCGCTTCACTGCATCTTCAAGGGGCGGATAAGAAAAGGGTACTTTTCCTTCCGAATAAGCATTAGCGTATTTCCCCCAACCATAAGGACCCAAGATGGCGGAAATGATATTTGCAGCCCATGTCTTGCCTGTATTGTTCGGTCCTACGAAGACCGTCAAGGGCTTCAGCTCAATCTCCGCTTCGCGGACCGCACCGAAATTCTTGATTGCTACCTTCATTTGCTGCGCTCCATTTCTCTTTATTCCCGAGCATCTTTCATCTTTGCAGGATCATTTATTACTATGCTGCTTTTAGTATCTGAATTTTATCCATGAATCTATTTCATTCGCCCCGCAGCCGCAACGCTTTTAGAATCCTCAGGCAATTACAAATGACCACGACAAAGTTGATGGCATTAATACCTGAGAATGGAGTGAGACGGCGATAGTATGGATGCAAAAGAGCTACAGCAGATTCTCGAAGAAGGCGAAGGCCAGAAGATAGAGTTCAAGGAGTCCCTGACTAACCTTGACAAAGAGCTGGTAGCTCTTGCAAACGCCTCAGGCGGCAGGATATTTGTGGGCATCACCGATGGCCGGAAGATCAAGGGGGCAAAGATCTCTAACCGGCTCAAGTCCCAGGTCCAGGATGCTGCCAGTAGCTGCGATCCAAAACTAGAAATCGAAATGGAGAGCTTCGAGGACGTTCTGATCATTGTCGTCAAAGAGGGAGAAGACAAACCCTACAAATGTGGCTCCGGGTTTTACCGGCGGGTGGGCCCAAACTCGCAGAAGCTGTGCCGCAGTGAGATCATCGAATTTCTCAAAGACGAAGAGAAGATCCGGTTCGACGACCTGAGAAACAATCAGTTCGTTTATGATGAGCACTTCGATTCCAAGAAGCTGGACAGATTCCTGCGCCTGGCAGGCATATCGAAGGTCATGGACGATCAGTCGATCCTGCTAAACCTGGGAGCAGCGGAGCGGCTGGAAGACGGCAGGATAATCGTAAACAACACCGGGATACTCTTCTTTTCCAGGAACCTGGACTACATTTACCCTCATGCCGCTGTGACCTGTGCACTCTTTCAGGGAACGGATAAATTCACGGTGCTGGACCGGCGAGACTTCAACGAAGACCTGATGAGCAACATCGACGGGGCCATGAACTTCATCAAGCGGTACATCGCCGTACGCTATGAGATGACGGGTGAAGCGAGAAGGCGAGAGGTTCCGGAGCTTCCCTACGATGCCCTGCGAGAAGCGATCATCAACGCAGTGGCACACAGGGATTACTTCCAGCGGGGAGCAAATGTCATGGTGGAGATCTACGACGACCGCATCGAGATCTGCAATCCGGGAGGGCTGCCCAAGGGCCTCTCTCCGGAGAGCTTCGGCAAAAGAAGTGTGCTGAGAAATCCGAGGATAGCTGGCATGCTCCACCGGGCGGATTACATCGAAAAGATGGGAACGGGCGTTAGGAAGATGCAGAGGCTCATGAGCGAGGCAGGGCTGGCGCCGCTGGAATTCACGTTCACGAGCTTCTTCACGGTTACGTTCAGGAAGCCAAAGGCGGAGAGACGAGAAGCGACCAACGAAGATTTTGCAATAAATTTCGGTGCAAATTTCGGTTTAAACTTCGGTATAAAAGGAAAACGGCTCGCCAGAATGGTGAAGATGTTTGAGATTCTCCGCCGGGGGGAGATTCTAATAGATGTTCAGATTGCAGAGGCCTTCGAGGTAAGCGAGAGAACCATTGATAACGATATCAGATTCCTGCGGGGCCTTGAGCTTATCGAGTTCATCGGAGCCAAAAAGACGGGACGATACGTGCTCACAGAAAAGGGCAAAAAAATAATCGAGAACATGAGGCTATAATGCATGAGATTTGCACTGTAAATGACATAGTAAATTCGCCCTATGGATTTCAGAGAAAAGGCGAAGCTTGATAATGATCTCAAAGACAATTTCACGGACAAATGACTCGGTAAACGACATAGTAACCTTGAAAATTTGACATCTCGTGAGAAGATTAGGTAACTCGATGAAATCAAGAAGCAAGGCGCTGGCAGGATGATTGAGATCACTCTACCAAGTGATTGGGTTTGGACGAAATTGGGCGAAATTACTGAGGTAATTAGAGGAGCTTCGCCAAGACCAAAAGGGGATCCAAAATATTTTGGCGGAAATATTCCTTGGATCATGATATCTGACATAAGCAAAGAGCGAGGTAAGTACATATCAAAGACGAAGGATACCGTAACAGAAGAAGGTGCAAGAAAAAGCAGATATCTTAATGCAGGTACTTTGATTTTGTCAAATAGTGGCACAGTATGTGTTCCAAAAATATTAGCGGTTAATGGTTGTATACACGATGGATTTGTGGCATTCCCGAATATATCTAATGAAATAATACACATCCTATATTTATATTATTACTTTGAGTATATCCGCCCCCAAGTTATTCAAGAAAACAAACAAGGCGTTACCCAAATAAATCTCAATACAAGTATCGTAAAGGATCTATTAATTCCGTTTCCACCTCTCCCCGAGCAACGTCGCATCGTCGCCCGCATCGAGGAGCTCTTCAGCCGCCTGGACGCCGGGGTCGAGGCGCTGCAAAGGGCCAAGGCCCAGCTCCGGCGCTACCGGCAGGCGGTCCTCAAGGCGGCAGTGGAGGGCAGGCTCACGGAGGAATGGCGCAAAGCACACCCGGAGGTCGAGCCTGCGGAGAAACTGCTGGAGCGAATTTCGAAGGAGAGGCGATGTTTCTGGGAGAATAGAGAACTCGCCAAAATGTCGGTCAAAGGAGAACGACAAAAGAAAAACAGATATAAAGAACCCGAGGTGCTAAACTCAATTGATTTGCCAGAATTACCAGAAATCTGGGATTGGGCCACACTAGAGCAACTATCCGCCTGCGAACGCAATTCGATAACTGATGGTCCATTTGGGTCAAATCTAAAAACCAGTCATTATACCTCAAACGGTCCCAGAGTAATTAGGCTTCAGAATATTGGCAAAGGCGAATTTAGAGATGAAAAAGCGCATATCTCTGAAGATCACTTTAAAAAATTAAAAAAACATGCGGTTTATCCAGGGGACATTGTAATTGCTGCACTTGGAAATCCAGCACCACGCGCATGTTTAATTCCGAAATGGATCGGAGATGCGATAGTAAAGGCCGATTGTATTCGCTTGAAGGTGATTGAAGGAAAAATTTCAACGCGGTATGTGATGTACTCATTAAATAGCTTCCCCACGCAGAAGAGGACTGAAGAGGTTATTCATGGAGTCGGAAGACCTCGGCTAAATTTGGGTGAGATCAAGAATATAGTAATCCCTTTGCCACCGATCGAAGAACAAAAAATAATTGCCGAAGAAATTGAGCGTAGTCTTTCAATAGCTGATAAGGTTAATGATACAATCGAATTCAACATGAAGCGCTCTGAGCTTTTGCGCCAATCCATCCTCAAGCGCGCCTTCGGGGGCAGGCTCGTCCCCCAGGACCACGGCGAAGAGCCCGCCTCCATGCTCCTGGAACGGATAGAAGCGGAAAGGGCCAAAGCGGCTCCGAAAAGAGGCAGGAAGAATAGTAGTAATAGTGCCAGACAAATGAGGATAACCCAATGACCGAAGAGTCCACCATCGTCCAGCGCCTCTGGAACTACTGCAACGTGCTCCGTGACGACGGCGTGAGCTACGGCGACTATGTGGAGCAGCTCACCTACCTCCTCTTCCTGAAGATGGCCGACGAGCAGACCCGCCCGCCCTTCAACAAGTCTTCCAAAATCCCGCCGGGCCTGGACTGGCAGAGCCTCCTTGCCAGAGACGGAGCCGAGCTGGAGGAGCAATACCGCCGCATCCTCGAAACGCTGGGCAAAGGGGCGGGCATGCTGGGCGTGATCTTTCGCAAGTCGCAAAGCAAGATCCAGGACCCCGCAAAAATGCGGCGGCTGGTGGAGCTGATCAACGGCGAGACATGGGTGGGCCTGGACGTGGACGTCAAAGGAGCAATCTACGAGGGGCTCCTGGAGAAGAACGCCGAGGACGTAAAGGGCGGCGCTGGCCAGTACTTCACGCCCCGGCCGCTCATCCGGGCCATGGTGGAAGTGATACGCCCCCGCCCAGGCGAGACCATTTATGATCCGGCCTGCGGCACGGGCGGCTTTCTCCTCGCTGCCTACGACTATCTTTCTGACCGGAAGAGATTCGATCTGGACATAGAGCAAAAGCAATTCCTCCGGCTGCACACCCTGCGAGGAAAAGACGTGGTGGACGGCGTGGTGCGGCTGTGCGCCATGAACCTCTACTTGCACGGCATCGGGGGCGAGGAGAGCCCCATAGAGGTTGGCGACTCTCTGATTTCTTACCCGGACGATCACTACGATCTGGTCCTCACCAATCCGCCTTTCGGCAAGAAGAGCAGCGTCACCATCTTTAACGGAGAGGGCAAAGCCGACCGGGAGGCTCTCTCCTACAATCGCCAGGATTTCTGGGCCACAACTTCCAACAAACAGCTCAACTTTTTGCAGCACGTCCGCAATCTGCTCAAGATCAACGGTCGGGCGGCGATTGTGGTGCCGGACAACGTCCTCTTCGAGGGGGGAGCGGGGGAGACTGTGCGGCGAAGGCTGCTACAGGACTGCGATGTGCACACGCTGCTGCGCCTGCCCACGGGCGTCTTCTACGCCCAGGGGGTCAAGGCCAATGTGCTCTTCTTTGACAGAAAGCCAGCCAGCGAGACGCCTTGGACTGAGAAGCTGTGGATCTACGACCTGCGGACCAACCAGCACTTCACTCTCAAGACCAATCCGCTCAAGCTGGACGACCTGCAGGACTTCATCAAATGCTACAATCCCGAGAACCGTCACGACCGATTGGAGACAGAGCGATTCCGGGCCTTTTGCTATGACGATCTGGTGAAACGGGACAAGGCCAGCCTGGATATCTTCTGGCTCAAGGACGAGAGCCTGGAAGACTCCGACAACCTGCCCGAACCGGCGATCCTGGCGCGTGAGATCGTGGAGAGCCTGGAAAGCGCGCTGGAGCAGTTCCGGGGCATTGAAGATGAGTTGAAAGACTGAGAACTAACGGCCGGCCAGCTCTGAAATGCCGCCCGACTCGACCAGCTACCCAGCCCCTGCCCGAGGGCACCGGCCCACCTGGGCGCGCCACCGCGGGTGAAGGCAGCGCATGAGAATACGAGGCGAAACGGGGAGGCCGACGCTGACGCTATTGTTTGAGCAAACAATGCGTGCCATAAGAGCAGATCCGAAAATCTGAGACTAGTGAGTTGAATCGAATTCGTGGAGCATTGCTTCAATCTTAAGCCTGATTTCTGGAATCTCGTTCTTCACAACATCCCAGACGATTTCCCACTTCACCCCAAAATAGTGATGGATGAGCTTATCTCGAAGTCCCGCCACCTTTCTCCATTCTATCTCAGGATGCTTCTCACGAAATTCAACTGACAAATTCTTTGTCGCCTCACCTATTACTTCGAGGCTTCTCAGCCATGCTCTTTGTTTTTCCTTATTTTTTATCAGGTCTCCAAATTTGATTCCAATTTCACTCTCGTCGAGAAAGTCAATTTCGTCGAGAATGTGCTTTAAAAAGACAGAGTCATCTTTGATCAGCCCATACCACCTCTCTTGTGACGTATGAAGCAATGTAGGGGCTCAATGAATCAGGTGTGACAAGCTCCACCCTCCTGCCAAAGAGATCTTCGAGGAAGAAGGCTAAATTCATGAAGTTGTTAAAAGTCGGCTTTTCAAACTCCACCATTATATCCACATCGCTGGTTTCTTTCTCATCCCCGCGAGCAAAGGAGCCGAATAGGCCTATTCTCTTGACATGGAATCGCTCTTTTATTTCTCGATCACGCTTTCTTAAGATGTCGATAATCTTCATTGTTAGGTCACCGATTCCATTTTCACGGTTAAATGTGTGATGTCAAAGAATAGGTTCGATACGACAAGGCATCAAATAGGCTCCAAATCGGGGCTTTCAATAATCTCATCCAGCCATTGCTTGTTCTGGATCTTTATGATGCCATAAAGTTGGTCGACAGGATTCTTCTTCACCTCAATCTCGACCAGGTCACCATCCTTTAAATCTAGCCTTTCCAATGGCCTTAGAATGCTGTTTTCATAAATCGCTTTGACAAGCATCGAACCACCATCATTATTTTGTCGCTTAGGATTAAAAACCTGCCTATTTTTAGTTTTTCAGACCTAGTTTCTTGATGCATAAGGACTTAGCTGCCGGCCTAGACATCTTCTGACTCAAAGACGAGAGCCTGGAAACCGCGCAGTAGCAGTTCTGTGGCATCAAGGATGAGTTGAAAGACTGGAAACTAACGGCCTGACAGCTCTGAAATGCCGCCCGATTCTACCTGCTGCCAATCCCCGGCCCGAGGGCACCGGCCCACCCGGGCGCGCCACCGCCCACGTGCGGGCGAACGAACGCGAGCAGGCGGATCCAGGGGCGAGCGGCCCCGCGTGCGAAGGCAGCACACGAGATTGGTAAATGATCCGGGGAAGGCGGCATGGGCAGCGTGCCTTTCAGGATGAACTGGATAAAGCATATTGGAATTTCGGCTAACGCAGATTACATCTTAGAAAAGGTCAAATGTCATGACCTCATTGTCTTTAGAGAGGGGAAAAGCTTGAACGACCAGATGCAGCCCGTTCGTGAAAAGATAATAGGCATCTTGCACAGAAATGATGTAAAAAAGGCATCCTTTTTCGGGTCAATCGTGAGAGGGGAGATGACCGAAGAGAGCGATGTGGATCTTTTGGTCGAATTTAAAGGGAAAAAGAGCCTTCTGGATATAGCCCATTTGAAGAACGAGCTGGAAGATGCCATTTGCAGAAGAGTGGATGTTCTGACTTACAAATCGCTGCACCCGCGCCTTAAAGATAGAATTCTGGCCGAGCAGGTCCCGATAATATGAAGAAAGACCCAGAGGTTTTCCTGGGCCATATCCTGGACAGCATTGAGCTTATCGAGAGTTATTCCAGGGGAAAGACCGAGCTGGATTTGATGAATTCAGTTGGCCTGCAGGATAAAATCATCCGAAGGATCGAGATAATCGGAGAAGCTGTGAAAAACCTGCCTGCTGATCTGAGAAAAGATCACCCAGAGGTTCCCTGGAGAGACATGGCAGGAATGAGGGATATTGTAGTCCATCAATATTTTGGGGTAGATCTAGAAGCAGTCTGGCAGGCGGCAACAGTGGATTTTCCGGACCTGAAGGAGAAGATACTGAAGATTCAAGAAGAGCTCAGTAAAGAGGCCTGGTAAAGAGAGAGCTCACGCATTACGTCGGTGATCTACAAAGATCAAATCTAGATCGGGAATACTAGAAAACTGGCCCGAGGGCATCGGCACACCGGGCCCCACCCGGGCGCGCCACCGCCCACGCGCGAGCAGGCGCAGGCGAGCGGTCTCAGGGGCGAGCGGCCCCGCGTGCGAAGGCAGCGCATGAGGATGCAAAATAAGATGCCGAACTGATGTGAGTTGCCGGACATCCAGGATGAACTGGCCCAGTGCAGCTCCATGAGGAATTTAAGAAAGGCAAAGGATAATTACTTTTGAGGAGAATAGTCTGCTATCAAGTTTCACAGTATTCTTAAACAACCCGAACCACGGTCCACGCGCGGGCGCACGGACGAGGGCAGGTGGCCCGCCGCGTGCGAAGACGGCGCACAAAAAGGCGAAGCTGCCAGGATGAGCCCGTCCAAGACCCGCGATTGAATCTCAGCCGGATCAGGCTTTCGCATCCAGCCTTCCCTCCCGCCGGACGCCATCGGCACGACGATCCATCGGTCTCGCTCCCCGACGGTCAGCCAGCCGACGCGGGAACGCATGTGGATGCATCTATTCTCAGACGAGCTGATGAGAAAAAGAAGATATTCTGCCCTGCAGTTGATCTAAGCTCAGGGACCCAAGCATACATTTATTTTCGAGAACCACATCTCATTAAGGAATGCTACCGATAAAAATAATTATAGAAAAGCATCTTGACGGCTATGTTGCCTATCCTGTAGGCATTAAAGGGATAGTAGTAGGCGAAGGCGACACCTATGAAGAAGCCCTCGCCGATGTGAGATCTGCCATTCAGTTTCATATTGAAACCTTTGGAAGAGAGGTCTTTGAAGCAAACGAAATCAGCGAGACCTTCGTGGCTGAAGTGTTAGTGTGACAAGGTTTCCCAGAGACGCGCCAATAGCAAAGGTGCTCAAAGCCCTGGAAGCCTCGGGCTTGGAAGTAATCCGAAAAGGCAACTATATTTCCATGAGTAGAATAAATCCAGACGGAAGTCGGACGCCTTTAACCCTGCCTAATCACAAGGAAATCAAGAGTTCTACGTTGTTGTTGGTTCTGAGGCAGGCAGGAATAACAAGAGACGAATTTCTCGAAATATTTGATGAGCTTTAGCTAAATAGATTCTGTTTAGGAAGGCTTTGGAAAGCTCTTCATTCAGACTGCTGGCCCGAAATTCTGCTCTGGTTCGATCTTATTCGTCAAGCCCAGACCGAGGAAATGGGCGCAGTCAAATGTGCGTGCTGCCAGACGCCCACGAATCTGTCTAGGCTTATGCTTCTAGCCCTCCCGCTTGCCGGAATCGCCGCTAACTTGCCCAGGCCCGAAGCCCTACGGCCCATGCGCACGAGCGCGAGCGGGCGCATGCGGCCCCATGGGCGAGCGGCCCCGCCTGCGTTGTCAGCGCACGAGAACGCACAAGAGGCGCCCCATCACTTTCGCCCCGGCCACTGCAAACAGACTTATGGTCTCAAAGAGAATACTGCTTTATTCCAATACGCGGTAGTATTCTTTCCTGGAGACTAAAGGTCTTCTATCTTTTACGAATTCTTTAATGTAATCAGTGTTTCCAATCCCTGATTCATATTTATCGTTTCCTGTGTAATCGCACCAGAAATTTCCCAGATTGTTCGAAGATATCGAGCCTTTATAGAGGTAGTCAAGTGTTTTATCCGAGTTCCATTGATTTGAAGAGCTATGTGAATAAACATCTATTGCATTTCTAACGAAATTATTAAGATAAATCAAATTATTGCTTGATCTATCCAGGTACATGCCAAACATATTGCTACAAATATCATTTTTTATTATAATGTTGCCGCTCGACGTGTCCATGCTGATGCCGTCTAGGTTCCCATATGCTGTATTCCCTGAGATAGTATTATTGAATGAAGCACCTAAAATAAGTCCAAATATCGGGCAATTGCTTATGTTGTTCTCTTTTATCTGATTCGATCTGGAATTCAGGACCCAAATGCCTGCATTAGCATTTCCGACCGCTGTATTTCTTTCAATAGAACTATTATCGGTGTCGTTAAATAGGAAACCCACCCAGGCATTTGCATTAACTGTATTATTTCTAATCGTATTATTCCTGGAATTGCCAGAAAAGAATCCTGCAAAAGAGTTGTTTGTAGCAAGATTATTTAATATTATGTTATTATTGGAGGATTGAAGAGCAATGCCCACATCATTCCCACTGGCCAGATTGGATTCTATATTATTATTAAGAGAATTTTTAAGATATATTCCATAAGAATTATTATTCAAAATATTTCCTCGAATGAGGTTGTTATTGGAGAATACCTTGATTCCTGCATCCTGCAAGGAGCTGCCCGAGTTTACGACCGCGAAGCCCTCTAGCCAAATTCCATCCCTAAATAGAGTTATCGCACTTTTTTTCTCATTTGCGTTTACTACCGGCAACCCATTTCCCGTATCCACACCTATTACAATTAATTTTTTTGTAATATTCAGTCTTTCTGAATAGGTTCCGCTCTTCACAATGATCCTGTCTCCTTTCTCTGCCTTGTTAATGGCGCTTTGAATGGAATAGTCATCCGATTTTTCGGAGACAATGTATGTTGTCGAAGTTGTAGCTGCAGATACGAGCAAAAATGCCAGCAGAGCCAAAAGGCTAACATGAAGAATGCCTGGAAATGATATTTTTCTCTTATTGCGCCTTGAGCATTTAAAATTTATTTTATATTCGAATACCATGCGCAACCTCTTTTAAACCATTTGAATACAAAACGTTTAAGTATTGCGGTAGATGAAACCTGATTAATGGCGGTAGTGTCCCGATCTTGATGTAAAATAGTAGTAATAATCTTGGCGATGTACAG
>CAZDLZ010000044.1:0-22563 GCA_964506745.1 uncultured Methanotrichaceae archaeon | reverse complement strand
CTGCTACATCCACATCACGCCCCATGGCTCTTTTCTGGCGGGCGGCGGGCACATGTCCAACTCTAGCGGATCTGCGAGGCAGTTCGTCTGTGATCCATTGCATGTCCGCTGTAATATTTTTCCCGTTTTGGGAAAGATAGCTGAGCAGTTCTTTTATAGGATAAACGGGAATTGGGTAAATGGCTTTTCATCTCATCAATCAGTTTCATATTTCCTACCTCTGTTTTTTATGTTTTAAGCGACACACGATGTAGCAATTGCTCTCCTCATTGGAAAAGCTCCTTATCATCGAACAGTGAACAATATTCATCTTTTTCGCTTATGCATCTGTTTGGGCATGCTTCACAAAAACTGAGGAGCCCATCCCAGGCTTTGGAAAGAACATCCACCATTTTATTGACCATTCTATCGTCGAGATTCGGAAAATATGATTCAATCAGTTCATATGAAATGCATACATTTTTAATTTTACCAGATAATTGCTGTAAAATAAAATCCTTCAGTTTCTTCGATGTACAAATTGAAAACTCCGCAAGAACATCGTCACTGATTTTGTTTTTCTTTAGTCGATATCCAATATCCTTTTTCATATTATCATATATCTCTATTGATAGTTCATAGCAAAACCAGTTTAGTTTTATTTTCTCACTCTCATTAGAATAGAATGATACGGGTTTTATCATGCCAAGTCCGGTTTTCCCTTTTTCTTTCACATTCATGTATCGAGGATTATTCGTTTGATTTTAAAAAGAATATGCTCAAAGCACCCTTCGAGGACTTCATCCAGGGCCTCATCTTTCGCATCGAGAGCGACATAGCGCTTCGCCAGGAACATGCCGCCCTGCAAAGGCCACTTCTCTGCCGTGCTCGCTTCCCGGCAGCAGGCACTTCTCTGCGCCCGACCTGCTACATCCACATCACGCCCCATGGCTCTTTTCTGGCGGGCGGCGGGCACATGCCCACATCCCCAGATCTTCAGGCCATTCGCGCTGCCGTTCGCCTGGGCGATACCGGTGCGATAAAGAAAGTGATCGATACGCCTGAATTTCGTAGAGGAGTATTTATGTTAATATGAAATACTTTGAGAGAAATCAACACAGAAAAATCTGAGGGTAAGAGTTACATGGACAGAAAAAAGCTAATTAATCTTCTGAGCCTGAATTTGGGCATTGCCGCCGCCAACATCATTACCTTCTCGCCAGGATTGATCGGACTGGTGTGGATAGGGGGCAGTGCATTGGAAACAGCTTTTAGCAGTGCATTCATCTTCTTAAGCGGCGCCGGTTTGATCTACGGCAATTATGAGCTCCTTACTGGAATGGAGAAATTAATTCCAACCAATGAATGGACGGCGGAAGATTATATAAAAGCACTGAATATTCACCCGAAGCTTAAGACATTCGATAATACATTTAACTTGCTGCTCGATCAGATAGAGCGACTGCAGAAAAAGAATAAAATTATCAGGGATATCCTTCTGCAGATCTTCAGTGCCTCAGAGATCACTTACAAAAGATTTGATGTGGCCATCGCAGAGGTGGAAAAGATATTCTTCATGAATATCCGCAGCATCCTCAATAAAATTAATGCGTTCGATGAAGCGGACTACAATTCCATTAGAAAGAAACACGAATCCGGGGCCTTTTCGCAACAATTTATGGAGGAAAAATTTAAAGTCTATGACGAATATATCGCTTTTGTGAAAGGTGCCACTGAAGATAACGAACAGATCCTGCTGAAGTTGGATAAGCTGCTGCTGGAGATATCAGGCTTAAACAGCCTGGAGAGCAGCCAACTGGAGCAGATGGCCGGCATGATCGAGATCGATAATCTGATCAAACAGGCAAAATACTATAAGAATTGAGGGGCTGAACATAAGCATGATGGACAAAAGCAACAAGAACGTGATTCTAAAAATAATCGGATTAACAGTTGCAGTATTTCTCCTGGTTTTACTGGTGCTTTATCCTTATGGACCCGGACCGGACAAAATCGACCACCAGATTAGCAAAGAAGAAGCTGTCAGATTGCTGGACTCCATCATCAAAGAAATCAATGTGAATACAGTTACGCATGGTAAGATCCCGGTTGACCTTCGGCCCACAGACATAAAAAACACCTTGCCCGATATATCCAAATACCCGCCGCAGGTGAATAGCAGCACACCCAGCTACATCGAAATATTCTCCTCACTGGAAAAAGCCGGCAGCGGCACTGATGGCTGGCTGACGGAAGTGGCCAGAGACTTCAATAACGCGGCAATAATGATTGACGGCAAACGGGTATCGGTAAGGCTCAGAGGAATTGCTTCCGGGCAAGGTGCCGATTATATTACTTCCGGCAAGTATTTGCCGGATGCCTTTACGCCGTCCAATGAACTCTGGGGAGAGATAATCGTCTCCCGTGGGGTTAAAGCCCAGTTAGTGCAAAAAAAGCTTGCAGGCAATGTGGCCGGTGTACTGCTCACTAAATCCAAGAAAGACGAGCTGGCGGCCAAATACGGGGCAATAAATATCACGACGGTTGTCAATGCTGTCGCAAACAACGAACTGCAGATGGGCTACACCAATCCTTTAGCCAGTTCAACCGGGCTGAACTTTTTGATTTCAACATTGCAGGCTTTTAACGCCAGCAACTTATTTAGCGATAAAGCAGTAGCAGGATTTGAAGGCTTCCAGGCCAATATTCCCGTGGTCGCCTATACTACCATGCAATTGGTGGAAATGGCCAAATCAGGTAAACTGGATGGTTTCATCCTGGAATACCAGACCTACATGAATGCACCGGATATCAAGTCCTATGAATTTATTCCCTTTGGAGCCAGACATGACAGCCCGATGTATGCGATCGGTGAGCTATCTGCGGAGAAAATGAAAATCCTGAACAAGTTCGTTGAGTTCACCCAGCAGGAAAAGTACCAGAGCCTGGCCACCAAACACGGTTTTAACGGCCTTAATGATTATCAATCAAAAGCGCGAGCCGTCAGCGGCGATGTGATCATCCAGGCCCAAAAAATCTGGAAAGAAACGAAAAACGGTGGTAAACCTATTTGCGCAGTCTTTGTGGCCGATGTTTCCGGCAGCATGGACGGCGAACCGCTTAATAAATTGAAACGTTCATTGATCGATGGTCAATACTATATCGATGAGGACAATCTGATTGGCCTGATATCATATTCCAACGATGTCCATATCGACCTGCCGATAGCACAATTCGATCTGAATCAGAGATCCTTGTTTGCCGGAGCGGTTAATGATTTGCAGGCCGCCGGCAGCACGGCAACCTTCGATGCGATTGCAGTCGCCATGCAGATGCTCATAGATCAAAAGGCTTTAGGTCCCAATGCAGATCCCAATCTGAAACCGAGGATTTTCGTTCTCAGTGACGGCAAATCCAATATAGGCCATTCGCCCGGCGACATCAAAGACATTGTGCAGGAACTTGGAATACCTATACACACAATTGGCTATAATGCGAATATCCCGGAGTTACAGGCCATCTCCGAAATCAATGAAGGTGTCTTTATAAACGCAGATAACGAGGACGTTGTTTATAAACTGGGCTCTCTCTTTGATTATGTAATGTAGGAGTGGTCAGGAATGGCTTTTACAATGGAGGTACCCAATGAAGCAGAGATTAAGAAAGAGGCCCAGGAACAGGTCAAACCGGTGCCTGAAGAAGTAGCCCAGCTTCAGGCGGTAGCGGAAAGCAATGTTGCCGAGATTATGACCATGGATATCTATGAATTTGCCAAAAAGAAAAATATCCTCCGGTCAATCGAGTCTTTTGGAGCTGACTCGATGAAACGCTCGGCAGCTAAAAATTCTTTGCTGCAGATGACAGTAGGCAGGCTGTCCAAAGACGGCGATGAAGGCGGCATTGTGGCTAAAGGTTTAATGGATTTGAACAGGGAATTAAAAGACCTGGACCCCAGCCTGATCGATTTCACCAGGACCGGCATTTTAGTTAAACTGTTTGACCCGATACGGGCCTATTTTGCCAAATACCAGAAAGCAGAATCGGCGATTGCGGAGATCATTGCCTCTTTGGACAAAGGGAATACAATCCTGAAAAACGATAATACTACTCTGGAAATCGAGCAGCAGGCAATGCGCGATTTGACTAAAAAGCTGATGAAAGAGATACAGCTCGGTACCCTGATGGACGGAGCGATTGAAATGCAGATCGAAGCTGCCAGAGCCAGGAACGAAGACCTGGAAAAAGTTAAATTTGTCACTGAAGAAGTCCTCTTTCCGCTGCGGCAGCGGTTTATGGATATGCAGCAGATGATAGTCGTCAATCAGCAGGGCGTAATGGCGACAGAGCTTGTGATCAGAAATAATAAGGAACTGATGCGCGGGGTAGAAAGGGCCAGAAATGTGACGATTAACGCTTTGCGAATCTCAGTGATTGTAGCCGGCGCTCTCTATAACCAGAAGATTGTCCTGAAAAAGATTCAAATGCTCAATGAGGTCACAAATAATCTCATCAGCAGCAACGCGCGAATGCTGAAGGAACAGGGGGCGGAAATCCAGAAACAATCAATGCAAGCCAATATCTCTGTCGAGACGCTGAAGACCGCCTTTGCCGATGTCATGGAAGCGTTGGACTCAATCAGCACCTATAAGCAGGAAGCTCTGCCCAAAATGCGGGATACTATCAATCAGTTCAAGGAATTGGCCGCCAAAGGCGAAGAACAGATCCAGAAGCTGGAAAAGGGCCATAAACTGGAACTGTAGCTGAAAGAATGCCGATGCATGCACAGCTGCTCCCGCAGGTTTTAGACGACTTGGGGATACAGGGCTTCAATAAGTATTACAACCTAATTTACGTCAAAAATTGTCACGCTACCCCCATATTTGAACATCTCCAGACTTATTAGGGCAAATCCTCTTTTCTAAATCGTCTATATATCTGGCATGTGTCAATTAGTCCACTATGAGATGGTTGAAAGTAATAATGGCAATCTGCATAATTGAAGTATTTTTAAATCCGGCAATGGCATTTGGCGAGGTTGATAATATATCCAGTTTAAAGAATCTGCTCTCTTCCTTCGATGATTCAGGCATTAATTCTCGGGACCTGGCATTCTTCCTTGTTACCCATAATTACGATGCCACACCCATGGGTAACCATGTTGAGGTCAAGCTAAACGCAAAGGTCTACTTGCTTACACCAAATGGCGATCGCCCCGGTCTGTGCGACATCAACCTCTGAAGACATCTTGTCAATTTCCACAAAACCATTCTCATGAAGAAACTAAAAAATTAAAAAATATGATGAATTAAAATAAAATAAATTGTTGCCTAGAAATTGATAATGGCCGGTCCAATGGAATAGTAAACCTCCGCAGGAATTCCATTGATCATGCCGTAAGAATCAGGCTCGGGCAACATTGATTTGCTTTGATTCCAGCTGGCATCAATGCTGTGAATGGGATTGAAGGTCTTACTTATGGAATAGGGCTGTGGTTTTGCCGATTCCGGAAAGGGTTGCATCATTAGCGATTCATTCATGCCAAAGACTGACTGAATCCAGGCGTTGTATTCTGAGACGGCCCTGTTATAGGGAACAATATCTCCTGCTTTTGCCTGATCGTACCTTTGGGACATATTCCATCCCCGGCTCAGGCCATCCAGAACACCCCTCTGGTAGTCGCTCAAGGCCAGCGATGGTCCTATCAGGACGAATATGAAGAGCAGGATTGCCAGAGTGAATAATGCGCTTTTCATCTTTACCTTCTCCTTACTGTCCAATCATATGGTATTACCTGACCAAAAAGATTTGGGTATAAATATGGCTTACATAATGGCGGCTTCATCATCCTTGAGGAGAGCCTCGATCACCTCTGCCCGGGCCTGGCCGCTGATAGGCGCGAAATCGCTCTTTTTGCGCCCGCCTGCATCACACCTCAACAATTCGCCGCGAATCCATTCCTCGTGAGTTATCAGGTCGAGAGACAACGCCTCTTGCGCGCTGCGACAGATACGCCCGGCAAACGCGATAGCTGATTTTTCCTGGACGCATGCCGAGACATAAACTGGGCTCACGAAAAAGGTCGATTCAGCTTTCAATGGCTGCTCCAGCACAATGCGCAGTATCTCCCTGCCAGCATATCTATCCAGGCCGCCTGCGCCCAGACCATAGAGGTCCATCTCCACCACAGCATAGCGGCTGCGTGGAGAGACTATGGCAATGGCTGCGAACGCCCGGCTGTGCACAGAGCACCATTCCCAATATTGTTTCAAGACACTGCGCTTCTCCATCCAGACAACATGACGGGCCAAGACGGCCTCTTCCAGAGTGTTATGCGGCTTTAGCACAATTATGGTCTGATGCGGTCAAAGTAGGTGTAGCTTTTGGGCCGCAAGAGATTTCCTTGCGATTTCCGAGCATTGCCTAAAAAATGATTTGTTTAGTTAATTATATATACTGTCATCGAGTATTTCATAATTTAGGTTATTGAGGTAGCTGTATGAAGATAAAATTCATCTGCAAAAATTGCGGCTCAGTGAATGAAAAAGACAAAGAGGTGCTTCTGGATCCCGGGTACAGTGAAGATGACTGGCTTTGCGATCTTCCTTTGGCGTTCCAATGGATTTTGCCGGTAGGAAAGATCACGCCAATTGTCGGCAGCCCACTATACGTTTCCAGCGTGGGCGGCAACTTATCCCGGAGTGAGTACCTGGAGAGATATAATGTGGACCCGGAGATCGCCTACCAATTGATGCGCAAAGATAAGGGAAAAACTCTGGCCCAGGCAATAGACCCGGCCAGAATACAGTCCCTCGTCATGTCATCTCGCTTGCCGAATGCCGATGATTGGCCTACCTAGGTGGATGCACCGATAAATCGAGAAATACAGCAGGCCCCACATTTTTCTCTGAGCATGGTCTGCACTTAAGTACGGGATGCGATGAACAGAGGAGCTGAATACGTTGATTGCCGTATTGAACTGGGCAAAGATCTACTACCTTTATTAGCTCATGCATAAGAAGACTTCTGCCTCCTTCCTGTTCACGATTATTTGATTGATGCAACCGCGAAATTATCTTTATATCTTCCCTCAGGCTCTTATGGCATCAAAAGTCAGAAGTAGGGGTAATACGGATAATAAGGGTAATACGATCGACATTGTCCAAAGCAAGGGGCATAATATGCTCCCGTCCATTCCCAATCAGGGTATCTCGGGTGATAGACGTAATAAACTGGAGTTTGCAAGCCGCTATATACATCCCGGATGTTAATATCATTGAGATAAGCATCACAAACCAGCCGGCCCAAAATATCATGTCCCTTTACCTCGAATCGCAGCTCTTTTCCTTTGAAGCTGGCTAGATCTGCCAGAGGTTTATCGAGAAGAACTTCGAGGGTTGCCTGCAACCCATAAGTTCCGGGTTGGGTAACATTCACCGTCATGCTGTTGGGCCCTGAGACATTCACAACCGTCCCCGTAAAATCATAGGCAAGGGCTGGAAATACCAACAAAGGCAAAGATAAAAGCAAAATAAGTGCATTGCGAGCACTTATCCGTGATTCTACGATTTTGGAGTTCATAGCATATAATATCTTCTCTTTAATCTTCAAGTTTTCCTATGATCGCAGCCCAGGAAGGACTCTCTTCATGACCTCAGCAGCCACAACAACCAGCAGACCGACGCCCAGAACCATAACCCAGCTCTCGGATGTCAGAGGCCTGGTCTGGAAGATGGACTGCATGAAAGGAATGTACACCACGGCCAGGATGGAGAATATAGATCCGGCAATTCCCAGGAGGAGCGTCTTATTGCCCAAAGGATTCATTCGGAATATGGACTCATCCAGAGAGCGACAGCTATAGGCGTTATATACCGTGAAAAAGCCCAGCCCCACAAAAGCCATAGTTCTGGCATAGCCCAGATCCTTACCCATCTCCAGCGATACCATGTACAGGCCCAATGTGCCGATTACAATCGCGCCAGCAATTCCCAGAGTATAAATTAGCAGGCTTTTTGACGGCATGCTCTCTTTGGGATCGCGCGGTTTCTTTGTCATGATCTGCGCATGTGCCGGCTCCAGGGCAAGCCCTATGGCCGGGAACTCCTCAGCTACAACGTTTATCCAGAGAATTTGCGCGGCCAGAAGAGGAATAGGATAACCAAGAATAACGGCAACAAAGATCGTAGCCAGCTCGGCAAAGCTGACGGCCAGAAGGTAGGTGGTTCCCTTTCTTATGTTGTCGTAGATTCTTCTGCCTTCAAGAACTGCCCCGACTATGGTAGCGAAGTTATCATCGGCGATGACCATATCCGATGCTTCCTTGGTAACCTCGGTCCCCGTCTTTCCCATGGCGATACCGATGTCTGCTGCCTTCAACGCGGGTGCATCGTTCACACCGTCTCCCGTCATGGCTGCAATGTGGCCTCGCTTTTTCAGAGCCTCGACTATGCGTACCTTGTGCTCGGCCGTGACCCTGGCAAATATCGAGACATCATCGATTCGGGCCTGCAGCTCTTCCTCGCTCATCTTCTCCAGATCCGATCCCTCGATAACCTCCCCATTGCCAATGTCCAGCTCCTTACCAATGGCCCGAGCAGTGAGACGGTGGTCGCCTGTGATCATGACCGTCCTGATGCCTGCCCTCTTGCTGACAGAAATGGCTTCCATTACCTCTTTCCTGGGTGGGTCCATCATGCCGGCAAGACCAGCGAAGATCAGATCCGATTCCACAAGACTCATTTCCAGAGGATCGCTGCTGCGAAGGGTTTTGCCTGCAAACGCCAAGACCCTCAGGGCGCGGCCTGCCATGCCATCCGCTCTGGCCAGGATTTTCTTCTTATCATCTTCCGTAAGGGGCGAGACCCCATCTGCGCGGGCAATGCGGGTGCATTTGCCAAGTACCGTCTCAGGTGAGCCCTTCATAGATACAATTAGGCCCTCGCCTTGGACCTCATCGACCGTTGTCATTCTTCGGCGATCGGAATCAAAGGGGTATTCCACTATTCTGGTGCTGCTTTTCCGGATGGTTTCCAGGATGCCTGCCTTTTTGGCGGCAACAATTAGTGCCCCTTCCGTTGGATCTCCCACTATGCGCCAGTTGCCGTTGGACTTCTCGATATCGGCGTTGTTTGTAAGCGTTCCAATCTTAAGAAGCCGGACCAGATCCTCCTCCTGAGGATCGATGAGCCGGCCTTGCTCTGAGAATGAACCCTCCGGAGTGTAGCCCGGACCATCCACATCGATGGTCCTGAAAGTTTGAACCTCACGCAAGGTCATCTCACCAGTGGTGAGGGTGCCGGTCTTATCAGTACAGATCACAGTAGTCGATCCCAGAGTCTCGACTGCAGGAAGCCTTCTGATTATGGCATTCTTCCTGGCCATGGCCTGAGTTCCAAAGGCTAGAGACAGAGTAACCACAAAAGGAAGAGCCTCCGGCACCCCAGCTACGGCAAGAGCGATGGCGGCTATAAGAGAATCCATGACGGGCGAGCCACGACTGGCGTCCAGCACAAAGACAATTGCAGCTATGGCAAACACCAGAAGGGCCTGTCTCTTGGCCAGCTGTTCCAGTTTTATCTTGAGAGGCGGATCTGCCTGCCTATGTTTGATCATGCCCGAGATTTTGCCAAGTTCAGTAGCAAGGCCTGTTGCAGTCACAATTGCCCTGCAATTGCCATAGGAGACGATGGTTCCCATGAAGACCATATTCTTTCGGTCGGCGAGATCGGCCCCTTCCGGCTGCGGCTCTCTGCTCTTTTTAATGGGCAGCGATTCCCCGGTTAAGGAGGCCTCAATGACCTGCAGGGCAGTCTCCTCAACAATTCGGGCGTCTGCCGGAACCTTATCACCCGCCTCCAGGAAGACCATATCGCCGGGAACAAGGCCCGAGGCGGCGATGGTGCTCATCTTGCCATCTCGCATGATGTCCGCCTCAGGGGCCACCATCTCCCGGAGCGCCTCCATAGCCCTTTCCGCTTTGTACTCCTGAATGAATCCAATGATTGCCACGAGAATGACTATTCCTAAAATGACGTAGGCGTTGGTGCTCTCGCCGGCGACATATGAGATCAGGGCGGCAAAAATAAGCACCAAGACCATATAATCTTTAAATTTGCCGAGGAAGATTTTCAAAGGCGAGGGTTTGGAGGGGCTTTCCAGTTGGTTGTAACCGTACTCGGAGAGTCTGCGGGCCGCATCATCAGAGTTGAGTCCATCGTGTCCGGATTTCAGCTCGGAAAGGACCTCATCGATTGGAATTGAATGCCATTTCACGCGTCTAGCCTCACTTGCAGGAGGATGGAAACTACGTCAATTGTAGATATAGTTATCGCAAACATAATTGGAGAAAATGGAAGGTCAGCTTGGTTTCCATTCAGGAATACGTCTCGAATAGACTATTAAAGGCACCAGCGTAATGAAAGTGACACCACCAAGCATGAATATCAAGTACTGTAACGTTGATAAACCTGTGATGGTGATCTGGCTGGGGGGTATTAATGCCAGTATGAAGATGAATATCATGGCAATGAATCCGAATCCAGATACTAACCACATTCCTTTCTTCCCACCAGGTATCTCAAAAGTCCTTTTAACATCTGGTTGTGAATATCTCAATTTTATGGCTGCTGCATACATGAAAAAATACATCACAAGATAAACCAGTGAAGTAAGAGAAAGCAGCATCCAGTAGGAGCCATTTAATCCCCCAGGCAAAAGCACGTATACTGCTGCCCAGAAAGTAATCAATATTGCCTGTAGAATCATTATGTTTACAGGTATCTGATTTTTGTTGGTCTTTTGGAGTATGGGTGGTAAGCTTCCTTTTTCTGCTGTTGATGCCAATCCTCGAATAGGGCCTAAAATCCATGTTGAAGCCTCCCCAATGGACCCGATTACTATCATGAGTGCGATTACCGATACAATCCAGCTGTGGGGTCCTAGAATTTTCTCGAATGCCTGCATTATCCCGGCCATGAGGTTTAAAGTAGATGCAGGAACAATTAGTCCCACGACGATGGCACCAACAACACTTACCACAGTCAGAACTATACCCACTAAAAGAATGCCCAATGGATAATTACGGCCTACGTCTCACCAATCGATACAAAAATCGATGAAATCCTCGTATATGTTTTGAGTCCTCTGAATTTTACGAATGTGAAAAACCACCACACGGCAGCAATAACCAGAAATTCATATAATTTGTTATTGGACAAGGCAGGGTTAATAGCATAGGCAAACGTTGCTGCGACAAACGTCAAAATTCCTATAAATCCAATGGTCATCTGGAACCACTGCAACCATAATGCAGTAAATCCCCACCTCTCACCAAAGGCTTCCTTAACCCAAACATATACGCCACCCGTTTGTGGCCACCCCGTTGCCATTTCGGCTGAAGCCAAAGAAACCGGAACTAGATAAAGTATGACGGCCGCAATTGCAAAGGCAATCAACTGCCATTGCATCAATCCCATTGTAGGAAAATTTCGAATGCTCATAAGAGCGGCAAGCGTAACTAAAAAATTATGACTTATGTAGGGAAAGCTTTTAACAATGAATACCACATATGTTGGTAAGTATTGATCAAATTTTTGGCATAAAATCACCACAAAAAATTGAAGATATTCAATGGCGGTTTACTATATAGAAATATAGATAGATTATGTTTTGCCATCGAAATTTTATGAGGGCTGCGATATTCCTCTTCAGCGAGATGAGCGAAATGGTGGTCGATCCCAGGATCGCGCACTTTAGGCCCGTCATACGAGAAACGCGGGTGCCAGTAGCCATCATCCTAGGCGCGCCGGCCAGAGGCATGCAGATCGATGAGACGGCAGGCTAGGATCTAATGAAAAACAAGTCAATTCTAAACGATGCCATCTCGCTTCAGCCTTCGCTTCATCTCTTTTAAGCTAATGGTCTGATCATAGCGTTCTATGGAAAGGATAACTCATTTTCTATTGCCTTTAGCATCGATTATGTATTGCTCGTCGGATATGCCTGCCATAGATTCACCTGGACGCACATTTGCGCATTACGAAGTTATTGTATTCTTCTTGGTTTAAATAGATGAGGTGAAGGAAAATATTGGCTCATGTTTGCCGGTCTAATCTATATGCCAGCGCCCTAATATGCGGTTACTATTAGCAGCTCTCTTCAAAGCGACGACGAACGAATCCAACCACTAAGATCACGAAGCTCACAAAGGACGCACTGAGCGAATCGAATTCTTTCCAAAAGGTATTTAGTGCATGCGAGAGGAGATGATCGTAATGGCTGCTAGAACCAAGAAGATACCGAGAGCAAGAGCCAAGGCACATAGAGAAAGGGGTGCCGAAGAGGTCAATAAATCCGTCAAATCGTCTGATGCAGCAAGCTGCCGGCCATCTCTGCCTAAGATCAATGCTGATCAGATCAACGAGGATGACCTGACGAAAGAAGAAGAGATGGCAGCTATAATGAAGTTGAGTGAGATCTCTTTACGTAAGTTCTTGGAAGACGAGCCTGATATCTACACCCTTGAAGACCTGAAAGTCAGATACAAATGAAAGACAAGATCATTGCTATTCCTTTTCCATTTACCGATCTGAAGGGTGTCAAAGTGAGGCCTGCCCTTGTGATTTATGAAGGGCATGAAGATGTCATTGTGGCATTTATTTCTTCAAAAATACCAGATGAGCTTTACAATGTCCATGTTCTCCTGACCAAGGAAATGTCCGGCTTCAAGCTCTCAGGGCTGAAAAGGGATTCCGTGATACAGTTGAACAAGCTGGCAACAATAGATAAATCTCTGATTGAAGGCGAGTTCGGAGAGATCGATTCAGATCTTAAAAAGGAAGTTCGACGGATATTGATAGAGATATTTGACCGGTAACATCACTTCTTCTCGGGATACATTGGAGGCAATTGACCCAATTACCCGATCCTAAGTCCCGAGACAATTCCTTAACCGTTGCTGGCTCGCTCGTGGACAGCCTTGGCGAGGGCGGGCTCCCCCCGGAGCGAGAGGCCGGTCGGGCCAGAGCTGAGGTAGAGGGAGACGAACTGAGAAGAATTTCTGCGCGAATTATCTCCGAAAGGGCTAGCCGTGAATCACGAGATTTCTATAAATTACGATACACAATGCTGCGAGGACGGATGTAATGAATCGTAATCACCTTTTCCACTGCGTCAACCTCATAAATTATCCGATAATCGCCAACTCGAAGACGATGGAGTCTTTCTGATCCAGATACCTTGATCGATTGAGGGGGAAATGGCTCGGATTCAAGGTTCTCAATTTTTCCCATCGATCGAGAGATTATATCAGCAGGCAGGCGAAGCAGGTCTTTTTCTACGGACGGCTTGAAGTCAATTCTAAACGATGCCATCTTGCTTCAGCCTTCGCTTCATCTCTTCTAAGCTAATGGTCTGCTCATTCCTACGCTCAGCAACGACTGCCAGATCGTGAAGATCCTCAGTCATCTGCTCATAGCGTTCTATGGAAAGAATAATTCCTTTTCTATTACCTTTAGCATCGATTATGTATTGCTCGTCGGATATGCCTGCCATAGATTCACCTGGACGCACATTTGCGCATTACGAAGTTATTGTATTCTTCTTGGTTTAAATAGATGAGGTGAAGGAAAATATTGGCCCATGTTGCCGGTCCAATCTACATGCCAGCGCCCAAATATACGGTTACTATTAGCAGCTCTCTTTAAAGCGACGACGAACGAACCCAACCATAAAAATCCCATGATCCTCTGAGCAGAGTTCATGCCAGAGTATGAAAAATCCGTTGAATCATAGGTAAAGCTGATATGGTAAATTTCACGTCTCTGCGATCTCTGCGTCTCTGCGGTTAATATTCTTAGACGAATAATCAAACCCGGGGGTTACTGAATAAAAACCGCAGAGTCGCAGAGCGCACGGAGGACGAACGAACGGAGACGACTGTTAACCTGGATATTTGACCCATTGGACGACCCTAAATCACGTGGCACTCCCTAGACCGCCGCTGGCTCGCTCGTGGACTGCCTTCGGCGAAGGCAGGCTGCCCACCGGGGCCGGGCCTCGCTTCCGGGCGGCGCTCCTCGGGCGTGCGGGGCCGCAAGCGCACGCTCGTGTGCGGGCGCAGGAGACCCGATGAGCAATATTTCTGTTGGAGCGGTCTACCATGCCCGTGCTCCGTCTGCGGTTACTATTATTTCGCCTGGATAAATTGCATCACTATAGCACAACGAAAATAAAACAGAGAAAAAGCAAAGAAGGAACTACCGGTACCTGTTCATCATTTTCATGTATTCTTGCGCGCTCCTTCTCGGCGATGGGTCTCTTGTTATCGCTCTTCCTATGTTCAGTAGGACGTTGGGCCCTGTGTTGTCCATCGCTTTCTGGATTTCCCCTCCCTGGGCTCCTGTTCCCGGGCAGAGGAACAGCGCATTGCTGCCTGCAAGGACGCGCGCTGTCCTTATGTCATCTGCTGTAACGTGCCCGGTCGTTCCCATGACGAGGCCGTCTGCGTCGCTCGTGCGGACTTCTTCTGCGATCTTCTGGTAGAGAGGTTTGCCCCCGAAGGTTGCATCTTTCTGGACCCACGCCGCCTGGGAGTTTGACATGAGGCCTAGGATTATTGCTCCCAATTTTTCCCTGTGCGCAAGGTCAGACGTCTCTTTTATATTGCCGGGAAACGGAGACGCGGTGAATGCGTCGAAGCCGGATGCGCGTATTTGCTGTATCGCCGCATCGTTCGAGGATCCGATGTCTGAGAGCTTGTGGTCGAGTATGGATATGCAGCCGTGGCTTCGTATCTCTCTCGTCAGTTCGCATAGTTCCCTCATGCGCAGATTGAATAGTACGAACTGGCTGTTCGGCTTGAATGCTGCAGCATAGTCGCTGGTCTTCTCGACGAGTTCCAGGCAGTAGTGCAGGACCTCCTCCTCGCGCACATCGGTGGGGGACGGGTCAAGGCCTATGCACAGCACGCTCTTCTTTTCATCTCGCACCTTCCGGTATTTTTCAAGAAAATCTGTCATATAGCCACAACTTTCCTTTGTTTTTCAGTATTACGCCGGCGTCGCATACGACATTGTCGCGTACGATCGTTTTGTGAGCAGTATTTCTTTATCGACCTCTTTCGTCTTGGCCATGTCCATGATGACGAGATCTGCGTCGGAGCCTTCTTTTATCAGTCCCTCTTGTCGTTTTCACTCTTATATTTTTAATGGAATTCATGTGCCCATTCAGTGGATAAACCTTTCGCTAAATTATTCCTCCTTATTTTTCTTTAAGCTATCAGCAAGCTCATTATAGGAGCATTTGTGAATCTCTTGTTGGGAAAAATACTAGTTCAGCTGGCTCTGAGTATTACCCGTCGCGCAGGTTATATGGCACTTTGCACCAGCTTCCGCAGGCGCCCGAGTATGTGAGGAGAATGATCCAGTGGTCACAGAGGATGCTGAGGTAGATGGGAAGCAGTTCTTGAAGGAGGCCTCACTCTGGAAGCCATCTCTGCCTAAGATAAACTCTGATATGATCAACGAGGATGACCGGACGAAAGAAGAAGAGATGGCAGCTGTTTCTTTTCCATTTACCTATTTTCCTCCTGACCAAGGAAATGCCCAGCTTAAAGCTCTCCGGGCTGAAAAGGGATTCCGTGATACAGTTGAACAAGCTCGCAACAATAGATAAATCTCTGAATGAAGGCGAGTTCGGAGAGATCGATTCCGACCCTCGAAAAGGAAGTTAGAAGTATATTGATAGAGATATTTGACAGATAACATCACTTCTTGTCGGGATACATTGGGGGCATTAGATCCAATTACCTATCTTAAATCAATTGACACTCCCTTGACCACTGCAGACCCGCTTGTTGCCGTCTGAGTCCGGCTTTGGCGAGGGCGGGCTGCCCACCAGGGCCGGGCCTCGCTTCCGTGCGGCGCTGCTCGGGCTCGGGGCCTGCCTGTGCACTCGCATCCGGGCGGGGGAGACCGGTCGGGCAGGGAGGGAGAGGACGCGTAGATCGAATGATCCGCATTTCAGATCAGATTGGTCTTCTATCAATGCTCAGTCTGCGGTTACTATTAGCCGTGATATTCTAAACGACGACAGACGAACCTAACCACAAAGGCACGAAGGCACAAAGACTCATTGTCCAGAATATTGCGGAATGTTTGACCCAATCCCTTGACCGCCGCTGGCCCGCTCGTGGGCTGCCTTGGCGAGGGCGGGCTGCCCACCAGGGCCGGGCCCCGCAAGCGCACTCTCGTGTGCGGGCGGGGGAGGACGGATGAGCAATATTTCTGCGGGACCAGTATCCATGATAACGTTCCGTCTACGGCTATTAGCCGCGATCTGCAAAGCGACGACGAACTAGCCCAACCATAAAAATCCCATGATCCTCTGAGCAGGGTTCATGCCCAAAGTATGAAAAATCCGTTGAATCATAGGTAAAGCTGGTATGGTAAATTTCACGTCTCTGCGATCTCTGCGTCTCTGCGGTTAATATTCGTAGCGGAATAATCAAACCCGGGGGTTACTAGATAAAACCACAGAGGCGCAGAGCGCACGGAGGACGCACAGAGATCATCCATACAAAACAGCGAAGAACCAAGCGCCAATTCTACGGTTTGTCATTCGTCGTTATCGCCAACCAATGGGCCAGCATTTCTGCCAGTTCTGTTATCAGGACAGGTTTGGCAATAAAATCGTTCATCCCGGCCTGAATACACTTCTCCCGATCTCCTTGCATAGCAACGGCGGTCATGGCAATTATGGGAATGCTGGGGTTGATTGCTCCTGATGCTCTATTACGGATTCTGCGAGTTGCCTCGTAACCGTCCATCTCAGGCATTTGGCAGTCCATCAATACCATGTCGTAGGGAATCATCTGGAGTGCATTGATGCCCTCCTGACCACTGGCCACAATATCAGCCTGAAATCCCATCTTTCTCAGCATGGACTGGGCTACTTTCTGGTTTACGAGGTTGTCCTCCACTACCAGGATGTGTTTTTTGCGCTTGCCGTTTTCAGAAATGGCAGGCTCAGAGGTGAAGCGCTCATTAGCTTCCTCTCCCCCAATTTTGGCAGACTTCTTATCTGCCGCTCCAGACCTGGCCGGCTGCTTCTCAAACATAGCTGTGAACCAGAATGTAGAGCCTTTGCCCTCCTCGCTTTTCAAGCCGATCTTGCCTCCCATCAGCTCGGCGAGTTGTCGGGAGATAGCTAGCCCCAGGCCGGTTCCGCCGTATTTGCGTGTTGTTGAGCCGTCTACCTGAGTAAAAAGTGAAAATAGACTATCCTGCCGGTTTGCCGGGATGCCTATGCCTGTATCTCTGACCGAGAAGCGAATTGTGACATTTCGTTCCTCTTCGCTCTCCAGGCAGACGCGAATCGCTATCTTGCCCTTATCGGTGAACTTCACAGCATTGGTTCCCAGGTTGACAAGAATCTGGCGCAGCCTTCTGGGATCTCCACGCAGGAGTGACGGAACTTTTGGCTCTACCTGATAGCCCAGATCCAGTCCCTTCTCATGGGCACCGATGGCCAGGAGATCGACAGTATCTTTCAGCGTCGAGCGCAGATCATAGTCCAGTGTTTCCAGCTCCAATTTGCGGGCTTCAATCTTAGTGAAGTCCAGGATGTCGTTGATGAGAGATAGAAGCATCTTGCCGCTGATATGGGCAATTTGTGCATATTCATGCTGCTTCGCATTCAAATCCATATCCAGCAGCATTCCGGTCATACCGATTACACCGTTCAATGGGGTGCGAATCTCATGACTCATATTGGCCAGGAATTCGCTCTTTGCGCGGGCTGCAGCTTCCGCTACGTTCTTTGCCAGAATCAGGGCTTCCTCAGCCCTCTTTCGCTCGGTGATATCGCGGATGGTATTCTGCATGCCCAGAACACGTTCATCAATCTTGGTCAGTCTTGCTGAAAGAGATAACCATCTTACCGTCCCCTGACCATCAACAATCCGATATTCAAATTCGCGCAGTTCCCGTCCTTGATGCACAACTTGTTTCCAGGCTTGTTGACACTTGATCACATCCTCAGGATAAATTATGTCCGGCATCATTTTGCCAATAAATTTTTCTGCCGGATGCCCGATGACTTGTTCACATTGAGGGCTGACATATGTGACAATGCCTTTTGCATCTGTCAGAATCGTCAGGTCTGAACTATTGTGCACCAAAGACCTGAATAATTCCTCACTCTCGCGCAGCGCCTCAATCGTTTGCTTTCGCTCGGTGATGTCCTGCAACTGCTCGACAACGAATTGGATCTCGCCATCGTTATTCAATAATGGATTAGATCGGCAGTCCATATATTTTCCGAATCCAGGCAGAAAAATCTCAGTCTGTTCCGATCTCTTCGTTTTCAGCGCTTCTTTTGTTGCACATCCTTCGCAGGGAATGTCTCGCCCGAATAGTTCATAGCATCGCCGCCCGTGGACCTCCTCAGGAGGAAGGTTTAAAAATTCGTATCCCGCGTGGTTACAGCGCTCAATCGTATAGTCCGGGTTTTGTATTCCGACCATATATGGTATGAAATCAAGTGTAGCGTTCAGAAGTACTTCTGATGTGGCAATTTTCTCTTCCGCCTGCTTGCGCTCGGTTATATCATGAACAACAGTAAAACGGTATTTTTTATCTTGCACATAGATATTTTCTGCTGATAACAACACATGCTTGATATCACCGTTCTTCGCCTTTAAATCGGCTTCTGCATTGGTTACACTCCCATTGCCATCGGCTTCCAGTAATATGGCATTTCTTGATTCGGTGGTAAGAATGCCCAAGTCCATAGCTGTTTTGCCTATTACTTCATCTTTCTCAAATCCCAGCAAAGTGTAAAAGGCTTCATTTACTTCGATATATTTGTGGTCATCCAAATCACTTAAACTACAAGCTGAGGGATTGATATAAAACAACTTTGAAAACTTCTCTTCAGATAATTTAATTTTGGAGATATCCTTAGTAACTCCAAAAATTGCGGGTTTGCCGTCCCAAAATCCATTGGAGACTCTTGTTTCAACTGGAATTTGAACACCCGATTTTGTAATAATCGGAACAGGACAAAACTTTGCCATTCCGCTCAACATTTCAGCAACAATTCTGCCGGCTTCATCGCGACGTTCAGGCGGATGGACCATGAGAATCGATTTTCCGAAGAGTTCATCTCGTTTGTAGCCGAGGCGATCAATAACTGTATCGTTAGTATGAATTATATTTCCATGTTCATCAAGAATAAAAAGGAAATCTTCTATTTTGTTAAAAAAAGTTTCGTAATTATGGCGGGTTTGTTTTAATAGACCTTCCATCTGCATACGCTTTGAGATATCGCTTGTGGTGCCATATACATTGAATCGTCCATGAGCCGAAAACCTGGAAATAACCCAAAGCGTGCTGCCGTCAGCCTTTTGCATGCGGTATTCTGCGGTTATATCCTTGCTGCGTGTTCGCATCACTTCGAAAAGTGTCTCTTGTACTGCGGGCAAGTCATCGGGATGGACATAAGAAAAATATCGGTCGAAATTGTTTCCGATGGTGCCGATAGGCAGCCCCAGCATCCTGTCTGCAACCGATGAGATATAGGAGCCGACGTACTCTCCTTTGGTATTGACATCATAACGCCAGACGATATCGGATATCATCGATACGGCCTGCTCGTACTGGGCGATGCGGGCCTGCGATACTTTCAAGCCTTTACGTAACTCATTTTCGGCTTGCGTGCAGTTGATGATGTCATTGCCCATGATTCTTGTTAATTAATAGTACCAATAAATAAGTCTATTTAGGCAGACTACATAAACTGTATGATTACATAGACATGGTGGCAAGAGTGAATTTATACAGCGATGCCTGGCGAGACGATCGCATGAAGCCTACAGACCTTGTTCATTTAGGATATGCCCTGGCATATGAGGTGGACTATTTTATCACAAGCGACAGAGTCCTTAATGAGTACCGAATACCCGAAGAGTTCAAGCTCATAGTAATAACACCCGATGAGGCTATAAAGCAATTTCAATAAGTTGCCGGATCAAGCCACAGCTTAGCATTCCACGCCCGGCCCTCACTTCTTCCCGATCTCCTCCACCAGGAAAGGCACACCCCGCCGCGTGAGCTCCGCCAGCAGCTCCTCCATGAACACGCCCCGCCCGCGCAGGCGCGCGCTCGCGTCCGGGCGCAGAAGGCCGGTCGGGCAGACAATGAGGTTGGGGCAAGGACAGACCACCGTGAAAATCCGGATGACAGAAATAACATAGATCCGGGAAAGATACTTTATATTATTATGTTCAATAGTACTTTTTGTTATCGATTAGGTAATGATAGAAGCCATTCAAATAATAACTGAGGCTAGATGATGTCGGAAGCTGTGTCCATCAAGAATGCCGAATGTAACTTAGAAGAGCTGCTCAAAGGGCTGCCATTTGGAGAATCCATCACGTTGACTGGCCCGGAAGGCTGCCCAGTTGCCCTTTTGGTTTCTCTGAAATCAGGAAAGGCTGAGCGAAAGCCGGTTTCCGACTGGGATGCTCAAATGGATGAATTGGCCCAGAAGGTGAGCCGCGCCTGGAAAGGTGAAAAGAGTGCAGTCGAGGTTCTCTCGGAGATGCGAAGGTGAGAATCACCATCGACGCCAGCGTCTTTGTTGCATCAGCTCGATCTGATGAGCCAAATTACCTTTTGAGCAGAAAATTTCTTCGAGATGCGCGGTCCATGGAGGTTTACTGTCCCACTCTCGCCCTGGCCGAATGCGCCGCTGCCATTGCCAGGCAAACCAGTGATCCGTATCTGGCCAGGAAGCTTGTCAGCATGGTTGAGGATTTTCCAGGAATAAACCTGATCTCGCTTGATCTCTCGCTGGCCAGAAAGGCAGCGAAAATTGCAGTAGAGCATCGCCTGCGAGGTGCCGATGCGGCATATGTCGCCGTTGCAGATGCGTTTGATGCCGCTCTGATCTCATGGGATCAAGAGATGCTGAAGCGATGCCCGGCCGCAGTGACGACAATGACGCCGGAGGGATGGTGTGGGGATCGATGACCGGCAGAAGCTCTTTGGCGGCAGCGGGCTGCCATCCGGGGCCGTGCCTGTTGACCCGGTGGCGCATACCTCTGGCGAGGGGAGTTTTCGGGTGCTGGGTTAGGAAAGCAAAGTCTTCGGTTTTTTATTAATATTAGCTGATAAGTATAACCATACTACTAACGGCTCACGCGAAGGCGCGAAGACGCGAAGTCTCGATAAATCGCATGACAGTCACTTGACCGCTGCTGGCCCGCCTGTGCGCGCTCGCGTCCGGGGGCAGGAGGCCGGATGAGCAATATTCCTGCAAGGGCCGGTCTCCATGCTAGCGCTCCGTCTACGGTTACTATTAGCTGCTATCTGCAAAGCGACGACGAACGAATCCAACCACAGAGCTCACAGAGTTCACAGAGGACGCACAGAGACTTCTCGTCGAGATACATTGGGGACATTTGACCCATTATCTTATCCAAAACGTGCATGATAATCACTTTATCGCCGCAGGCCCGCCGTGGGCTGCCTTTGGCTATGGCGGGCCGCCCACCGGGCCGGGCCTCGCACCGGAGTGCCGCTTGGGCTCGGGGGCTCGCCTGTGCGCGCCCATGTGCGGTGGCGGGGGAGGCCGGATGAGCAGTGTTTCGGTTCGAATGGTTTGCAAGTAGCGTTCGGTCTGTGGTTACTATTATCTCCATCTTGCTGACCGACAGCTAACGACTCCAACCACAAAGATCACGAAGCTCTCAAAGGACGCGCAGTGTCTTTTTGCAGGGACATTTGACCCAATTACCATCTCGGTCCCGCCAAAGCCCGCCTCCCCGGATTAGTTAGCCCGCCCGCACATATACCGTTGGGGAGGCTGCAACCCTCAGCTTCCGTTTCGCTCTGGTTCTTGACATATCCTTGCATCTCCAAGACCCCCAGGCGTGCCCCAAGTTCTTCCGGATCAATATTTACCAAAGAATTGATCCTATCTGCTTTTGGGTAGGGAACCTTGAGGTCAGCGATTGCTTTCATGATATCAGAATCGATTTTGTCCGTAGTTTATCGCCTCAGTTGATCAGAGTGTAATCCTGTTATAGTTGTAGTTTCTTGTGAGCGCACCGAATTTTCGTTTGGGGTGGCGGTTCTTCTGTCGAAACGGTTTTATTGGAAGATGACCTCATTTAATACATGGCTATCGAGAGAAGTATTAAGAACTTGCTTTTGTTGGTTCTTGCAGTCATAATTGTTGCAATCCTATGGAGAACCATGTGGTTCCTGGGCGGATTGGCATTATTCGCAATTGTGGTCTGGTTCGTTTACCAGTTGCTCAAAGGCAACCTCTAGTTCGTCCGCTTTAGTGTCAAAACAAAACGCTCTATCGGCAACCAGATTGATCGGAATGAAAAACCCTGGGCGCGGTCTGGCTGTCGATGCTTTTCATCTCCTGTGGAAAGCAACTATTGATTTGTAGGGATTCGATTTCCTTCTCCAATTGCTGACTTGCTCGTGGCTGCCTTTGGCGAGGGCGGGCTGCCCACCGGGCCGGGCCTCGCTCCTGGCGGTGCCGCTCGGGCGTGCGGGGCCGGTCGAG
>CAZDLZ010000043.1:17087-23979 GCA_964506745.1 uncultured Methanotrichaceae archaeon | reverse complement strand
GCGCCTTCGCGTGAACCCGTGGTCCTGGCCCACCTGGCCTCCCGGCCCACAGGCAGCGGCCAAGAGCGAGAGCCGGGAGCCCTGGCAAAGCGAATCATCAGCAATCCCTGGAAGATTGACCGGATTTCTGAGAAGATAGGAAGCGAAAGGCTATAATCTTATCACTACTGATAACCATGCTAATGTTTGGAGAATACATTTTGGCGGCTATGGAAAGGGCAACCTACGAAATCATCGATGACCCTAAGCCCTATTATGGCGAGGTTCCTGAATTGCAGGGGGTTTGGTCAACGGGTGAAACTCTTGAGGAATGTCGTAAGGAACTACAGAGCGTTATCGAGGGCTGGATTGCTCTAAAGCTGAGGCTGGGTCATCCTATACCCGCAATAGGCGGCTATGTTATTAATGCCTCTGCGGAGCCGGTCTCCATTGTCGAATAAACTTGTGCCGGTTTCAAGACGTGAGCTAATTAAGCGATTGAGCAAATTGGGTTTTGTCGGTCCTTACCCAGGAGCAGATCATGAGTATATGTCCAGGGGACTGGTAGAGACGCGCATTCCCAATCCTCATGGCGGCAATATCAGTGTGAATCTATTGCAGAAGATTCTGAAGCGATCTGGAATCAGTCGTGAAGAATGGTTTGATGTTGCATAATTTTTTGTGCCAGGCAAGGCACATTATCTGCTCACAATCATGCCCTTAATTAGGCCTAGCTGTACTAGGCCCGCCTGGCCTCCTACCACCTAATCCCCGCCAGGCGAGCCGGCTTGCCCATACGAGCGGCGCAGCCCGAAGGCTGGTTCTTGGTTTCTTATCCGCTACTAAAATCGAAGTGCTCAGGGACCAAAACAAAGCACTCTCTCTTTCCGTGGTGCAGGCGGGTCGCTGCTGCCCATCTCCCGCGTCCTCGCGCCGGAGGCCGCCCCGCCAGAAATTGCGGCCGGCTCCAGAACAATTGTCTGCAAGAAAGCTTTGATTCTGGTTTCATCTCCTTCCACGAGAGCAATGACCTCTTGTTGGCCGTTCTCTTCCCAGTTGTTAAAGAGTCCCGGAAGGACAGATTCATGGCATGTATGTCTTCGTTGCGCTATTTGGTTTCTTCCCTGATTTCCAAATGCATCTGATCCTTTTCCTGCAGTGGGAATTTGGCTCGAATCTCCCGGCTTCTCAGCACTGGCAGGTCCAGCTCAGCTAAAATGGCCTCGATTCTCTTTCTCTCTTCGGAGCGCAGTGACTTTCTATCGAGATATGCATAGGTAGCTTTCGATTTGCAGGCGGCCTCCTCCACTACATCTCGATTTACTCCCGCCATCTGATAATTGGAGAAGAGATGCCCGAAGGCCACCGCTGCTTCGAACATGAGCTGCGTCTGTCTGGCCACATAGTGCCCGCCGCCAAAGCCCAGGAACACAGGCAGCTCCCTTTCCTCCAGAGCCAAAATTGCCCGGGCCGCTGCCTCTCCCGCCACTCGATCCTGCCATTCTTTCAGAGTGCTGCCAATCTCTGCAAAAAAGCAGGGCGTCTTCAGGTCCACCGGCCCGTGATGAGTGGCCTCGGCTGACACCGCAAAGCCGGGAAGAGCAATGTTATGCAAAAATGAACAGAGGCCGCAGGACGCAGCCGCAGAAAGCCTGCGCTGCCCATCTTCCAGTATGCCGATGAAGTGCCCTCCCATCCAGGGCAAGCCAGCTTTCGCCTCATGACGGCTGGCAAAGACCACCATTTCCGGCTGCAATCCTAAATCGGCCAGCCGATCGTCCAGGCCGCTTAAACGTGTCTGCTTTTCATCGTGAATTATCAGGCGCATTCGACCATGAGACCGGTAGCCTTCCTTGCACTGCCAGGACAGTAGCTCAAGCAGACGCTCATAAATATTGAAGCTTGCCGGATCTGCTCGAGAGCAGACTACGGCAATCTCGCGGTGCAATGCAATCTTCAGATCTCCTTGCTCACATCCAGCATTTTGGCTACCATGGGCGCGTAATCGATCTTATTGATCTTAATCTCGGAGAGGGGCATGATCACAAGCATGGGCCGCTCCTCGATGAGGCCCTGAGCAGAGAGAGCGCGAAGCTCCTTATCCATACGGTTCTTTAGATCCGGGTATCCGGTGGACAGGAAGGCGCCGAAGATCTCTCCCGGCTGCAAATAGCTGAACAGAGGCGCTCCGATCCTGCGGAAGGCCTGGTAGACCTGGGAAAGATCCTCACGATCGTGACCGTGCCTGATGCTCACATGATAAAAAGACATCAGCTCACAGCAGATCTTCTGCCAATCCACATAGGCCTCACGAGTCAATAGTCCGCTCTGGAAGAACTTGGTTCGCTTTCCGGAGATGGTGGGCCGGGAGATGCCCGTTCTCCGGGACAGCTCCAGGTCGGAGAGCATGGGATATTTTACAAAGGCGTAGAGCGTTAGCCTGTCCTTCTCCGTGAGGCGGGAGTCCTCATTTAGATCGGCCTTGGGTGGTATTATCTCCTCGAAAAGATCGGATCTGGCCAGATCAAATAGGCCGTCTACCGCGAGAGCGGCATCTGACGAGTAGCTGGATACCTGGAAGGGATAATGGAAGTAATGAATATCCTCCACAAAATCACTGCGGTAGTATTCGTCGATTATAGGATCAAAGTTCACCCGGAAATCTGTGAGACTTCGAGAATAGAACGTTGATATGGAATCGGTATCTGTGGCAATGTGCGAGACGCAATTGGGATAATTCACCCAATTCTGATAAGATGGGGACCCTTTTCTTACCTCAAATGGAGCAGTCGGATTGTATTTCACGAAGACGGAGGTCAGGATTTCGGCACCTACAGCTTCTCCAGAAGGCACATTTAAAAGTTTTAGAAGTTTCCATTCTCTAAACTTTCTTTTGCTCTTAAATATTGTTGAGCGATCAACGCCTATATTAGAAGCGAGATCTATGTCACTGAGCCCCGGATATCTGGCAAGACCATAAAGAACTAACCTCTCCTTTGATGTCAATTTTAGCTGCATTCGCATAACATATACATTTTATAAGTATTTATAGATTGCCTAATCTTAGATTTCCGGGTATATCTCTCCTTCATATACAAGAGATCATTGAACCAATTTTGCCAGAATTCAATCAAGGAGCTTGGTGCCTGCACTTCCCTCTTTCGATACCATTTTAAAGGGAAGGGAAACGTATTCTTTTCTCCGAATAGAGAACGGAAAATCATGTCCGGGAACTACAATATCTGCAAGTGCCATTATTCTTTGCATACTGGCAATGGCCTTGCCACGATCGACATGCAAGGCAGGCACAACATTTTTTAGGAAGTTTCCCAAGGTGGGAAGAGCATCCCCTGATATTATTATCTTTTTCAATTGCTCGTTTGCACCTTTTATCTCAACTACGACGGAAATGCTGTCCGTGCTGTGGCCGGGAGTTGCCATGACCATAACGCCGGGTGCAATGACATCTCCCTCCCTTGCTGCCAGGACCTTCGCATGGGAAAACAGATGATTGTTGCCACAGTGATCTGGATGGGTGTGGGTATTGACGATGCAGTCGATCTCCTCTGGCTTTATGCCGATATTTGCCAGTGCCTTCTGTATAAGTTCTTCCTCGCCCTTAAGCCCGCTGTCCACTATAATCTTGTGCCGCCTGCTTATTACCAGAGTCACTGAAGATCGAGCGTCCAGGATCCGGCCGCACCCGTTCCTTTTAATCGATCCGGGCTTGACAAGAAATATCGCGGGCATCCTTCTGGCATCCTTTGCCGTTCCCAAAATCCTCAGGCACAGTAGAGCTTTTGCAGCTTATCGTAGAGCCTCTCTACCTGAGAGACGGCCGTTCCGATATACTGGTGCGGGTCCAGCATTGCCTCTATCTCCCTGGCACTCAGGTGGAGCATCACTGTCTCGTTCTCCACGAGAACCTCTGCCAGCTCCCTCTTCTGCTCGAAGGCCATCATTGAACTCTGGCGCATGATCTCGTGCGCCTGCTGACGGCCCACGCCCTTCTTGGCCAGTTCCACCATCACATTCTCGGCCATATTAAGTCCATGCAGCATTGTCAAATTGCGCTCGATATTCTCAGGCCGCAGACGCATCCGGCTGAGCGTGCGCGTGGCCAGGGTGATGAGGTGGTCGGTGAAGATGAAAGCTTCTGGGAAGACTATACGCTCGCAGCTACTGTTAGTTAGATCGCGTTCATCCCAGAGAGGGATATTCTCAAAGGCGGGCAGGATTTGTGCTCGTACGATTCTGGAAAGGCCGCAGATCTGCTCAGACTTGATCGGATTTCTCTTGTGGGGCATGGTAGAGGAGCCAACCTGCTTTTTGCCGAAACCCTCTTCCACCTCGGCGATCTCAGTGCGCTGCAGTGTGCGCATCTCCACAAAGATCTTGTCCAGAGTTGAGGCAACCAGTGCCATCCAGCAGACCATCTCAGCATGCCGGTCGCGCTGGACAACTTGATTGGAGACATCCACCTCGTTAAGCCCGAGATGCAACATGACACGTGCCTGAATTTCCATTCCTTTGAGCCCGAAGGCGGCCTGAGTGCCAACGGCCCCGCTCATCTTGCCGACAGCCGCGCGTGGCCGCATCTGCTCCAGCCTTTCGATGTGGCGCGCAATCTCCGAGGCCCATATGGCGAATCGCAGGCCGTAGGTGGTGGGCACAGCAATCTGGCCGTGCGTCCTGCCGGCGCAGACCAGGTTTTTATTCTTTATGGCCAGATCCAGCAGCAGCGCCAGGAGGCTTTTCAATTTGGGCTGCAGCACATCTAAAGAGGCCTTGATTTGCAGACCGGTGGCCGTATCCAGGATATCATTGGAGGTGGCGCCCAGGTGAATCCACTCGCCAAACTTGGGAGCGCATTCCGCCATGGCCAGGACGGTAGCCATCATGTCGTGGCCTATCTCGTCCTCAATCTGCTTGGCTCTCTCCGGAAGAGTCGACTCGGCTGCGGCAGCGATCTCCGCGGCTGCTCCCTGGGGAATCATGCCCAGATCTTCTTCAGCCCGAGAAAGAGCCGCTTCTACGCGAAATAGACAGCGGAGCCGATAGTCTTCTTCCCAGATATCCTTCATCTCTTTGGTGCCGTATCTAAATTCAATAGGGTGAATAGACATGAAAGGTGAATAGTGCAGAGGGGTTGATGGAACTTTTGGTCGAGTCGAAGGAAGACATGCAGCGGCCACAAACTGATTCACGTTCATATGAATCATTTCTGAAGAATATTGCTTGTGACATTTGTACTGGTTTTCAAAATAATTATCGTAATATGTTTGATAAAATACTATTTATTCCGAGCAAAAATGCATTTAAGCTAGGTGACTTTGGATCATTGAGGTCCAAGTAGGGGGAAATTCGCGTAGCCCACTCGATTTTGTCGGCGCCTATGCAATCTTCGGGCTTCCTTCCTAGAGCTTTAGCTAGATTTTCCCATGCTCCAATTATGCTGTCTGGAGGTGATTTCGGGATTTTATTTAAATCTGCTTTTGGATAAGCTTTCTTGACTGCGATAGCATCTGCGATGAACCACGATTCGGTTTCTTCAACTGCAATCCTAAATAGAACACAAGATGGTTTTGAATCAATTTTTCGATAAACATCGATCAAGTTCGATTTTAGACCTATGCAGTTATCATCGTCTGCATCCACTAAGACGACTACACAGCAGGGACTAGGCAGTTTTCCGAAACCTCTGAGTTTCGCTGGAAGTTGATCAAGCAACCCACGATTCTTAGGATTGGGCTTAGATAATATGTTTTCGGGAAGTTTACCTTTTCCTCTATGAGGATGGATTCTGAAATTTATATCCTTACTTAAATTAAATCTACGTTCCAGGATCTCTCTAACTGTCGGTACGTCTGCGCTCCCTTCAACCAGAACTTCCATAAACATTAAGGGCTTCCCCTTCCAAAATGATTGCTATACCATAAGCTTCCCATAGTGATACCCTCAGCGTACAATTCCTTAATGCTTGGAATATCCGCTGCTAAGGCCGCCGTACTGAAACCTTCTTTGCCTTTTTCTAATATCCATACCTCGTCTGGTGTTAGAGCATCTACAAAATACGGAGAATGGGTCGTAATCACAATTTGTGGACCGCCTTTCTCATTATATGCATATTGCTTCATTACTACTGCAAGAGGTTCCAACAATTGATGATGCAAGCCATTTTCCGGCTCTTCTATGCCAATCAATGGCGCAGGATCAGGATCTTCAAGTAGCAATAAATAGGCAAACATTTTAAGAGTGCCATCAGACATATCGAGTTGATAAAATGGATCTTCGTAACCATGTTCATTAAATTGCAGGAGCAGTCTTCCATCTTTCTGGCGTTCATGCGTAATTTTATATATTCCTGGAATTTTTCTTGATATGCTTCCTAAGACTTGAGCAAATCGCTTGGGGTGTTGCCGCTCTATAAATTGCACATAATTGGCTAAATTGTCACCCTTGCGATTCAAGTGCTTTTGAGCACCAGTCATAGGCAAGCCGCGTGCGAGATCTGGGACAAAATAGGAGAGATACCAGCTCTCTAAAAATTGACGAAAAGCTACAATCCGTGGATGATCTGCTAGATTCCCAAGTGTAGTAATGCCTAAACGTTGTTTGTCCTCTAACTTTACCTCAATTTTCTTTTTTCCCTCTTCTTTTTCAGTGGCCTCGCCCGCCCATGCGAAGCCTTCTCCATTAGTCATTTCCAGAAAGGAGTATGGCCACCCCCTAGATTGGCCTTTTCGTCGTTGTCTCAAACGCTCATAGGTCACAAATGGACGCCCATCATTTCCCGAGTCAATATGCAAAGAATAACTTATTGGACGACTATTCTTCTCTTGCCTGTAATATATTTCAAATTTCATCGGTTCGTTTATGCCTTTTGTACGAAGGCGTTCAAATCCCCCTCGAT
>CAZDLZ010000043.1:10874-17077 GCA_964506745.1 uncultured Methanotrichaceae archaeon | reverse complement strand
CTAGAGCATCCATTAGAGAGGACTTGCCTGAACCATTGGGCCCAATGAAAGTCATCAAACGTGGCAACGGCTTGCTTGCTTGATTCTCAAAAGTCCTGCCTATGGACAAATCCTTTAATGCCCTATAGTTCTGAACATGCATCCCTTCGATGAGCGCCATTGAACCTCTCCTAGAACTACTAATTCAGATTTTATTCGTAGTGGGTTTTCTAATAGGATGTATATTTCTTTTTGCATCAAGCAATGCAAGATCTGCAATGGAAATGACCGGATTTAAGTCCATGTGCTTTTTTCTCTCTGTCAGGCTCTTTCGGGCGGTTGGCCTCGGCTACGGTAATTGGAGCAGCTGTGCAAAGAGTTCGTAACTCTTTTCCTCTTTATTCGAGCATCACCCTCAATTTCAGTAGATATAAACAAAACATCTAAATTATATTTATTCTATAATTATGTTGAAATATAATAAAATATTAATAGTTAAAACATGTTTATATAATGAAATGATGCCAGAGGAGTGAGTTGATGTTCGTGCTGGGAAGGAAGGGCTTGATAAGAATACTTTTATTAGCGAGCATTATTTTGATTATTGATCCGATAAGCAGTTCGGTCTATCCTTTCGGCAGCAAAGTTCTGCTAGGTCACTCGGATATTGGTATGCCGCTTTACCGACTTCCCGCCGAGACCACCATTGCTTTCTGGGACATAGGGACCCCCGGATACGATGTAGATGATCCTGTATATTTGCACATCAGCTATTCCACTAGTTGCACAACCAATGCTAACGATGTAAGACTATCTTTTTTAAGTAATGTGTCGCCCGGATCCAAGGTTAGGTTTAATGATTCTGATATGAATAGACCGCTAACGCGGCTACCTTCGATAATCTGCTTCCTGAATGAGAACGGCAGCCAGGCATATGATCTCAACGATCCGGTTTATCTGCACCAGATCACCAATTGTGATCATTCCAGTCATTGCGATCATGCCGACCATCCCGATATTACCGATCATTCCTGTTGCCATGATCCGGATAATTCAAAAGATATGACGACAGATTTCTTCGAGCGCCTCCCCTACCGAAGTGAGGAGATCCCTTCGCATGGATTGAGCTATGCCTTATTTACAGATAATTATAAATTATTCAGTTCTGATAAATTAATTGACAAGAGGCCGAGAAAGGTTGGAGAAATGCGGGGCCTGTGCATTGAGATGATTCAAGGCCTAAAGGCAGACTACTACCACGTTCTAGGAACTTGGCTTATCAAGATTAAAGCCCATGAGAAAGAGAATGAATGCACCCGAAGTGATGACAGATGCGATGACGAATGTGGTGACAGATGCGATGACGAATCTTCCGGCTGTAGCAAAGAAGGTCTTAGGGACGAGTTTATCCAAACCAATGACATAATATTAAGTTCGATGCAAAAGTCAGTGGATAATGGAACCAAGGTCACCAATGGCATGGTTAGGGATATGGTGGCTTTGCCGCCCTTAGCAAGCTTCCTTGGGGTGAATGATGCAGCAAAGATCGGATTCTTAGATGCAAACGGCAATGGAATTTATGACTACGAAGATGATGTATACTTGAATGTGCCTTCTGGTTTGTCGAAGGACGTTGTTACGGTAAATAATGTGCGACTCTCTTGACCTATTCAATAAAACAGTGGCGGCGCCTGGCATGCCCCGCAGCAATGCTGCTTGGGTGCGCCGCAGCTGTTTCACTTACTACTGGCTCGATGGCCCGGATATTCGGACATCATTTATGGATACGGTTCCAAAGGTTGAATCACTCGGAAAAGATATGTCCAGGTACACGCTATCTTCAGAGTCATATAATCCATTGCCGTTGGTGTCGAAAACTCTAAGGCAAGCGTAGTCGTCAATCTTTGCAGGGAAGCTGATCAAAACAGGAAGAGCAACTAATTTATTGAGATCAGGCTCGAAATTCATAACCCTTGACCCGGCTTTCATCTCTCCTACAGGGGTTAGTCTGATATCGTTAGTGCGAATCATGTTGCTGCCGGTAATTAGAATCCTCTGGTTTGGAGCTGACTGAATGAACAATGTTTTATGTTTAGCCATAGATGTTACCAGCACGGTTCCCAGTATGTGATAATAATCCGCGTTGTAGCAGCGAATAACCTCAATCGGAAATCCATTGCAGTCAAATCCTACTATAGAAGGAACATTATCGATACGCAGATCCGATACAGTCCACACATAATTATCAGAAAACATTAAACACACACTCGTCTGGGGAAGACCCCCGCAACTGCCTGAATAAGATAGGTGCTCATAAAAATCTTCTTGCGTTAATGCTGATCTATCTTCAGAGCAGGAAGCAGTCTCTTCGATATCAGTTTCCTTGTGATGCCTATTGTCATCAGAGGTCTTTTCCCTGGGTTGTTCCTCTTGAATCTCTGATTCAGGACTGGAATTTATATTCGCAATATTAGATGCCTGGGCTGTGGAGCCACCTGACGATCCGGAATAGGGAACATAATTCGTTTGTCCTTCATTTGGATCAGTGGTATCATTCTGATAAAGCACAGTGGATTGAACGATGTATACAGGATCATAAATATCATAGGACTGGCTTCCATTCAGGTTCAAGAAGCGCATTTCTGCAAGCATAGGATTTAGAGGTGCATTAATATCACTATGATTGGGCCTTACCTTGCTTCCGGGTCGGTAAAAGCCAAAGGAGGTTAGCCTTATGTCATTAATATTGGCAATTCCGGTAGGAGGCGTGTCCAGATATACAACATCGCCGGCATCATAAGATCCAATATCTGTTCCAATGTCCCAGACGCCTATAATGCTTCCGTTAGGCATGTTTTTAAGAAGTCTGCCCAAATCAGGATCATTGGGCATCACCTTGGTGCCAAAAGCGTAATCTGACGCCATTGAATGATTAAAAAATAAAATTAGGCTGATTGTTAAGACGATGGATATTTTCAGGATTTTCCTCATGCTCACATTCTCTCCCGGATAGCATCTTGGATCTGATTTGAACAAATGAGTTAATAGTATAAATACTTTTGTATTATAATTAATAATATATAATCTTCCTAGATAAACAACAATATGAATCCCACGCTAAAATTTCGTGAAATTGTATTAATGCAAAATTTGTAAAATATCTTAAAAAATGCTGCATACCCCTCAATCCAGGCATTATTAGGACGTGATACGCTTCAGAAGTTGTATATTCTCTTTCCTATCTTCTTCAAGAATCCTCGCATTTTCTGCACTCAGTTTTAAAGCTTCTTTCATGGATGGAGGATAGCGTTGAAGCCGTGATCTATGCAAAGGATCTTCTGATTTGTCCCTAAGCAATCCATAGTTGACATTAAAAAAATTAATTGTGTAACTCGCATGTTCGCTAAATCCTGTTCCAGAAACTGGCATGAGTTTCGTAGACACGGATTGATACGAATCCACCAAAGAATTCTGATTGATGTTTTGATTTATATAACCAGTTCCACCATTGATATTTGCTATGTTGACACCACTTTGATTTGGCCACCAAAAACCATTTACCTGGTCATTATCGCGGCAGTAATTTCCATGCAGATCGTCATTTGAACTGGTTTTGATAGGCACGTTATAATCTGCTTGTTGAAATCCTGAATAGATCAGGCCAAAGCCTGCGGAAACTGATAATAAAAAATAAATTAAAATTAGGGGTGTTTTCCAATTCATAGAGAGTCCTTATCCCCCAAAAGCATTTTGATTCAGATTCTGGTTTATCTGGTTATTCCCACCATTGGCATTAGCGATATTGATGCCGTTTTGGGGAAGCCAGACAATCCCTCCTGTACCGCCCCCAAATCCTCTTAGACCAAATGCGTTTTGGTTAATATTCTGGTTTATAATATTATTCTTGCCATTAGCATTAGCGATATTGATGCCGTTTTGGGGCATCCCTAAAAACCCACCGAAACCACTCCCAAATCCGCTCAAACCGAATGCATTCTGGTTAAGATTCTGGCTTATCTGGTTATTTCCTCCATTGGCATTGGCGATATTGATGCCGTTTTGAGGAAGCCAGACAATTCCACCCGCACCACCCCCAAATCCACCTGCACCGCCTCCAAACCCGCTCAGGCCTAATGCGTTTTGATTCAGATTCTGATTAATCTGGTTATTTCCGCAAACTGTTCTTTTATCATGTAAACATTTTTGCGGCATTCCACATTGGTTTTCTGTACAAAGACCAATTGAGATTACCGAGAACAGGCAAATAGAGATACAAATTATCTTACAATTCCAAGACATTGCGCTCACCACTACGTAACGGCAATAGATCCTTTGGATTCATAATTTTATTCTTCTTCAAATTCTATGTTAGTTTTGAATACACTACAATTACTACCTACTATTATCATGATATAGCTATGATCCGGTATAAATAGATTTTATCATATTGAATATATCATAATATATGTGAAATTCTCCCAGAAGTAATTCCTATATACATTAAATGTCAAATAAATATTAAATTTAGTATTAAATTACGAGTATACCTTAATATAGTAATTATAATAATACTATGAAAATATGTAAGGGTTGGTTAGCACCCGTCCTTAGTATATACTTGTTGATTATCATAAAATAAATATTTCTAAAAAATATAAACATAATATTAACTAATAGGGCACCATAAAAATTGTAGAAGAGATTTCTCAAAAATATTAAAAATTATTGTGCGCGATTGGCCAATAGCATGCCCAAGGATGTTGGTTAGCCTAATGTGCACTCTGAGTGTTTCACTTCGGGTCTCAGCTCTCCTCGTAAATCGGCTTTTCCGGCACCAGATATATCGTCCAGAAGACCAGTGCGGTGACCAGCGCTTTAACTATGAGATTGGTCAAGACCATCTGCTGCAAGCCCTCTGCCCCCAGGATCCCGGCAAAGGCGATGATGGGAAAAAGCAGGCTGTCCACAGGAATGGAGACGGAATTGGAGGCGAAGACCCGCGTCCATTGCGGCCACTTTTCTCTGCCGCCCCGTGTCCAGAGGTGATAGACCTTGGTGTCAATCAGCTCGGCTATGAGCGCCGTGAGGATGGATGCCAGTACAATCCTCATCTGCAAGGAGAAGAGAAACTCCCAGGCAATCTGCCCTCCGCTATTTGCCCAATCTGTCTGCGCCGGCAGCAGTACCACCAGTTGAAAATAGAGGGCCGCGAGCAGGTTGACGGCTGCCGACAGCCAGATGGTGGTGATTGCCGCCTTCTGGCCGAGCTGTTTGTGGATCAGGTCACGCCAGGTGAAGGTGAGGGAGTAGATGAATCCGGCATCCATGACCAGGCCGCCAAAGTAGGTGACCTTGGTGGCGGCTATGTTGCCTGCCAGGGAGAAGAAGAGATAAAGGCCGGAGAGAATTACGGCTGCCTGAGTTTTGTCGATCCTTAATTTGCTCATGCGAGCCCCTGATCGATTCCTCAGATCTAAATCTTTCTCAGCCATTTATCTTTCAGCTCCGCAAATGTCTCTGTTCGTATGCTTTCCCTGATATCCTCCATGAAGCGGAGCATAAAATGAAGATTATGAAGCGTAGCCAGCCGGAAATAGGACAGCTCCCTGGAGACATAAAGATGACGCAGATAGGCTCGCGAGTAGGCGGCGCAGGTCGAACAGGAGCAGTAGGGATCGACGGGCGAGAGGTCCTCTTTGAATCTTGAATTCTTTATATTTATATGGAACTTATTCTCCAGTGTTCCACCTGCCTGCGGCGAGAGCAGGAGGCTTCCCCGTCGAGCGATTCTGGTGGGTGAGACGCAGTCGAAGGTATCGATTCCTCGCGCCACGCATTCAAATATATCGTCGATCTCGCCTATGCCCAGGAGATGACGAGGCCGGCCTTCATCCAGTTTGGGGACGGTCCAGTCCAGGACCTGATGCATATCCTGCTTGCTGTTCCCCAGCGAGCCACCAATGGCGATGCCGTCAAAGGGCTGGGCAGAGATGGCCTGTGTGCTCTCCTGCCTCAAATCTTCAAACCACCCACCCTGAATTATGCCATAGAGTGCTTGATCTCTATCATGGTATCGAATGGACTCTTCCGCCCAATTATGGGTCCTTAGCATGGCTTTCCTGGTGTAATCATAATCCGAAAGGGGTGAAGTGCACTCGTCAAAAGCCATGATGATATCTGATCCGAGATTGGACTGAATCTGCATCGACTTTTCCGCATTCAAA
>CAZDLZ010000043.1:0-10864 GCA_964506745.1 uncultured Methanotrichaceae archaeon | reverse complement strand
AGGGACTTGAAGGAGATACCCTCATCGCTGATCCTGGTTAAATTCTCCTTCACCCCCGTAGGCCTTTCTCTTTCGTTGCTCCTGTATCCTATGCTCCTCGCGCCACCATTTTCCATATCATCATATTTTTTTCGATAATCTTGGGGAAAGATGTTTCCGATCTTGCTGATGTTATGCTCTCTGGCAAAGCCTAAAGAAAAGGCCTGAAAGCCGCCTGAATCGGTAAACAGGGGCCGGTTAAATCCCATGAACCGGTGCAGCCCACCCAGCCGTTTTATCAGATCATCGCCGGGCATCAGGTGAAGATGATAGGTGTTGGCAAGGGTGCACTGCACGCCTAAACTGTGCAGATCGTCGGAGCCCAGAGCTCTTACGCTGCCCATTGTGGCCACAGGAACCAGGTAGGGCGTTTGTATATCACCCCGCCTGGTTTTTATCAGCCCCAGCCTTGCCTTCGTTTGCTTATCCCGCTTCAATATCTCAAAAGATAGTGCGCCCATATCCCATCACCTGAATAGAGCCCCAAGATCCCGAAAGAAGAGAGGCCCCCTGAGCTTCGTCCCTCGCCACATGAAAAATGCTTCGTCATTGCCGGCATGCCAGGCCCTTCTTTGCAGCCATCTAGCAAAAAAAGCTTTTGCATACGAAAGCCTTTTATTTCACTACTGAAATTAAGAAAGCAGGTAGAAAACAGTTGCCTGTTGACGGCTATGTTGGTCATCGTCTGAATTGAGTTTATGATAAGAGGAGATGGCTTGGTAGCATGGGCTTTATATTTTTTTTAATAAAAATGTTATTATCGATTATTAGGAGTTGAACTTATCCAAATGAAAGTTGTCGTGACGGGCGGAGCAGGTTTCATCGGCTCAAATTTGGCAGAAGAGCTCTTGAAGAAGCATGAGGTAACAGTAATCGATAATCTCTCCACGGGACGAATGGAGAACCTCCATCGTATTCTGGATAAGATCAACTTCATTGAAGGTAGCATCACCGACCTGGATCTATTAAAAGAAGCATTTTCAGGCTCGTATGGCGTCTTTCACCAGGCAGCCATACCATCGGTGCAGCGTTCTGTGGATAATCCCCTTGCCACAAATGAGGCCAACGTGGAAGGTACGCTCAAGGTTCTGGTGGCTGCCAGGGATTGCAAAGTGCAAAAGGTGGTCTTTGCCTCATCTTCCTCGGCCTACGGCGACACGCCCACGCTGCCCAAGAAAGAGGACATGAAGCCCAGCCCCAAATCACCCTACGCCATCACCAAGCTGGCAGGAGAGTATTATTGCAGGGTCTTCTCAGAAGTCTACGGCCTGAAGACCACATGCCTTCGGTATTTCAATGTCTACGGGCCGAGGCAAGACCCAAAATCCGAGTATGCGGCGGTCATACCCAGATTCATCACCAGGGTTCTTGCCCATGAGCCGCCCGTGATTTACGGAGACGGAAATCAAACCAGAGATTTCACCTTTGTGAAGGATGTAGCAAAGGCCAATATCCTGGCCATGCACAGCTCTGCGGAGGGTGTCTTCAACATCGCATGCGGGCGAAGAATGAGCTTGAATGAGCTGGCAGGCAAGATCATGCAAATCACCGGCATAAAGCTTGATCCGGTTCATGATGAACCAAGGCTGGGAGACGTAAGAGACTCGCTGGCTGATATCTCTGCTGCGGGGAAAGAGCTCGGATACGAGCCCGACTATGACATGGACTGCGGATTAGAAGAGACGATAAAATGGTTTGGCAAGAACTAGCAAGGTGCAGAAGCTTTAGGAAGAATAATATGAAGATCATAATAGTGGCTGTATCATTATGCCTTATAATCTTGTGCACCCATTGCCTGGCAGAAGAGACCGATTACTATGACTGGAAGGGACTTAAATCAGTTGCTGCCAAGAACTATACGCAGTCTATTGCCTATTTCGATATTGCGATAAAACAGGATCCCACTTACATAGATGCCTGGCTGCATAAGGGAGATGCCCAGAGGGCCATGAAGGACTACAATGCTTCTTTGCAAAGCTATGAAGGTGCACTGCAAGTAAAAAACGACACAATAGCGGCCCTGTCCGGGATGATTGAGGCCTATATCGCCATGAACAATTATCTTCAAGCTGCAGAGACTGCTGCTAAAGTGACGGAAATTGAGCCGAACAGAAAGGAGAACTGGCTAAAAGAGGGAAACTTCTTGCAGATGCGTGGCGATTATGAGAGCGCGGCGGCAAAATACGATAGGGCCCTGAATCTGGATCCAAATTATATTGATGCATTATACCGAAAAGCACTCTCACTGATGGCCCTGGGAGCTAACAGCGAGGCTATGAGCCTTTTAGAGAAGGTATTGGTCAAAGATCCACGACAGAAAGGGGCTTACAATGCCATGGGGCTGATATTTGAGGCAGATGGCAAATATGCATCGGCAAGTGCTGCTTATGAAAATGCTTCCCGGATTGACCCCAAGTGGAGCCAGCCCAAGATCAATAATATGCATAGCTTGCAATTGCTTGGCAGTACGGATGAAGCCATGAGGATATTTGTGACCATATGAGAAAACCTTGAAGGGACCATCTTGAAATCAATTCACATTTGCACTTTTGTCTGCATATTCATCATGATCTGCTATAGCTCTTGCCAGGATGCCTCCGTTTACTATGACAATCTGGCAAGCAAGCTGGTTTCAACTAAGAACCTCAGCGAGGCCATGGACCTTTTCAATAAGTCATTGGATCAGAACATAACAAACGTAAATGTTTGGATCCATAAAGGAAATGCTGAAAAAGCCATGCGAGATTATAATGCATCAATCCGGTCATTTGATCAAGCGGCTATACTGGACTGCAAGAATGCTCCTGCCTGGTCGGCACTATCTGATGCATATTCATCAGTCAAGGACTATGCCAATGCCACGACAGCAGCAGCCCAGCTTACCATTATTGATCCCAGGAACAAGGCCTACTGGCTCAAAAAAGGGACATTGCAACAGATGCAGGGAGATTTTGGCAATGCTACATTTGATCTGGACCGGGCTATAGCAATAGATGCGAAATATAAGGACGCCATTTACAGAAAAGCGCTATCAGAGCTTTTTGCCAACAACTCCAGCCAGGCCATAAAACTGCTTGATAAAGTCATAGCCATCGATGGCAAGTACAAACTGGCCTATAATGCCAAAGGCCAGGCTTTAGGGATGCAGGGAGATTATGAAGGAGCAATTGATGCATATGATGGGGCTCTTCTGATAGATGCAAAATGGACGCTGCCTCAGACCAATAAAATGCACGCATTGCTGGCGGCGGGCAGACAAAAAGAGGCTGTAGATATTCTTTTGAGGATATAACAATGGTCACTCTTAAGAGGAACGGTTTTCTCGGTATTCTTGGCTGTACATTGATAGTAATGCTCATAATAGCCCTGGCCGGATCAGCCGGAGGCCAGATGAGAGAGAGCGCCGGTACAGAAGAGTTGCTGCATAACCTCACCCATAAGGATGCCAAGATCAGAGGTGAGACCGCCTGGGCTCTGGGGAAAAGGGGCGATCAGGGTGCAATAGATCCATTGATCAAGGCTCTGGAGGATAGCAACAGCAATGTGCAGGAGTGGGCGGCCCTGGCCCTGGTGAAGATCGGCAGGCCATCCATTGAGCCCCTAAGAGCTGCAATGAAAAGCAAAAACGACTCGGTCAAGTGGCAGGCAGCCGCCATCCTGGGGCTTATAAATGATTCCAATGCCACACAGGCGCTTTCCCTTGCCCTGAAGAGCAATAACAGCACAGTTCGCTATTGGGCGGCTGCATCTCTGGGACAGATCAGAGACAACAGGAGCCTAGATGCCTTAATTTCCGTTCTGGGAGACAAGAATGAGACGGTCAGAAATGAGGCCGGATGGGCTCTGATATCGCTGGCGAGCGGTGACGCATCAGATCTGTTCATAAAGTTCTTGAAGGATGATGATCCGAACAGGCGCATGGGCGCAGCGCATTCGCTGGGCGATCCCGCGGAGGTGCGGGCTGCTCTGCCCTTGATAGAGGCCCTGCAGGACAGAGAGCCTGGTGTGCGGTCCGAAGCTGCAGACGCTCTGGGACGGAGGGGTGAGAGTCAAGCTACCGAGCCGTTGATTGGAATCCTGGCAGATCCTGAGGAGCAGGTGAGAAGGGACGGCATAAAAGCCCTGACTGCAATGGGCAGGCAGGCAAACGATCCGTTGATTCTGGCTTTGAATGGATCTGACAGTATCACGCAGGAGGGAGCGGCCCAGGCCTTGGGGCAGATAGGCGAGGAGAGAAGCTTAGAGCCTCTGATTCGGGCCTTTAGGAATGGAGACCTCACTGTCCGGCATGCGGCTGTGGCTGCGATGGTCGAGATTAACAAGAGCTATGCAGTAGATCCTTTGATTCAAATCCTGGGCGACCAGAATAAAGAGAGCCATCTGAGAGCTGATGCGGCGTGGGCGCTGGGAGAGATGGATGATCCCAGAGCTAAAGATCCTCTGATCTATGCCATGTCATACGACAAAGATAACAGCGTGAGAATGAACGCAGCCCGGGCCATGAAAAAAGTTATGAAAACTATATTTAATAATTAACCGAATGGATTTGGAGGAAATGGTAATGAAAATATTAGGCATATTAGCATGTATCTTTCTATTAAGTGCCATTTGCCTGGCAGAAGAGACGGAATATTTCGATTGGAAAGGGTCCAGGCTTTCAGCCGCCAAGAATTACACGGACGCATTGACCTATTTCGATAAGGCCATCAGCCAGGATCCAAGCTATATCGACGCCTGGATTCATAAGGGAGACACCCAGAGAGCTCTTAAAGACTACAATGCCTCTATTGACTCCTACAGGGCAGCCCTGAAGGTAGATAGCAAAAAGGCAGCGGCCTGGTCTGGGATCACTGAGGCCTATACGGCCATGAAAGACCTCACCAATGCCTCCATTGCCGCAGCCAAGACCACTGAACTTGATAACAGCAAAGGAAATTGGCTGCGGGAAGGAAATCTGCTGCAAACACAGGAGATGTACCAGGAGGCCGTGACCAAGTATGAAGGAGCCCTGACTGTAGATCCGGCTTACAAGGATGCATTATACAAGAAGGGATTCATGCTGATGGCCCTGAACAACTTAACTGATGCAGAAAAACAATTCGATCAAGCTTTGCAGGTCGATCCCAATTTTAAGCAAGCCTATGTAGCCAAGGGAGTAATTCTGGAGGCGAATGGAAAGTATGGGGAGGCTGAGCAGGCTTATGACAGAGCTTTGGAGATAGATCCAGCTTACGGCACGGCTCTGGCATACAAGATGCATGTCTTGCTATTCTTGAAGAAGCCACAAGAAGCCATGAAGATATTCGTGAAGATCTGAGCCCTATTCTCGGGGCTTGCATCTTTTTTTATGAGATGCGATGGAGGTCCCACGCTTTACGGATTGCCGCGAGTCGGCCTGCGGCCCTCCCGCGGACTGCCAGAGGCGTCGCTCATTCCCGTAGCCAACAAGCCCATTCTTTTCTATCCCATTGAAGATGTCATCGAAGCCGGAGCCAAAGATATCGGCATAATTCTGGGGCCTAACAAAGACCAGGTTATAGAGACCGTAAACTCCGTGGAATGGGATGCCAACATCGAGTTCATCTACCAGGGGGAGCCCAGGGGCCTGGCCCATACCATCCTTATCTCCGAGGATTTTTTGGGTGACGATGAGTTCATCATGTATCTGGGAGACAACATCATAAAAGGCGGGATCGCCAAGCATGCCGAGAAGTTTCGAAAATTGGATCCTGATGCCCTTGTTCTTCTAACCGAGGTAGATGATCCACAGCGCTTTGGTGTGGCGGAGTTTGATGAGCGAGGAGGAGTGAAGAGGCTGGTAGAGAAGCCGAAAGTGCCGCCCTCCAACTTCGCTCTGGCTGGGATTTACTTCTTCAAGCCCATCATAATCGAGGCCTGCAAGAGCATTAAGCCCTCCTGGAGAGATGTAGCTGGAGATCACCGATGCCATCTCGTGGCTTATCGACAGCGGCCGCAGAGTTGAAGCATCTTCTGTGGAGGGTTGGTGGAAGGACACTGGAAAGGAGGAGGATATTCTGGAAGCCAACCGGCTCATTCTTGATGACATGAAACCCAGGAATGAAGGAGAGCTATTGGATTCAAAGGTATACGGGAGAGCTGTGATCGGCAAAGGCAGCGTCATAGAGAACTCGACGGTCAAGGGACCCTGCATAATTGGAAGGAACTGCAAGATCTCCAGCACTTACATTGGTCCCTACACATCGATTAACGATGAATGCACCATTGAGGGCACTGAGATCGAGGGCAGCGTAGTAATGAATGGCTGCTCCATTCATAATGCAGGCAGAATTATTGAGAGTCTGATCGGCAAGAATGTAAGGATACGGGAAAATGGGCTGAAGCCCGAGGGCAACAGATACGTTGTGGGCGATAATTCTGAGATAGCATTATGATATAATTATGCAGCTACGAATAACTAACCACAGAGGCACGGAGACACAGAGACGGTGGTTTTAATCCATAAAACACCGATACCTCGTCCATGGCTAACACGCCCGACTTAACCGAGAGTGCGTTGCTGAAATTAAGCGAAAGAGATCAATTAATGTTAAATCCCATAAAGGGCCATAGGGTTATAATATGTTTGCAGAATACATTAAAGCTGCTTTAGAGCGGGCCGAATATGAGATTATGGAAGATGATGAGCCTGAGCCTTACTATGCCCATGTGCAAGAACTTCCCGGAGTATGGGCAACAGGCAAGACCTTTGAGGATTGCCGCAATGAGCTTATTTCTGTTATAGAGGGATGGATCGCTTTGAGGCTGAGGTTAGGTGATCCAATTCCCACTATCGGCAGCCATACGATAACTGCATCCTCGGAACCTGTGGGCGTTGTCTAATCGAATTACTCCTGTTTCAAGGAGAGAGCTGATCCGACGGCTAAACTGCCTGGACTATTTTGCGTGATGGAAGAATAAGCCGCGAAGAATGGCTCTCTGTAGCGTAAACTCCTATCTGGATGTAATTCAATAGCACTTCCTTCTTTGTTATAAAGCTACGATTAATGACCGCAGAGACGCAGAGTTCGCAGAGACGTGAAATTTACCATATTACCAACACTTGAAAAGAGCAACATATTTGCTTCTGAGCAATAGTTCGTCTCCGTCGTTCGTCCTCTGTGCGCTTCTAGCGACTCTGCGGTTTATTCCCGTTAACCCCCAGAGTTTTAAATTATACAGCCACGATTATTAGCCGCAGATAGGCTGGCTGAGAGAGTGGAGGGCGAGAACCTGTTCGCTACTGAAACCCAGAGGGGGCGAGACTGCCGCTACCGCACCTTCGGGAGCTGGGATCGGTACGCAGGATCATGGGGGGAATAGGCTAAATAGATTGCAAAAATGATTTAGTCTTTGAGCAAATAATAATTCAGGCGATCTTAATGAAGGTAAAAGCCATTTACGAAAGCCATGTCCTGAGGCCACTTGGTGACCTGGATCTTGATGAGGGCGAAGAAGTCGAATTAGAGGTAAAGAAAAATATTGTAAAGAGAACATATGGGTTAATTAAACTCGATGCAGAAGCGATAGATGAAATCATAGAGGATACGAAATATGGGTCGCAATGAAAAAAGAACTCTAGCTAATTTGCCACATGGTGAGAGAATCCTTGTTGACTCAAATATTTTAACGTATCACCTTCTTGATTACCCTACTCTTGGCCCAATTTGTGAAAAATTTTTTCAGGACGTTCTGGATGAAAAATATCAAGGTTTTATAACGCCCATAATAGCATCAGAAACTCTCTTTAATTTTATAAAAGCATATATTTTAAAGACCTATGGAGTAAAAGGAAAAGACGTGGCTATATTTCTCAAGCGAGACCTGAAGATTCTCCAGGAAATTTCCTTAGATCGGCCCAAAGAGATATTAGGCATATTTAATATCCTCGATATTGGGGCCGTGGAAGTAGAAGGGTCCTTCGAATATGTGTCCAGATATGCACTCTTAACCAATGATGCACTTAATGCTGCTGCCATGAAGGTTAATAAAATAACCAGCATCGCAACAAACGATAAGGATTTTGAGAGATTGGCAGGCGTGAAGATCTGGAGCCCTCTCTAGATAGGATAAGATGGCTTAATTGGCTGGTAAAATAGTTTAAACAAAAAGCTACTATTATTAACCGCAGAAACACGCAAGTCACCCATCTTAAAAAAACTGAAAAGGGACAGCAGTTGCTTCTGAGCGATCCGCAGTCCTCTTCCGCTCCTTCATCCATGCGCCTCTCTAGCCCCGTAAACCACTGGATCCCACCCAGCCCTAACACGCCCAGCCTAGCAGAGAGAGCATACTTACCATCAGAAACTTTTATAAGTATCTTAGCTCCTTACCACTCCGCTATGGGACGCAAGCGATTCAAAGACCAGATCCTCTGCAAGATTTTGCAAGTGTGCAGAGGGGGCAAATAAGACACAAATTGTCTATTCTTAAAATTTCCATACTGTGGCTGCAATACCTGGATCTACTCATCAAGAACGGGCTCGCTGAGAAGCTGGAGGGCGAGTATATCCGGTACAGGTCGCAGGCCCAAGGGGGCGAGACTGCGGCTACCGCACCATCGGGAGCTGGGAGATTAGAGCCGGAACTAGAAGGGGCTGGGGCAGCAAAAGCGCAAATGAATGCCTTAGAAGGTTTGAAATATCAACATATCACTATCATGTAGATGATAAATTATGGCTTCCACTGAAAAAGAGATAGACTCTCTGGTTAGAATAAGAAGCTATGGCTCCAGAGAAGCAGTAATCTCTGATGCCGTCAGGGCTCTCCTGGTCCTGAAGCCGGGATTGAAGATAGAAGTAGCTTTGGACCTTTATAAAAATGGAGAGGTCACCCTGTGGAGAGCTGCAGAGATGGCCGGATTATGTTTGGAAGAGTTCAAAGAGCTTCTGGCCTCCAGATCTATTCGGATCGAGGTTGGCTCAAGTAACGAGGAGAGTCTGGAGCGACTGAGCAAAGCGGGCTTGTTATGAAGACGGTCATCTTAGACTGTGACATTGCAAGCTGCCTGGCCAAGATTAACAGAATGGATCTCTTGGGGGCAGCATTTCCCGACTTTGAGGTGTGCATAACAGAATCGGTATCCATTGAATTGCTGAGAGCATCGCAAACAGGTTTTTCTTTTCCAGATCTGATCTTTAAAAGCATTCCCATAATCTCGCTAAATCAAGACGAGAGAATTATGCTTCAAGAGATACTCAAGAATAGATCAATATTTTCTTGACAAATGATTCCAGAGCTGTGCGGTATTGCAAGGATAACGATATCAAAGTCCTGGATCTCAGGGATATTTTGCTTCTTCTTTTTAAGCGAAGGGCACTGACCCGAGAAGAGATGAAAGATCTAATTCGTAATATTGAAGACATGGATAATATTATCATTAAAGATAAATCTGAGCTGTTAAGCCTAATGAGCGATCATATATAGAGATTGATGATTGAGGCAACAACTAAAGACATAACCACAGTTTTAATTATACAGCTACTATTATTAACCACAGAGGCACAGAGCTCACAGAGACGCGCAACTTTCCTTTATTGCCAGCACTTGAAAGGGACAACATATTTGCTTCTTAAGTAATAGTCGTCTCCGTCCGCTCGTCCTCCGTGCGCTTCTAGCGACTCTGTGGTTTTATCCCCGTAAACCACCAGTACCCCGTCCATGGCCAGCACGCCCAGCTTAACATAGAGGGCGCGCGATCTCCTCCATCAAGAACGGGCTGGCCGAGCGACTGGAGGGCGGGAATTGTCCGCTATAGAAACCCAGGGGGCGAGACTGCTACTACTGCACCTTCGGGAGCTTTGGAGATGTGGTCCAGTAACTACCGGGAGCATTAGAGAAGGAGAGAGCGCTATGAATGCCTTAGAAGGTTTGAAATATCATCAGATCACTATCATAGAGCGGATTAATTATGGCCTCCACTGAAGATGATATAAAATCATTAATTAGATCAAGATTCTATGCCTCCAAAGAAGAAGTTATCTCTGATGCAGTTAAGGCTCTCCTTATGCAAAGGCCGGAATTGAAGGAAGAGATTGCCCAAGGATCAACAAATGATAGAGAGATCGCAGATAAACCTCCTAAAGAGGATAGAATGAGGATTCTGGAGAATTATGTAGGCATAGTAAAGCTAAAGAAACCATTTACTCTTGAGGAGATCTTAGAGCTGGAGGAAGACAACTGGCTGTACTGATTGATACCAACATAATAGTCAATATTCTTACCAACTCGGAGAAAATAGAGCAAGCGAGATTTGTATTCAATCTGCTGAAAGATGAAGAACTGGTTATTACTTTTGGTATTTTAGAAGAGACAGCTTATGTGGGCCTTTCCGGCATATACGGCTGCAGAGCTTTCAAGCTTCGAGATGAGGTGAAGAAAGGATTAAATGAGGAATCCATAAATTTTTTAGAAGGACTGGACTCATTTATAAAAAAGATGCGAATAAGGATCATCTCATCCCCAAGTGATCCTACTACTATGATAAAGATGATAAGATACTACCGATTATTGCCAGCAGATGCTGTAATTGCGGCCACATGCAAAGCTAACAGTATAACAAAGATAGCAACTTTTGATTCCGATTTCAAACGGGTAGATTTTCTTGAAGTGATAGGTGGCGCATGAGCAGTTCATGGTTGTGAAGGGAGTTCTTGGTTGTAGTAGAAGTTGCACGCTGTGAGACTAGACTGCAATTTCCAACATGCATGAGCCCGAGAGATTTAACATGGGTTTACGATTTTCACCACAAAGCACACAAAGCTCACAAAGAACGCACAGAGAGAAATAAATCGTTTAGTTCGTCTTT
>CAZDLZ010000042.1:0-24696 GCA_964506745.1 uncultured Methanotrichaceae archaeon | reverse complement strand
CTGTACATCGCCAAGATTATTACTACTATTTTACATCAAGATCGGGACACTACCTGTACTCCTCATTTATTAGCGTGTCATACTCCGACTTCTCCATTGAGGGCATTTTAAAAATTATCATGAGATCACCATTTACATGTTGATGCGAATTTCATGCACCAACGATCTTGATAGAATTATTCATTCTATCGACGAACCCTTTTCTAAGCCCATGCGCTTATTCATACATTCCGATCTCTAAGGATATAAATTCATCCCGCCGCAATACATTGTTAGGGAAACAAAAAATGATCGCTTCGTTATGCATCTGTGCTTATTGGCTTGCACAAACTTAGAGAGGATGGGTTGGGCTGGTTTTGTTGAGTGCTCTTTTCCGTTGCCGTTGCTCTTAATATGATTCTCGTTGAGACTGCTCCTGGCTTGGCAGCTAATCAATTGTGACATGAAATGTGAACTCTCATTTATCATTCAATTTGCCTTTTGGCTGACATAGACATATGCTGCTTTGCGACCTTTCCCAATAAGTTCGATTAGCGGGTCCTCTGAAATTAATTCTCGCATCAAACGGACTACTTGATATCTGTCCAGATGAGTTATCTTCCTGATCTCTGCATTCGATAATCCAGCTTCTTTTCTTTCTGCCCTAAGCTTTAGCACGCTCAGCACTCTTGTTTTGGCCGCCTCCCAGTCTATGCGGCGGTCCCTTTCCGGGCTGCCATCTGCTCCCAGTCGATGATGCAGATCTGGCCTGAGCATCCAGTAAGTGCCCCGCCCAGTCCCACCTCTCTTCAGGTATTCTATCTTTATTTCCATCTCGCACAAGATCTCCCTGTCGTCTGCCTCAGATCGTTGGCAGATACGAGAAGCAGATGCCGTATCCAGCTCTGGATGGCGCAGAAGGTACTGCATGACCAGCAAGCGGCCCGATCCTCAGGCACGAGCAGCTCTTCGAAAACAGGGGTGATTTTAGGGTCCGAGGAGTCATATACCGCTTTCTTCAAGCGTTTGACATTGACCTCAAGATGGACGCCAGGAATGGCCCCCTCACGGCTCACTGCTCTGTCGTTTACTCCAAAAACGACTGTTCCGCCTCCACCGTTGGCCATGCAAACAGCAGTTTCAACAACCAACTCCAGGGCATCCTTCTGGCTGCGGCCCTTCCACTCCTTGAAGTCAAAATCCAGGTCCTCCAGTTCGTCGGCTGGCTTGCAGTCCAGTTCATCAAGAAGCAGGCGGATATCAGCAAGGCTGCGCATGATATCTTATCTATCGTTTCAGCTTTAAAACCTGTCTAAGGTCTCTCGCGTGGCATGTTGATGACTTCAATTTGCAGGCCGAAATTATGGCCATTTTACCGGTAAAAATAGGCTGAAGTCTCACCCTCAGCGTTAAATTTTTTGGCATTTTTTTGCGTTGATGTTTAATTTTTATGGCCTTCTCACACTGCATTCTTCTGCAATAGCAACCGGTATTGATGACCCGGCGCCTTTCATAATAAAGTCAGAGTAAGCGTGAAAAGCGGCCAAGACGATCTGTTTTATTGGCCAAAAGATCTTTCCAATCAGCCTTCAAGAGCAGGATGATACCTACTGTCATTATCAACAAGTTTGTCCACACTTCCGTTATAGGAACCATTCCAGTGGTCCTTTCCATTGTATCACGAATCTCATCATAGGCCGAGTGGTAAACGGAGGCGACGGCGAGGCTCTGGCTCTTGGCCCAGATGAATGCAAAAATGACGGCATGCATTGCCCCCGGGATCAGGGTTATTATTATGACCGCCATTACCGTCACCAATTCGTTAACTTTTCCTCCTTGCTGCAGTCCGATTCCAATGATAGCAGGAATATGCCAGGCCCACCAGATGAATGATTGAAGCAGTACTGCTTTCCTCGGACTATAGCTTTGTGCAAGGCGGGGCAGCAGATAGCCGCGCCATCCAAACTCTTCCCCAAAAGCGGGAATGAGTGTGGCAACAAATCTCAGCAAAAAGAGCAGAACAACCTGAGACAGTACAAGGCCCGCAGGCCAGCTGTAGGACCCCAGCAGAAATCCTGCCGACGTAGGGACAAACCAAAGCAAAGCGGCAAACCCAATTACTCCCAAATAATGTGCAGGTTTGCCCCAGCGCCATCCTGCATCAGCAAGACTGTCCTTGAATATATACCGGCCTGCAATGAATGTTCCCACCGTGACCATGATCATGGAAAGGGAACTGAGGCCATAGCTCAATAGTTGAGTCTTTCCCCAGATCACGTAGGCGATCTGGAAGGGCCAGGTGAGGGCAAATACGATTATCAGGTAGATACCAAGGGAAAAAGGCCGGCCATTGAATTCTTGATCAGACATGCTCTTTCACCTCCCTTAAAAAGAGATAGGAAAAATAAGCACAAAGCAGCATTATCAAACCAATAATCATCCCAGCGGAAAGAGAGCTATTCATTCCCTTTATTGCAGAAAGGATGAACATGGCAATTATTCCCAGGCCCATTGTCACCAAAAATACCATAAGAGGCACAGCCATGAGAAAACCCAGCAACTTTCTCCTCCAGAGCAATACGGAAGTGATAATCATGCCGGGCAGTACAAAGGCCAGATCCAATACATGCACCGGATTGACCCACAATCCAGTCTCAATCAGGCTTGTAGGTATTCTATTTGAGAAGAGATTGGGGACTATTTCGCTTAGCCAAAGCGATATGAATAAAATTGCAACGGTCATTAACAGCACGCTAACTATCTTCGACTTTGTATTTGAGAGGAAAGATGCAGACAGAATTGATTTATCCACTGCCAGCAATCCTCCCACCAGAATGTAAAACGATGCTCCTAATATTATGATATATGCCAAGAACAAAAAATTAAAGTGAACAGAAAAAGAATAAATTACGAAAGCATATACCAGATAAATATAAGCGCCTAACCACACGAAATAAGCCCTTAGCGAATTTTTTGATAAATAAAATGTGCTGACGAGTAAGAGAATAACAACCGCCAGGTTGGCATAGTCCTGCCCGATAGCTTGAACCGCCCATGCTTCGGTTTCTCGGGAATATGTTCTCTCAAAAAATATCCCTATTAAGCTGGTTATTGTTACCAGTATTGAGACACACACCGATAACCACAACCAGATCTTCGGAAATGATACATTTTTTATGAGCAGGGCATTGTGGTCCATTGATTCGCATGTATTTTGGCATAACTTCAAAGTATCGCTTCGGAGGAATCTACCATAGATACTATACCAAAGGATTTAATCCTATGTCGCTTACGTAATCAGTCTGTTATGAGAGGAATGATAGAGAACCTCAGGAATTTACTGAAGTGGAATCCGAAAACGTCTTTTATGGTATTGTGATAAGCAGATGATGGTTGATAAAATATCCCGTTTTGGATTTAAACCCGAAAAAGGCGGCGTTCATACTTCTCGCACTATGATGTTAGAGGATCTGCACACACTTCTATCTTGCGTGTGCAATCCTAACTCCAGCAAAACCGACTACATAAGGGCAATCGAGGAAGACAATTGCCTGGGCAAACGCTCCGGAAGAACCAGAAAGCTGACCGCGCGCCATCTGATCTCCCTTTACGCACTTGATTCTTACATTACAATTTTCCGGGCGCTTCGCTATTTCTGGAACAGAGATCCGAAAGGACAGCCTCTTCTTGCTTTGATGTGCGCCTGCGCAAGAGATCCATTGCTCTTGCTAAGTGCCGACTTCATTTTGAAATTCGATAAAAATGAAATTATCACTCGAAAAGCTCTGGAAGAGTATATCGATTCTAAAGATCCTGGACACTTCAGCAGGGCAACGCGAAGCTCAACGGCCCAAAACATCAATTCTACCTGGACAAAGTCCGGACATCTCATCGGGAAGGCGAAAAAGACAAGATCCAAAGCAATGGCCACACCCGGATCTGTATCTTACGGGCTATTTCTGGGATATCTTATGGGATTTCGCGGAGAGGCGCTGTTCATGACAAATTTCGCTCATCTTCTGGACTGCTCCCTGGAAAAAGCAATGGAGCTGGCAGAAGAAGCGTCACGTCGCGGATGGATAGTATTCAAGCGTATTGGGAATGTGATAGATGTTCAATTCCCGAGTATCCTCACGGCAGAAGAGAGGAGTTGGATTTTTGACCAAAATTAAGAGGCTCATACATTCTTACAGCAAATTCATTGCAATTCCTTGGAGAAGCGATGCGGCTGCAGCCCAGCGAGTAATTTTCTGCGTCTACGATGAGGTGGATGAGCTTCGCCTGCGGGCAAAGATCGAGGAATTTGAGATTGCCACTAAAAACTCGGGACACATTTGGGCAGTCTTTGATCTAACAGATACTTTTGCTGATTGGCTTACTGCTCAACGATATGCGCAGAAATACTTCCAGAGGCCGGATCTTCTCTCTGCGCTGATTTCCAAGTATCTTGCTTTTATCACAGAAAAGTTTGAAGAGTTCATTTTGGCAAATTCGATCAATGAGGATTATGTTGTTGTTCTGTTGGGTGTAGGCTCACTTTTCGGTTTGCTCAAGGTCAAAGAAGTCGTTGATAAGCTTGCTCCTCTTTTTGGAGGAAGGCTCTTGGTGTTCTTCCCAGGGAGCTATGAGAATAATAATTATCGTTTGCTGGATGGTTATGATGGCTGGAACTATCTGGCTGTGCCGATCACTGCGGATAAGGAGTTTTAATCGAGATGGCGAAGATGTACAATCGAGAAGTCTATCAAAAAGACCCTGCTGCCCGAAAGCTTGTGAATGAGGGAGTAGCCAGCGTAAACGACGAAAAGATGGCCGTTCTCCGTGACGAGCTGGAGACCTTTGTATGCGATGGGCAGTATGAGAAAGGATTGGAGCACATCCTGGAGACTTATCTCAAGAACATAGACCAGGCTCAACAGCCAGCAGTGTGGGTGAGTGGATTCTATGGCTCAGGAAAGACCCATCTCGTCAAGATGCTGCGGGCTTTATGGATTGACTCAACATTTGAAGATGGAGCAACGGCACGCGGCATTGCCAACCTGCCCAAAAATGTAAGGGATCTGCTCATTGAACTGAGCACTCAGGGCAAGAGGCTTGGCGGACTTCATGCTGTCTCCGGAACCCTGGGATCGGGTGCGAGTGGAAGCGTTCGGCTGGCACTTCTCGGCATAATTTTCAAGTCGGTCGGGCTTTCTGAGAAGTATCCAATAGCCCGTTTTGTCATGTGGCTGCAAAGCGAAGGCATTTATAAAAAAGTTCGAGAAATTGTAGAGCAGAAGGGTTATAACTGGCAAGAGGAGCTGGATAATTTCCAGGTGGGAGAAGGCATTTATGAAGCTCTCTGCCAGCTAAAGCCGACTATTTTTTCTCCATCGATAAGTGCCATTGAGATTTTGCCTCAACTCTACCCTAATGTTGCCGATGTAAGCAGCGATGACATGATCAAGACCATTCGCCAGGCTTTGAGTCGGAATGCAGCGCTGCCCCTCACCCTCATCGTCCTTGATGAAGTTCAGGCATTTATCGGTGAAAATAGCCAGCGTTCCAATGATGTGCAAGAGGTGGTTGAAGCCTGCTGCAAGAACATTGGCAGCAAGCTCCTTTTTATCGGCACGGGGCAGACGGCAGTAACCGGCACCTCCAATCTCAAGAAGCTGGAAGGCAGGTTCACCATTCGGGTGGAGCTCTCGGATGCCGATGTGGATGCAGTTATTCGCCAGGTTCTGCTGGCAAAGAAGGCGGATGCATTTTCGCCTATTGAACAGATGATGCGATCCAATCTGGGGGAGATCTCCCGCCACCTTTCCGGCACTACAATTGGTCACCGCCAGGACGACATCGCCTACTTCGTGCAGGATTATCCCATTCTTCCGGTCAGAAGGCGATTCTGGGAGAACACCCTGAGAGTTCTCGACCAGACGGGCACCGACAGCCAGCTTCGCAATCAACTGAGCATGGTGCATAAGGTCATTCAGACCAACCTGGATTATGAACTGGGGCATGTTGTACCTGCTGATTACCTTTATTTCGATTCGGCGGATAAGCTGCTACAGTCTCGCATTCTGCCCAGAAAGGTTCATGAAAAGACCATGAGCTGGAACAAAGGCTCAGAAGAGGAACGCCTCATGGCGCGCGCCTGCGGCCTGGTCTTTCTCATCAATAAGCTGGCAGGGAGCAACAATGAGATCGGCATCAAAGCGACAGTTGACACGCTTGCCGATTTGATGGTCGAGGATCTCTCCTGCGGCAGCAGTACATTGCGAAGCCGGCTTCCCGGGCTTCTGAGCAATTGCGAACTTCTCATGCGGGTAGGGGATGAATACCGCATACAAACTGAGGAGAGCTGTGCCTGGAGGGATGAGTTTGAAGGCCAGAGACACCATTTGCACAGCCAGGCGCATCGCATTGAGACGGAGAGGGATGATCGCATTCGCCGAAAGTTCGGTGAAATGGTGGGCAAGCTCTCTTTGACTCAGGGGAGATCAAAAGTTGTGCGGGAAATATTTCCGCTTTTCAATGCACAGCTACCCCTGGACCACAACAAGAGAGTCTGCGTCTGGGTGCGGGATGGCTGGGGCATTGATGAAGCTTCGGTTCGAGCGGATGCCATGCAGGCGGGAAATGTGTCGCCCACGATCTTTGTGTTCATCCCCAAGCGCTCGGCAGACGGCCTGCGCGACTTTTTAATTGATTACAAAGCGGCCAGGGCCACTTTGGATACTCGTGGTGTGCCGAATACTCCGGAAGGCTCTGAAGCACGGTCAGCCATGGAAACCACTCAGCAGAACGCGGAAGGCAAGATCAAAGAGTTTCTTGAGGAATCGTTCTCCGGGGCTCGGGTATTTCAGAGCGGCGGCAATGAGATTGCAGGCAGCGATCTACTGGAAAATGTGCTGGCAGCCGCTGAGAATTCCTTGCAGCGTCTTTATCCGCAGTTTCATCTGGCAGACCACGTGGGATGGGAGAAGGTCTATGCTAAAGCCAAGCAGGGATCGCCCGATGCCCTCAAGGCCGTGGGAGACGATGGCGAGCCGAGCAGAAATCCGGTCTGTAGAGCCATTTTGGAATTCATCGGCGCCGGCAACAGAGGCGCGGATATTCGCAGCCGCTTTGAGGCATCGCCTTTTGGATGGTCGAGAGACGCAGTGGACGGCGCGCTGCAGGTAATGCTTGTGGCCGGCATCATTCGGGCCCATGATGAACGAGGCAAAGTGGTCGATGCAAAGGAGCTGGAGAGAAAGGCGGTGGGCAAAGCTCTGTTCAAGGTTGAGACGCCAGGTCCCACGACGGCGCAGCGAATTCAGATTCGAAAACTTTTCCAGAAGGTGGGCTGCCTGGCCAGGCCCAATGAAGAACTGATGATGGTCCCGCAGTTCCTGGAGAGAATGGGCGAACTGGCCATTCGAGCCGGCGGGGAAGCGCCCAGGCCGAGCCAGCCGGATACATCAAGGCTGGACGAAATCCGGCGAACCGGGGGAAATGAGCAGCTTTTGGGCCTGTTTGGCTGCAGGGATGAGCTGGACGGGGCAATTGACCAATGGACTGACCTGGCGGCCCGCATTGAGGCTAAATGGCCCAACTGGACGGCGCTCCAGGAGCTGCTGAGGCACGCCGGCAGCTTGAAGGCAGCCGAAGAAGCAAGAGGACAGGCGGAGGTAATCAAAAGGCAGCGCATGCTTTTGGCCGAGCCGGATCTGGTGAAGCCGCTTTTAAAGTCACTGGAAGATGCGCTTCGCAGTGATTTTTGCCTTCAGCAGAAGCGGTACTCCGATGAGCTGCAAGAGAGGATGAATGATCTCAGGGCGGATCTCTACTGGCAACAGTTGAGCGAAGAGAAGCAAGCAGGCATTCTGAAGGACTGCGATATCACAGAAGCGCCAAGGCCTGCCCTGGGAACTTATGAGGAGCTGGTTTTTGCCTTGAAGCGCTATCCTCTGGCCAGTTGGGCAGACCGGATCGATGCCCTTTCCGGGCGTTTTGCCAGGGCCAGGGAGATGGCTGCCAGATCTCTGGAGCCGCAAATGCAGACTGTGCATATCCCGCGCCGGACACTAAAGACCGAGCAGGATATCAATGCCTGGGTGCAGGAAGTGAGCGATCAGCTCAAATTTGCGCTCAACAAAGGGCCGGTTGTGATTCGATAAGTTGGAAGGGAAATATGATCAAAATGAGCGCAATATGCCCGATCGACACCTCGGTGTTCATGGAGATTCTCAACATTCCGGGAAAAGCATCGCATCACAAGAAAACAGCGGATCTTCGCCATTTTAATTGGCTAACCTCAGGCTACTATTTTTTTCCAGTTGTTAGTTCGTCTCTGTGCGTTCTCTGTGAACTCTGTGTCTCTGTGGTGCAAACGTCGCTCGCCACTGGTTATAACCAATGGTCACGAACTACCACCACAAAGGCACAGAGCGCACGGAGGACTCACAGAGAACTCTATTATTCCATTACCCACTCGAAACAGCTAGGAACCAAAACAAGCTCCGTACCTTTGCAGACAAGCTCCCATCTTTTACAGACAAGCTACCCACATTTGCAGACGAGCTCCGAACATTTGGAGCGGCTCGAATTGCGCTATCCCGATAAGCCGACACATCCCGATCAGGGTTACAGAGCAAAAAAGCAGGAAGGAAGAATTTAGATGAGTATGCAGCCGCTGGAAAAGAGCTTGAGGGGCAAGCTGGAGCGCGTCGTTCGAGAAGCCAGAGACATTGCCGATGCCGCTGCCAGGGCCTCTTTAGAGCAGCTTGGTGTTGGCGAGGCAAAGCCCCGTTCCTATCTCAACGAAGATGAGCGCAAGCTGGGTGCGAAGCTTCGCGCCCACGGTCGGCAGCTTGGCGATGGGCGCGGCCCGGACGGGCAGCAGCAGATCGACCGACTGGTGGAAGAGGTGGCCTACCAGCACTGGCACCGCATGCTCTTTGCTCGCTTTTTGGCGGAGAACAATCTGCTCATGTATCCTGATCCCGTGCAGCCCATCCCCATCACCCTGGAAGAGTGCGAGGACCTGGCCGCTGATGAGGGGGCCAAGAACGGCTGGGAGCTGGCGGCCCGCTTTGCTGCGAAGATGCTACCGCAGATCTTCCGGCCCGAATCACCGATCTTTTTGCTGGCGCTCCCCCCCGAGCACGAGCGCAGGCTGGAGCGGCTGTTAGCAGAGCTGCCCGAGGAGGTCTTTTTCGCCTCTGACTCTCTGGGCTGGGTCTACCAGTTCTGGCAGGCCAAAAAGAAGGATGAGATCAACGCCTCAGAGGTGAAGATCGGGGCGCGGGAGCTGCCCGTGGTCACTCAACTCTTCACCGAGCCCTACATGGTTTCTTTCCTGCTGGACAACTCCCTGGGGGCCTGGTGGGCGGCCCGTCGGCTCAGCGAGGACGACCTGCGAAATGCCAAAGATGAGGAGGAGCTGCGCCGGAGGGCATCGCTTCCCGGAGTGCCCCTGGACTATCTGCGCTTCGTGCGGGGCGAGGAGGGCAGGTGGGCACCGGCAGCCAGGAGCTTCGAGGGCTGGCCGGAGAGCCTGAAGGAGCTGAAGGTTCTTGATCCCTGCTGCGGATCGGGCCATTTCCTGGTGGCGGCTCTCCCCATGCTCGCGTCCATGCGCGCTGAGCGGGAAAATCTCTCGGCTGGGGAGGCGGTGGACGCCGTTCTGCGTGAGAATTTGTACGGCCTGGAGATCGACATGCGCTGCGTGGAGCTGGCCGCTTTTGCCCTGGGTTTTGCAGCCTGGCGCTATCCGGGGGCGGGCGGATACCGGATTCTGCCGGAGATGAATCTGGCCTGCTCGGGGCTGTCCATCAGCGCCAGCAAAGAGGAATGGAAGAACCTCGCTAAAATAGATAGTAGTAATAATAATAATAATAATAACCTGGAAATCGTCCTGGGAGACCTTTACGATCAGTTCAAGGATGCCCCCCTTCTAGGAAGCCTGATCAATCCGAAGCTCACGCTTTTCAACGGCAACATTTTGGGTCTGCGCTGGGAGGACATCTCCCCGCTTCTGACCAAAGCCCTTTCCAACGAGACTGACACGGAAAAAGTAGAGATGGAAGTGGTGGCCCAGGGGCTGACAAAGGCGGCGCAGCTTCTGGCCCGCAGGTATCATTTGGTCATCACCAATGTTCCCTACCTGGCCAGGGGAAAGCAGGGCAAGAAGCTGAAGGCATTTTGTGAAGATCTCTTCAATGAAGCCAAGAACGATCTGGCCACAGTCTTTTTCGACCGCTGTCTTCAGTTCTGCAAGGAGGAGGGCTCGGCATCCAGCGTCCTTCCCCAAAACTGGCTATTCCTCACCAGTTATCGAAAGTTCCGAGAAGAGCTGCTGAAGAAAGAGACATGGAATCTAATTGCAAAGCTGGGACCAGGCGCATTTGAGATGATTAGCGGCGAAGTGGTGAAGGCAATCCTCGCCAATCTGATCCGCAGCCCACCCCAAACCGAGGCCTCAAAGGCGCAGATGATCGCCGGGCTCGATGTCTCCACCGCCCGGACCACAGGCGAGAAGGCCGCCCTTCTTCGAAGCACCGAGATTAAGCGGGTGGGGCAGGCGCAGCAGTTGGAGAATCCAGATGCCAGGGTGGCGTTTGTTGTTTCGGTAAATTCCTCGATACTATCAGACTTTGCTGAATCATCCCACGGTCAAGGAAGTTTCGATTCGTTTCGATTCACATTTAATTTCTGGGAAATTCCAATAATTGCAGAAGGATGGATTAGACAACAGTCATCTGCAAAAGAAACAAATCTGTTTGGCGGCTGTCACTACGTATTTCGTTGGGAGGATGGTCGTGGCGATCTCTGGAAGATGATGGAAGCAAAGAAGGTGCAAGGTTATTCTAGCGGGAAATGGCGTGCGGGCACCGGTCTTTTTGGGAAAAAAGGTATTTTAATCAATCAGATGAATGCGATGCCTGCAACTCTATATCTTGGCTCTGCATTCGACGAGAACGCTTCTGTGATTATCCCAAAGAATAACGAAAATCTTGAAGCGATATGGTGTTTTTGCAGCTCAAATGGATTTCATAGTTTGATAAATGATGTTGATCAATCAATTAAGGTCACCTGTAAAACCTTGGTCAAAGTCCCCTTCGATCTGGAGCGCTGGCAAAAGGTCGCCGCCGAAAAATACCCGTCCGGCCTGCCCAGGCCCTACTCCGACGATCCCACCCAGTGGATCTTCCACGGCCACCCGGCCAAAAGCGACGCGCCTCTGCAGGTGGCCCTGGCCCGCTTGCTTGGCTATCGCTGGCCTGCCGAGCTGGACACAGAGATGGAGCTGTCCGACGAGGCCCGCGCCTTGGTGGCGAGATGCAAAGAGCTGCACAAATTCGAAGACGACGATGGCATCGTCTGCATCCCTCCCGTGCGGGGCGAGTCGGCAGCGTCGGACTATCTCCTCAACTTGCTGGCAGCGGCTTATGGCGAAGCCTGGAGCACGGACAGGCTAAGCGAGCTGCTGAAAGCAGCCGACCACGCCGGAAAGACGCTGGAGAGCTGGATGCGGGATAAATTCTTTTTGCAGCACTGCAAACTTTTCCACCATCGACCTTTCATCTGGCACATCTGGGACGGCCTCTACGATGGCTTTGCGGCGCTGGTCAACTACCACCGGCTTGATGCCAAGCTGCTGGAAAGCCTGATTTACACCTACCTGGGCGACTGGATTTCCCGCCAGAAGGACGACATCAAAAGCGGCGTGGATGGAGCTGCGGAGAAGCTGGCCGCAGCCGAGGCGCTCAAAAAAAGGCTGGAGCTGATTTTAGAGGGCGAAGCGCCTTACGATATCTTTGTGCGCTGGAAGCCGCTGGAGGCGCAGCCCGTTGGCTGGAACCCGGACTTAAACGACGGCGTGCGCCTCAACATCCGGCCCTTCATGAGCGTGCCCGACGTTGGCAGGAAGGGCGCGGGAGTGCTGCGGGAGAAGCCCAACATCAACTGGAACAAGGACCGGGGCAAGGACGTGGAGAGCGCGCCGTGGTATCACCGGTTCTTGGGCGATAGGATCAATGATCATCACCTGACGCTGGAGGAGAAAAGGGCGGCACGCGGAAGATAGGGGAAAAAATGGCGAAATTGGAGGCATCATGGTCCTGCAAGGCCCTGGATTTGCATGTAAAGTCCATAAAATGAGGGACTTTCTTTGCAAGCTCCCTTTTTAATTTGCAGGCTCTTTTAGCGGGCGTTGGACTTCCTAAACGTGTGTTACTGAGATCACGATCATGAATTATTTTTTTAAGATTGTTTGACAAGCAGCGGCGTAAATTTAATCTATTCACTCGAAACTTATTTCTCTAAATAAACGAACCACGGGCGCATGAGGCTGACCAGATGGTTTGTGGATTAACTGATTCCGAGTTGTTTCTTCTCAATGTTATGCGCACTGGGCATAACTTCAATGATAAAGCAAGCTATAATCCCAACCAAATTGCTCCTCAATGCAGAAATAAATATGGCGAAGATCCAAACGATATTGCTCAAAGACTTGTTTCCAAAGGTTATCTCGCTCCAAAAAGGAAAAAAGATATAAAATATTGGATATCCAACTTGCCCAAGACATATAATGCTCTTGGTCAACATGGATTTAATATTGGTAATATCAATGAGAAAAGAATTATTCGTAGAAATGTTTTTAGATTGACAGAATAATTTAACATCGATGTAAAAAATGCTTTATAGAACAAAGACGTAGTGAAATTGCACAATGGGGTGATAAAGTTGGCAAAACCATTTGAAGGCGTATTCGGGAATAATAGCGAACTGAAAGTGATTCAATTCCTGTTGCCCTTAAGCGGCCTTGAATTCAATATCAGCGAAATTGCTCGAAATGTTGGTTTGTCTCGCCAAACTTTAGAGCCGGTAATAAAGAAGCTTGCAAAATGGAATGTGTTAAAGGTCGTTAGCAGGCATGGCAACGCCAGATACTTCGCGATGAACAAAGATTCTGGCTTTATTGAAGCGTTTGAAAATTTGAATAACTGCATCATTGAGCAAATGCTTGGAGAAGAAACCTTATCGCAGATCGAGCAATACTGTCAAGAGCATTCTCCACATGTCATTCCGTTGAGCACAGAGATCAAGAGCCTTTATGTCACAGATTCCCCGGACTACCCCGAGAAGAATTGGATGCGATTAAATTCAGCGAAGTTTAGTTGGGTCGAGATGGCCCCAGAACAATCAAATGTTATGCGAACTGAAAACAGAAGAGGTGAGATTTATGCCAGCGCGGGCGCGGCGTGATCGAGACGATTTTTTTAAGAAAGAGTTAGTTTATGAATTAAGGCGAGTAGAGGCATTAGTTCGCGAAGCACCGTCGCTGGAGAAGAAGGCATACTATTTTTCTGCAGCCTATGGGATAACTAATAGGACATATCGATATTCTTTCTCAAAAGAAGTCCTTGTTGCAGATCTCCTGCTCACCGGAGTATACAACATGATCATGGAGCGGCTAAATGCCATAAAATCGGGTAATCAGACCGTCAATCCAGAACCTCTAGCCTTTGAAAAAATTTGCGAAGGCCTTAGGGATTTAGCAAATTGCATTGAATCAAATGAAAGCATATTTGAACCGCTTGGAAACATCACGGCAGCAGGATTCACTTTAACAGGCGCAGGAAATTACCTTAAGGAAAAAGGCGAACTTAGGTTATAAATTCTTATTTGATGGCATATCCTATCGAGATCGGGTTGGTCCTGGAAGGTGAAGACGCGCTGGAGTTCATAGAGGATTTCAGGAATCCAAAAAAGCCCACCAAAGAGCAGATGGAGATTTTTCGAGAAGCCGTCAGAATTTATACGGAACATCCGTTTTAGTTCTCTATGTCAGCGATTGATGAAAAAGCGCTCCGCGTTGTTTCGCTGACACATATTGATACACTTGCCACTTTCTGCCCGGCCAATGATGATCTGAACGACTTATTGAAGAATGAAGCTATATCGAAAGGATGCTCTGGCCCAAAGATTAAATCCAAAGCGACTGAAAAGCATGCATCAAGAGCTTGGAGCTAAAAATACGGGAAGTGGAACATGAACCTAAACGCAGCCATCATCGACCAGAGGCTCAATTCTGTGTGCGATGCAATCAGTGATCGAGCCCATGAAGAGCTCAATATCGCCGATGGGGAGCGGCTGAAAACGTAGAAGATGATCTGCCCATGACCCCAGAAGACCTCAAGTCCAAACTCACGGAGATGATGGCCCTCCCTGCCGAGACGGAGTGGATCGAGTTCAAAGAAGCCAGGAACGACTACTACTTTGATGAATTGGGTCAGTACTTTTCCGCTTTGAGCAATGAGGCCAATTTGATGGGACAGCCTGCCGGATGGCTTGTCTTCGGCGTGACCAACAAGCCGCCTAGACAGATCTGCGGCACAAAATACCGATCTGCAAAACAGGGACTGGAAAAGCTAAAAGTCCAGATCTCCCAGCATACAAATCACCAGATAACATTTATTGACATTCACGAATTAAAAGACTTTGCAGGTCGAGTGCTTCTATTTCAGATCCCCCCAGCGCCGCGAGGAATTCCCACCACATGGAATGGTGTGGCCTACGGGCGCATCTCCGAACGCAATAGCCCCCTCTCCCTCCACGAGATCGAGCAGATCCGAAGACAAATAACTCTGCAAGATTGGTCGGCCCAGATCTGCGAAGGAGCCGCGATCAGCGACCTCGACCCCCAGGCCATCAAATTTGCCCGCCAGCAGTACAGGGAGAAGAATAAGAGCAATCCCCATCTTGTCTCCGAAGTGGATCAATGGGATGATTTGACCTTCCTGAACAAGGCCAAAGTCTGCATCAACGGCAAAATCACCCGGGCCGCCATAATTCTTCTGGGAAAGGGCGAGGCAGAGCACTTCATCTATCCTGCCATCGCCAGGATTACCTGGGTCCTCAAAGATGCAAACAACATGGAGAAGGACTACCAGCACTTCGGGCCACCTCTGATCCTGGCTGTTGAGCAGGTATTCGCCAGGATCAGGAATCTGACTTACCGCTACATGGCCGACAACCGTCTTTTTCCCACCGAGACCACGCAATACGACAAATGGGTAATCCGGGAGACTCTGCATAACGCCATCGCTCACCAGGACTACACCAAAGGCGGGCGTATCAATGTCGTGGAAGAGGCCGAATCCCTGCTAATTACAAACGTAGGCGAGTTTCTCCCTGGAAGCGTTGAAGAAGCCATCCGCCGGGATGCGCCGCCTGAGATCTACCAGAACCGTTTCCTGGCCGAAGCTATGGTCAGCCTCAATATGATCGATACCATCGGCAGCGGCATCAAAAGGATGTTCCTGAAGCAAAGAGAAAGAAGCTTCCCCATGCCGGACTACGACCTGTTTGAGCCCGACCGGGTACGGGTCCGCATAATCGGAAAGATCCTGGATGAGAGATATACCAGGATGTTGATTGCTAGAACGGACCTCGACCTTATGGCGGTCATCGCCCTGGACAAGGTACAGAAGGGAAAGCACATCACCGATGAAGAGTTCAAGTCGCTCAAAAAGAAAAAGCTGATAGAGGGACGACGTTCAAACCTGCTCGTATCGGCAAAGATAGCAGTCGCAACCGATACTAAGGTTGACTACATCAAAAGGAGAGGTATCGATAAGGATTACAGCAAGAAATTGATCCAGGATTACCTGACGGAGTTTCGAGAAGCTACCAGGGAAGAAATAAGCCAACTCCTCATAGATAAGCTCTCTGATTCTTTATCCGAAGATCAAAAAGAGTCGCATATAAAGAATATGCTCCAGGAAATGCGTAAAGAGGGTTCAATTAAGGCACTGAGAATGGGACGGAGATCAGTCTGGTTTTCGTCTAAATCGTAGCTGCAAATCTTAGATTTAGACGAAAAGAATGGTCTAAATATGATTGTCGAAATAAAAGAAATTGCGAGCAGCAATGCGATTTGCCTTTCGTCTAAACACGTCTAAATAGATTTGGTTTAGACCTCTATTTAGACGAAAACTTAGACGAAGCAAAAAAGGACGAGATGGAATTTGGATGAGATGAGTGCTTATCAATGCGCCCTGCCTTCTGGCCGCACTGCGTCCTAGCCTGCGAAATTGATGATACATGGTCCTGCAAGGCCCACCGGTGAGGATGAGACGGAGGAGACGCAAGAGATCTGGTCGTGTGATGCGATGCTCGAAAGGATGCTCCGGCCCAAAGACTAAATCCAATAGCAACTAAAAGCATGAAACAAGAGCTTGATCTGAAAGCCCATTATTGGAGAGATGCAAAATGGACACAACTGCAAAGACATCAGTTTTTCAGGATCTCATTGATGCGGTTGAGTCTCTGCCATTGGAAGATCGATCCATCCTGGTGGAGATCGTAAACAAGCGCATCATAGAGAAGCGTCGTGCTGAACTGGTCTCCGAGGTTATGGCATCAAGAGATGCATTCAGGCAGGGCAATGTAAAACTTGGCACTGTTGAAGACCTCATGAAGGATCTGGTAGATTGATCATGGTTGTCTGGAGCCCCGGATTCAATAGATCATGCAAACGAATTCTTCGCCGTAGGCCGGATCTCAGAGAGAGAATTGAGCACGCTTTACGCCTGTTGTCCAATGATCCATTTCACGCAACGCTTTATCGTCTAAACCTGAGTCATAAATCTTCGGTTTAGACGAAAATTTGCTTTGGTCTAAAACATCTGAAATATGAAATGAATTTAGACCATGTTAGACGAAACAAAAGAGAACGAATGATGGACCTGAGAAGATGGCAAAAATCATAGAATTACTCATCCAATCGATACGCTCTGCCGCTAAGTGTAACCCTGAAGTCCAGTTAGCCCCCGCCTGCATCCTCTGGCCTGACGCGAGCCGCCAGTGGGAGGCGGTCATCCCGCGCCTGCAAGAGGAGCTGCCGGAGCTGACAGTCCACGGGAGCTACAGCCCTGAGAAGCGCACCGGCCCGGCCATTTGGCTGCGCTGCCTGCTGGCCCGCAAAATCGAGGATTTGAAACTGCCCGCGGGCAGGCCGCCCATCATCTATCTGCCCGGCCTGGGCCGCCAGGTCCTGAGGGCCGCAGACTGCATCCCGGATGACATCAAGCCTCTGGCCGAGCTGCAATACCGGGGAGCTTTCTGGTCCCAGATCAATGCCAGCGACTGGACGGTATTTATGTTCCTGAAATCCGATCAGGGAGGCCTGGGCCTGGATGTGGCCAAAGATGCCGGGACCAGGAACGCCATGCAGTTGGCGCTCTACCGCCTGCTTGATGAAAATATTGAACAGTTGAGGGGAAAACGGCTGGATAAAGACTACTTCAATACTCTCCTCACCGGCGATACCCAGCGTAGCCTCCTGCAATGGCTCAACTCAGAGGACGCCTTTCGAGAGAGCCATAGCGAGAGCGAATGGCAAGCCTTTGTAGAGGTCTGCAAATCCCAGTTTGCCTTCCATCCTGAGCAAGAAGGCATCCTCGCCGGAGCTGCCAAGCTGGCCTCTCATGCCGCCGGGCCCTGGAAGTCGGTCTGGGAGCGGTTTTGCGAGGCTCCCCGTCTCTATCCCAACATTCCCCTCCAGATCCGTAAATGTAAGCCTCCCGCGGATACCATCTACTGGCATAGCAGCGCAGACAGCTCTCTGGAAGGCTGGCCCCAGTGGAATGTTGAGCAGGAGAGCAAACTTCGCCAGGATCTTGTCCTTTTGGGCAGCCTTCCCTCTCACGCGGCCAGGAAAAAGATAGAGGAACTGGAAAAGCAGCATGCATCGAGGCGAGCCCTCATCTGGGCGAAGATCGGGGAAGCTCCGCTTGCCATGGCATTAGAGCATCTTTCCGTTCTCGCTCGCCTCACCGGCAATTCTCTGGCCGCAGGAACCATCGACGACCTGCTGGCTGGCTACGCCGCCTCCGGCTGGAGGGCGGACGATGCCCTCATGCGCGCCCTTGCCTGCCTGAAGAGACAGGAGGATTATGAAGCCGCAAAGATCGCAATCAGAAATACCTACCTCCCCTGGGCTGAGGAGTCGGCCAGACACCTGCAAAAAGCCGTAAGCGAGTCCGGCTATCCCGGCGGCACCGCGTCCGCTCAAAAAGCCCCATCCTATACCGAAGGAGAGTGCCTCCTTTTTGTGGACGGCCTGCGCTTTGATGCGGCGAAGCGATTGGCAGATCTGCTCGCGGATATTGGATACCGGATTGAGGAGAGGATAACCTGGGCACCGCTGCCTACAGTCACCCCGACTGGCAAGCCCGCAGTTTCACCGGTTCGAGATAAGATTAGGGGCGTTGATGCCGATCTTAATGGCAATACCGATTTTGAGCCATGCGTTGCAGCGTCCGGCCAATCGCTCAGGGGCGGCTATCATCTGAAAAGGCTCATGAAGGAGGCCGGATGGGCGGTTCTTGACAGCTCATCCTGCGGCACGGGAAAAGGCAACTCTTGGTGCGAGTTTGGCAACACCAATATTGATTCCGAAGGACACAACCGAGGCTGGAAGCTCGCTTTTCATCTGGAGAGCATTCTTGGTGAGATCCTGGATAAAGTGGTGCAGCTTCTGGCCGTCGGCTGGAAGAATGTGCGCATAGTCACTGACCACGGCTGGCTTCTTCTTCCCGGCGGCCTGCCCAAGACGGATCTCCCCTCAGTGCTCACCGAGAATAAATGGGGCCGCTGTGCTGTGCTTAAGCCAGGGCCGGCGACGGAGGAACGGCTGTATCCCTGGTACTGGAATCCTGATCGGCATTTCGCACTGGCTGACGGCATAAGTTGCTTTCGGGAAGGAACGGAATACGATCATGGCGGCCTTAGCCTTCAAGAATGTTTGATTCTGGAGCTAAATATCTCAGCAGGAGTCTCTCATGATACACCCGTTGCACTGGAGATAACCGACGTAGTCTGGAGAGGATTGAGGTGCACCATTGCTTTAGACGGTGAATTTCAGGGTTTAACGCTTGACATCCGAACTCAACCAGGCAATCCATCATCTAGCAAGGTGGTGGGGACAAAGCTTATAAAAGACAACGCGACCGCCTCAGTAGTTGTAGAAAATGAAAAACTTGAGGGGACCGATGCTACGATAGTTCTACTCGATCCAAAAGGCAAGCTCGTAGCTATGCAAGATACAGTAATTGGCAAAGGCGGTCAATGGGAGCATTTCCATGAATGAACTTGATCAACTGGATCAGCTTGCAGCCACCTCGCTGGATGGCTATCTCGTTCGCAAAGACCTGGTCAGAACCTTCAGCCGCCAATTTCCAGTACCAACTTACGTAGTGGAATTCCTCCTGGGACGCTACTGCGCCAGCGTTGACGATGATGAGATAGAAGAAGGTCTGCAGATAGTCGAGCGCCAGTTGAAATCCCGTGCCGTCAAGGCCGGGGAAGAAGAATTATTCAAGGCCAGAGCCAGGGAAAACGGCGAGGTCAAGATCATTGATATCATCACCGCCCGCCTGGATGCTAAAACAGATTCTTATGTCGCCACCCTGCCCAGCCTCCAGCTGGCAGATGTCAGGATAACCCCGGAACTGGTCAAAGAGCATGAACGCATGCTGACCGGCGGCTTTTATGCGGAAATTACCCTCAAGTATGATGCGGCCATTGCTCAGGAGAGCCGGGGGCGTCCATTCGGGGTGGACAGCCTTCGTGAGATTCAGCTCTCAAAAAGGGACGTGCTGGATGTCCTGGTAAGAGCCAGAAAAAGCTTCTCCACAGAGGAGTGGAAGGCCTTTTTGCTGCGCAGCATCGGCATTGAACCGGCATCTCTCTCCGAGCGGGCCAAAAATGCGCTCTTGCTGCGCATGGTGCCGCTCGTGGAGAGAAACTACAATCTCGTGGAACTGGGGCCCCGCGGCACAGGAAAAAGCCACCTTTTCCAGCAAATATCCCCTTATGCTCACCTGATCTCGGGCGGCAAAGCTACCGTTGCCAAGATGTTTGTCAATAATTCTACGGGACAGCGCGGGCTGGTCTGCCTTTATGATGTGGTCTGTTTCGATGAGGTCTCGGGAATCTCCTTTGATCAGAAAGACGGCATCAACATAATGAAAGGCTACATGGAATCTGGCGAATTCAGCCGCGGCAAGGAGAGCATCCGCGCTGACGGCAGCCTGGTGCTGGTCGGCAACTTTGAGGTTGACGTGGAACATCAGCAGCGTATCGGCCACCTCTTCGGCCCTATGCCCAGAGAGATGCGAGACGACACTGCTTTCATGGACCGCATTCATGCTTTCCTCCCCGGCTGGGATGTCCCCAAGATCGGCAAGGAGTTCTTAACCGATCATTTCGGCCTGGTCAGCGACTTTCTCTCTGAATGCTGGACACAGCTGCGCAATCAAAGCAGAGTCTCATCACTTCAGAATAGGGTGTTCTTCGGCGGTGCTCTGAGCGGCCGGGATATCAATGCCGTGAACAAAACGGTCAGCGGCCTTCTAAAGCTCCTCTATCCGGCAAGCGAGTCGGCCGTCTTGGATGAGGACCTGGAATGGGCTTTACGAATTGCGATGGAGGCCAGGCGGAGAGTCAAGGAACAGCAAAAGAGGATAGGTGCCGCAGAGTTTCGCAACACTCATTTCAGCTATGTCCTGGGAGCGGACGGCGTCGAGAAGTTTGTCGCAACCCCGGAATTGCAGAGCGAAAACAGCATTGGAAGCGATCCAATGGAGCCGGGACAGGTCTGGACCATCAGCCCGGGAGGAATGGAGGAGCATGCAGGATTGTATCGCATTGAAGTGAGCGAGGGTCCAGGGTCCGGAGTAAAAATTCTAAACAAACCGGTGCCGTCAGCATTCCGGGAGAGCATGAGCTATGCCGAGCAGAATCTTTATGCCAGATCTAACCAACTAGTGGGTGACAAAGACCCGAGACATCACGAATTTACTGTCCAACTGAGGGCTTTTGATGCCTCAAAATCTGGAGCAAAGCTGGGCGTTGCCAGCCTGGTGGCACTGTGCACATCATTGCTCAAGAAGAGCATTCGTGGCGGCTTGATCATAGTAGGCGAAATCGCTCTTGGTGGTTCAATCGAACCCATCCATAACCCGGTAATGATCGCACAAATCGCCGTGGAAAAAGGAGCAACCGCCCTGCTCATGCCCGTAACCTGTCGCCGCCAACTTGTTGACCTCTCTGACGATATGGCGACAAAGATCAATATCCAATTCTACCTGGATGCCAGGGAAGCGCTGCTAAAGGCCATTGTTGAATGATGCAGGGAGAGATACGCGTGCCAGGAGCTTTGGCCCGATCTGAAAAAAATTTTTAAATAGCAGCGTATTCCGCCGCTTCGTCGAGCTGCTCCTGTATTCGGAGAAGCTGGTTGTACTTGGCCGTCCTCTCGGAACGGGCCGGCGCACCGGTCTTGAGCAGCTCGCAGCCCAGAGCTACAGCCACATCGGCAAGAGCGGAGTCCTCGGTTTCTGCCGAGCGATGGGATGCCATAACCTTCCAGCCCGCCCGGAAGGCCATACGTGCTGCATCAAACGCCTCGGAGACGGACCCGATCTGGTTGAGTTTGAGCAGCAGGGCGTTGCCGGCATGCATCTTGATGCCTTTCTCCAGGCGCTTTATGTTGGTGACGTAAAGGTCGTCACCTACTATTATCGTGCCCGGCAGCTTGGCAGTAAGCTCGGCAAAGCTGTCGTACGCCTCCTCCTCGAATGGGTCTTCCAGCAGAATAATGGGGTAGGTCTTGACCAGATCGACATAATAATCAATAAGCTCCCCGGGAGAAAGCCGGTTTCCGTCCACGGAATAGCCGCCTTCCATATAAAAACTGGAAGCTGCCGAGTCCAGCCCGATCTTGATCTCCTCGCCATAGCCGCTAACATCAAGAGCGCTCATGATTGCGTCCAGGGCATCGCGGGTCTTCACCAGCGGCGGTGCATAGCCACCCTCGTAGCCGACGTTGGTTGCGCCAACACCGTACTTGCCCTTTAAAATCTTGCCCAGAGCATGATAGGTCTCAACAGCCATGCGTAGACCCTCGCAAAATGTCCTGGCCCCGGTGGGCTGAATCATGAACTCCTGGATGGAGAGCTCATTGCCGGCATGCTGACCTCCATTGAGGACGTTGAAAGACGGAATAGGCAGGCAAGAGGTATTCACACCGCCCAGGTACTTGTAGAGTGGCATTTCCGCTGAGGATGCTGCCGCCTTGGCTACTGCTATAGAGACGCCTAAAATGGCATTGGCACCCAGATTGGACTTATTGGGCGTGCCGTCCATCTCGATCATGAAATCATCGATCTCCCTTTGGGCAGAGGCGTTCATACCCAGCATCTCGGGCGCAATAACCTCATTGACATTTTTGACGGCCTTGAGGACGCCCTTGCCGCCATACCTATCCCCACCATCACGCAGCTCCAAAGCCTCGTGCGTACCGGTAGACGCACCGGAAGGCACAGCGGCGCGCCCAAAACCGCAGCAAGTGTAAACATCAACCTCTATAGTTGGGTTTCCTCGTGAGTCAAGAATCTCACGAGCATGAATCTTCTCTATTTGAAATGACATGCTATACCACGTGAATCACTTGGAATGCTTCTTTATTAAGGTTAACGTGCCCGAACAGCAAGCTGCATTTCGAGAGAAGCCGTTAGAAGAATGGGAAAGCCAGGTGATTCATTGGTCAATAGGGCATACAAGAAAAAATAGAATTTTATAAAAAAATGGCCTGGGCCAAAAGCCCCAGGCACCTCACGACTCAGATGCTTATGCCTTCGTCGGATGTGTTAAGATCCCAGTCAGGCGGTTGCCATTCGCCATACTTGACCGTCCTTGGAGCTACTCCCGTCTCCCTCACATCTATGAAGGCAGATGCATCAGCAGAACCGCTGCCTGATCCATCCATCGCGCTGGCATCCACGTGCACCCTATTGGTATAGGCCCCGTTCCTTGCCGCACGCATGCTATACTCAATGGTTACCAGTTCACCAGGCCGCAGATTAACGAAATTCCAGCGGATATAATTCGAGTCCAAGCTGTATGGCTCAACTGAAGAATTCAGGAATTTCAGATCTCCGGGAATCTCATCGGTAACCTTTGCTGCCATGCTGCTATTAGCATTGCTTCTGAGCAGAATGGTGTAGTGCACAATCGCGGGATCTGATGAGTCCAATTGTGCTTTCTTTTCCAAAGACACCTCAGGCGAACAGCAGCTTAGCCAGTCGGACTCCAGTATCGAGCAGTTGGTCGAAGATACCAGAGAATCGCCGGCAATCGCACTGGCCACGACGCAATTGACCACATTGTCCGGTGTTTGCTCTGTGATATTCAGCTTCAGCGAAATGGTAAGGCGATTGCCTATGCCTAGATGGAGTATGGTCCAGTTTGCTCCTTTGTCCGTGAGTGATGATGGCTTAACGGAAGAGCTGACGTACTGAGTGCCGGGTGGGAACATATCTGTGACATAAACCGGAGCCAGAGCACGATTGCCGTCATTGATTACTGTTATGATGTAATCAGCGACCGTCGAATTAACCAGATTGACCCATTCAGACTTCATCCGGCCATCTTTGGTGACAACGATGTGCGCCCGGTTGTACTTCGAGGTGCCTGTCTGGAGTACATGCCTGGATATGTCGTATTCACCCACATACTGCTCCTCGCTGTCAACTTCGTTTGTGGCATTCGAACTGACTATCTTTGCCCTGAAATCGGCAACTCCCTTGAAGGTGACATTGGTCTTCATCTCGTTCAGGCCGAGGGCGATTGAGTCTTTCTTCAGATACTCCAGAGATGAATATTTCTCGCTGAGGAGAGTAGCTGGAACGTCGGTGCCACTATTCGAGCAAGCAGTATCGACCTTCTTGACAGGCCCGCAAGAGGATCCGTTGGCTGATATGATATCGCCACCACGTAGACTGCCGCTCTTAGACCACATGCCTTCGCTCCATTTCAGGTCCTGTTTGCCTCCGAGGTTCGATGAATAGCTGATGCTGCTTGGTCTGTGAGCCAATTCGACATATTTCGCCATGTAATTGCTGAAGGTATCGATCTTCTCTTCACTCTTGTAGGAGCCGGTACCAAACTCATAGGTCCTCTGGGAATTACCGAGTCTCTTATCAGCAGCAACAAAGCCTTCTCCTGAGGCATATTTCTCAGCATAAGCGTTTGTGCCATATTCCGATATCGACTCATTCAGTCGGAATCTACCGCTGTAGTCCTCTTTGTCCTCAAAGACCGGTTTTAGCTTCGGCCCGGCTGACGGCGAGGATTTTTTAATGAAGCCGATGCTGCCTTTACCTGTGAAATTGGAGTCCACCCTCATCTCAGAGCCATTTTCGTCAAGCTTGAAGTACGAATCCCGATCTATGTTGGTTGCATAGCGGTAGGCTTCATGCATGGAAGCCCCGGTGATATAGTTCTTGGCGCGGCTCTCCTCGGTCCACTTCGATGTGTAATTGATCTCGTTGTTACTGGGCAAGAGGAAAGCAGTCGGGCGATAGCTGGCTGAGACACTCTTGCTGGACTCAATGGACCTGTTTTTCATAATCAATTTTGTCGTTTCTTCTGTCTGGTAGTCGCCACTGCCATGCTCCCTCGTCAACAATTCGGTGCCGGCATCTGCTATGGTCACGCTGTAGCATTTCCGCTGCGCCCAGGATGTGTAGTCGCTCCTGTCGGTATAATATATCTTCGCAGTCACATAGACACAATTCGTGACAGGGAAGGGAGAGGTTCCTGTGGACAGGTCATTATGCACGTTGACGAATCCACTGCCGGATACAGCGCTCTCCCCCAGATCAAAGGTCATATTTG
>CAZDLZ010000041.1:23931-25017 GCA_964506745.1 uncultured Methanotrichaceae archaeon | reverse complement strand
CTGTACATCGCCAAGATTATTACTACTATTTTACATCAAGATCGGGACACTACCATCAAATCCCCATGAAATGGACAGGATCTACAAGATCGGCTCATCAATGGTGCAGGGCGATTTGGACAGCATTCAGCAGACGGGCAAGGCAGCCATCGGCCGCACCCTGGCAGAGAATCTGGATCTCAAATTGGGGGATAGGGTTTCTGCCACATTTCCAAAAGCCCGAGCAACCGATCTAACTGTCATCGGCATATTTTTTACAGGCACCCCTCTGGACGAAAGAGTGGCCTTTGTCTCCTTGAAGACGGCCCGCAATTTTCGAGAGGAGGGAGACGTGATAAATGCCGTCGAGATAAGCTTGCAGGACATTGCTATGGCAGAAGAGATGGCCGCCCAGATCTCCTCCTGGGGCTATAATGCGTTAAGCTGGCAGGAGAACAATCCCGAGATCATGCGGGCTATAAACATCGGCGGCTTTTGGACGAGATTTTCAGTACTCCTCTTTATGGTGGTGGCCTTCTTTGGCGTGGCCAGCATCATGAACCTGCTGGTAGTGGAGAAGACAAGAGAGATCGGCATGCTCATGGCCATGGGTGCCAGCAGATCCAATATTCGAGATATCTTTCTGGCAGAGAGCGCCATATTAGGCGTCATGGGAGCGGCAGCAGGCACTGCTCTCGGCCTGGCTGGCGTGCTGCTTCTTGGAAATGTGCCCTTCGAGATCGCGGCAGGGGGCAGCGAGATTTCCACACTGCCCCTTATCATCAATCCCAGAGAGATTCTCTTGCTCGTCATTTGGGCAGTAGTATTAAGCATTGTTGCCGCCGTCTACCCGGCCAGAAAGGCCTCAGGGCTCGATCCGAGTCTGGCCTTACAGGGCTAGCTGAGGGCAAAGGATATGTTCGAACTTTTTGTTGCCTGGCGGCATGTGGCGACCAACCGGAGGGGCACTGCCTTCACTATGATCTCCGTTGCCATAGCAGTAGGCATCATCATAATGTCCCTTGGACTTACGGAAGGGGTTAGGGTGCAGATCCTGGAGAACACGATAGAGAAAAATCCGCACCTCATAATCAATTCCAAGAAGAC
>CAZDLZ010000041.1:0-23921 GCA_964506745.1 uncultured Methanotrichaceae archaeon | reverse complement strand
CTACATCAATATGTACCGCACGCTCTCTCTCAGGATGGCAAAATATCCGGGTGTTTTAGCGGTATCCCCCCGGATGGTGGGCCAGGGAGCAGCAGGTTTCCAGGATCGAGCGTATGGAGTGGAGTTTATGGGCGTGCACGCTTTGGAGGAGAATCAGCTCATGGCGGTACAAGGGTCCATGATCTCCGGCAAATTCACAGACCTCATTTTCAATAAGAAGGGCGCCATCCTGGGAGTGAAGCTTGCCGAGAGCCTCAGGATCAGGCCGGGCGGCGACTTCTATCTCTATTTTAAGAACAATTCCGTGCGACTGAAGGTCATCGGTCTGCTGGAAAAGGGGACCGTCAAGGATGAGACACTGGTCTACATCCCACTGAACACGGCCCAAGAGCTTATCGGTCAGGGAGATGTGGTCTCCGAAATTGGGGTGAAGCTGGCAGATTTTACAAATGCTCCAGCCATGGCCCAGGAGATGAATAGGAAAAGCCCTTATAAGACCACCAGTTGGCAGGACTTCAGCAAGGAGATTGCTAGATTCGTGGGCAATCAAAATGTGACAAACATGCTCTTCTACATATTCATACTATTAATATCGGCATTTGTTATAGCTAATACGACGATCATGATGGTCAGCAGGCGGAAGAAGGAGATAGGCATCCTCATGGCCATAGGAGCAAAGAGACGGGCCATACTCAAGATATTCTTGCTGGAGAACATGCTCATCAGCGTACCAGGAGGAGCACTGGGCTGCTTATTAGGCTTTGGCCTGGCCAGGCTTATATCGCTGCTTCCCCTGGATGTAACAAGCACAGGCAGCAAGGCGGGGATGCTTATTGTAGCCCGTCCGGAGTATTTTCTCTACGCCATGATCTTTGCCCTGGCCCTGAATTTCATCTCCGGAATCTATCCGGCCTATGCGGCCGCGAGGCTCGATCCCGTGGAGGCGATAGCAAGTGAATGACGACATAATTGTGCTTAAAGACCTCAGCAAGATCTATGGAAACGGCGTAGAGGTAAGGGCCTTGGACGGCATCAGCGTCAAAATCAAGGCTGGCGAATTTGTGGCCATTGTGGGCCCAAGCGGCAGCGGAAAGAGCACGCTGCTCAACATGATCGGCCTTCTGGACACGCCAAGCCTCGGCCAGATCTTTCTCAAAGGGATAGATGTCAGCCGGGCCAGCCCGGAAGAGCGGGCAAGGCTGCGAAGTAATGAGCTGGGATTCGTCTTTCAGTACCACCACCTCATCCCGGAGTTTTCCGCTTTGGAGAATATCATGATGCCCATGCTCATAGCGAAGAAGAGCCGGGCGGCAGCCAAAGAGAGAGCCCAGGAACTCCTCTCTGCAGTCGGCCTGGCTGATCGGCGCGACAGTCGGCCCAATCAGCTCTCCGGCGGCCAGAACCAGCGAGTGGCCGTGGCTAGGGCCCTGGCCAACAAACCGTCCATAGTGATCGGCGATGAGCTGACCGGCAACCTGGACACAAAGACCTCCGATCTCATCTATAACCTGCTGCGGGATCTGAACAGAAAGATCAACCAGACCTTCATCTTGGTAACACACGACATGACTCTGGCCGAGAAAACGGACCGCATTCTGCGCATTGTGGACGGCAAGCTCGTCTGCGAGATGAGGCGCAAGGATGGCGGCTTTGTAACCATTGAGAGCTGTGATCTGGGAGAGGAAGACGCCAAGATATAGGGGTATAGATGGCCTTGAAGATCGCATATCCCCGGCGCTTCCCACAGGCAAAATTGATAAGCTGCCAGGATATGTGATCTAGCAGAGGAATTATATGAGTAAACAATATATATATTCTGCAAGCGTTCTGATCATGCTGGCAGCTCTGCTCGCCGTCTCCGCTCAGGAGGACACGGCAAGCTTGAGTGATGCCACCTTGAATAACACAACGTTGCTCAATAACACCACATTGAATGCATCGCTAAATGAGACGGTGATTGAAACACCAATTGCGCCCGCCGAGATTGTTAATGATGCGGCCCCCATAGAGACTATTTCTGAGGCAAACGAGTCATCTCCGACTGCAAGTGAGATCATCCCCGTTCAAAATGAGATGGTAGCGGTGCAAAATGACACCGTGTCCGATAATGTAACTCTTGTATCAGAGCCGGTCACAATTGCCAGCCCAATGCCGGAGGCCTCGCAAACAGGGGTAATACCTATCGGCTCCCCCCAGCGAAATGTCTTTGCCATCGGAGGCAGCCAAAAATCCCCCAATCTCTTCTCAATTGACGGAAAAGCTCTTGCCCAGGTAGCTTTTGAAGTGGGCTTGCCTGCCAAGACAATTATGGACCTGAGTGCTTTGCCATTTTTCACCAACAAGATCTGAGGCTCAGCATTCTTTTTGCAGGTGAATTCCCGGGTTTCCCCGGGATAAGATTTATTTTTAAAAAAAATATTCTTGGAGCAAACATAATCCCTATTCGCATTTGCGGAAAGGATGGTTAATTTGATATGCTCCAAAGCTATCTTCCCCAGCTGAGGACGAACATGAATAAGCAGTTAATATATTTAACAGGCATACTGGTTCTGGCTATGGCGGCATCGCTTGCCGCAGCCGCCCAGGAGACCAATGCCGGCACGAATAATACTACCCTGAACAACACCACTTTGAATAACACCATTTTAGATAATACGACGGCAGGCATGATAAATCCGCTCGCGCATAATTCCACAACCCAGAATGATTCCAAAGAAGAGGTGTTAGATATTGGCGCACAGAGTCATGCTGCTCAAAATCTGAGCACTGTGAATAACAAGCCGATCGTCGTTGCTCCCATCAGCGAGATGGCCGGTATAGCGCCCTTAGTTACAGCGGTTGCCTCTTCAGCTCAGGCTGCAGGCGATCGCGAAGGCTCATATAAAATTGGAACCGGTGTGGGTGGCATTGACCCATTTAATCCAGCTCATCTGGAGATTGCGCCTCTAAAGCTGGACATTGCCACCAAACCCATTAGAGATACAGGAAAGATGTTCTTTGTCTGCAATATAGTTTAATCCGAATTTTTAAATAGAGCAGCAGAAGAAGATGGGACTAAGAAGCACCATCTTTATGCTTTTTTCGATGAATTCATTTCATCGCAGGAAAATCTTCCTCAAGGTGAGCGGCTTTTGAAATGGCATTGTATCAACAAGAGCAGGGGGCCTTCTGGCCGAAGTCCCCCAGCCGGGATAGGAAAAAACCCATCCCTCTTCTACGGAAACGGGCCTCACCCCCCAAATCTTCTGCTTTCCTAGCACCCATGCGCTCCAGGACCAAGAGGACCAGGCAGCCCACAATGCAGAGCAGTCCGGCCAACAGGAAGGTGGCGGAAAAGCCCACCTGGCTGGCCACCGCCGCCCCGGCTGCGCCCGTGGCCGCTGTTCCCATGCCTGTAGATGTATGGTAAATGGACCACTGGAAGCTTTCTCTGCCCTGGTCCAGATTCACAGACCACAGACCAAGCCAGGTAGGATAGGCCAGGCCGCTGCCCAGTCCATAAATCATCTCAGCCATGTATATCTGATAGATGCTGTTTGCCGAGAGGTAGATTATAGGAACACTGGCCATGAGCAGCGTTCCCAGAATCAGCCACCTCTCTTTCCCGGCATGACTGTCCACATAGTGGCCAAAAGGCAATTGCACCACCGACTTGGTTAGCATGAATAAAGCGCTCGCCATACCTGCAGTGAGCATCGTCCCCCCTGTCACGCCGCCATCGTTAATGTAAATGGCAATTATAGGCTGAATCAGCCCAAATCCTGTCAGAACGAAGATGTCCGAGAGCAGGAGCAGTTTCATTGTGCGATTCATCATAGCGAGTCACCTCCAAATTTCCATAATATTCTAGATATAATACTGTTCGACGAGAAAGCCCACCCTTTGCGGTTAAGATCTATAATACGAATTCACATTAATTGAAAGGGTTTGTCAAAGGCCAACGCTAGAAAAATGTCCGTTCTAAACCGGATTTTAAGGTGACGCAGTAGAAAGTGATGCTTAACTTCATCAGCAATTGGTTTGATTGATATTCTATATAAACCTATCTGCAATCAGACTATGCCAATCAATATCATGCACAGGATAATGGTTGTCTTCGTGTGACAATTTTTTATAGAGATGTCGTCAAAGTTAAAAAATTACCAGAGCAATTCTGCTGGCGATCGACCAAAAAATAAGAAAACTAGAGCCTCAGGATACATTCTTTGTATTCATTCATTCTTTAAGCCGCCAGACTGAACGTAACTCATCCTGCCGGCCTCGATTATCCTATCTGCCAGACGGGAGAGGGGCAAGCTTTGTAAATACACCTTTCCTGGGCCCTCCAGCCGGGCCAGGAAGACACCTTCTCCACCCAGCAGGGCGTTCTTGAAGCCGCCTACGAACTTGATATCGTAGTCCACGGCCGGATCCAACGCGCACAGGCAGCCGGTGTCTACCATCAGGACATCACCTGATTTCAAGTTCCTCTCCAGCAGCGTGCCTCCGGCATGAATAAAAGCAAGACCATCCCCCTCCAACCTCTGCAATATGAAGCCCTCTCCACCGAAAAGCCCGGCACCAAGCTTCTTGGTGAAAGCCACCTCAATCTCAATGCCCCGCGCGGCGCAGAGAAAGGAGTCCTTCTGGCAGAGAATGCTGCCACCCTGCGCGCCCAGGTCCATGGGAAGAATCCTTCCTGGAAAAGGCGCAGCAAAGGCCACATTCTTCCTATCTCTGGCATTGTTCAGGAAAGTGGTTATAAAGAAGCTCTCCCCGGTGAGTATCCTCTTGAAGCCTTTGAAGAGCCCGCCCCCGGAGGAGGTCTGCATCTCGATTCCTCGATCCATGTAGAGCATGGCTCCCGCCTCCGCCCTTACGCCTTCACCTGCATCCAGCTCTATCTCCACGATCTGCATATCGTTTCCGTATAGATTGTAATCGATTACGTCTGCCAAAATATCATTCCCCCGCTTTGCTTCTTCCCCCAAATCTATAAAATATTTTTGTTAAGACAGGACGGATAAGGCATAAATATGAATCTTCGCAATAGAGAAAAATTGTGTACAAACAGATTGAACAGGCCCTTGAAAAGATAGATACTCTCGGCAAGGTAAGACAGGAGAAGATAAAAGTTATCCTAAAAAGATATGCTGGGGACGAGATCGGCCTAGACGAGGCTTACTACGACCTCCTGGAAGGTGAGCTCATCCCCATGCCCCAGAGATGCAGCATGTCCACCAAGATCCCTGTCACAGAAGAGGATGAGAGAAGGCTCAAAGAAAAGATAAAAAGCATCAATAAAAAGATATAGTCAGCAAGTGCAATCATTTTGCATGAGCATTGCTGACCGCTTCAGTTCCATCGAGCTGAGAGATCTGCTTTTGTCGCTGGCAGCGCTGGTTGTTGCCTTTTCCGTGTTGATGAACGGGAAGAGAATTCCCGATTTGGAGACGATCCTCATCATCACAGTGGGCGTAGGTACCGGCTTTTTGCTTCACGAGATGGCACATAAGTTCGTAGCACTGCACTTTGGATACTTTGCAGAGTACAGGGCTAACCAGATGGGGCTGCTGTTTGCAGTAGCCGCTTCCTTCGCAGGATTCATCTTTGCGGCGCCGGGTGCGGTTATGATAAGCAAGCCCACTGCGACAGCAGAATTTTATATGCAAGATTCCTTCGGCCAGGAGGATCTGAGGAGAGAGATAAAAAAGGAGACGCTCTGGATATCCTTGGCAGGGCCCATGACCAACATCATCTTAACTGCATTCTTCTTTCTAGCGCTATTGTTAGCGCCATCGAGTGGTACAGCAGCATTGGCCGCCAACTTTGCGTTATTTATCAACTTAACCTTAGCTGCCTTCAACTTGCTTCCCTTCGGGCCCCTGGACGGTAAGAAGATCTTTGACAGCAACCGCATGGTGTGGTTGCTGGTTGGCTTGCCTACAATTCTGCTGGCATTACCGGTCTATTTTGGAATAATATGAAGCGACTAATTGCTCATGTATCGGGAAATATAAACGGAGTAGGATACAGCGGCATAGTTACTACCCTTGCCGGAATCCTTGACCTCAAAGGATTTATTGAGTTTCTTCCCGATGGCAAGGCATTCATTATTGCCGAGGGACAAGAAGAAGATTTATCGAGATTCGTCAGGGCGATAGGCATAGACAACGCAAAAATTGAGGTTAAAGAGATTCTGATCGACTACAGAGAGCCAACCGGTGAATTCAAGGATTTCCATGTGGTCCGTCCCCAGCCAAAGATACAGCCACAGTCGTCTAAGGAATCCATGAAAGACAATTTCTGCAGGGTCCTCGCAAAACTGGAAAAGGTAGACCATGAAATATGCATGGCCGATCATGAGTTGAAAGGAGCTGGATCGGGGCTAGAGCGGCAGGAAATTGCTATAGAATTGGGCTGGGAGGAGACACAGATACCCGATAGCGTCAGACGGCTACCCGGACCCCAAAAGAAGCTATCCAAAAATAAATAGAGATGGGAAGCGCAAGACAATCTGATTCGTGAGGATAAACTATATTTATCCATAAATGGCAAAAGTAGGTCCGGATGTGAAAGATAGATGTCTAAAGACGAAACAATGGAAGAGATAGCTGAGACGCTTGCCTCCATCAACGACAGCCTGGAAGGAATTAATGCAGAACTTGAAGACATCTGCATGTCGAGCAAGATGCTGATATTCTTCAAGATGATAGAACTGAAGCCAGAGATGAAGGAGAAGCTTGGACCTATGATCGACGAACTGGCTGAGTCTATGGATTTGGACATGGACGAAGAACCGGAAAAAGAGTAAAAGCCAAGGGCGGATCTTCAGCAGTTGGCCGCATTCTACCATTTTTTATCAGGGGAGATGGATCTTCTCTCGCCCCGCGCCCCGACGCTATAAATGATTCACTACCATTAGATCAAAGTGGAAAAATTGTAATTAGGAATGCAACAAATTATTGTCCGCACCCTCCGCCGCATCCTCCACCGCCAGCCGTCGAGGTTGTGGTGCCTCGCGATCCGGAGATGGGATACATGATATTCGTGTATCCGGCCAGGTTCCTGTTAGTCCTATCGCGGGCGTAACCGGATAGATCAAGAATCTTTTTGCCTGAAGATTCTGCAGCATCAGCGCAGGGCACTACAGTTGATGGGCCGACTATAGTTGAATTGTCCAGGGTTGCATTTGTCGAACTGTTATTCAACGAAGAGTTGTCCATCAAAGTGTTGTTCATTGCCGCTGAAGTTTCCTGAGAACCGCCCAGGGCCTGCACGGCCTTTCCGCCCATAGCAGAAGATGCCGCCAGATTCAGATCACCCATATAAACCATCGCTCCGCCCGGTGACCACTGGGCTTGAGCATTAAAGGCCAGGGCAATGAACACGGCGACCAGTACCACAGCCGCATTTTTTGCAATTAACATGAGTATCGATTCCTCCATATGGAAATCAACTATGACTTGAAAATATGCTTTAAGAAAATAAGGGTTATGTGCCCTCTGCGGGCACATAACGTCACCATTTTTTTTGTCGATGAATTTACGCCTTGGGTGGCCAGAAATCCTTCATCCAGCCGATGATGCGTCCGGAGTCTTCCGGTCCGACCATGATCTTGGCCTTGCCTGCGAAGAGATCCTCCAGCTCACCGGAGAACTTGGCAGCCATTCCGGGCAGAACCATTGCCGGGAACTTCTGACCTGCCCAGTTAAATGCAGCCTCGTTGAAAGAATCCAGGATCTTGGTGGGGCTCAACTGGCCGCCGGCCACAGATGCCTGCACGCCGATTCCATCGGTATTGATGGCGATGATGTAAGCATCGATGCCGTTGGAGGCGATATCCGACTCTACTGTGTAGTAGGTCAGGGCGAAGTTGGTGGTCAAGAAGACAGGAGACTCGGGCCCTGGTTTGCCAACCTTGTAGATACCGGGCTTGACCTGCACGGGCGTCCTGGGGTCGGTGTAGATGTTGAAGCGCAGATGCATATCTGGCATCATGCTGTGAGCCTCAAGCGAGTGCTTGATCATGATGGCTCCGCCACGGATGACAAAGGCAGCGGTGAGCACAGACTCCCAGTAAGATGCACGTACTGGATCGTCAGTGGTCAGCCAGGCGTTGATGGGCAGCACCATGACCGGATAAGCGATATCCCTCTGGGCTTCTTCAACAGCCGCTCTTCTCAGGTTGATGAAGTTGAGCAGGGTCTGCTGCAGCATTTTGCCGTTGGGTGCGGTTCCCGGGTCCAGAATAAGATCGGTGAGGCCCATGCTGGCGAAGGTGACGGCCATGGACTTCAGGCCATCCAGATCGAAGGGCACGCTGAGGGTCACCGGCACCTTATAGTCAAAGGCGAGCTGTGCAACTTCCTTCCAGTTGTCCTTGTTGGCAGCGTAGATGAGAGGTTTAGCCTTGGCGGCTACCTCAAGTCCAGCCTTGAGAACTGCGGGAGTAAAGGAGCAGAGAATTAGCGGGAAGTCAGAATTGGCCATGACCGTCTTGACACAGGCTGCGAACTTAGCCGGGTCGTCGGTCACGCTGCGTACCGCAATCATCTCTACGCCCTGCCACTTGCCGATGTAGAACTTGCGCCAGGTAGAGATCTTCTTGACGCGCTCTACAAGCTTTGCCTCTTCCATGTTGTCGGCTACATCGTAGGCAAATGGAGGCTTGTTGAAGAAGGTCATCTGGTGACGGTACATGACGTCCTCGCCGCCGACCTTGACCTGCTTTTCTCCTACGCCAATGTATACCATTTTAAGCTCTGGAGCGATGATGTTACTTAGAGCAGCAAGCTTCTTGGCGTACTTCTTCTCATCGATCAGTGGAGTGCACTCCTCTATCTTCCTGGTCCTGGCAATCAGGCCAGCGGCAAAGGCCATGCAGGTCTCCTCTTTGCACTTCTTACAGTTGGTCTGTGGAAGCTGCTTGTAAAGGTTAAGCGGGCTAGTTTCCTTCATTGTCTCTCACACCCCCATCTTGAGCCAGGCGGCAGTATCGGGCGTCTTAGCCTCAATTCTTCCCATCAGGGACTGAGTGATCTCATGCACATAGGCTACAGCCGTCGGGTGCATCATCATGAAGATGTCCACACCGGCCATGGCCAGAGAGTATCCAGTCAATATCTCCCAGATTGGACCGCGAAGCATGCGGTCTCCCCAGTCGGAGTCATCCTTGTTGGGTGAACGGACCATCCAGGACTCTCTGACACCCCAGGCGTTGGTGGTACCGGAGGACATGGGGAAAGTCAACTCATCGTCGCCCTTCAGAGCGCCGAGACGAATTCTCTCCATGTTGGAGTAGGCGAAGTCCAGGCCGTAAGCGAGCGCGGCTGTGGTTGGGTCCATGACGATGGACTCGCGGGGAACGCCGGCGACCTTCATGAGCTTCCTGTTCAGCTCCTTTTGAGAGTTGATCTCGAGCTGTGTCCAGGCCAGGCACACATGTCCGTTGTCCACACAGGCCTTGCCTATCTTCTCCCAATCCATATTCAGGTTGGCAGAGGCGATGAGAACGCGCTCGCCCTGGGCTACTTCTGCGGCCTTGGAGAGCACAATTGGGTCCTTATTGGGGTTGCCGGATCCGCCGATACAGATTGGCACATCCACAGCCTGCAATACCTCTTCAACGGTCTTGACGGCCTCTTGAGCAGAGGTGTCCTTGAGAAGCGGATCAGTGCTGATCAGGTGAACGGTGACCATGTCGGCGCCGAACTTCTTGACAGCCTTCTTGGCCCACTCGCCAGGAGAGTTGATAACGTCCTCATAATGCATCTTGACGGCCTTGGCCATGCCGATGGGCATGTCGAAGACGTCCATGGTGATCTTGGGAGCATGAGGCATGGCTGCATCCGGGAAGAAAGGCATAGCCTTCTCGCCGCCCAGCTTGACTACATGACCGCGGCTTCCGCCATCAGCTTTGGTAGCACCCAGTGTGACCTCCTGGATAGTCCTCTTCCAGGTCTTGTCCACGCCGACGGCAAACTTGGCGCTGGCCAGAGCGGATGCCACCTTAAAGGCGGGAACTGCTGCGGCAGCTGCTGCCAGATCCTTAGGAGCCGGAGAGATGGCCTGCGCTACAGCTACCGGCTGGAGCAAATTCTCTACGGGATAGCCTACAGCCTTGGCGAAGTTCATAAGCTGCATGGCGATCTTGGCCGCCTCTTGCCCGAAATAGTATGCAAACAGGGGGCCTACGCCGCCAGCACCTGCATCTATTTCTATCTCAACATCACCCTCGATCTTTAACCCTTCGAGGGATTGAACATTCATTTCTGCTAATGTCTTATTAAGGTCAGATAAAGAGATCTTCTCTGCCATTCAAATCACCCTCACAGGCCCAATTTCCCGATGACCTGAGTCATTTCTTGCACTGCAGGCGATTCATCGGGAAGGCCCATCAATGGATCTCCCACTAAATCGAATTTGGCTAAGCTTTCATCATAGGGGATAGTGCCGATAACCAACAGGCCGATGCCTTTAGCATTCTCAAGAACCTTATCCTTACTTCCCGCGGTGACCTTGTTCACGATCACATAGAGATTTTGATACTTCAGTTCGATCTCGCGGGCAGTGTCACGTATGCGCTCACCTGTGGTAAGACCTCTTCTGGACTCATCCGTCACCACTATAAGATCGTCAAGGTCGGGAATGGTCTTCCTGCTGAAATGCTCCAGGCCCGCCGGCGTGTCAATGATGACGAGATCGTAGCTGGCAGTGGTCTTATCCATAACAGCGCGCAGAAGATTGTTGACAAAACAGTAACACCCAGATCCTTCCGGCTTGCCCATGACAAGAAGATCATAGCCCTCCTCCTCCAAGAGAATCTCGAAGATCTTGGCCTCAAGAAGCGCCTGCTTATCAGTATCCGGCGAAGCTGTGAACCGGGACTGCTGCACGAACTCTCTCATGTCGCCGATGGTCTTTCCCGCCTGCACGCCCAGCGCATCGGCCAGATTGGCATCGGGATCAGCATCGATTGCAAGTATTCGGTACTTTTTTCCGGAATTCTTTACCAGGTGTCTAATAAGCATCGCGGTCACGGCTGTCTTGCCGGTGCCGCCCTTACCGGTTACCGCTATTACTTTCCCCAAGGTCTAGCCTTCCTTATTTTTTCGGTTTTATGACAACTTCCGCTACATGGATGGAAGCGCCTCGAAGCTCAATGGTCATTCCACCCGATGATGCTGCTGCTGGCATTGCAAAAGCCGGAGCTGCTGCTGCACCTGCTGCTGGCGCAGGTGCGGCTGCGGCCGGAGCTGCTTCTTTTTTCTTAAGCTTAAGCTGCATAATATCTCCCTCACTTTAAACTAGAAGTACTATAGCATTCGCTACGAATAATCCGCCCCTCCCAAAAAAAAGGGATAGGCAGACTCTACTTAGCGAGTACTACCTTGTCTATGCTGATCTTGGCATCCTTGAGTATCAGCTTAATACCGCCGGCGCTGCCGGACATGGAAAAAGCTGGTGCTGCGGCCCCTGCTGCTGCAGCCGGTGCGGCTGCTGGAGCCGCGGCTGCCGGTGTCTTTGGCTTGAGTTTTAACTGCATAGATTTTCACCCTCTTTGATATTTACTTATTCGCGAATTTAAGCTCACTCGAGAACGCCATCAGCCTGCAGAGCCTCGACGACCTGCATGAACTGGCCTTCGGTCAAGGCAAGCTCGGACTTGACGGTATCGATGTTGATGTCTCCGCCGGTCTTCTCGATATAGGCCATGACCTTCTCTTTAATCTCGTCGGAAATATCCTCGAGCTTCCAGCCCTCGGTGATCTTCTTGCCATCTACTTTCCTGGCAACACCATCAACAACAGGATGGTTGACCTTGAGCAGGAAGGCCTTGAGAGCCGGTATATCCTTGGCATCATCCTCGGTGGCGATCTTGGCCATCATGTCCTCATCGATGCCATCCTTTACTCTCTCCTTGAGACCCTTGGACATCCAGACGATCCTTCTCCAGCCGCCGTCAGCCTGGAGGAACTTGGGAGAGAAGTAGTAGAGAATGCCCATACCCAGGAATCCTACAACCTGCTTGCCGCCGCCCGTCTGGCCAGCCATGGTGGAGAAGGGAAGACCGTTGGGGGTTGCGCCTCTGAAGTCACGATCAGCTAGACCGATGCCGTCAACCTCAGGCATGTAGAAGCCGATGGTCTCGAAGCAGCCACATGAGGTGTGGGGTGCATCGAAGAACGTGTATAAGAGCATCCTGTTGTACTCGCCGCCGGACCTCTGCTCAGCCATCTCGTTAATGGCTGCGTATTCGCCAGTGACCGCATCGATTGCCGTTCCCTTCTCAATAGGGAACTGGGGGCCCTCTGGGTCCACCTTGGCAGCAGCGCGTCCATCGAACCAGGTGATAGCTCCACATAGGGATGGCCTGTCCGGGGTGACCACGCAGGCGCTGGTGGGTGCGAATGCCTGGCAGAGTGTGCAGCCGTAGAAGACATCGACGTCCTCATCGTGCAGTCCCTTAGCGCGCGCATCACGTGTCTTGTAGACGGCCATGGCGTTGGCCAGCTCTTCCTTTACCTTGGCTGGATCGGTGACAATGGTGATCTCCATCTTCTCGATGAAGGGCATCTCGGCCTTGTACAGCTCGATTACAGGGGTAAAGATCTGTACCCAGGAGGTTACACCTTTCTTGGCCAGGCTGGTTCCGATTCTCATCCAGATATCGTATCTCTGGTTGAGGTGCATAAGGCCGCTGATGTAGGAAAGCAGAGCGTGGTTGCGCCTCTCAATGATGGACTCCAGATCCTTCTCAATCTTCTCGCCGCCCACCTTGAATATCATGCCGAAGGGCATGATTGAGCCCTCTTTGACCTCATTGAGATCGGGACCGATAACGGTTACTTTCCCATCCTGAATCTGGTCCATTGGTGTGGCCAGAGACAGCTCGAATCCGTCAGCCTTGGGGCCGCCCAACTCTACCCATAGATCGCCCTTTCTAATCCGTTCGCCCTCATACATAGGGGATATATCCAACTTTACATCTGCCATTAATATACCTCTTCTGTTATTAGATAAACTTTATTTCTTCATTGCTGCGATTACTTCGTCCACTGCAGCGTGGTAGTCGTCCGGCGTGAAAGCCATGTTTCCGAAGGTCATGTCTGCATTGACATGATAGTACCGGTCAATGGAGACACGCTTGATATTCCGGTTAAAGCTCTTCAGTGTGGAGAACATGCCGTTGGCGAATTTGTAGAAGATGCCCAGGAATATGACGAGATCATACTGACCTTTACCGTCCAGACCCATCCAGTCCTCGAACCGCAGATTGCTGGTCAGGGGATGCAGGCCGATCTGATAAACGTTATCCATGTAGCCTCTTTCCACAAAACCCTTCACACTGTGTGCCGTGGCGGCGATGGGCATGCCCATCTTGCCCATCTCGATCATCTTGTCGAACATGATGGGATCTTCAAAGAGCTCTGCACCTACTACGAGCAGAGGTCTCTTGGCCTTTTTAATTATGGCACCCATAACCTTCGGCATGTAAGTCTTGGCCATCTCCGGCCCGGGGATCTGCGCCATCTCAAAAGGAATGGCGTTCTTTGTTGTATCAACGCCCTTTTTAACATCAGCTGCCATTTTAATCACTCCCTGCCCTCTACTTCTTAACCCTTACTTTCCGTGCAATGTTTGTCGGATCGAAGCTGACATCTGCAGTCCTGAGGGGGCCCTCGATGAACTTCTTGTTCTTCCAGTCCACCTTCCAGCCGTGTTTCGCCTCGAGCTCTTTCATCATCAGATCCTTATACATCAATGGCAGGTCTTTGACGTCTCTGATGAAGATATGCCAGTCATCAGGCAACTTGCCGAAGTACTTCATGGAAATATCGCAGTAATGGGTCAATTTGATCGATCTGCCCATACTGTTATCCGAAGGTCTGAAGCAGAGCTTGGCCATCTCTAACATGGCTTCTTCCTTGGTCTCAGCAATATAAAGCATGGACTCAGGAACCGGCTCGATCTGATGTACGCTTCCGTCGCGAGCATCCAGGACCTGCCAATCCTCGGGCTTGTCCGTCCTGGCCATGAAGGTTCTCCGATATATGACTGAAGAAGGCTGGACTACCACGGGTATGCCAAGCCTGTTGACGCCAGTAGCAATAGAAGCCGCCTTCTGAGAATATGCACCCCAGGCAACGCCGCATGCACCAACCTTGTTCAGGATATAATCAGCGATGTCGTCGTAGTTGCCTCTGTGGTTCCTGTGAGCGAAGATGGTAGCTACCTTGATCGCCGCGCCATGGATATGTGCGTTTGCTACGCAAGAACCTATGTTGCAGATGTTTCTGCCGTCGAAGGCACCTTCGTACTGTTCCCAGATGGTCTTGCCGTCTTGGTCCTTGTACAAAGACATATCCATAGCCATGCAGCCCGTAGCAACTACAATGTAGCCTCTGTCCACGAACTCTTTGGCAATGTCGTAGCACTCTTTGGTACCATTGGGATAATTGCTGCAGCCTACCAGAGCAATTACGCCAGGGATGGTTCCAAGCACGAGGGGGGCACCGACCTTTCGGATCTCAGTGTCTGTCACAGGCCCTCTGCCGGCTCTCATCTTGAACTTCTGGTTCTGGATGTATTCGCGGTTGGCATACTCATAGAGCTTCAATACGGGGATATCCTGAGGACAGGCTTGCTCGCATCTCTGACAGCCCACACAGACCTCGTAAGTGGCCGAGAATGGCTCGATATTGCCCTTGAGCGCTTCAGCGATATTATTGCTGATCTTTATGTGGGGCGGACAGACGAAGGCGCACTGGTTACATTGCGTGCACTTCTCCAGGGTCTCCTTAAACTGCTTCTCGTCGAAGGTGATCTCCTTCTTGAACTGCGCGCGCTTGGGTTTTACGCCAATGGCAACTCTTATAGCTACCTCGCCGGCTTTGACCGGATCAAGAATTGCAACGCCCGGCGCTTTAAAGCTGACCAGATCCTCTACAATAGCATCGGCAGAATCATTGGTCCTGTCGGGAAGCCCGAGCATGATCTTATCGTTGGTGGCAATTACCGGGACATGGCGTTGCTGGCATTCTTCCAGCACATCGCAGAAGACGCACTGCTCGTCTACCATCACTGCATCCATAATGTCGGCGCGGACCATCTTTCTCCACCAGCCCATGGCACCGGCCACCTTGGCCTTGGGGCCCAGGTTAGCGGGAATCTTGGAAGGTCTGCCGGTCTCGGTTATCCTGGTGAGGTCAATGGCCGTGCAGCATACGCCGCCAATGTCCACCTTATCCCAGAGGTTCTGGTTCTCGGTGTAGATCATGGCCTCAGCGCCTGCCGCCAGGTTATGACCGTAAGCAATGAGAACACCCTTATTCTGATCCAGGGTTCCCATGCCGATCTCCACAAGGGGTGCATCAGCTGCGCCGCGAGGCATGTCGTAGGCTACAGTCTGCAACATATCGCAGATCTCTTTGCCCAGGGAATCGATCATGCCGCTGTGCAGGGCTTTGGATTCGAAGTCCTTGTAGTATCCTTCCTGGCCGGTGTGACAAGCAGCCAGTAGCTGCACGATCTGCTCCTCGCAGTACTCCAGTGCCTCGCCAAAGTCCTTAAGCGACTTGGGCTTGGTGCCTATGATGGTCTGAGTCAAGGGAGCATCCACCAGGATCTCGTCGCCCATATCAAACTTCATGTCTCCGAACTTGTCCAGACACCAGTGGTACAAATGCCTGCCGTGAGCAGTGTGAGCGCAGGTTCCCATGAGAACTGCGACCAGAACTATCTTGCCACAGGCGGCGCCCATGCCAATGCCGCAGGCACCCTTCTTGTCACCGGTCAGATCGCAGGGACCGTAGGTACAGAGGGTACATGTATCATCAGCGGGCGAGTACATGACATGGTATCGGTCGCATAGCTTGAAGTCCCAGTTACGGAGCGTTGCTACATTGGGCTTGGGGAAGGGGCCCATCTCCTGGTCCCACTCTTCCTCTTCCTTAACGACAGCTCCTATGTTGATCTGGACATTCTTCATGTCCTCAACCGAAAAGCTGCCCTCTCTTGTTGCCATCGGAATCTTAGCCTCCTCTTCCTTTGATATACGCCGCTTGAGTTCGCATAGAGTAGATAAAACACTTTCGGATACAACGCAACATAAAAATCTATGAATTTAACATTTATATATAGTAGTATTTTTATACACGAACTGCATGAGCATGGCGGAACCGCCCAGTCACGATCGTTAATGAGGGGATTTTCTGTCCACAAGCTTGAAATGCCTTCACACAAGAAGTCCGGGCAAATTCATGATAAACCAGATACGGAGGAGCTTTGCCAGAGCTGAAGAGTGCAAGCACGGCGGCAAAGTACAGGAAGCATCAGCAATTCTGGGAGCGGAGCCATTAGACTTCTCAGCCAACATCAATCCTCTGGGCTCGCCTCCGCTCAAAGAATTGTTTTTAAAAGAGCTTGAGCATATCGACCACTATCCAGACAGCAGCTACCGGAACTTTCGTCGCGCCGCCGGAAAATTTACAAATGTTGGTATGGAATGTACTGTGCCCGGCAACGGCTCCTCAGAGCTGATCCGGCTCTTTGCCGAATGCTGCATTGAGGAAGGTGACATGGCTCTAGTGCCCACGCCGTCCTTTGGCGAGTACACCAACCAGTCCCTCCTGGCAGGAGCGACTGTAAAGAGGGTGAGCATCGGCGAAGACGGCCTGCCGCTTCTGTCAAAAGCCGATCTAGAAAAGGCAAAGCTGCTCTTCTTCTGCAATCCCAACAACCCCACGGGAAAGCTCCTCTCAGCGGGCCAGGTTATGAATCTGGTAGAGAGATGCGAAGATGCAGAGACTTTCCTGCTGGTGGATGAGGCCTTCATTGAGCTTTCCGAACCGAAGGAGAGCGTGGCGACCCATGCGCCGCATAGAGAGTATCTCTTCGTCATGAGGTCGCTTACCAAGTCATTTGGCGTGCCGGGCCTGCGCCTGGGCTTTGGGGTAACAAATGAGACATTAGCCGGTATTTTGAATCTGGCCAGAATTCCCTGGTCCATAGGCTCGCTCGCCGCTGCAGCCGCAGAGTATCTCTTAGGCTGCGAAGAGCATTTGGAGAGGAGCCGCATTGTCATAAAAGAGGAGCTGGCCTGGCTGGAATCGGCCCTGCAGGGGCTGGGCCTGCGGCCACTCCCAAGCATGGTCAACTTCATCCTGGTGAACATAGAGCCCACCGGCCTCACCTCTGATGTCCTGGCAAAGAGGACCATGCAAGAGCGCGTGCTGGTGCGAGACTGCCAGTCCTTCGGCCTGGGCAAGAGTTACATCCGAGTAGCAGTGCGTAGCCGCTCTGAGAACGAACGGTTGATAGCCGCCCTGGAGAGGGCTCTCTTATGCAGAGACTGAACTGCGAGCGATTTCCCTGCCACCATCCCAATCAGGATTGCTCACTCTGCTTTTGTCCCTTTTATCCCTGCCTGGACAAGAGAACCGGCGGAATAGAAAAGGACGGTACATGGTGCTGTGAGTCCTGCCAAATCATCCACAGACCGGACGTAGCTGACATGGTCCTGGATGCACTCATGAAGGGCGAAGCCATCAGCACCGTATGGAAGAAGCTGGAGGCCCATCTGTGATAAGGCGGAGAGAAAAGAAATGATTTCAGATGGCTTGACCGTATTTCTCCTGGCCGCGGCATACGACATCCTCTTAGGCGAGCCGCCTGCAAAGGTTCATCCAGTGGTCTGGATCGGCAAATTCATCGCGTTCCTGCGCGACCATGCCAGGCCCAACAGAGCGAGCGGAATTGCTCTGGCCATAATAGTAATAGCAGTAACCGTTCTATCCGGTCACCTGGCTGTAAAAGCTGCAGGATTTGTTCCACTTTTGCCGCTACTCGTTTCAGCCTACCTATTCAAGTCCACCTTCGCGATCAGGTGTCTTCTGCATGTATCCCGGGACATAGGGCAGATGATCGACAGGGACATGGACGAGGCCAAATCGATGCTGCCCGCCCTGGTGGGCCGCGATACAAGCTCGCTCTCCAAAAGTCAGGCCAGCTCGGCAGTGATAGAGTCGCTCTCCGAGAACTATGTAGACTCCATCCTCTCGCCCATCTTTTACTATCTGCTCTTTGCCCCCTTCGGCCTGGGCCTGGAAGCCGCTCTGGCCTTCAAGGCCATCAGCACCATGGACTCCATGATCGGTTACAAAACCAAAGGTCTCAAGGAGATTGGCTTTGCCGGAGCAAAGCTCGATGATCTGGCCAACTATATTCCTGCCCGCTTATCCATAATACTCATAGCTCTGGCCCGGCCAGCCGGCGCAAGCTCAGCTCTTCGAGCCGCTTTGCGCGACCATTGCGCCACCCCCAGCCCCAACTCCGGCTGGCCCATGGCGGCACTGGCCGGCTCTCTCAATATCTGCCTGGAGAAGCCCGGCTACTATGTGCTGGAGGAGGATGGCAAGGAGCCAGAGACCTCAGACGTGCCTCGCGCCCTGCAACTCATGCAGACGGCAATCGCCCTCACCTTAGGTGTGGCATTACTGGTCCTGTTCTCCTGGCCGACAGGATCATGGACTATTGTCTCCCAGTCCATTTAAACTGCATTTCGAAAATCATTGCAAGTGATGAGCATCAAAGAAAAAATAAAATCATCCAAGTTAGCCCTTATCGACTTGATGTCAAGCTCGCCGCTGATAGCCACTACGGCTCGCAATTTTTCATCTGCCTTGGGGTAGACCGCCGAGGTTTGGTATTTAGCATAATGTTTATCAGATTCAAGAGAAGAGTGAATGCAAATGGAAACTATGGGAGATCTCCTGGAGAAGGTTCGCGAGTTTGCGCGACGCAGCTTTACCAAAGAAGAGGCCCAGAAGCTCTTTGGCTGGAATGTGCGCGATATCGCGGTTACGAATAAAGAGAGCGATGAAAGTGATATTCACATCACCTTTGAAAACCAGTACACTCTTTTCATAAGGTACTTCCTGAGCTTGAATCCAATGGAGATTGAGGATATCTGTGAGTTTACCTTAGGACTGCATACCGACCTGCGTTCACGAATCAGATACGACATCCATTATGCAGGTTACATCCACGGCCAGGGATACATCAGGCTGCGCATCGCCGAAACTAAGAACCGAATGCAACAAATGGTACTGGAAGAGTTTTATGTTCCGGCATTAAAAAATGTCTACAAGCCCATCATTATCAGGTTCAAGGGTTTTTATAGCCGCGATTTCTTTGGTGTGGAGGCCGACCAAGCCCACGGCAAGATATTCTATGCACCAGTTCGAGACACGAGCGAGCATAAAGCCGCCCGCATCGGTGAAGTGATGGGCCGATTGAGCGAACTGGATCTGCTCCTCAAAGAGCCGCAGATAAGGCATGCCCTGGCGGAGAACGACCTGCAGATAAGTCTATTGCCCTCCATGGTCTGGTCAGACCTCTAGCCGACCTCCAAGCTTAGCTGCAATGGGACAGGCAACGAATCATTCGGATTTTCAGAATTTTCTTTTTCCCTCTTCGCTTAAAAGAGTCAGGTTATTGCGGCTTTGCTCATGGCCGGATAATCCCAGGACGACGACGCAGTCCTCTGCACCCTCATCCTTACAGCAAGTATGCAGATATCCAAGCCCGCCAGACGCCCGCTCTCGAAGTGCTGCCATCTCCTCCGCTCGCGCATAATCCCCCTGGGCCAGGAAGAGGCCGTGAAGATCCTGGTAAAGAGCCAGGCAATCATGCATCGCCCCCAGGCGGATCATGGATGCCAGCGCCTGCTGCAAATTAACCAGGGCATGAGGAAAATCCTTAACCTGCAATGCCAGCCGTCCCAGATTGGCGAATGCTTTGGCCTCTTCATAAGGGTTGGACTGCATTCTTGCCTGGGATAAAGCCCTCTCAAAACTGCACTTTCCCTCGCCGTAGCGGCCTTCCTTCAGATGAAGCTCTCCTTGCGTATTGTAGAGCAAAATATTGAGGATAGGATAATCTGTGCGAGATATGAGCGTCTCAGCCCGGCTGAGATAGAATTCGGACTCAACCAGCCGCCCCTCCCGGACCAGGAACTGTGCCCTGGCCAGATAGCCTTCGCATAGATCAGGCGAGGCTTCCAGCTCCTCTTGCATGCGGATGGCCTGGGTGAAGTGGTCTTCGGCCTCTTTCGCCTGGCCCCTCATGCCAAGGATGGTGCCAAGATTCAGCCTGGCCAAAGCGATACAAGGCGCGGCGTCAAGCTTCTGAAAGATCTCCAGAGCCTCGCCAAAAAGGGCCGAGGCTCCTGCTAAATCGCCCTTTTCCTTATAAACCAGGGCCATATTGAAGTGAATCTGAGCCTGGTTGTAGATCTCCCCTACGGCCACAAAAAGCTGCAGGCTTTCCTGATAGCAGGAGAGAGCAGACTCCCATTGACAGCAGTCCGCAAGAGAGCCGGCCAGTGCACAGAGCACCTCTGCCTGACCGGAAAGGTCACCTTGTGCTTTCAACTCATCAAGCTGCTTATAGTAATCATCGAGATTTTCAGGCTTGTTGCCCCGGCCCGGCCTTAGCATGTCGATATTGGCCTGCATCTCCGCGGCGCCCTGCCGGTCTCCCAGGCGCTTTAAAATTTCCAGGCCCCTCAAGAAATGCTCTTTGGCTAGACTGCGCTCGCCTCTGCGGTGATAGAAGTTGCCCAAATTGCCCAGCACCTGTGCAGCGCCGGCCATATCCTCCAGCCTCTCGAAGAGATCCAGGCTTTCCTGGTAGCACTCCAAAGCCCGGGACCATTCGCCTCTCTTATAGCAGAGGCTGGCCATGTTGCTGAGCACGCAAGCCTGGCTTTTATCATCATTCACCCTGGCAAAGCCTTCCCGGCTGAAGCGATAGTGCTCGATAGCTCCTGTCCAATCTCCACGCCGGTAACAGATATTGGCCAGGTTGTTTTTGGCCACCGCCATGGAATATTCGTCACCTAGCCGCTCCAGGATTTCCAGAGATTCCAGATAGTCTTCCTGGGCACCATCCCACTGACCCAGATCTGCCTTAAGATTTCCCCATGAACATAATACCGCAGCTATAGCACCTGAGTCTCCCATGGTGCGAAGAGCATCCAATACCTGTACATAGCAGGCCTCTGCCTCTTGCCAAAGACCCAGCCGAAGAGATGCCATGACCAGACCATGCAAAGCGGCCGTCATGACCGAGGAGTCCTCCTGCTCCATTCCAATCATGAGACAGTCCTGAAAATGGACAATAGCTTCTTTTAGCTCACCCTTCTCGGCCCTGGCCCCGGCCAGGCCGAGGAGCGACTGTCCCTCCCCTTTCCGGTCGCCCATCTCCCGGAAGATCTCCAGGCCCCTAAGATACATTTCCTCCGCCGTTTCCAGATCGTTCTCCTTGAAATAAGCAGCCGCCAGATTGGCAAGAGTTGTGGCCATGCCGTGCAGGTCATTTTGAGCACGCTTGGCATCCAGACTCAAGTTATAGCATAAAATAGCCTTGCGGATGTCTCCCAGATCCGAGTGAAGATTTCCCAGATTGTTTTGCGCCAGAGAAAAACCATGAAGATCCCCCAGATCTTCAAAAGCCTGGGCTGCCTGCTCAAATAAATTTTTAGCATAATCCCAGTCACCCTTACACTGAGCAGTCTGACCTAAAGAGAGCTTGATGCCGGCTTCCCCGGCCACATCCGATCCATCTCTGGCAGCCAGGCTCTTTTGCAAATAATCCTCGGCAAGAGAGAACTCTCCTTTGCTCTGGTAGATCAGGCCTAAATTGGCCTGCGTCTGGGACTGACCCTGCCCATTGCCCAGTTCCTGGAATATCCCCAAAGCGCGGCTGTAGCAGTCTAAGGCATCCTCCAGCTCCCCGTCCAGATGACATAAGCTTCCCAAATTGGAGAGAGCCTCAGCCGCCTGCAAGCTGTTTCCATTATGCATAAGCAAATCTGCTGCCTTTTGAAAGCAGACTTTTCCAGGACCGTATTCGCGCCGGTCGGCATGAATCAGTCCCATGCAGCTATATGCATCGGCAATTGCGCCTGGTTCATTTTGCCGCTCTCTGATCTCCAGAGATTGCCGGGAGCATTGCAATGCCTCATCAAGCCTATTTTGCCTGCGGTAATTGCCGGCAAGCATTATAAGCAGATCGGCAACGCTGCATAGGTCGCCCTGGGCCAGCATGATATCTCTGGCCTTCTCCAAATGATTCTCTGCAATGACATATTCGCCCAAATCCAGGAAGCATTGCCCTATGCGACTTTGAGCGCGAGCGGCCAGAAGACTGTCACCTTCTTCTAAGGCCGGCAGGCTCTTTTCATAGTGGCCGACAGCCTCTTTGTACCTGCCTTCCAGGAAAAAGAAATCCGCCAGTTGAAAACGCATCCGGGCCGCTGCCAACAAGTTGCCAATGTCTTGAAGATGATGAAGGGCTTTTTCCAGGCAGCTTTCCACCTTATTTGCCTCCCCTGTGAGCTGGTAGACGGACGCAAGGGCCGCGAGCGATGCCGCCATTGCCCCCCGATCCTGGGCCTTCTCCCTCTCGAAGAGGCTCTCTTGATAGCATTCCTCTGCAGGGGAATAGTTGCCCCTTATCTGACTGAGTTGCCCCAGGCTGTAGAGCACATCGCCCCGGCCGCCGTGATCATCGCTATCGATCAAACGCAATGCCCTGGAATAACACTGATCAGCTCTCGAAAAATCGCCTCGCCGGCAACTGGACATGCCTAAATTCATCAGGATGGAGCACATAAGAGGCTGGCTCTTGCCCTCATCAAGAGACTGCAAGGCTTTTTCATAGAACAGACAGGCTTGATCCCAGTTCTCATCATCGCTGAAGAGGCTGCCCAGAGATAACCAGGCCGAAGCCTCCCCTTCATCATCCCCCTGCGCATGGGCCAGACGGGCACTCTTCTCAAAATAATCCCCTGCTGCATGATGAAAGAATAAACTGGCTGCCAGCCGGCCCAGATTAAACCAGGCAGCAGAGCTGCTATTACCGGATAGAGAATCAGCCAGCTCGGCTAGCTTCTCTTGCATCTGATCCTCGTCGGTGGAGAGTATGGCCTCGATGAAGGGAGAAACGAGGTCGGACCCCTGATGGGAGAGGCTGCGCAGCCGCTTTGGCTCGTAGCCACCCGGCTGGCAAAGGGCCTCGGCCAGCATGCCCAGAGAGAGAACATTGCTATCACCGGCCATATTGTCCACCCGCAGCTACAGAATTAATAAATGAAATATGCAAAACGGATTGGAGAGATAATTTCGCACATGCATTGATAGAATTTTTTAATAATATATTATTGCAATAAATGAACCATTGATTTCCCATATCACATAGCGGATCAGTATTGAATATCATATCTACCTCTACAACCGCTAAAATATACACCACTAACCTATTCTTCCTGTATTAACTGTACCCCCATATATAAGTTACTATTTCTTTTGATTGTTCTAATCATAACTAGATTAGATTAATATGTACTTTAATAAATTGATTATAAATTGGTAATACAATTTACATAAAATGACGTCTTGTTTTCTTTTAATTCAAATAATGTATTAATTAAATTTTTTGGATTAAATTTAAGGCGATCACCTATGCAAACCACTATGTCCTGAGGACGACAAATATATGTGACACGCTGGATGGAACAACAACAGTTAAATGATTAAATTTGAATAGTATATAAATAGGATAATCATATACAATTTGATGCATCCTATATATCAAAATAATATATAGTAATATTAGCTGCATTAATTATCGTCGTTTGTTGACTGTATCGAAGATCAAAAACGAAATAGTATAGATAATTTGCAGGTTAAATATCCATAAACAAACTACTTAAATAAAATAATTACACTAAATAGTACAGTTTATCAAAATAAGCAGCTACACATATCTGGTAAAACCATTAAATATCTGATATAAGTACTTGATCCCGGCAAACAAAAAATGGCTCTTCGCTACATCCAGTTGCTAACCTCAGGTTACTATGTTTTTCCAGT
>CAZDLZ010000040.1:12184-25040 GCA_964506745.1 uncultured Methanotrichaceae archaeon | reverse complement strand
ACTGGAAAAACATAGTAACCTGAGGTTAGCAACTGGATGTAGCGAAGAGCCGATATATCGGTCCCTGTCCGCCTTCCGGAAAGCCGCACAATACAAGGCCATATGCTGCAAAAGGGCGAGGCCATGGCAACCTATTGGAGGTAATCCAAAAAGATGTAAGATGCGGCCCCATTGGCCAGGCCGCATTAATCGCAAAGCAGATCCTTCTCACTTCAAAGCTTATTTATGGGGGCAGCTCCTTTCACCTGCCCGGTTATCAAGGAGAATCCCACACCATTAGCTCCCGGATTTATGGGCTTGATCTCAATACCCCAGTTTCCTTGAGCAGCGCTTCTCAGGAAGTAGTAATCGTAGTTCGGACCTACAAGGTGCATAACATTGCGGTTATCTCCCTGGACAGGAAGAACGTTTCCATTTGGCTGGACCAGATTCATAGTGAAGACACCATCCTTCCAGGAAAGACCTATCATCTCTGCTTTCTCCGATATCGATGGTCCGGGTTGGTATGCTGAAATGGCCTGATCTTCCAAGCCCAGTGATCTCACAAACTTAAGGGGCGATGCACCTGGATATGCTATGCCGTTTTCCACCTTCAACATATTAAGAGCCGTAACCGACCTGGCCCAGGGTAGAGTTATAGCCGTCCCTGCTGGAATTGTATAGGATTGGGCGGCTGGGCTTGTACTGGCAGTGGGTGCGACATATGGCTGATAGTAGGGATAATAGAGCGTAGCATATGGATAATATGGATACCGGCAGACGCCATCGATGCATGTCTTACCCGGCGCGCAGACAACGGGCGAATGCAGGCATCCCTTGACCGAATCACAATAGTCTACTGTGCATGGATTGGCGTCGTCGCATTTCCATGTGCTGAAACAACCGGTCTTGCTGTTGCATTTATCATTTGTACATGGATTGCCGTCGTCGCATTTCCTGGGCGTATGCAGGCATTTCCCATCCACACAGGTATCAATGGTGCAGGCATTGTGATCATCGCAATTCTTGGGCGTATGCACGCAAGCGCTGCCATTGAAAGAATCGATGGTACAGTTATCGCCGTCATCGCAATTTGTTGTTGTATGGTAGCAGACTCCTTCAAAGCAGTAATCGAATGTGTTGGGGTCCCCATCATCGCAATTCTTCGGTTTATGCTCACTTGTTTTGCCATTGAATGTATCCTCGGTGCAGAGATCATGATCATCGCAGCTCGGAGGATGATGGGCGGCTAAGGGCGTCTGGCTTGAGGATAGGTTAGCACTATTATTTTCGCAGGGGATGCTGACCATGTCAAGGGGCTTATTAATGCAAGCGCCATCTATGCAGGAATCAAGAGTGCTATCATTCCCGTCATCACAATTCAATGATGCATAAACGCAGTCTGTGCCATCGTAGGCATCCGCGGTGCAAGGATTGCCGTCATCGCAAATTGGCTTTGCCTTTACCTCTTCTATGACGCTTTGAGATTCGTTATTGGTTGTATTCTCTTCTGCGATTTCATTTTTCATTTCTGACTCTGCAGGGGCTGGAGATTGCACTAAATTGGTTTTGCTGCCTTCTGCGGGCAGAGGTGTATTGATACAACTGGATGGACCACACTGGTCAGCAGTACTGACATTTCCGTTGTCGCAATTCATAGGATCGTGAACGCAGCCGTCTGCCCCGCAAGAATCTGTAGTGCAGGGATTATTATCATCACAGTCATCGCACTGGGCAGAAGCCCAGCTCGATAATAATAAGATACTTAAAATGAATATAACAAAAGATATACAAAGCTTATCTTTTCTAATTTGTTTATCCACACATTTCACTCCCAATAAAATAATGAGTTGGTTTTATATCTAATTTTCGCTTATCTGAATCTCATTTTTGATGAGATCAAGAGAAAGATATCAGTTTAGTCTGTCGGGATTTGAGCTGCTCTTTTAGCAGGTCGCTTTGCACGATGAATTTCTTTGGCTCTTCGCTACATCCAGTTGCTAACCTCAGGTTACTATGTTTTTCCAGTTGTTAGTTAGTCGCTCTGTGCGTCCTCTGTGAACTCTGTGCCTCTGTGGTGAAGACGTCGTTAGCCACTGGTTATAACCAATGGTTTACGGACTACCACCACAGAGACACAGAGCGCACGGAGGACTCACAGAGGACTCGATAATTCTATTACCCACGCGAAACAGCGAGGAACCATTTCTTTAGAGGCATCTGCAGCTTGCTGCACAGAATGTTCCGAGATAGACAGATTTGTTTGGTATCCTGAAACGGCCTTATCTTCCAACCCCAGTGATCTCACAAACTTCAGGGGTGATGCTACCTTGATATGCGACATACGGCTGATAGTAGGTATAATAGGGCGCAACATAGGGATTGTACAGATACCGGCAGACGCGATCGATGCATGTCTTATCTGGTGCGTAGAAAACGGGCGAATGCGGGCATTGTGAATTTCAATGATTTCGATTGTCAATCTCAGTCCTTTCCACTTTCCATTAATAATTCAGATCAAATGAATACGTTTATTAGGGATTATTTTCACCTAGACTGTGATGATTCTGTCTTAGGGATGGGAAAGAGTTTATGAGGCACAAAGAGATCAAAAGCAGGTTGCAGCGTAAATCTACAAAAGGAATTTTTTTATCCAGGCAATTTATAGCGTTTTTCTTGCTGGTATCATTTTTGGGACTGCTGATGCCAAGTGCGCAATCCAAAAGCAGCGAAAATCTTCTTGATGGTTGTTCCTTCAACTGCATATCAGATCAGACTTTTGTAGAATCCGTAGTTCTTATGGGATCAGATGGGCAAGTGGTACCTAAAGATTTCCCTGATTGTAAGTGGGCCTGCCGGACAGGTGAACCTCTAAAGGGAGCCAAGCTGCATTTTTCCATCGAAAATAAGGCGGATCAGGCCAGGGATCAGTGCTACCTGGTCTTTGACCTCTACCAGGAGATGAGATGGCAGAGGATCAGTATCTGTCTTGGAACCATACCCGCAAGGGCCTGCATTGAATACGATTATCCGCTCACTGGTGACTGGATCTGCGGAAAACAGCTCATAATCATGGACCTGGTCCTGACCTGGAGCGGCCGGGAAGGCGCCTCCTGCTCGGATGAGGCGGGCTGCGATGACCATGCCGGAGCCAACTGCTGGAGAAGCGAAAAACCGCTTCTCGTAGGGTGCTCGGCGAGTCCAATCATAGCGGAGATAGAGACCGCGAGCCCGGCAGGCCAGGCAGCTCCCTCACCGGTTCCCATCCCAGTCGAACTCGCCATTTACAAGAGCGCTCCTGCTAAGGCATCCGCTGGGTCGTCCATCACCTATCTGATTGTGGTCGAGAATGACGGTATCGAAGAGGCCGACGCTCATATTCGTGACATGCTCCCTGAAGGCCTGAACGGTGCCGAGTATTCTCTCGATGGCACAAGCTGGAGCCCTTATTCATCAGGTAGCTCGATATTGCTGACAGATATCCCGGCCCGGGACATAAGAACCATCTACATTAGGGCAGCAGTGGACGCACAAATAGCTGACGGCACGGTGCTGACCAATCAGGCAAGCCTGGCTGAAGGGGGCCAGGCTTCTGCTTCGACCAGGATAAGCACGGCAGGCAGTGACGACAGAGAGGCATTGCTGGAAATTCAGAAGACCGGCCCATCTAAGGCCGAATCAGGCTCAACTATCACCTACACCATCCTGGTGAGCAACAGCGGTACAGCTTCCGCCGAAGGGGTAGAGGTCATTGACACCTTGCCGGGCGAGATTGGAGGCGCACAGTACTCACTGGACGGGGCCACCTGGCTCTCCTACAGCTCGGGCAGCGCCATATCTCTGGGCACCATCCCTCAGGGCGGGCTGAAAACCATCTACGTGAAGGGCACTGTTAGCTCGAACACTGCGGACGGCACGACTATTACCAATCAGGCCTTTCTGGAGGGTGAAGGGAAGTTCGCCTCCTGCCAGACAACAGTAGCCAACGGGCCAAAGCCCCACATATGGGCTAAATGGGCAATTGGAGACCTCTTTCCCGGACAGCCAGTAACATACGCAATAGGACTGCAGAATACAGGTACCGCGACCGGAGATATCACAGTTGCAGACGATTTGCCGGATTCGATCAGGAACGCCGAATATTCTATCGATTATTCTAGCTGGGCACCGTATGCTTCGGGAACGCCGCTCACTTTCACGCTTGGCTCATGGAAGATTATGTACCTCTACATCCGGGGGTCGCTTGATGAAGGAGTCTCAGACGGAGATACTGTGACCAATACTGCCTGTGTTATCCAGACGGGCGAGTGCAAATCATGCACCAATCAGGTAAAGGGATTTGGAATAACCAAGACAGCTCCTTCCAAAGCCGCCCCAGGAGAATGCATTGAGTATACGATTACAGTCACCAATTACCGGACCACCACTGTTGATGATGTGGGGATCAGAGACAATCTGCCAGAGGAGATCGAATCTGCATGTTATCAAAACGAGCCGTACGAATCCGGCACCAGGATTGATCTGGGAAGCATCGGGCCAGGCGAATCCAAAACGGTGACCATCGGCTGCCAGATATCTGAATCTATTTCTTCCAGCACCGAGATCTGCAATACCGCTTCTCTCTACATCGACGAAACTCAATACGGAAATACGGTTTTCGCTTGTACCGACGTCGAAGTGCCCCAAGAGCCCTATGTGGACCTCTCAATATCCAAATCGGGTCCAAGCACTATCATTGCCGGGAATAGAGCCACGTACCTCATAACTGTAACCAATGAGGGAACAGCCATAGCTGAAGATGTGAATGTCTGGGATACGATACCACCAGGCGTCACAGAGGCTAAGGTTTACAGCTTCGACCTCAATGAATGGTGGGAGTATCAAAGTGGGGATAAAGAATGGATCGACGTTCCTCCTGGCGGCTCAAAAAGCTTAATGATCAGCTTCCTGGTGGGAGATGGCATCGCAGACGGCACAGTCCTCGAAGACCAAGCCTGTTTCCAATGGCCGGAGTTTGACCCACAGCAAACCGACTGCTCCATCGCCCGCACATCCGTCATCAATGGCCCCCGGTTGTCAGTTACAAAAACAGGTCCGACGACAGTTGCTCCTGGTGGTGAGATACTCTATCAGATAGAAGTCTCAAACACCGGATCCGAAACGGCTACAAATGCCGAGCTGACCGATCAGCTCCCGGATGAACTTCAGAGCCCGCAATACTCACTTGACGGTACCTCCTGGCATGACTATGCATCAGGCAATGCGATCTCCCTGGGCAACATCGAGCCCAATTCGCCCAGGACAGTTTACATCAAAGGCATCGTCGATAGCGTCACACCTGAGGGAACGACCCTCTCCAACACCGCCTGCATAGGTTCCATATGTGACACCTGGCAGACCAATGTCGCATCAAGCGGCGCGCTGCTCTCCCTGGACAAGAGCGGCCCGGCCACCATCACCGCAGGCAAGCAGATCGTCTATCAGATTAAGGTCTCCAACGCCGGAACCGAAACGGCCCCTGATGTCGAGCTGACCGATCATCTGCCCGATGCAGTCAAGAGTATGCAATACACAACCGACGGAACCTGGCACGACTATACGTCAGGTGATTCGATCTCCCTGGGCGACATCGAGCCCAATTCGCCCAAGACGGTTTTCGTCAAAGGCACGGTGGACAGCGCTACAGCGAACGGAACGATCCTGACAAACACCGCCTGCATCGGCTCCATCTGCGACTCTGCCGAAACTGTCGCAAAAACCTCCCAGCCCGGCCAGCCTGAGCCATCCATCAGCATTGAAGGCCCGGATGAAGTTGCAGCAGGAGGAAGCATAACCTACATAATATCTGTGTATAACCGGGGAGAAGAGACATTCAAGGATGTGGCAATTGATGACAGCCTCCCGCAGGGGCTGAACGATCCCAGGTATTCCCTGGATGGAGCTGCCTGGCTGCCCTATTCCGGTCAGGTGGTATTGGAAGAAGTGGGAGCCGGAGGCACAAGATTTCTGCTCATCAGGGCCGGCGTGGACCCGGGGCTTTCAAAAGGACATCTGCTCGAGAACACCGCCTGCCTGCAGGATCCCGGAGACCCGCAATGCGACAGCATCACCACGAAGGTGCTCGCCTCTTCCAAGCCGGGTCTCGGGTTGGTCAAGAGCGCCTCGGTCTCTATGGTATCTCCTGGCGGATACGTTACCTACACCATCAGCTACGAAAATACGGGTAACATGCCGCTACACGATGTGGTGATTACCGAGCACTATCCGCCAAAACTCTCCATCGTTACAGTCGTTCCAGCTCCGGATGCCGGGACCAACAATCGCTGGACCATAGGGACGCTCTCGGCTGGCGGAAACGGCGCCATAACCGTAACTGCCAGAGTGCCCGATAGCCCGGAGATAATCTTCAGCCTTGAGCAGAGCGTCAGCGGACAGGGCTATGTGAGAACCCTGAAGGATTTGTCAACCGGAATTAGGCCCTACAGCCTGAGGAATACTGCCACCATCAGCAGCAGCGAGACTGGAACTACCAGCTACAGCAGCGATGTCACCGTCAGCGGTAAGGATGGAACATCTCTCCAGCAAAGGGAGAGCGGAAGCGGCATCTACTCTCGGGAGGGCCTGCTGGACTATCAGAAAAAGAACAGCTCTGTTCAGGAGAACAGTTCGTTAGAGGCCGTCTTCCAGCCGGTGTCCTTCACCCTTCCGCTAGACCGCAACCTGGATTTCAGCAGCAAATGGGCCGAGGATATAAAGGTCAAGAACTACATCTCTCGCGAGTCCATTCACGAGTCTTATCGAAATGCGGATACGCTCACAAAGGAAGGAACCATCTCTGCAGATCAAAACGGCTCGTTAATGAAGAATGAGGCCAAGTTTCAGGGAGTATACCACATGGGATACCAGGAAGAGGCGCCTCCTGACGTTAAAGGCCATTCATCGACTCTAAGAGAGATGACGTCAGACTATTCCGGCTCGTTTGAGATCATTTACAAACTAAACTCCAAGTACCAGAACAGATCCACTGCCATCACCGATGTCAGATATTACGAAGAGCCGCATATAACCGTCTACCAGAGCCATGAGATCTCCAGGGCAGATGAGAATACCATCAACCTTACTGTGAGCCTGCTAAATGACGGCAACCGCTCGTTGGGACCCATCTACATGAGGGATCTGTTCCCGATCGGCACCTTCTACAGCAGCGCATCGACCAAACCCTCCAGCGACATTTATCCCGATACAACCTCCGCCAATTGGACCTTCACCTATCTGCCAATGGGCAGCTCCCTGACATTGTATCTCCAGTTGGGCATCTACCAGGTGATCGACAAGCTGGTGAACGTAGTTGACGTGACAGCCGGAGATAGAGGACATTGGATAACAGCCACAGACGCCCATGTCATGAACTACAACTGGCTGAGCTGCACCCCCGATGGGAGATGTGCAAGCAGCATAACAGAGGACGGCTGGAAGCCTCCTGATTGGGGATTTGACAGCAGAGACGCCACATGTATCAGATGTATCGCCTACCTTCCAGATGAGGTGTGAATCACATTGCGGTGGATAGTTCAGATCCGCCCTGTAAGATTGTGCGCTACTTTAGGCGATGGAGCAATACCAGACGGACGGCAGACCTCACTTGGGCGAAGTCTGCCGGATTTTTTCTTCGTGCTCTACTAATCCAAAGAATTTTACTGTTCCTTTGCTGCCATCCAAAAAGCATCACGACGGAACTGATATTTGAGGCTCTTCGCTACATCCAGTTGCTAACCTCAGGTTACTATGTTTTTCCAGTTGTTAGTTAGTCGCTCTGTGCGTTCTCTGTGAACTCTGTGCCTCTGTGGTGAAGACGTCGTTAGCCACTGGTTATAACCAATGGTTTACGAACTACCACCACAGAGACACAGAGCGCACGGAGGACTCACAGAGGACTCGATTATTCCATTACCCACGCGAAACAGCGAGGAACCATATTTGATGATATCATGAGAAAGAGCTCAATGTCGTCTGCCGGGATTTGAGCTGCTCTTTTAGCAGGTCGCTTTGCACGATGAATCTCTTTAGAGGCATCTGCAGCTTGCTGCAAATATACCACAATGCGCTCTTCATATCCTCGAAAGGCAAAGCCTCCTCTTGCATAGCATTTCTCACATTCTCCCTAACGTTGAAGACACCGAGCGGCACATATCCTGGATAGGCCTCGCGCAAGATGATAGCACCGGCCTGTTTTTTTTCGCGTGCCAGTGCTTCCAGGACAGCCATTTTGCAGGAGTAGTAGCATCCACCAACCCGCGAATAGCCCTTCTTGCCTGCATTCTTCTCATAGTCTGAGAATATCAGCTCTTCATTTCCCAGAATGCGCAAGAAGGCCTCCATCCACTCATACTGCCATAACGTAGGCAGAAGAAGGACGGCGTAATAGTTGTTGAGGCTGGAGAACTCCCTCACCTGGCAGCAATCGATGGGGTCGTACTCCCTGACCTTTTGCAGGAGCCTATTGGCCAGGGTGCTGTCGCAGGCGGTGATGGACCAGCGCGTGGGAACCAGGCGACGTCTCTTCCGAATACCCATAGTTCCCATGGAGAATGCCTTCTGGATGCTGGAGAAATGCAGACCCTTCTGGTGCAGATCAAAGACTGCATCCGCCGCCCGCAGATCTGCATCGTAGTAGACCTTCTCCAAATTCCGATCCCATCTGGCATTGCATATCTCCAGCCTGTCCAGAGGCGCACTGGGGCCGAAGGGTGTATGCAAATCGCTTAAGTACATGCCCTTAGGAGGGCGGGAAAACTGCACCTCGCTCTCAATAGAGGTGGCGGATAGAGAGATGTCTCGCAGCTTATCCATGTAGCGACCATTAAGATTTGTAACTCCTACGGATCTCTTGCCTCTAATCAGGTTTAGGCGGTATCTTATTATCTCCTCCTGGGTCTTCTTTTCCGGTATCCACGACTCGGGCCGGTCCAGGATGATTGTGTCTCCATGCAGAGGTGCGATCATGGGACCGGCATAAACCTTCGGGTAGTTCCAGCTCCCAATGAAGACGGAAGGGGGAGTGCTGCCATCAAGATTTGTGCCCACTTCCTGAGAGGGGATATGCATATTGGCCGTCAATTTTTTCAAATAGGCTTCTTTGCCTTTGATCACAATTGAAGCGGTCATACAAATTCAAATAAAAGCATGATGGATGCGGGGTGAAAGTGTTTTCCGGAATTTCTCTTTGCGGCCCGCATCCCCCGGCCGGCATGGGAAGATATTTACATTCAAGAAGCCAATAATTAATCGAGGTGTCCTCAGATGAAATGGACTGTGATAATATTAGCATTAATGATCATGCTATGTACCAATGCATTTGGACAGATGAACCCATATTCCACCACGGCAACGGGCGGAGCACCCACACCCATTCCACCGAGCAGCGCAGAATCGCTGGGCCTGCAGGTGCCAACGGACGTTACCACATCCCAACAGGCTCCAAGTGCGCAGGAGAGTACGCAAACTCTGATGAGCACGAGCCAGGATGCAGCTTATGCCTCCGCGCCTATGGCATTAAGGTCTACTGCGACAAGTCCTGTCTACAACAAAATGATAGTTCCGCCTGGAAGCTCTGCGACCAATAACCTTTATATCTCCTATGCACCGCGAACCATAGCAAGCTGCAATCTCTATGCCAATCTGCCCTTATGGATGAAGACCACGGGATATGGCAATATCTGGTTTTATGAGTGGTATCCAAGCGGCATGCTCGATACTAATTATGCCGGATTTGTCAATTACCCCGGCTGGTATAAGAGATGGTTCTTTGCCGATACTCCGGGCTGGCACATCCTCCAGTATTATTGCAACGGCTGGAGCAACTATGCCTACATTTATGTCTCAGGCCCCAGCAATTACTGGGTCAATCCAAAACCAAGCACCAATCCGGTGCCATATCAGTATCCTTACTGGGACAGTCAGATAACCTACACATATCCCCCCACCGGCCATACCTACTACTCCTTTAAATGGTCCACATCTTCGGGGAAATGATCTGAGGGGGTAAAATCAACCGAAAACCGGGAAAAACGACATCCCCATAAACCTGAGATCATCGTCCCCTGCCCCGGCAGGGGTTCAGGTCTTTTTCGCAGTAATCTCCAGGTTTATGTCTTTCATCTCTGCAACTTTGGAAAGATCACTTCACCTCGGTATTCTCAAAGAGATAAGCACCCAGGAACAGCATGGCAACGCAGCAGACCGCCAGTACTGCCAGGTCCAATGCAGGTGAAATAGCGCTTGTGCCTATCAGGCTGTATCTCAAACCGTCCACGCCATAGGTGAGGGGGTTCATGTAGGCGAAGCTCCTTATCAACCCAGGGAATCTCTCCAGAGGGAAGAGCGCCCCTGACAGAAAGAATAGTGGAAAGATGAGAAAGTTCATGATCAGGCTGAATCCTGACATATCTTTCATCTTTGAGGCGAAAGCCAGGCCGAGGCCGATGAATGTTGCAGCTATCAGGATCATGAATACCAGGGACAACAGGAATCCGGCAAGGCTCGGCATCTTCATTCCCAGGAATATCCCTGAGATGAGTATTATCACAGCTTGAAGGATGCCGGTGGTCAGGCCTCCTGCTGTTCGCCCCAGGACTATGGCAATTCTGCTTACCGGTGCTACCATTATCTCTTTTAGGAAACCAAACTCCCTGTCCCAGAGGACGGAAAGGCCGGTAAATGTGGCCGAAAAGAGCAACGTCATGCCTATGATCCCCGGAGTCAGGAAGCTGACGTAGCCTACACCAGAGGGAATGCCCGGCATGCTAGTGCCGCTGCCAAATCCCACGCCCATAAACGCCAGGAAGAAGAAGGGCATGGCAACGGAACCAAAGACGCGACTCTTCAGGCGGAAGAAGCGCAGCATCTCTCTTAGCCAGATGCTGTAAATGGCATAAAGATCCTGCTTCATCTTTTCCTCCTGTGCATCATTGCCACCAGGGAGTTGGCTGAGCCGCCTGCCTCTCGTATCTTTCTGCCCGTATATTTGAGAAAAACGTCCTCTAATGTGGGCTTATGCAGTCCGACCGAAATTATCACTGCAAAGCTGTTATTTGCCTCCTGCATTATCTCTGGGATTCTCTGTTGGGCATGATCCACCCTAAGCTCAACGGTTCCATTGATGATTGATGCGGACTTGATCCAGGAGAAGCGCTGCAGAGACTGGATCAGTGCCTCCGCGCCGCTCTGGATCTCCAAAATTACCGAATCAGATCCGACAATATCTTTTAGATTCTCCGGTGTGTCCAGGGCTACAATCTTACCGTTATCTATGATAGCCACGCGATCGCAGAGGGCGTCCGCTTCTTCCATGTAGTGGGTTGTGAGGACGATCGTTACACCGTTCTCTTTGTTCATATTGCGAATGTACTCCCAGATATGTCGCCTCGTCTGGGCGTCTAAACCAAGGGTGGGCTCGTCCAAAAAGAGGACATGTGGATAATGCATCAGTCCCCTGGCAATCTCCAGACGCCGCTGCATGCCACCTGAGTAGTCTTCCATCTTGATGTCTGCCTTCCCGGCCAGATCCACCAATTCTAAAACTTCATCGATCCTCTTCTGGCGCAGGGGGCCATCCATTCCGTACATTCTGCCGTGAAAGTCCAGGTTCTCCCGGCCGGTAAGCATGCCATCCACTGCCGGGTCCTGAAAGACGACGCCGATCGAGGACCTCACTGCATTTCTCTCCCGAGTTACGTTGTGACCCCATACCCGGGCTTCGCCTTTTGTTGGCGTGAGCATGGTGGTGAGCATCTTGATGATTGTGCTCTTGCCAGCTCCATTGGCTCCCAGGAGGCCGAAGAGCTCGCCATTATTTATTTGCAGATCGATGTGATCCACGGCGGTCATATCGCCGAACCTTTTAGTCAGACCTTTCATAGAGATGGCAGCCTCTTCCCTGGCCTGGCCAGGCAAAGGTCCGTCCACCGGTCCAATTTCACTTGTGATATTTTTCACCTTCTCAATTTTATAATGTCAATAAATTGACTTACTCTAAGTCATTAAATGGCGCCAATCAATGCACGTCCTTCTCTTCCCAAGGCGCCCTAAATCTGCAGGATGAATCTGTAATCGCTAACTCCAAGCGATCTGCCCAGGAGATCCTCCATGGCCGCACGCATATTCTCAAGAAATTCAGATTCATCATTTTTCTGATAGAACATATGATTGGTATACACCATCAGAGCGAGCAGGAGATAGGAGGTCTCCAGTGGGCGCTCTACATGAAAACGATCCTTATTGCAGCCCTTGATGATTATATCTGCCATAACCGGAGCGATCCTGGCAAATGGCCTCACCCCCATCAGCTTCTTATGCAGTGTGGCGTTTTTGGCCTGATGGATATAGCCAATGATCTTCTTTCCAGATGCAGAGACGCTTAGAAAGCGATTGATCATGGAATTGAGCTTTGCAGCCTCATCCAGATCGCTATTGTCTGCTATCTGGGTGAAATCGCTTTCCATTAAAGTTATCTGCTTCTCCATCACCGCTACCAGGACTTCTTCCTTTGAGTCAAAGTAGTAGTAGAAAGCGCCCTGAGATACATTGACCTCTTTTACTATGTCGCTTATAGAGGTCTGATCGTAGCCCTGGGCTATAAACAGACGCTCAGCATTTCCTTATCAGAGTTTACAGTTTCTCTTTATCACAGAAGGCTGATCCCGCTACCAAGAGGCCCAGCAGTCTCTTTACATCCTCTCGAAAATCATCAAGGTTGCCGTCATTTCTCAGCTTGAGGTCGGCAATCTTCATGGCCTGGCTCATGCCCCATCCCATCTCCCGGCATTCCCTCTGCTCAAGAGCTGCTGCCGCCTGGCGGTCCGGCTCTTTGCATGAGGAA
>CAZDLZ010000040.1:7994-12174 GCA_964506745.1 uncultured Methanotrichaceae archaeon | reverse complement strand
AAATGATCCTGGCATCGGCATCCGCTTGCCTGCATTCGTTTGCCGAACTTTTGCCGGGATCATCGGGCCTGCCGCGCGCCGCCAGCCATTTCAGCCGCGCTTCCACAGGCGCGCAGACCTCTACCAGGTGAAACTCATCGGCATGGGCGCGAAAGAAGTCCGCCTCTTCTGCGGAGCGCAAACCGTCTACCACTACTAAATCTTTTCCGGTAGCCAATGCCATCTCATATATTTTTTTGGCCACAGCATCCGGGCCGTCAGCGGCTCGCAAGGCATTGCCGATGCGGCCCAAATTTTGATCGGTAGGCTCCAGGCCCTGCCTGGCCGCCTCCTGACGTATGACGTCTCCCATGACCAAAACTGCCAAACCCTGCTGCCTGGCAATCAAGGATGCTTCTCCCTTGCCTGAGCCCGGCAGGCCCACAAAACCGATGATCTTCAGATTATTCATTATTGCTGCCATGCTGCACTTTTGATTATCTAGTTTTTCCAGGTTATCTTGGGAGTGGCTCGAATCCGAACCATCAGCTTTGTACCGTCTGCCCCACAGTCTATCTCGCAAGCTCTGGCCATCTCCTGCAAAGCCTCTATCGAGACCGGCTCAAATCTGGCTTCCCCCTCTCGCGGCAATCCCTGTTGCAGTACCATATTTTCCATTTGATTTTCCGGATATAGCGCTTTTAGGCGGCAGATGGTGCCGGCAATCTTCACCAACTGGGGGCCGGAAAACATCATGGGAAAGACGGTGCTGCGTACGTCCAGCGCCACGCCGGATTTAAGGCAGATCTCAAGGCTTTCCGCTGCTCGCGCTGCCATGCCGCCTCTGCCAGTAGCCTTTTCATAATCCGGTTCAAGAAGATCTGCCTTGACATCGAGAAATACCTTATCCAACAGCCCTTTGGCCAGCAACGTCTCCAGACGGCCGGGAAAGCATCCCGAGGTCTCCAGGCCCGTGGCCAGATGCAGACTCCTGGCCAGGCGAAAGAGCCGGCTGCTCGCCTCTGGCTGTTGGAGCGGCTCGCCTCCTGATAAGACAAAGGCATCGACGAAGGGCTTGCTGCTAGCTCGTTGTGATGCATCTTCAATATCAATTTGCAGAGAATGTGCATCAAGATCAATACTGGCACGGGGAGGCGCTGAAAGGCCCTTTACCTCAGATACAACCCGAGACGCGATAGCGTGAAGAGCGACCATATGTTCTCCCGTCTGTAGCTTCTGGTTGTGACAATGGGGGCAGCGCAAAGGGCAGCCTCGTAGAAACACCACCATAGCGGCCCGTCCCAGCCAGTCTACCGTGGAAAGAGGCACAATCCCCCCGAAGTTAATCAACATTTATAGGTCTTCCTGCAATCCTGGTCAGCCTCTCTTCCAGTTCCAATCTATCTGCTGCGGCTTTTTCCTCTAACGAGGCCAAATCTTTTTGGGCTTGATCTATGGCCGCCTCCAGATTCTTTTTGCTTTTTCTGGCCAGGCTCATCTCCTCTTTAAGGCGCAGGGGCTCCTCGCTCTTTTCGCTGATCTGAGACTGCAGATCCAAGACCTCCTTTTCGATAGATTGCCACCTGGCCCTGGCGTTTTCCAGAGATCTTCTCTTTATGAGCAGGTCGATATGATCGAGAATTTTTTCCTTCTTCTTGTCCTTCAATCCCAGTATAGCCAGATGGGTTCGAAGCTCCTCTAAAGATCCGGAAATGTCTCTGTCCGTGACCGTGGATGGCGACTCTAAAAGGTGCTCAAAAACGTTTTTATGCTTCAGATTGATTCTATCGCTTGATCCCTGCTTCATCATTCTGGACAGGGCTTTGGTCAGAGGTGCAATAAGATCAGAGAGCTCGTCTTTTGCCTGAGATCTTTCCACCTTCTTTCTTTCCAGGATCACCTTTTGCTCTTGCATCCGTTTTCCATCATCGCTTGCCTCCAGCCGCTTTGCTCGTTCTTCCTGGCTCGATAATTGGGATGCGATCCTCGAGAGCGTTGCTGCATCCAGTTGGGTTTTCGTTTTCAAGTCATCGATGTCCAATAGCTCTTTTTGCAGCCTTTCGGCAAGCTCTCGGGAGTACCAGCTCTCTTCTTGCACCTTTCTCTTTTTGCCGATCTCCGTTTCCAATTCGACCAGCAACCGGCTGATCTGTGTCAGGTCGGATTTGATGCTCTCGATGTTTCCGGGAAATAGAGCTGCTACATAACTCTGCGCTCTGCCGAAGGTTGTCACCGTCCTCTCCAGCCCTTTGACCAGCGTCCAATGGTGCTGAAATACAGAATCCAAATCCTTTTTCCTGGGAGGTGCCAGCTTCTGGGAGAGTGTCTCCAACTGCTTTATGATCTCGCCGCGCGCCGCCAGGCCCGCCCTGAGGAGCTTGGGCGGCGTTGCATCATCATCAGCGCTTTCAATTTCCAGAGCGGATATGTCTCTTGAGAAGTTCTTAGCCACGTCCTCCATGCGGCCATAGATCTCTTTAGTACGTGCTGCAAAATCGGATTCCTTCTCATACTCTTTCAGCCAGGAATCGATTTCGCCAAGCTGCAGAATGGCCGATTCTTCTCTGGCCGGATTTTTCCCAAAAATATTTTTGAGCCACTTCAAGGCTGTATCTCCTCTTTATCCTCTTTTTTAATCTGAGAGATGACCTTCTCAGCAATCTTGGGGCCGAGGAGGCGGACGAGCTGCACCTTATCGGCTGCCCGCAGCTTTTCTATGCTGGTTATGCCCGACAAATAGAGCTTCCTGGCCCGGATGCGGCCTATTCCCTTAAGGTTTAGCAAAGCAAGAAGATCCTGGCCGGCACCGTAGTGAATTCGCTCAGCCAGTTGTTCCGTTTTGAAGGTTATGCCCAGTTCAAGATGTTTGGACAGCTCGGCTATTGAGTGCATGAGCCACTCTGCCGTCTCGGCCGAGCGGCGAATGTCTCCCGGACCGATATGATATCTGCTGGCAATCTGCTCCTCATGAACTTCACCGATCCAGTCCATGAGCATAGCAGTTGTTTTAGCCTCGCGGAGCAGGAAGTCGTAGTTGTCCTCATCATATAGCTCCAACTGGTGCTGATCGATGAACTCCTCAATCCAAGCGTCTGCTGCCTGAATATAGAGCAGATTCATATCAGGTGTCATGGTAATGAGATGAATGAGGCCAAGGTCGGAGGGTCTTTTGCGCCCTGCCAGGTACGGTTCCAGGGCATCCTTTTCTGCGGTTAGCTCATTTCTTCTCCCTTTCCCCAGGTTTTCCAGCATGATAACGGCGCTAAGTGGATCGATGTAGAGCTTGGAGACCAGAGATCCAAGCCTGGTGGGCAGCAGATCGCCCTCATCGCTGCCCTGGATCATGCTGTTATCTTTCAAAAAGTCAATTACCTTCTCCGTTGTGGCGTCCAGATGCCAGGGGTCCTGCTGCTGAGCATAAAATGTGGTGGCGATGAAGGCTTTTAGCTCCTGCTCATTTCTGGCGAAACCGGCGGCGAATGTGGATAGGAGATGAGTTCTCAAAGCACTCTCGCTGGCCAGCTTCGACCAGATCTCTTCCGGGGTGCCCTCGATATAGTGCTCCTGAAGGTCCTGGGTCTCGGAGCCGTTTTTGGCCATCAGAAAGGATTCGCCATAAGGATCAAGCCCGGGACGCCCGGCCCGCCCGGACATCTGGCGGTACTCGATGACGGAAATGGGCATCATTCCCCTGCCGTACTCGTATCTCCTGTAGCTCTTGATGAGCACTCTTCTGGCCGGCAGGTTCAGGCCCGCGGCCAGGGTGGGTGTGCTGGCTATGACCTTGATCTTATTGTCCCGGAAGCCCTGCTCCACCAGTCGCCGCTGTTCTGATAGGAGGCCTGCGTGGTGGAAGGCAACGCCGCGGCTGACACAGGAGGCAAGGCGTAAAGCCGTCTCGCTCTCGCCTGTAGCCAGAATGCTCAAAGAAAGACTCTCCGTGGCCGCATCAGCAGGGATCAGGCCGCACAGCCTGATGGCCGCAGCCTCGGCGTTCTTCCTGGAGTTCTCGAAGATGAGTATCTGGGCCGATTGGGAGAGAGTATCCTTAACCAGAGCCAGGGTCTCGTCCTTAATGGCCGGCAGAGGAATCTGTCCGTCGGAGAAGACCAGTGATCCATTGCAGATTATGCCCTCTCTCAAGCGAATGGGGCGCCAGTCGCTGCTTACGATCTCAGCCTTCAGCCAGGTTGCGATCTCC
>CAZDLZ010000040.1:0-7947 GCA_964506745.1 uncultured Methanotrichaceae archaeon | reverse complement strand
TAACCTGCAAATTGGGATTGCAATGGCGTAGCTTAGTGATGGTCATCTCCAGAGTGGGCCCGCGACCTACGTCGTTAAGCAGATGTATCTCATCCACTACCAGGACGGCCAGGTCCCGTACCCAGGAAGCACCATTTCTCATGAGAGAGTCTGCCTTCTCGGAGGTTGCAATTATTATCCGATTTTTGCCAAGGCGCTCGTCTCTCTTGTCAAAGTCACCTGTGCTGATGCCGATGGAGACGCCCAGAGGCCTGAACTTTTTAAATGAATCATATTTCTCAGTGGCCAGGGCACGCAGAGGAACAATGTAAAGGGAGCGGCGGCCTTGCAGGGCGGCTTTGAGCATGGCCAGCTCTGCCAGCAGGGTCTTGCCGGAGGCGGTGGGCATGGCCAGTAGCATGCTCTTGCCATCGAGAAGGCCTCTTTCCAGTGCCTCGGCCTGAGGCGGATAGAGTTCTTTATAGCCGCGGTCCTCGTAAATCTTGACGGCCTCCTGGGAAAGCCACGAGGCAAGGTCCTTTATCTCCAGCATCTATATCTCCGGCAAACAATTATCGAGCATCTTCTCCCCGGCTCCTCTAATCTTAAATACTACGTGAAAGTAGTACCTGCGCAATAGTAGTCACAATCATATAAATGCATCATCCATGGAGAGAAACTAATGTACGCCGATCGGATAAAAAATCTCCCGCCATACCTCTTTGCCGCCATCGACAAAGCAAAACAAGAAGCACGGACAAGAGGCGTGGATGTAATCGACCTCAGCGTGGGCGACCCCGATTTGCCGACGCCCGAGCATATCGTCAAAGCCCTGAATAAGGCAGCCAGTGACCCGTCCAATCACCAGTATCCATCCTACGAGGGCAAGCTAGCCTTCCGGACTGCGGTTGCGGACTGGTACAAGCGGACATTTAACGTTGACCTGGATCCGATTAAGGAGGTACTCACTTTGATCGGCTCCAAAGAGGGTATTGCTCATGCACCCCTGGCCTTCATCAATCCAGGAGACGTGGCCTTGGTGCCTGATCCCGCCTATCCGGTTTACCGCACGGCCACCGTCTTTGCCGGAGGCGAACCTGTGATCATGCCTCTTCTTCGAGAGAACAGATTCCTGCCTGATTTGGATGCCATCCCTATCGCGGACGCGAAACGGGCCAAGATAATGTTTCTCAACTATCCCAACAATCCCATCGGCGCTTCGGCAGACAGGAGCTTCTTCAAGAAGTTAATCGATTTCGCCAGAGATTATAATATCATCATCATGCACGATAATCCCTATTCTGAGAATTACTACGACGGAGAAAGGACGCTCTCACTTCTGGAGATAGAAGGAGCGAGGGATGTGGCAGTGGAGTTTCATTCGCTCTCGAAGACGTACAACATGACCGGCTGGAGGATCGGCTCGGTTGTCGGCAATGCCGATGTGGTAGCGGGCATTGGCAAGGTCAAGAGCAACATCGACTCGGGGACCTTCGGCGCAGTGCAGGACGCGGGAATCGTGGCCCTGAGCAGCCCGAAGAAGGTTGTGGACGATATAAGGAAGGTCTACCAGCACCGAATCGATATACTCTACAAGGCCCTCAAAGATATGGGATTGCAGTTGGAAAAGCCGCGCGCCACGCTCTACCTATGGGCCTGGGTAGGAGGAAGCTCCATCGAATATGCCGGGCAGCTTCTGGAGAAGACAGGCATTGTGGCCACGCCTGGAGTGGGCTTCGGCCAGTATGGCGAGGGCTACGTCAGGTTCTCCATCACCCAACCTACAGAGCGGATAGAAGAGGCTGCGCAGCGGCTGGAAAAGATGAGCTAGGTGAGAAATTCCAGGATTTCTCATATCTATGCTCTTTGATTTATAAATTGTACAAATATTCCGGAGGGAATCCAAGTTGCTGGAAAATTATTCTGCTAAGGAGATCGAGGCCAAGTGGCAGAAGACCTGGCAAGACAAAGCGGTCTTTCAGCCAGAGCCCGACTCCAGAACGAAGTTCTTTTTAACCATACCTTATCCTTATCTCAATGGAAATTTGCATGCCGGGCATACGCGCACCTTCACCATTGGCGATGCTGTGGCGCGTTTTATGCGCATGCAGGGAAAGAATGTTTTATTCCCCATGGCCTTTCATGCTACGGGAACGCCGATCGTCGGTCTTAGCGAGCTCATCGCCAAACGTGACCCTTTGATATGGGATGTTTACACCAAGCTGCACGGCATTCCCGAGCAGGAACTCTCGGAATTGAACACGCCTGAGAAGATTGTGCTCTACTTCCGAAGAGAAGCGAAGCGGGCCATGCAGTCCATCGGCTACTCCATCGATTGGAGGCGGGAGTTCACCACCACTGATCCGGCTTACAGCAAGTTCATCGAATGGCAGTACGGCATCTTGCGCCGTCTGGACTATGTGGTCAAGGGCAGTCACCCGGTGCGCTGGTGCCCGCATGACCTTAACCCGGTGGAGGATCACGATATTCTCAAGGGCGAGGATGCCACCATCATGGACTTCTCCCTGATCAAGTTTAGGATGGGTGACAAAGTCCTGCCCTGCGCCACGCTGCGTCCGGAGACGGTCTTTGGTGTGGTCAACCTCTGGCTAAACCCGGATGTCAATTACGTTCTGGCCAAGGTGAACAATGAGACCTGGGTGGTATCCAAAGAGGCTTACGAAAAGCTGACCTTCACCGACCGCACAGTTGCCCAGGCCGGGGAGATCTCGGGAAAGGAGCTGATCGGAAAGAGGGTCACTAACCCGCTCACGGGCACGCAGGTTCTCGTGCTGCCCGCCGCGTTCGTTGACCCGGATAACGGCTCAGGAATTGTCATGTCCGTTCCGGCTCATGCCCCTTACGATTATCTGGCGCTCAAGGATCTTTACGGCAAGGACCTGAGCAATTACGGCATCACAGAGGATCTGAGAAATATCAAGTTCATATCCCTCATCGAGTCGCCAGGTTATGGGGAGTTGCCTGCGGTGGAAGCTGTGGACGAGCTGAGGGTCTTAGACCAGAATGATCCCAAGGCGGAAGAAGCCACAAGAATGGTCTACCGGCGCGAGTTTCATAACGGCGTTCTCAAGGCCAACACAGGCAAGTATGCTGGCACGGCGGTCAGCAAGATCAAGGACATTCTCCTGAATGATCTGATTTCGCAGGGCATAGCCGAGATCTTCTACGAGTTTTCCGAGACTCCGGTCATCTGCCGCTGCGGCACACGCTGCGTGATCATGATGGTAAGAGACCAGTGGTTCCTGGAATACTCGGACCCGGAGTGGAAGGCCAATGTGCTGCGCTGTCTGGCAGGCATGAAGATCATACCTGAGGAGTTTCGGGTGGAGTTCATAAACAAGGTGGACTGGCTCAAGGACAAGGCCTGCGCCCGCAGGAAGGGGCTCGGGACTCATCTGCCCTGGGACAAGGAGTGGCTCATTGAATCGCTGGGCGACTCGACCATTTACATGGCCTACTACATCCTGGCCAAATATGTTAACGCCGGTATGAAGATCGATAATCTGCCGCCGGAGTTCTTCGAGTACATCTTCATGAACAACGGCGACGCGGCCAGCATGGCGGCCCTCACCGGCATCCCGCAGGAGACGGTGCAGCAGATTCACGACGACTTTGCTTACTGGTATCCGGTGGATCTGCGCACCTCAGGAAAGGATCTGGTGGCCAATCACCTGCTCTTCTTCCTCTACCATCATGTAGCCATCTTCCCTGAGAGGCTGTGGCCGCAGGCCATTGCGGTCAACGGTTTCGTCTCCCTGGAGGGGCAGAAGATGTCCAAGTCCAAGGGGCCGATTCTCACCCTGCGCCAGGCAGTGGCAGAGAACGGGGCTGACGTTACCAGGCTCTACATTCTGGGCAATGCGGAAGGGACGGCGGACGTGGACTGGAGAAATGATGCGGTACAGGCCACCTATGCTCACCTGGAGAGGTTTTACAATCTGGCACGGGAGATCTTGGCGGACAGCAGCATCGATGAGTCTGCGAAGAAGACGCTCATCGACCGCTGGATGCTTTCTCGGTTGCAGAGGCGCATCGCTGAAGCCACGCAGGCCCTGGAGAGCATTCAGACCAGAAGGGCGCTGCAAAATGCTTTCTACCTGCTCTTCAATGATCTGCGCTGGTACCAGAGAAGAGGCGGCAAGAATCAGTTGCGCGTTGTGCTCAGCGCCTGGGTGCGCATGATGTCGCCCTTCACGCCCCACGTTTGCGAGGAGCTGTGGGCTGCGGGCCTGGGGGAGGGCTACGCATCGCTGGCCGACTGGCCCGCGGCTGATGCCTCTTTGATCGATTTGCAGGCGGAGAAGGCGGAGGACCTGCTGGAACGCACCTTGAAGGACGTGCAGGAGATTGTGATGGTCACCAAAGCCACGCCCAAGAAGATCACGCTCTACACCGCTCCTGCCTGGAAGAAGGAGATGCTGCGCCTCGCTGTAGCGGCGGCAACGGGCGGCAAGCTGGATATGGGAGCGCTCATGAAGCAAGCAATGGCAACGCCGGAGATAGCGGAGCACAAGAAGGATGCGCCCAAGTACGCCCAAAAGTTAGCAAAGGCGGCCCACTCCTTGAGCGCGGAGGCGCTGGGGCTCGACGAGTTCGAGACGCTCGTCAGGGAGAAAGACTACCTGCAGACGGCGCTGGGTGTGCCGGTGGAGGTCTTCTCGGCGGACGAGGCTGGGGAGGACCCCAAGGGTAAGAGCAAACAGGCGGAACCGGGGAGGCCGGCGATTTATATTGAGTGAAAGGATGGCTGAAGACCGTTGGCTTCGGGCGCTAAACCTGGAGCTAACGGAATAAAACCACAGAGGCGCAGAGCGCACAGAGAACGACGACGGAGAACGGCGGTTCAAATAGGCTGGAAAAGATGCTGCACGGCGGATGAGCCGGGAAAGCCAGTGATTTATATTAATTGATATTTTTTTATAGATCTGCCAAGCTGAGAATTGAGCTTAAATGATTTGTATCTATTTTTAAATTTTTGCAAATATTGAATAATGGAAAATCCTGTGTTAATACGCAAGCGCTATTATTTTTTGCACATAAAATTATCGATGAATCCGTAAAGCCGAATTTCCATGCATTCGAACTTAAGTATTTATCCGATAGAATTTCATTTTTGGTTACATAGATTTCATTCATAAGTTTAAAATAATTTATATTCGCATCAAATAATTCCTTTTTATCTTTTTTATTACTAAGATCATTATCTATAAGGTTCCATGCCTCTGAAAGAATCCCAGGGGTAATCAATCGCTCCTTTGTATGGTTCAGATACTGCATTAGGATATCATAATGTATCTTATTGCAGGGCTCGCCTTCATATTTTATTCTTTTTATTTTAGGGATGTATTCAGGATCATAATTTCCTGCGAGAAACAATAGAAGTGGTCCGGTATCGATTATTACTTTAGCAGGGAATTTGATCAATTTTTTCAACATCCAGAACTTCTCCCTCGTTATCGACGATTATTTTGAACTTTTTGCCTTCATCTTCAAATAGATCTTGAACCATGCAAATGACTGTCCACTTATCTCCTTCCCTTTTAACAGAAACGGTTTCAAAGATGAATTTTATAAGTGACTTGGTCTCTTCAAAATACTTCTTGGCCGCTATTCCAGCATCTTTAGCATTCACGATCTCGCCTCAAATTTGGTTTAGTTATGAGCCATACCTTTTTAAATTTTCCCCAGAAAGAGGGGGGCAGATGAATTCGGATGCCCATGATTGCTGCCGTTGCTCCGGCAAGATGCGTGAAGGCAGGCACGATTTTATGGCCAAGGTGGGAAATGAGATCGTGTTCATTAAGGATGTTCCGGCTCTCATCTGCGATACCTGCGACGAGGTCGAATACACGCTAGAGATATCAAGAGAGATCGACGTGATTATGAAGGATTTCTTCGCGGGACGGTTGCAGGCTGTCAATGGCAATCTCAAATTCCTCAATAGTGGCAAAGTAAAATTCCTCACCTGCAAATTCCTGAGGTCGATACTTAGGAGTTGTGTAGATGCTAACCCGGAGGCAGTTCCACATGTTGAGAGATTTGTTCAACGAAGGTTTAAGCATCAGCGAGATTGCTAGGCAAACAGGTCATGATCGAAAGACAATTAGAAAATATATAAATATAGAAACACCTCCTTTGAGGAAAGATCGACCAGAAAAACCTGGAAAGCTCGATCCTTTCAAGGATTACATCATCAGGCGACTGAATGAGCATTCTTTTTCTGCTTTACGCCTTTATCGAGAGATTCAGGATCAAGGATTTACAGGGAAATACGGAATCGTCAAGAATTTCATCAGGGAGGTTAGGCCCAAGAACGATGTTCCTGCCGTGTATCGATATGAAACAAAGCCAGGCGTTCAAGCTCAGGTAGATTGGGCTGAGTGCGGCAAAATCGAGATTGATGGCAAAATCAGGAAGCTATATTGCTTTACGATGATTTTAGGGTTTTCTCGAATGAGATTTGCAGAATTCACACTTCAAATAGATGTTTTTACTTTGATCCAATGTCATCTGAATGCGTTTAGTTATTTTGGGGGCTATCCACAAGAAATTCTCTATGACAATATGAAGCAAATCGTTTTAGATCGAAAACTGGTTTCTTCTGAGTCAAAATGGAATTCCAAATTTGAAGATTTCTCTAGGCATTATGGATTTATTCCTCGTCTTTGCCGGCCTTATCGCCCTCAAACTAAGGGAAAGATCGAGAGCACTGTAAAATTTGTTAAGAGGGACTTCTTTATGGGTGGAAACTTCGCATCTTTTTCAGATATCAATCAGCAGCTACAGCAATGGCTATTGCGAGTCAATACATCTATTCAAGGTACTACTCATGAAATTCCTGGCGAAAAATTAAAACAAGAAAATCTCAATAAGCTAAACGAGATCACGCCGTATCAAATTACAAAAGAAGAATCAAGAAATATCTCATCAGATTCACATCTATCCTACCTAGGAAATAAATATTCTGTGCCATATAAATTTGCAGGAAGGATAGCAAGGCTCCAAATTCGCGACAATTCGTTCTCAGTCTTTGTCGGAAATGAACAGGTTTGCAGGCATGAGATCATTCCTGGACATGGAAGAGTATCGCGCAATAAGGATCATTTCAAAGGATTGCTTTCAGATATCCTGAAACATAATTCAGTTCCCAGATCAAATGGGGAGAATATCGTTCGTTTTGAGGATCTTGATGTCGAAAAAAGGCCACTATCGGTTTATGATACATTTTGCAGGGGGGACAGATGATGAGCAATCTTGCCTATGAACGTCTTCATCACAACCTTAAATTGCTGAAATTGACGACTTTTGAGTCTATTCTAGACAATTATTTGGAGATATCGATAAAAGAAGGTAAATCATTCATTGAAATCATTGATTATCTTATAGAACAGGAAATTCAAAGCAAAGAAGCCCGATCAAAGGCTGTTCGCATGAGGATTGCGGATTTTCCGTTCAGCAAACGACTTGCAGATTTCGATTTCAAATATCAGCCGTCCCTTGATAAAGCAGCTATTAGAGAGATGGCCTCATTAAGGTTCATTCGCAACGCAGAGAACATCGTTTTCCTTGGACCGCCAGGAGTGGGAAAAACACATCTTGCCATTGGTTTGGGTATTGAGGCTATAGACGCGGGATTCAAGGTATATTTTGCCAATGCTTCGAACCTGGTAGAAAAACTTGAAGCCGCCGATAAAGCGAATAGATTGGATGAAATGCTGCGAGAACTTTCAAAATTTCATCTCCTCATTGTTGACGAGATGGGCTATCTGCCATTCAACGACTACGGAGCACACTGCTTCTTCCAGCTCATTTCAAGAAGATATGAGAAAGCGGCTATGATCTTCACATCCAATAAATCATTTGGGGAATGGGGAGATATCTTCAGAGATCATGTTGTTTTCGCCGACTCAATTTTGACCCCTCTATTTAAGGAAACGCCAATTCGTT
>CAZDLZ010000039.1:0-25439 GCA_964506745.1 uncultured Methanotrichaceae archaeon | reverse complement strand
CTCCATGAGTTGATGTTGCTTAACTCATTGTCCACTCGGAGGGGTTCATTCCAAGGTTTTGAGTAAGTGTTTCCCCAATCTCAGGATTCTGCAGTATTTCTCGAATCTTTTTAAGATTTCTATCCTTCAAAACTGCATTCTTTTTGGTCAGACGCTTAAAATTTTTGTCGAAAAGGGGTGACGATTGCGGCGAATAATTCATGTGAATCTACAGGTTTGAAAGATGCTCGATAAATTCGTCCGCATTTTTGAAACGCTTTCCAAGACCTGCCCGAAGCTCAGCTTCTCCTTTTAGGGTATTGGCTACGATGCGCTCATCATCTTCGATCGATCTGTATTTCGTTTCCGGCTTCTTGACAGTCTTTGCCATCATTTATGATCGCCGGATACTCACATGGACTCTCTGCTTTAAAGACTTTTGCCGGCTCGTTTACTTGCCCGTCGCCTCCACAATCCCTATCTCCTCCTCAGTCAGCCCATACAGCTCGTAGACCAGCGCATCGATCTGCCCGTCCTTGGCCTCGATCTGGCCGCTTGCCAGGGCAGTCTTTTCGTGAGGCGTGCGAGCTTCGGGGAGCTGTTTATGCAAGGCGAGCGTCTGGCACTAGGGAGACTAGGCGAAAGACATCTTGTTGGTTGCAGAACCAATAATTGATCTGAAGCCCCATCCGTTCTATCAAAGACCTATCATTTCCCGAGCTTCTCTCAGCGAGACAATTTTGAGCCGAAAACCTTCTGGAACCTGATAATGCCGAAGAATTTTATCGGTCGTAATAAGAAAGTCCATGCCGTAAGCTAACGAATATCCTAGATGGGTTCGGTCTGTAGGCTGCATTCTATCTTGGCATTCTTCAACAAGATTCCAGCAAATTTCGGCGGCTTCATCACTTGGCAGGAGAAAACGGATATCCAGTTTCCTCCACAGATCGATCAAAGCCGAAATCTGCTCCAGCTTCTGCGGATCTTTGCCTTCCTTCTCGTTGGTTATGGTTTTGAAAACAGTTTCTGCCAGAACAGAGAACGGAACACAAAGTTCAAGATCAGGATGATTATCGATATGTTCCAGAAGGCTGGAGGCTAGACGCACATTTCTATCTCTCTTATCCTGACCGACAGAAAAGAAGAAAATGTCCGAATCAACTGCTACATGTTTCATTTCTTATGGAAAGCTTTCTTGATTCGTTTCCTGGTTGCAAGAGCTTCCTCTTTTGTTACTGCCCAAACTATATTGCCGTTGATATCCACGGCGCCGCCATAAGGAAGCTGGTTTTTCTCCGAATCGTATCTTTGGCCGACTACTTCTTGCGTCATTCTTTTCCTCTATTTTGGTTTTGCCTCATGAAAAGAAATAGTTTTTCGTCGGATTCTATTATCCGCTCGCAGCCTCCACAATCCTGATCTCTTCCTCCGTCAGCCCGTAAAGCCGAGCCCCCGTCGATCTGCCCGTCCGTGGCCTCGATCTGGCGCTGTAGCGCTGTGCGCTCGTGAGGCGTGGCAGCTTCGGGGAGCTGTTTGTGCAGGGAGAGCATTCTCTCCACAAGGGAGACCATGCGGGCGTGGCGGGCGACGTCGGCGGGGTCGGTGCGAAATGGGAGCGGCTAAAGATGCCGGGTCACGAAATGGATATAAACCCTATGGACTACGATTTTCACCACAAAGGCACAAAGCTCACGAAGAACGCACAAAGACGAATAAACAAAAATATATCATGACCAGAATTTAATAATTTTCTTTGTGACACCTTTGTGCGCTTTGTGTCTTTGTGGTGATAGTAGTAGTAAGTACTAACACCCCATCCTGCCCAAACATATTCGACGCTTACGATCCTGCATTTTCCACAATCCTGATCTCCTCCTCCGTCAGCCCATACAGCTCGTAGACCAGCGCATCGATCTGCCCGTCCGTGGCCTCGATCTGCCGCTCCAGGGCCGTCTTTTCGTGAGGTGTGCCGAACTCTTTGAGCTGCTTGTGAAAAAATAGCATTTGATCCACCATGGAGACCATGCGTTCGTGATAGGCCACATCTTCAGAGACGGAAACGTCTATTGCATGTATAGGCATCGATGCCAATTCATAGATTCGGATCTCTGGAAAGGTTTTATCTTGTCGATTGTACTTCGTTCGAAAATAATAGGCGATAAGCGAAGAGTTCAAGATACCTAACAGATACTTCGAAATTGCGGCATCTTTTGGCTTAACAATTTGAAGCAACTGACTGGTAACGTAATCTGCATCGGTATATGTGGCGATCAGACGATTGCCAACTATGCGCCTTAGTAAAAGGCGAGCACCACTGAATAGAGAAGAGTCTCGTGGTGCTGCTAGGTTGGGACCATAGCGTAGCCATCGGTCTTGCCAATTGATCACATATCGTTGAATATCTTTACCCTCTAAATATGGGCGATAACTTGTATCAACTTGCTCACATGCTTCGAATATATGGTTCTTCGCGTCTGCAGCATCTTGAGGCGGCTTTCCTTTTCCTGTCTCGTAGAGCTTTATACCGAACTTGACTTGTGCAAACTCTTCGAGTAAAATCGAGGAGCTTTCAATCTTCTCACGGATCGAAATATCTTCCTCATGGATCGCGATATTAAAGATCGAATACATATCACCTCGCCACTTATCCTGAGAGATACTATGTGAGAAAGTGGGGTGGTAATCTTCTTCGCCCACTGTGAAGATATTGACCAGATTCAGATGACTTGTTGCATGTTTGCGTCTGGCGATAGTGACGATAGGGAGCACTACCACATTAGAAAAAACAGAGATATTTGAATAATCGATTATGCTTTCTATCATTGTTTCTTCTAGGAAGAATTTTCTCAGCTTAGTGTTGCTCTTGTTATTGAGCCAGGTATTTGGAGTAATAAAGCCGATCAATCCACCTTTATGGAGCAGCCGAATGCCCATTTCCCAAAATAATGAGTAGATATCGAATTGGTACTCAGCAACCTGGAACTTGTGCATAAAGTAGTCATACTGCCTACCACACTCTTCCTTCCATTCTCTTCCACCGAGATATGGCGGATTGCCTATCACCACATCAAACCCGCCCTGCAGAAAGACCTCCGCAAACTCCTTCTCCCAGTCAAATGGATTGATCCTCCCAATCTCCTCACCATTCAAGCCCGGATTGTCCTTCAGGATATCCCAGCCCACAAGCGAGTTTCCGCACTTGATATTCCTGCTCAGGTCGGGCAGCGCCCTCTCTGCGAAGAGCTTGAGCTGCTTGGAAATCGTCTCCTCGTTCTCGCCCTCCAGAACTTTCAGCAGAAGAGAGAGCTTGGTCACCTCCACTGCCTGCCGGTCGATGTCCACACCGAAGATATTGTTCAGCAAAATTCGCTTGCGCTCCGCTGTTGTGAGCTTCCATTCCTCGCCCTTCCCCTGGTAAACGGGAAACTCTGGGCTGCGTGCCTTCCTGCCCTTTGCGGGCGGGGCCGCTGGCAGGAGCTTTTTGATTTCCGACATCCTGCCGCTCTCGATCAATGGCACAAGATTGTGTATGTACCATTCCTTATGCCAGTCCAGCAGATGCTGATAGGCCACAATGAGAAAAGAGCCCGAACCGCAGGCGGGGTCGAGCACCCGCAGGGCAGCCGCTTCTTGCAGCGTCTTTCTTTCCAGAAGCGGGCTGATGGTATTTTGCACAATGTACTCGACAATGTAGGCAGGCGTGTACTTGACTCCGCCCGCCTTCTTCACCTCCGGCTTATCCTCGACCAGGGCGTTGTGGCCCTCATCCAGCCGGATGACCTTGCCCAGAAACTGCTCGTAAATCTGGCCTAAGATTTCCGCGGGAAGGACGGAAAACTCGTAAGGGCTCTCCGGGAAATAGAGGTGCTTGATTATATTCTGGAGGGTCCCGTCATCAATGTTCAGTCCGGGCGTGATGGTGTCGGGATTCTCCCGGCCCGGCTCCTTGCCGAAATGAAATATCCCAGAGTTGTAGCGATCGTCCGCCTGCAAGAACAGCTCGCACAGCCTTGGATAAACCCGCTCGCCGCTCAGCAGGTCTTTCAGCCGCATGTATCTCTCGATGCCCCGGTCCTCACAGATGCGCAGGAATATGATTCGATCGATGATGGTTTGAACGGCATAGTTGAGGCTTGTCGTGTCCAGCTCGGCATTGCGCCGCGCTATGCTTTTCGCCAGGGCTTCGCGCCACAGCGAGATGTCGTCCAAGAGGGCAGCGTCCACTCTCTTCTCGCCCCGCTTTTGCGGCAGAGACTGCACATATTTATCAAGCGACCCACTCAGAACCGCCTCCCGAGAAAAGAGGGCGGCAATCTCCGGCCACTTCTCAGCATACTGATCGTATCGGAAATACAGAAGGCGCGATTTCGTGGATTTATCATCCTTGGAGGGGCGCGCCCGGCAGTAGTATACCGAGAACTCCTCAAAGTCGGTGAGAATGGAGATGGCAAGATCAGCAGACCAGGCGTAGCGCCTTATCTGGTAGGCGGGATAAACTCCCGATTCGATATTGATAGAGGGCCTCTTCACCTCGACGAAGAACTTTCTCTTGTCGAACAGGCGAAAGCTGTAGTCAGGATTCTTGATCTTTCCCTCAACATCGACTGCATCCTCTTCCTTGACCTCTCTCTTATCCGCCCGGCATTCCTGCTTGTGGTAGACATCCCACCCCAGCGCCTCAAAAAAGGGATTGATGAACTCCGTGCGCAGCTCGGTCTCATTGTACTGGCTGGATCGATAGATATCCTGATCACGCTCGAACTTCTCCATCAGCTCGATGATCTTTGCGGGTGCCTGTGCCCGCGACTCTGCCTGTGACTCTGCCTCCAATTCTTCGCCCTCCGGGATTTCTTCATCAATTGCTCTCACGAAAAAGCTTCTGGCAGGAAAATGCTCTCGAATTCCCAGAGCATCATCTATGCTCCATTTTCCCTTCTCCATCCTTATCCCTATCCATTTCCTTATCCCCTTCCCCATCCCAAACCCTTTATCTCATCATAACCAAATTACTCATCATCATCCCGGACTTCCGGGTGGGAAGTGATTACCATGAAGCTGAAAAGTACTCTAATTATCATCTCCATGCTCATCATCTGTATCGGGTGGGCCGCCGGCGTGAACAATCCGCAGGGAAACAACCCGGTCTGCGGTCCATGCAGTTCGTATGGTCTGCGTTTTGACGGGCCGCTTGAGTACACCCCGTATCCTGAGCCACTCAATGTCGGGTCCCAGAATCCGGGGAAGATCTATGTTGTCTACTCGGTCATAGACGAGGAAAGCAGACCCTGGTGGACTCAAGCTAATGGTGTCTGGCAGGCCTGGGGCCCTTATGAGTTTGAAAGCGGCAAAGGCTATACTCTTGAATTCGGACCACAGGACATCGTCCGCATGACCCAAGGGACGCTGCCATATTATGTGGAAGGAACAGCCGCATGGCTACAGGTTGAGAACGTGGATTATATCAAAGAAAATTCCTATTCCTTCTGTATCGTACCGGAAAAGAAGTTCCTTGGCGTAGGCACCACCCACACCCCGGCGCAGAAAAACACGGGAAAAGAGACACTCATCCTTGATATCGACACCCTCGGTGCAGTCTATAATGGAGCAACCGGAAGTGTTCACCTCGACCTGGCTGAGAAAACCAGAATCACAAAGATCCAGACGTATCACTGGAATAATGGAGCAGGAACCACGTCACCGGGATCTATCCTGATCGTTGATATGAACACTCAGGAATCAGACGGGGGATATCCAATGACCGAGTATGAAGCATACGGACTGGAAGGGTCTGGCGGTGCACCAAACGCCTACTGGGTAGTTGAGCCGAACCTTGTTTTAGAGCCGGGAAAGTACGAGATCATCGACTCGGGACAATCCACCTGGGCACAAAACTCTGAGACTGGCGGTGTCGGCGTCACGAAGGTCTGGGGTATTGTCGAGTCGTGAAACCATTGTCCAGGTAATAAAAATGTCCGAGCATCTGCTGGAGATGGCCAAAGCGCGGGTCAGGGTCAAGGACGGCAAGATCGAGGTTCTGACCGATCCAGGCATCAACTGCTGCCCTCTGCGCCGGGATCTGTACGGCATTAAAGAAGAGAGCCAGGAGAGCGTGGAGCGCGTACTGCAAAGTCACGTGCAAGAGCTGGGCATGTACGGCCCCAATCGGGTTTTGGAGCTGCAGGATAAGCCGGTCAGCTTCGGGGCCTCCGAGATCCTGATGGATGCTATGAACGAGGGCCTGGTGGACAGCGCCGTCGTGGTCTGCGAGGGCGCGGGAACGGTGGTGGCGACCAGGCCGGATGTGCTGCAGGCCATAGGAGCGCACATGACCGGGCTGATCGAGACGGAGCCCATTGCCGAGATCCAGGAGGGTCTGGCGAAAAGGGGCTGCCTTCTGCTCGACCGGCAGGCGACGATCGATCAGGTTCAAGGATTTGAAAAGGCTGTTGCAGCGGGATTACGGAAGATTGCCGTGACCGTGGCCGGGAGCAATGCAGAAGAAGCCACGGCGCTGCGAGTGCTGGGGGCAAAGATTGGCGTGCGACCCTTTTTGCTGGCAGTGCACACCACCGGCATAAGCGAGGCGCAGGCATCTGCCCTGGCAAAAGCTTGCGATCTGGTCTGGTCCTGCGCCTCAAAGGCGGTGCGGGATGTCGTGGGAAAGAAAGCCAAGCTGCAGATGGGCATCTCCATTCCAGTCTTTGCCCTCACCGACCAGGGCAAGCGGCTGCTCCTCAACCGGGCGCTGCACTTCCCCGGGCCGCTGGCCCTGCACCGGGCGAGCCTGCCGCTGGCGCCGGAGGGCAAGCAGCCACAGCCTCTGACTTAGGTCTTTCTGCCAGCTCGGCTCTTTCATTTATGGATGGCCTCATGCCAGGCAAGCTTCCATTTCTCTTTAAGTTCAGCCCCTTCTTCGAGCCATCTTATTTTTTCTTCATAATCTCTATCTGGATTGGTCCAGAGAATTGTTCTTATTTCGCCTACCTTTGAAGAGACATCTTTGAATAGATCATGAACCGTTTCATCCATGGAAATGATAGAATTATCAGTAACCGATGCAGCTTCCAGCAGATGGACATCTTTTATCATTACCACGCAATCCTTCTTCGAATGGGCAGAACTCATTATCTTGCGACGAAGATCCGGATTTGCTGCATCGTCTATGAATACGACTTTTCTTGCTCCAAACATTTTATAAAGCCATGTTCTTGTGAAATTTGACTGATGGTCGTTCCATTCTTTCTTGATTTCATCGGTCATGACTACTCGATGACATATTACCCTGACAGCTTCCAGAAAGTCTCTGCAGTGTTTCGGCTTTGGATAGACTGCATCCTTTCCACCGGCAGCTTGGGCAACATCGGCATCGATAATCAGTCTTTTCGAAGCTTTGAGGCTCATTTGTTCCTCAAACGCAGCTCAGCAGCATCCATGTAGCGACTCTGCTCACTCAGCTCGACATCGGCGAAATCCTCGGGCCAGTCACCGAAGGCACCCGCCTCGTCCAAATCAGCGCTGGATACTTCGGTAACGCCGTCATCTGGCCTCCTCTTGAACCAGTGCAATTTGACGATCTCAGGTGCAAGCTTGCCTTCCGCCACCAGAGATTGAATACCCAAGAGCAAAAGGGAGCTGTGGGTCTCCACTACAACTTTGACTCCACGGTTGGCTGCATCTGCCAGGATCTGAGCCATGGCTATCTGGGCTTTGGGGTGAAGGTGAATCTCGGGCTGCTCAATGTAGACTAGCTGGCCTGGCTCTGCTGTTAGAAGAGCAACAACAACAGGCAAAACCTGTGATACACCGAATCCTACATCAGCAATGCTCACTAAGTCCTTTGAACTGCCAGCAGAGCCTTTAGGAAGACGACCAACAAGCAATTCTACCTGAGTGTCGTCAACTGCCTTAGCTTCTACCTTACAGGTTAGCCCAAGAAGCTCAAGAGCATCTTCAAGTACTTGGACGCGATTATCCGTAGTTGATTGCCAATGATTGATTAAATTTGCAACATAATTATCAAACAATCCAGGGAATAGCGGGCCAATTCCAAAAATCCTATAATTTCTTTCGGGATTTCCACGTATCGCGGGCACATGAATTATTTGGCTCTTCGCTACATCCAGTTGCTAACCTCTGGTTACTATGTTTTTCCAATTGTTAGTTAGTCGCTCTGTGCGTTCTCTGTGAACTCTGTGCCTCTGTGGTGAAGACGTCGTTAGCCACTGGTTATAACCAATGGTTTACGGACTACCACCACAGAGACACAGAGCGCACGGAGGACTCACAGAGGACTCGATTATTCTATTACCCACGCAAAACAGCGAGGAACCCTAAACATTGGTTTATTCCGGCCTCGCTGTACTAGAGGTGCAAGAGGAGGTTGAGATTGCATAATTCCGTTTTCTCGCTCATTGCCGGGCGAAGAGCCAGCTCTGAGGATTCTCTCAGTCTCCCCAGCACATCGCCAGCGTCTGCGCCTTTACCATCTGCATCTTCTCCTTTCCCGCCAGCACCTCCACCAGCTTGAGGGCAAACTCCAGGGCGGTTCCAGGCGAGCGGCTTGTAACCAGGTTGCCGTCCACCACCACCCGCTCCTCGCTGAAGCAGGCGCACGCTTCCACCTGAGCTTTTCCGGATGGGCTGACTGTGGCCCGCCTGCCCTGCAAAACGCCGGCCTTGATGAGAACCGATGGTGCCGCGCATATCGCCGCCACGAGCTTTCCTTGCTTGTCCATCTCCCGCGCTATCTTCAGGATGCGCTCATCGTTTTCCAGATTGATAAAGCCCGGTGCGCCTCCCGGCAAGACCAGCCCGTCAAAGTCCCGGTTGTCGATTTTATCCAGGGTGGTGTCCGGCAGCACTTTGATCTTGTGAGAGCCAACCACTGCGCCTTCCTTTAATCCCGCAGTGACGACTTTCACATCGGCTCGCCGCAAGATGTCGATAACGTTTACCGCTTCGATCTCCTCGAAGCCCTCTGCCAGGGGCACTAGAATTTTCATGCTACTACCAATCGCAATTATAATTAATAAAGACGCTCCCACCTTTCACTTGCGACCATGATCTGCCTGCGCTGCGGCCAATGCTGCCTTCATCTGGACATCTTCATCGTCAACCCTTCCAGCATTCTGGCAGACGGCAGCGTGAATCCCGATGACAGAGAAGCCATGATCTTCAAGCCCGCGGGGAAGATGTGCCCACATCTTGTATTTGAAGCAGACTGCGAAAAAGAAAGGGCCGTTTGCACCATCCACCACCTGCCCTGCTACCAGGGAACTCCTTGCGAGCAGTTCGAACAGATGGGGCCAGAGGATGCGGTATGCGTTATGAGCCGATACCTTGCGGCTCTGGACGAAGAATGATCATTTTTCACCGCCGTGACGCCCAAGAGTTGCGGAAATTGACATAGATCCCATACCTGCTCATCACCGGTCATAGTAATATTTATACAAAGACCGGGCAAAATCTGTTCATGATGTCCATGGATCCTCCTGCCACTAATTTGAGGGATGCCTATAATGCCGTGCTCCTCGAACCTCTGCCCAGCGGCGATCCCCGCTGGGTTGACTGCACAAGTGCCAGAGGCGACACCGATGTGGTGGGACTGCTGGCTCAGCGAATTGAGGGATCGAGCAGATCAACAATTCAATTGATCAGCGGGCACAGAGGCTGCGGAAAGTCCACTGAGCTGCTTCGTCTGGCAGACCGGCTGGAACGGGAAAATTTCCTGGTAGTCTATTTTGCAGCCGATGAAGATATCGATATGGGCGATCTGGTCTACACAGATCTTTTGCTTTCCATCATCAAACGGCTGGAGCGCACGCTCTCTGAGAAAGGAATTGCAATTGACGAGCGCCTTTCCAGAGGCATAATGATGTGGTTTGCTGAAGTGATCTATGGGTGGAAGGATGAAGCGAAAATGGAAGCGGAACTTAAGACCGAATTTGAGTTAGGCTTGAAGTCACCTGTTCCTCTTCCCATGATAGCCAAGTTGCTGGCCCGCATTACCGGCCAGATCAAGACAGGCCATGAGATCAGAAAGGATATTCGCCTCAAAATGGACCCACAGATTTATCCTTTGATTGAGAGAATCAATGAGTTTATCCACGCTGCTCTTCCCGAAATCAAGAATAAAGGCTATTGTGATCTGGTGTTCATCATCGACAATCTGGATCGCATAGTGCTGCGAGTGCTGGATGAAGAGACGAAGAGGACGACACATGATGCGCTCTATCTGGATCATGCCGAGCAGCTCAAGGCGCTGGATGCGCATATCGTCTACACAGTTCCTATATCCATGTTCTATTCACTAAAAGCCACCCAACTGGCTGGAGCCTTTCCAAATTACAGAATTTTGCCCATGATCAAAGTCGAGGAGATGGATGGTTCAGTCTGCGGACATGGAGTCGATCTTCTTAATTCTGTGGCAAAAAAAAGGATAGATGTTGATTTGATATTCGAAAAGGGAGTCGTGGATTTTCTGGCAGAGAAAAGCGGGGGAATGCTGAGGGATTTTGTGCGGTTGCTTGGCTACACCATTGAGCTGGGCCAGGCAAGAGGCGGAAAGCTTCCCCTCGCTCAAGATCTGGCAGAGAGAGCATTTAACTCACTGATCAATGAGTATGGGCGCTCGGTTCCGGATGAGTTTTTTGGGCTTCTTGTTGATGTTGCCGTAACCAAGAAGGTGAAAAATGATGCATCTCACCAGGCCATGCTCTACAACTTGATAGTGCTTGAGTACATGAACGGATACCGCTGGTGCGATGTCCATCCGGCAGTAAGAGAGCTCTCGGAGTTCAAGAATGCCTGGGAAAAAGTCAAAAAAGTCGGATGAATTGCCTGTGAAGGCGGAAATTGGATTAAGCCCGACCGGATGGTCTTTGTTTCAAGATGCTGCCGAGATCTCCGCTGAAAACCAGGAGATTCTCCTCCGAATGGCCAGCCTTATCAAAATGGCGGAGAGCTTTCGCCTGGGCTTTGTCAAATGCAATCAGCCGGTCCAAAGCCGACAACTGCTCGCCAGGCTGAAGGATATGCTGGCAGGTGAGGCGAACATCGTCCGGGTGGATCTGTTGGGGCCTGTGGAGAGCCTGAGAAGGGCAGTCCTGCAGGAATTGGAGCGGAATGGGGCAGAAGAAGGTCAAGGGAAAAGGGCCATCCTGGTCTTTGGCTTTGAGCAGTCCATACCTTCAAATGGATCCGCTCCCGCTCTGGATGAGCTAAACCAATCCCGCGACAATTTTCCAAAATCCTTCTCGGTTCCTCTTCTCATCTGGCTGCCGGATTATGCCCTGACCCGGCTGGCCAGGGGGGCGCCCGACTTTTGGGGATGGCGCAGCGGTGTGTTCGAGTTCGTCCCAGAGGCAAGGATAGTCTCTGCAGTAGAGCAGATGGCCTTCCGGGATGCGAGTGTTTCCAGTTTGAGCCGAAAAGAGAAGATGGTGCGAGCCGGGGCTCTGGAGGGACTTGTCAGGGATTACCTCGAACTGAAGAGAGGTGAGCGTGAGGATCGGGCACTGGCCGAAGTTGTGCGGCGTCTGGGAGATATTCGAACTGATCTGGATGAATATCCTCAGGCGATCCAGCTCTTTTCGCAGAGCCTGGAGATATCCCGAAATGTTGGAGATAAAAAAGGGGTGGCTGATTCTCTGGCTGGGTTAGGCAAGATCAATATATTCCTGGCTGATTATCCCAAGGCCATCGAGTACTACGAGCAGGCTCTGGTCATTGCCCGCGAGATCGGGGACAGGAGGGAAGAGGGAGCTGATCTGGGCAACATGGGCCTGGCTTACGCTGCCCTTGGCGACGCCCGCAAGGCCATCGAGTACTACGAGCAGGCGCTCGCTATCACCCGAGAGATCGGGGACCTAAGGGGCGAAGGAAATGCTCTGGGCAACCTGGGCAATGCCTACGCCGACCTGGGCGACGTCCGCAAGGCTATCGAGTACTACGAGCAGCACCTGACCATAGCCCGCGAGATCGGGGACCTAAGGGGCGAAGGAAATGCTCTGGGCAACCTGGGCAGCGCCTACGCCGCCCTGGGCGACGCCCGCAAGGCCATCGAGTACTACGAGCAAGCGCTGGCCATTTTCGGTGAGATCGGAGACAGAAGGGGCGAAGGAAACGCTCTATTCAATTCAAGTCTGGCCCTCTACAAAATCGGCAAGCATCCCGAAGCTATCAGGAATGCAGAAACTGCCCTCGAAATTTACAGGCAGATCGAAAGCCCATTTGCGGCCAAGGTTGAGCAACAACTGGCTGAATGGAGGAGATAGCCCATCATGAACGACAAGCCTAAATCTCACCTGCCCTGGAGGCCATCGCCCGCGCCTCTGGAGATGATTCCATCCAAAAAATTGAAAAAAATAGAAATCTAAGCTCCCTCTCCCAGAGGCTGGCCCAGGCCCGGAACATCGCCTGCTCGGGCTGGCACAGTCAGATCAGATCCTGCAAAATCCTGGCCGATGGGCTGGAAGCTGCCGCCCAGATGCTCAGCCAAAAACGCTTCGGCTATGGCATAGAAAGAGAGCCTGTTCTCGGGCCTCGCAAATCCATGACCCTCGTCGCCGTAGAGCACGTAGGTCACAGGAAGCCCCTTGGCCTGCATGGCTTTGACGATCTGGTCCGACTCATTCTGCTTGACACGAGGATCGTTGGCTCCCTGGCCTATGAGCAGGGGCCGCTCAATTCTATCCACATGATTGAGGGGTGAGCGTTCCACCAGCAGCTTCTTGCCAGCCTCAGTCCGGAAATCGCCCACCCTCTTGGTGAACTGTTCTATCTCCGGCTTCCAGTAGGGTGGAATGGTCTCCAGGAGCGTTATCAGGTTGGAGGGGCCCACAATGTCCACGGCGCAGGCAAAGGTCCCTGGTGTGAAGGTCAGGCCAGCGAGAGCAGCATAGCCTCCGTAGCTTCCTCCCATGATGGCAATCTTCTCAGGGTCTGCAATTTTTTGCTGCACAGACCAGTTCACAGCATCGATGAGGTCATCATGCATCTTCCTGCCCCATTCCAGGTTTCCTGCATTTATAAAACTCTTGCCAAGACCCGTGGAGCCGCGGAAGTTGACGCTTAAGACAGCGTAGCCCCGGTTGGCCAGCCACTGGTGAATGGAATCAAAGCCCCAGTAGTCGCGGCCCCAGGGACCGCCATGAACATACAAAACCATTGGCAGCGGCTTTTCTGGCAGTCCGTCTCCATTCTCGTCGCTCTTCAGAGGCAAGGTGTAATAGCAGACCAGGTCCATGCCGTCGCGCGATTTTATGACGGCAGGAACCATTCTGGCCAGCGGCAGACCAGCCAGCAACTCTCTGTCCGTAAAGAGGAAATATGTCAATTTTTTCTCATGGTCATAACGGTAGTAGCGTGCCGGTCCATTGTCCTTGGTGTAGACGACAATCCATACACTGTCGTCCAGGCTGCGGCTTACCACCGTCATGTCCCCTTTCTCCACACCGCGCAGCAAATCGATATCCTGCTGAATGGATGGGTCCAGGATCTTCCACTGTATCCGATCGTAGTAAAATGCCACCGCCTGCACATTTTTTTCCGTGGGATGAACCATCATGCTCGTGAGATCCGATTTGGGGTCTTCAGCCAGGAAAGTACTCTCTTTCGTGTCCAGATTGAGGGCATAAAGGGCCGCAGTATTTCTGCCCCTGCTATCGATCAGGTAAATGAGGTTATTGCTTTTGTCAAATCCGGAAAAGCCGGTGGTGAGAGCATCCTCCATCTCGACCTTCATGAATGGCTCCCATATCTTGTTTTCGGCAGGTCTGAATACCTCGCTTCCACCGTCTGCCGTCATATTGCTTGCCAGCCTCACATTGAAGTCGTCATCAATCTCAAAGCCGGAGAATTCTTTATTCTCCAGGATTAGTGTCATGTCGCCGGTCTCAATATTGAGCCTGTAGAGATCATGATATTCAGGGTCACGCTTATTGAGGCCGATGATGACCTCATTGGGGTGCTTGGGGCTAATAGCCCTGATCTCGGCCCGGACACCCGGGAACGGCGTGAGATCTAAGATCTTGCCGCTGCGAAGATCAACGCTGTAAATGCGCCAGTTCTCGTCTCCATTCGCATCTTGCAGGTAGAGGATGTGCTGACTGGTGTAAGTCCAGGTGTAGCTTCTAATGCCGCGATAGGTGTCATTGGTCACAGGCTTTGCGCTCTCAGGTGAATTTGCCGCCCCCACCCAAACATTGAGCACTCCGTTTTTCGGGGCCAGAAAGCTGAGCCATGAGCCGTCGGGGCTGATTCTGGTAGTGACCCTATCCGGATTGCCGAAGAGCAAATCCCTGGAAATAAGTGAACTGTTATTCCTGTTCTGCTCTCCGCTCTTCGTATCCGCGCCACCCAAAGACGCCAGCAGGATAACAAGCGCGATAAAAATAAGGAAATTTTTCATCGTCTAACCTCTAATTACAGCATCCTTCGTCAGGGTCTTAGGGATATAAATAAATGGCGAAAATTAAGGCCAAAGTAATGGCTTGCAGGCTTGCAGGCTTGCGGGAAGGATAGGCTATACGGTCTCGGTTGCCATGAGAAATCCAATGGCTCTTTCTGCCAGAGGGTATCTATGCACCAGTGCCTTGAACCTCTTGCCGTGGTTGGGTTCAAGAAGGTGGGCAAGCTCGTGCACAATTACATAGTCCTCGACCCATTGGGGAAGATTGGCCAACTTGCTGCTGATGCGAATGGTGCGGGCGGTACAGTTGCATGACCCGCGCCTGCGCTCCTGGTTTGAGGAGTACTGAATGCTGTTCCAGGTCAGAAGTCCTTGGAAGTATCTGTTATTCAGAAAGCTGGCTCTTTCATGTAGATGGGCATCATCTTTCGGATAGACCCGCTTCTCCAGTCGAGAGCGCAGCTTTTCTATGTGACCTTGCAAAACGGCGTCTGAGATCGAGGCCGGTGCCATAACCTCCATCTTTCCTCCCACCATCCTGGCCTGGATGGTCTTTTTGCGCCGCGCCGATCTCTTAATCAGAATCTCCAGAGCAATAATCCCCCCGATGCAACAGTTGGTTCATCGGCTGGCTATTAATAACTTTCTTTTTGATAATAGTGTATGAAAAATAATAAAGTTAAAATTCGCACTCGTATTGCCTTTTCTCCAAGCTTCGCCGATATATCAAAAAAAGTTCGTGGTTCAAGTGCAGGGCAGCCAGTCTACGCTGATCTCACCGGGACGGCTGCCGGACCAGAGCTGTATGAACTTCTCAATGGAGAATACTCCAGTCAGTTCCTCCACGCTGCGGCCCAGGAGCTGATGGCGGCCCTTGCCGGAGCTGATCGGATCAAATGATTGCCAGGCGATGTAAGCCTTGCCTATGACATTGGAGTTGATGCTGGCCTCAAGACCGCCTGCGAAGCTGCCCGCGGGGCTGAAGTTCTGGCCTCCGGTGTCCGCTCCATTGGAATTAGATGCTGCAGATTTCGTCCCAAAGGCTCCTGTATTGACCTGGGTATTTCTCACCAGGTGCTCGATGTCAGTGTACGCCTCGGTCAATGATGCGCCGGTATCATAATTCTTGACGGTGACGATATCCTTTTGGCCGGCGTTGTTCATGGCTGCATCAAAGCCCTGGGGCATCCCCTGCACTCCGGAAATCAAAGCCGTTGCCACGATCATCAGACAGATCTGCTTATGCACTTATCCCAACACCTCTGATCGATGATTGTCGATCATTTATTTTAAGGTATTCACAGCATATTTTCCGTGCTCATACTTGGAGCTGACTGCGGTTGTTGATCCATGTCTTGCAGGGTCAGCTCGCGGTTTTGCCGGGCAGGTTCATTGGAAAAATCAATGGTGAGCGCTTTATTGAAACAGATCAAAGCATCCTGATATCTTCCCATTTCCCGCAGAACGACACCTTTGTTATTCCAGGCGGTAGGATCTTGGGGCTTGATTTGGGTGGCTTTGTCAAAGCATTCCAGAGAGCCGGAAAGGCTGCCTTCATTGGCCAGAGCCATGCCTTTTCCAATCCAGGCATCGAAATAAGAGGGATTTGCCGACAGGATCTGGTCGAAGATGGCAATTGACTCGCCGTATTGTTTCAATCCCTGGGAAATCGATAATGCTAACAGATTTAGAGATTCTGGATTCGAGGAGTTGATTGCGAGCGATTTATTGAAACAATAGATTGCATCCGCAATGCTGCCCAGGTTAGCCATAGCTTTTCCCTTGTTATTCCACAGTGCGGTGCTGTTCGGCTCCAGCTCCAAAGCCTTGTCATAGCTTGCGGCCGCTTTTTCAAAATCCTCTGAGATGAAGTACTCATTTGCCTGATCGGACCAGAATTGTGCCGATTCACCCATTGCCGGCGCAATATATATCGTCGCCAGCATCGCGATAATGGTAATTGCAAAGTCCTTAGCCATGATTACCTTCACATCCCCTCAACTGATATAAATATTAGGTCTGTACGTCTGTATTTCCAAGTGCAATTATTAGGAGGGCAGAGAAAACAGAAGGAAAGAAGATGCCGGGGGGAAAAGCCATACCGCTCTCCTCAAAGCTCGTCTCTACCTTTGGGAGCGCTCTCGGATGTGCTGTTTAATTTCTTGACTTTGGCCAGACGAGCTTTGGTGGCTTTGATGGAGCCGCCCAGGCTGGAGGCATCTTCCTTCGCCCCCTCACAATCAATGCAGCCCTTCGTATTCGGGATGTTAGAGACAAGGCCCCCCTCGAAATCAATATTCATTGTCAGTGAGCTGTTATTGGAATACATGTAGACCAGCTCCACCGGTCTGCTAAGTGGCGAGACAAAGCTAAATATCAGCCTGGATCTAATGGTCTCATTTTGCACCAGCACCGTTCCAGACATGCCCTTCCTTCCATAGTCGTCATATTCTTTGCTCGCGTACTTCCAACCCCACTGATCCTTCAATGTGAAGTTACTGGCCTCAAGAACAAGCTTTTTTGTGCCGTTATTGGTTACCCCTACATCTAATTCGATCGTCTTCTTATTGGAGGAGATACCGGACCGAAGTACTCCATAATAGAGCAAGGTCACATTTGTGTTGCTGGAGTTGACAAGCTCGGGAAAACGAAGTGAGAACTGCTCTCCTCCTGTCTTGTCCTGGGACAAATCTATTGTCAGGCTCTTGGCAATAGTCTCCCTGGGGACGACAAAGCCAATAAGCCGTCGGCCCTGCTGTAGTTCTTTAATATTCTGAGTACTGGTCTGAAAAACCCTGTCGTTCCCATCAGTCAGGCTATAGGCAGCCCGAATTGTCTCTTTATTGCTCTCGTTTATTCTGGTCAGGCGCATGTCTACTACCAGAACGGAATATGAATCGGAATAAGTGGTCCCCGAAAATCCGGGGTCCTTAAAGGAGCCGAAGATGGTGCAGTTGACGACACCGTTACTCATTTGCAGAGGATAACCTTGGGCGATTCCCGGTAATAGGATCATAAACAATACCAGAGCCAGCCATCTCATCTATAACATACCTCCAATGTTATGATATATTCTTTTGGGTGTTTTATCAAAAAGAAATACCCGGGAGATTTCCGGGTTGCAGGCAATCAGCTCGAAGAGCTGCTCCTCAAGCTAGGCGGAAATACTCGATGAGCTATCCGAGGCATTGCTTGATGTGCCTGTTGACTCATTTGAACTCGGTGTCTTTTTATCGAGACTCTCTTTCGTGGCTGCGAGACGCGCCTGGCTGGCAGCTACCTTTTCCTTGATGGAGCTGATCTTGGTCGTTGTATTCTCTTTGGCGGGAGAATTCACGGCCACGCTAGGTGCGGTCGGCTCCGAGGAGGGCGGTGCTACGGCAGGTAAAGGCTCTACAGGGGCGGCGCTCTTAGTAGCATTTGCGCCGTAGACTATCTCGTCTGAGAGCGGCACGTAGTCCTTATCAAAATCTATGATGATCTGGTTTGATGTCATATAATCATAGGCCAGAGCTGCTGGTCTGCTCACAAGAGAGACTCCGGTAAATCCCAACAAGACACGATCGGATGTGGCTTCTTGCGGCTTGATGTTCTCCTGATCAAAACCCAAAGCGGGACGATAGGGCCAGAACCACTGGTCGAGCAATGTGAAGTTTTCCGGACTGACAGTAAGGTTCTGAGTGCCGTTATTCTGCACGCGGACCTGAAATACTAACGCCTGCTCATCGGGATTGATCAGCCAGTCGGTGATTCCATAATACCTTACTATCAGGTTTTCGTTGCTGCCTTTGGGTGTCGCCCACCAGTTGATGTAAATGGGCACACCATCCAAGGGCGTCACATTGATGAGCTTGAAGAGGCTATCTATGGGGACCAGGAAGTAAACAAGCTGCTTTCCGGAGGATAGCGGCTTGTACAGGCCGGCCGGGTAAATATTATTATGGTCATCCACCAGTTGATATGTGGCATTCTCAGCACCTATAAGGCCGACATCGACCTTTAAGATCTCCTGTGTGGCGTTCTCAACTTCCAGAGGTGTCCTGCTCGCACTGAATATCACTGCGGTCGCATTTCCATTGCTGCCATGCAGCGGCGAGGCCTGGGCCGTGCCTAAGGCCAAAGCCAGCAAAAGGGCTATAACAATTAATCTCATCTGATACCCCGTTATATCTATTATCTCTAATTCTATTTTCTCCAATGTTATATATACATTTTATCCAGGCTCTTTTTCAGAGGAACCAGCGAGACCTCTGGCTGGGAAACCTATATCTGCCTGTTTCATCATAAGCAGAGACGGTGTTCTAGATTGTCATCGCCTATCCTTGTAACCTGCGGCCTACCCTATGCCAATGGCCCCTGTCATTTAGGCCATTTAAGAACCTATGTACCTGCGGACATCTTTGTTAGAGGATTGAAAAAGATGGGCAAAGATGTGCTCTTCGTCTGCGGCTCGGACGCCCACGGAACTCCCATCGTGGTCAATGCCGAAGGCCTGGGGATGACGCCCAAAGCGCTCGTGGCTATGTATCACCAGCACTTTGACGAAGTCTTCAAAGGGATGGGCATCAACTTCGATTTCTTCGGTGATACCGACGACCCCGCCTGTCACAATCGCACGCAAGAGATGGTCCGAGCCCTTATGGACGGCGGCTACGTTTATTCCAAGGAAATTGAGCTGGCCTTCTGTCCCAAATGCGATCGTTTCTTGCCGGATAGGTATGTGGAGGGAGAGTGTCCCTACTGCGGAAAGCCTGCTCGCGGCGATGAGTGTGACATGGGCTGCGGTCGCCATCTGGAGCCGGGGGAGATAAAAAATGCATTCTGCAAGGTCTGCGGCGGAAAGGCCGAGTATCGGAGGCAAATTCATTATTTCTTTAAGCTCTCGCAGTTCAAGAATTTTCTTCTCTCCTATCTTGAAACATTGGGTGGGACGACATCTGCTCGCAATTACGCTATGGAATGGGTCCGCCAGGAACTCAAGGACTGGTGCATAACCCGCAATATGGCCTGGGGCGTTAAGTTTCCCGGACATGACGATCTGGTGGTCTATGTCTGGGTAGATGCGCCCATAGGCTACATTGCCTTCACCGAGGAGTGGTGTGCCAAGAACGGGCGGGACTGGCAAAGCTATTGGAAGAATGATGCCAAGATCATACACTTCATTGGCGGGGACATCGTCTACCATCACTGCATCTTCTGGCCGGCTATGCTCAAAGGAGCCGGGTACAACCTACCTTCCGCAGTGGTGGCCAGCGGCATGCTGAAGATCGATGACAAGAAGTTTTCCAAATCACGGGGCAATGTCATCTGGGTCAAAGACGATTACCTGGAAAAGGGCCTGCATCCCGATCTGCTGCGCTACTATCTGGCCAGCTACACCGCTCACAACAAGGAGGTCAACTTCGCCTGGAAGATCTTTGCAGATAAGGTAAACACCGAGTTGGTAGGAGCTTTTGGAAACTTCATCAATCGCACCCTGACTTTCACAGTGAAGAACTTCGAGGGCAGAGTCCCTCTGGGGGAGATAGACCAAGAGGTTACTGCCAGGATAAAGCAGACCTTAAATGAGGTCGTATCTGGCCTGGAAGGATATGAGTTCAAGAAGGCCGCAGATAGCGTTATGACTCTTGCGGACTATGGCAATATCTACTTCCAGAGCCATGTTCCCTGGAAGCTGGTTAAGAGCGATAAAGCAGCAGCCGGAGCGGTGCTGAGAAGTTGTCTGCAGATCGCCAAGGCGCTGGTCATTTTCATGGAGCCGATCATGCCCTCCAAAATGCAAAATGCCTGGAAACAACTGGGCCTGGAGGGAGACGTAGCGGAAAAGCAATTTCATGAGGCTTTGCTTCCTCTGGCGGAAGATGGCCGGCTCGGCACTCCCGAGATCCTATTCTCACGCATGGAAGAGGCTTTTGTCAAAGAGCTGGACGGAATCTTCAAAGATAGGGTGGAAAGAGCCGAAATCAAGGGGAAGGCAGCGGAAGAAAAAGCCGAGAAGAAGGGCGAGATCTCTTTTGAGGAGTTCGGATCACTAGACTTACGTATCGGTGAAATTAAGGAAGCAAGCCCCATTAAGGGCTCAAAAAAGCTGCTCAAGCTTCAGGTAGATATAGGAGGCGAGACTCGTCAGGTGGTGGCAGGCATTGCAGCGGCGTACTCGGCTGAGGAGTTGGTAGGCACGCAGGTGGTTGTTTTAGCTAATCTCAAACCTACCAAGCTCTTTGGCGTCGAGTCGCAAGCCATGATCCTGGCGGCAGATGCAGACGGCAAGGTCGTGTTGCTCCAGCCTCGTGAATTTGTGGAAACGGGAACTAAGGTAAGGTAGGAGGTTTTTATTTTGCTCCAGATTGAAAATCTGTCCAAGACATACAGGGTGAAGGACAGAGATGTTGTAGCTCTTGAAAATGTCAGCTTCACCACCAGGCCCGGTGAGATCTTGGGATTTGTGGGAAAGAGTGGGGGGGGCAAGAGCACCCTCATGAAGATCCTGAGAGGCATGGAAAGCTTTGATTCCGGCAGGATACTCCTGGATGGCATGACCATCACACCCGATTCAGGGGACGAGGTGAAAAGGTCGCAGATGGCAGTAACTGCCATACATCTGCAAAGAGATTTCGCACTATGGACAGAGACTGCCCTTAAAAACGTGGTACGAAGAGTTAAAGCCAGGGAGACCGGCTATGAGGCTCTGCCTATTCCTGAGGACGCAGACTATGATGAGCTGTATCAGGAGGCCATGTACTATTTGCGGCTGGTGGGCCTGGGAGAAAAAGCACAACATCTGGCCACCATCCTCAGCGGTGGAGAGAAGCAGAGGCTGCTCATAGCCAGGCAACTGGCAAAAAAGCCCAAAATATTGCTGCTGGATGAACCGGCTACTATGGCCTGTCCGGCTACCAAGCAAGAGGTGCTGGATGCCATCAAGAACGTGAACAAGGAGCTGGATCTGACCATAATCATCGTATCACATCTGCCCGAGATTCATGAGTATCTGGCACATAGACTGATTTGGCTGGAGAAGGGGAAGATCGTCGCTGATGGAAAACCTAGGGAGATCCTGGACCGGTTTATGGCAGGGATTGGAAAGATGGTGCCTCTGGCATCCTGGCCCAATGCCCAGCCTCTTATTAAGGTTAGAGGTTTATCGAAGAGAAGCTGCCAGGTTTGCACAGGAGAGATCCTGAATGTCCTTAGAATGGAGAACCTCAACTTCGATATAAATGAGTGCGAGATTACATCCATCATCGGCAACAGTGGTGGAGGGAAGACCACACTTCTCAAGATCATGCAGGGCGTGAAATTGCCGGACGAAGGTAGTGTATGCTACCGTTATGGTGATAAGTGGATAGACCTGGTTGCCTACTCGCCCGACAGAATGAATGTTCGCCGAACTCTAGGCATCATGTATCAGGAGTTTGCTCTTTATGCCGGTGAGACAATTCTCGATCAGATTGCCTATAAAATGGGCATCAAGGGCAACGATGTGATTGACCATGCCCGGGCTGTAGCTGAGGAGCTGGGCATAAGCGATAAGGTGCTTGATGTCATTTATGCAATGACGGATATGTCGGAAGAGGACGCCAAAGCCGCTCTTGAGTCACTGGGGCTGACCAGAGACATATTCAAAGATCTGTTTCCACGTTTTCCGATGACAGAGGCTCGCAAGTATGCTGAGCCGATCTTTGATCTGATTTCTCTTGATCAAGAAGTCATGTGGAAGCTGCCCGAGCAACTGAGCGGCGGAGAGCTGGTGAGGGCATCTTTAGCTATCATCCTGGCGGCCAAGCCCAAGATTCTGATTCTGGATGAGCCCTTCGGTGATATCGACCCCATCACCATGCGTGAGGTCGCCAACGCCATTAAGAAGATCAACTCTGAGCTCGGCACCACTATAATCCTGGTAAGTCATCATGTTGATTTCGTCAAGGAGATCTCCCACCGGGCCATGCTCATTGAGGACGGAGCGGTTGCAGCAGATGGAGATCCGGCAACTGTCTGTAATGCTTTCCTGGCCTCCTGCCATGCACCTTACTTGAAGTATCTGGAAGAGCGCTATAAAGTTCATGGATGATCGGGAATGGACGAGCAAGTAGAGGAGATTTACCGGCAGTTGGCAGATCAGATAACACCGGAGGATTTCCAGGCGAGAGTCGAGGAAAAGGTAGCCCTCATGGCGGGTCTATGCGATGGCAGGACGGCGGCATTGCTCGTGGCCCGGGACCTGGGCGCATCCGAGGTGCTGACCAAGATTGGCAGCATCCGGCCTGAGACGGGAAATGTCACCTTCACGGGCCGGGTGCTCGCGATCTCTGAGATACGCGAGTTCCCCCGCTCGGACGGGTCCATGGGCCGGGTCGCCAACCTGACCCTGGCCGACGAGACTGGATCCTTGCGCGTGGCTCTCTGGGATGAGACAGTAGAGCTGGTGCGTTCCGGAGATCTTAAAGTGGACCAATGCCTCAAGGTGAGGGGTCTGGCCAAGGAGGGCTACGCGGGAACCGAGGTTACCTTGGGCAGAGGCGGGGGCATCGAGGAGGTTGATCTCGACATAACACCAAGGACAAAGCCCTACAAGATTGCAGAGATTAAGAGCGACATGGGCGAGGTCAGCTTCCTGGGCGTCGTTGTGGATCCGGGTGAGATTCGGAATTTTCTGCGTAAAGACGGAGGACAGGGGCAAGTACGCACAGTGCTTTTGGGAGACGAGACGGGCAAGATCAGGCTTACCCTCTGGGACGCGCAGGCGGCCATGCCGCTCGATAAGGGTGAGACAATTGAGGTCATGAACGGCTCATGCCGGGAGAGGTATGGATCGCTGGAGATCCAGACGGGAAGCTACAGCACAATTCAGAAGAGCAGCAAAATTGTGCAGTTCTCAGAGAAGATGACGCCGATAGCCGACCTCAAACCGGGCATGATCTGCAGCGTTTCCGGTTTTGTGACGGGTCTGGGAGAGGTGCGGGAGTTCCAGAGGGATGACGGAAAAGCCGGAAGAGTGGCCAATATCTACATATCCGATGAGACTGGGCGCATCAAAGTAGCTCTCTGGGCCGATCATGTCGATCTCTTGCAGACCCTGGATCTTGGCTACAAAGCAGATCTGATCGATGCCCTGGCCAAAAGCGGTTGGAACGAAGAATTAGAGCTATCTTGCGGATGGCGCACCAGGATTACTTTCGCTCCGCCTGGGTAACGTTGTTAAAGAACATCTGCTTTACTCTCAATTTGAGGAAGATTCTAAGGAACTGGGAAGATGCCGATAAAATTACTGGAAGATCTGCCGGGTGTGGGTCCGGCCACTGCGGAAAAGCTGCGCGAGGCCGGCTTTAGCTCCGTAGAAGCAATAGCGGTTGCCTCTCCAGGCGAGCTGGTGGCCGCGGCAGAGGTGGGAGAGGCGACTGCGGCCAAGATCATTGCCGGGGCACGGGAAGCGGCCGATGTGGGCGGTTTTGAGACGGGAGACAGAATCTTAGAGAGAAGAAAACTGGTAGGAAAGATCACAACCGGCTGCAAGAGCTTCAATGAACTTCTGGGCGGGGGAATGGAGACCCAGTCCATAGTGGAGCTGTACGGTGAATTCGGCTCAGGCAAGACGCAGGTGGCCCACCAGATGGCCATAAATGTGCAACTGCCTACGGAAATGGGTGGCTTACACGGTTCGGTTATCATAATCGATACAGAAAACACTTTCCGGCCGGAGCGCATCGATCAGATGGTGAAGGGCCTGCCACCTGCGCCAGACGGCCAGGAACGCAATCCCGCAGATTTCTTGAAGAACATCAGCGTGGCCAGAGCCTTCAACTCCAATCACCAGATCCTTCTGGCGGAGAGTGCCCTGGACCTGGCGGATAAGGCCAGAGACTCGGAATACCCTGTGCGCCTGCTCATAGTCGACTCGGTGACAGCCCACTTCCGGGCGGAGTATGTAGGGCGCGGCACTCTCGCCAACAGGCAGCAGAAGCTCAACAAGCATCTGCACGACCTGATGCGCTTTGGAGATCTGAACAATGCCCTGATTCTGGTGACAAATCAGGTTATGAGCAAGCCGGATACCTTCTTTGGCGATCCGACCAAGCCCGTGGGCGGGCATGTGCTGGGGCATACATCTACTTTCAGGATGTACCTGCGCAAGTCCAAAGGCGAAAAGCGTATTGCACGCCTGGTGGATTCACCGAACTTGCCGGACGGCGAAGCGGTCTTCTCCGTGACCATGGAAGGGCTGAGAGACTAAAAGGGTGAATGGTGATAAGGGCATCTTAGAAGGGATTACAGTCTTGTTCGGTACAGGAAGCCCCTTCACCAATTACCATATAGTTACATCCGATATATATTTCTTTTGTTATCTCCATGGCATGAGCATGCAAAAAGCGGACTGGTGGCTAACTCCAGGAGGATGTCTGCTGGCATGAATAAGAGGGGGGATCCGGGTAAAGGAGGGAGAATAAAACAGTATTTTGCCACTGATCGCCGCTTTTCCGTTCTATTCACAATGCAATCTCATTTCGTTCCCGCGAACCGTTTGATAGTCTCCCTCTTACGCTGCCACCTGCGGGCTTCTCTTGCTTTGTCCTCCTCCAATATGGCCATTCGCCCTGATTTATTCACCAATTCATTCTTTTTCTTCCCGGTTTGATCAATAACCGGTTGATCTGTACCTTGACCCATGCTAATTTCACCTGATTTGCGTTTTCACTCAAAATGTGGGATGAATTTCTGTTGAGAGGAAATGCGCGAACAGAAAGTATTCAGGCTTTGTATGGAGATGAATCTATTTAAAGGCTATTGTTGGTTTGCACTGATTATCTCTTATTTGTTAATAGAATTACAGTCCCCGAAACATGGCACAATTCTATCTTTGTGGGGCTAAGGGCTAACCTTGCCTCGAATTGATGCACGTCACACGGCCCCGCACGCTCGCACGCGTTCGGGAGGAAGGTGGCCGGTCGGGCCTGATGACCTGGTGAAGCTGGATTCCGGCTGAAGCGGCCTTTCCAGGTGTTTTCGCCGACTCAATTTTGACCCCTCTATTTAAGGAAACGCCAATTCGTTT